>NZ_JBCHWG010000009.1:0-6926 GCF_059801165.1 Cedecea sp. Ae19-4 | reverse complement strand
AAATAATCGCATTCTCAGCGACACGGGAACTAAGGATGATGTCTTCACAAATGACTCCATAAATTACGCCGGTTCAGTCCGGACGTCGGCTGTGTACAAATAAGTGAGTTCCAGAGGACGGGGGGTTGTAAGTGGCAATGCCGTGATGCGTCAGCTGCCGTTTCTCTGGAAACCATTCCACGGCGCGATACGGAGGCTTGCATCGGGAGGGGTTACCCCCTTCCTTCTTGCATCCTCAAGCCGCTTCAAATTTGTTTTCTATTTATTAACGCCCTCTAAGCCAAAAATGCCTGGTAATCCCTGGTTTCGTTCATTCACAAACTGTAGAAATGCCAGTTGCCGCATTCCGGTCTTCTCAAGAATTTTTTTTCGATGTGCGTAGAGTGTCTTTAAGGGTTTTCCGGTTATACGGGAAACCAGATGAATGCTCATCCCTGACAAAAAAAACGGCAGCATGTGACGTTCGGTGAGTGTCAGGTTAATATTTTTGATACGGGCAAATTTTCCCTGCGAGTATTGCCCTGACTGACGTAAAGCCAGGCGTAACGAGGTAATATCCTGTCGCTGACTAACGCAGAGGTATCTCTGATTTGCAAACGGACATAACCTGCCGCTCTGTTCGCAGGCCAGCCAGACCAGGATGGCATCTGGTCGAAGCGCATGAAGGGTATTCAGGGCCGACCACTCCCCCCGGAGCACAATCCGGCTGTCCACCGCGATGATGACCCGCCCGGCAGCCCTGACCTCCGGAGGCAGGTATGGCGAACTGAACCCGACACGGAGGGAGTCCATTTCAGGCAGCAGTGCAGCAAGCCCCGTGTATAACCAGTGGTTTGCAGTCAATACAATCAGCATCACGTCGTTTTTCATATCCCGCACCGCTTCATGTAAACGGACATTCCCTTGTGCGTGAGCTGCATTTTCTCTGATAGCTCCTGGTATACGCAGGCCGTGCATAGAATGGTGCAGGGGATATCTTTCATACTGACTGCCCGCATGAATAAGTGCAGAAGCCTGAATTCAAAAGGCGTGAGAAAACGGGTTTCGGAGTATTGGATATTTTTTTCTCCGTTGTCAGGTGCCTGCCTAATCTCACCGGCAACCTGCTCAGGCCTGCAGTCTGAGGGGAATAGGGCATATACAGAGGCAAACTCGGTCAATAATAAGAGCGGCAATGTATATAACGCCTGGTAGGAGATAATAAAACCCCTTTTTAAATTAAAAATCTGAGGCTGTATTAAAAATACATAAAATGGAGATTCATCAAGATTAAAAAAGTAAAGATTTTCTCTGCCCGCTATCTCAGCAATAGCCATGAACCTCTTTCCAGAAAGAGGCTCATTTTCGGGCCAGCGTGCGCACTCATCCATGTAATTCTCCTTCCCTGGATTAAAAACCGGGCTGATACTTACGAGCAAAAAATAATGGCTACAGATGAAAATAAACAATCTCAGTCAGACGCTATGGTGCTGTTTATATCCAGAATTCTCGCACCAACAGTGTATTTTGAGCATTATACACACAATCAAAGGATAGTCAAAAACGATCAATTATAACCGCACGATAGTCTGTGGCTATCAAAAGGTGGTAATCGATCGATGTCGCCTGTATTAATCAAGCATCAGTTTGAAAATATTAAATGCGCGGGAGGGAATAAATGACAATAACGAGAGGGAGATGTTCCAGGTAAACTCATATCACTGAAACCTGAATGAATTGCACAATTTTGTATTTATCACCTGCGTGAGCATCAGCCTGTTAACATTAAAAAAAATAGATATTTTTGCAGCTTTGTATTTATGATAGTGTTTTATTCTTTGTTAACCCCAATGAGCCATATGAAAACAATATCACCCAGGCCATTTCAGTTATGGATGACCCTTGCCGGAGCAACGGTAATGCTCTGTATTATTTTCATATGCTCGGGTTTGTGGATGCAGTACCGCGCAATGACTACCGGTGTGAACGGTATACTCAGGCTTACTGATGAATACTATCAACCAGCATCTGCCACGCTTAGTCGGATTAGTGAAGCAGGTGCTCATGACTGCGAAACAATCCTGCCGTTGCTGACATCTCTGGCAACGCTAACCCCCTACACCAGGAGCGCGGGGATCATTTCAGGCAAGACAATAATCTGTTCCTCCTTCAGCGGAAATAAACCCTGGCCTGTTAAAAGCATTTTTCCGGATGTGAGTGTGTCTGACGGGAATATGCCGGCAGTGGCCTCATCAATCTCGATGAACCCCGGCCACGGCGACTCTGTGATTGTCTATACCCGGATGCTGAAGGAAAATATTTACGCCTATACGGTACTGGACACCCGTTACATGCGGGAGCTGATTAAGGTGATGGCCGGTAATACCCACCTGAACTACGCACTACAGGCAGGGCACGGGCGGTCTGTCACCCTGGGGGGGCCCCGGGGTGACCACGACGTTCTTACCTCGCTACAAATACAGGCAGGTGATATCAGGGTGTCGGCTTATTCGACCCTCCGTAGCTGGCTTTACTTCAGTACTGAAGGCATCCCGATAATTCTTCCTGCATTCCTTTTATTTTCATTCCTGTCAGGTACTTTCTGGAAACGATGGCACGCTGCCCGTATTTCCCCTGCATCCGTGATAAGCAGGGCAATAACAGAAGGAGAGTTTTTTGTCTGCTATCAGCCGGTCTGTGATATTTCAGGACACTGCCATGGTGCAGAAGCCCTGATGCGCTGGAGAAGAAATGACGGCAGATTGATCCCTCCGGACGTGTTCATTCCTGCGGCAGAGTCAGAAAAAATGATGGGGCCCTTAACGCGTCACCTGATGGGGCTTATTGCTAATGATGTTAAAGAGTGGATCCCCACGGGAGAGTTTCATCTGAGCATAAATATTGCATCGGACCACCTCGCCGGAGAAGAGTTTATAGGGGATATGAGGGAATTTCGTGACAGTATTCCTTCTTCGTTATCCCTTGTGGCGGAGATTACCGAACGCACACTCATTGAAAATACAGAGAAAACTGTTACCCATCTGTCCCAGTTGCGTGAGGCAGGTATAAAGGTCGGTATAGATGATTTTGGAACCGGCTATTGTTCCTTGTCTATCCTGCAAATCCTGCCTGCAGACTTTCTCAAAATTGACAGATGTTTCACAGAAACGATCGATTCTGCCAACGGAGACACCCCAGTGCTTGATGCCATTATCACCCTCAGTAAAAGACTGAAACTTACCATGATTGCAGAGGGTATCAGCACCAGGAAGCAGGCCCTGTTTATGAGGAATAATCAGGTAATGCTACTGCAGGGATACCTGTTTTCACCGCCTCTGGATGCAGCTAATTTTAGGACGTGGTATCTCAGAAATGAATACAATATGAATATAACCCCGAAGATGTAATCAACGGACATGCCGCCATATCTCCACTGGAACATGGTCGTATAAAGTTCCGGTAATAAGCTCAGCCAGACGATGATCTGCGGCTCCCCAGAAAACAGCCAGTTCAGCATCACTGAGCTCGTAGTTTTTTTTATCTATGATTTTCTCCAGTGACTCTTTGTGGCGTAACTGTCGGAGAATATAAAGCCAGTCTTTCTTTGTCATCGTTCGTGCATATTGCATAGAATGTATGCCTCCCTACCCTGGAAAATAATTTCAAAACCTTTTTTACAACAAAGTTCGACTCCTGATTGCAGAATATATAGCTGCGATCCCCTCGGATTCACAACCAACAACGGGACAGCTTTCAGATAAAACCTTTATGACTTAAAATGCATTACCGACGGTGAAACATCTGCTGATATATAGTTAATTAACGAATGCCCCCTATTATTTCTATCGAGAATACCCTGGACTGAGGATATATTCTAGTTTTTTGTGCACAGAACGCATTAAATAATTGCTGCATTCACTTCCAGACTGCTTTTTGAAATAAATATTTTTGGCGTAATATTTACGTTAAATGAAAGTAGAATGACGTGGATGCTACCCATCATCCTGTTTATTCTTTAAAATAGCTCACTCATACCTTGCAAAACTTAGTTGCAACTGACCAGAATATACATGTTATAAAAGAAAATGATTGTCTTGATGCAACTGACTTTCAGTCTTAAACAAAGATGAATATAAACGTTCTGTGGCAATGTTGACTCTTTCACCATCAGAGACGATGTATCTCATCAGACTGGTCTTCCACGTACCACTTTCAGAGCCGGTACGTTCAGTCCAGCAATTGCGCTAAGGTATACAACTTGACAATCTTACAGTGTACTTCCAACAGGTGCGGCACGCTGTAACTGCCTGAGCCTCTGCGCATACAGGCTGGCAAGATAACAAGTGTGCTACATAAGCCTTGCTCTTATCCCGCGTGGTATTTGCGTATTTATTGCCTCTTCTGACAATTTTGCAGATATAGTCGATAAATTGTTGTCACAGCGCGTAACTCGTCTGTGAAGAAACGCCCGACGACTATCCTGTCTCAGGACTTCTGGGATCGCTTATGCGGTGACTGAAAGAGTGAAGTGACAGATTTCACTTCACTCATGATTCAGCCCTTCCCACCCTGGAATGAGGGGTACAGCGTCATCCCGCCATCCACAAAAATAGTCTGCCCGGTAATATAGGCTGATTGGTCTGAAGCCAGCCAGGCGGCAACATTTGCAACAACCTCTGGCTCAGCGACATACTTCATTGGAATAAGTGTTTCCAGCTCCACACGTAACGTCTCATCGCTCATTTTATCCTGATTCATGGGCGTGTTTATAGCACCCGGCCCAATAGCGTTAATCCGGATGCCCTTTGCAGCATATTCCAGCGCGAGGGATTGAGTCAGCATGCGTACTCCCCCTTTGCTGGCAGAATAGCTGGCGAAAGTCGGCCAGGGAATGATCTCGTGAACAGACGACACATTTATAATATTGCCTTTAATGTCGTTTTCTAAAAAGTAGTTAAGCGCAGATCTCCCGGTGAGAAAAAAACTGGTAAGATTGACGTCAATGATCCTGCGCCAGTCATCAAGACTTATTCTGTGCGTCGGGTTTTGAGTTTCAATCCCGGCGTTATTAATCAGCAAATCCAGTTTTCCGAAATGATCTATCGCAGCCGTAACGAAATCATGGGCAGTATTTTCATCACTGATATCACCGCCAAATATGGTCGTTTTTCCCGACTTAAGGCCGTTCAGTTTATCAGCCAGCGCCTGCGCTTCTTCTTTGTCTGAATAATAATTGATGACGACATTCATGCCTTCTTCAACTAAGCGGGTAACAATTGCAGCCCCTATTCCTCTGGAGGAGCCTGTTACCGCTGCCACTTTTCCCTGAAGATCTGTAAACATACATAACCCCTGATTCATTTTTAGCCTGAATGAAACATCACCGTTTCAGCATCTGTCTCTGTTATTCAGGGGCCGGGAACGTAATGCCGGGTATGATCCGGCAACAATATACGTTTTTGACCGCCAGAATAACGATTTTCTCTTCAATTTATGCTATCTGTAATCCAATGAATACCCTGAAAAATTAGCAACAGATCTTTATATACGCAAGCTCGTGGCCGTGCCGGGTTAAGTCCCGGGACCGGATAACACACCTGCGACGTGAGCTCGTACGTTGTACTGCCGACGTGGATCCGGCACGGTTAAATAGCTAAACAGCTGCGGGGGCGTGTCAGCAGAAACGTCTGGTGACGCCATTATCCTGCCGGGACGTTACGCAGTCGTACCGGTAATATCAGCGACGTGGGAGCTGTGCAAAAGCTCTGGCCTTTATATCCGTCTGTTAAAACATCTAAAGGCGATTTATCGTCGGGCAAAAACCATCCCGCTGATCGTGGACCGCTGTATTACCCCTGAAAGCCGGGAAATAGATATTTTCCGGAGCTACTTCACCCAGTCTTCCAGCTTCAGGCCCGGCACCCGCTCAAACTCTCCCCCATTCCTCGTCACCAGAATGGCGCCGGTCGCTATCGCGTGCCCCGCTATCGCCGTATCGTTCGGGCCGAACGGCGTCCCGCCTGTACGCAGCGCCACTTTGATCTCCGTGGTGGCATCCACCGCCGCCCGATCCCAGGGCAGGACGGCATCGAGGCGCGCGCAGAACGCGTCAACCAGCTGCACGTGGCGCGGCGAGGCCTTCGGGCCGGTGGCACCGAAGCGCATTTCGGCATAAGTAATGGCTGAGATCACGATACGGTGGTTGCGCAGCCCCGCCTGCTCCAGGCGTTTTATCACGACGGCCGGCTGCTCGCGCAGGATGAACGCGCAGATGCAGGTGTCGAGCATGTAGATCCGGTCTTTTCTCTTCTTCACAGGTCAAATCGTCCTTCGTCGCTGACAGCGTCTTCGCGCTCAACCATAAAGTCCGGATCGGCCTTTTCGAGTTCCGCGAACGAGCCCCAGGTTGGCCGGGCAGGGCGCAGGATGAGACTGTCCCCTTCGCGGACGATCTCCAGCTCGCTCACCCCCTCAAAATCCAGATCGCGGGGCAGACGGATGGCCCGGTTATTGCCGTTTTTAAAAATGGATACGGTTCGCATGTCTTCCTCCTGGCCTATATACATATGCTCAGTATAGGCAGATGTAAGACATATGTATTCTTCTCTCTTTTTCTGTACAGATCCGAAAAAAGGTTTAATGGGACACAAGAGCATCAGCTCGACGGAGGTGTATACGAAGGTGTTTGCGCTGGATGTGGCAGCACGGCACCGGGCGCAGTTCCAGATGTCTGAGAGCGATGCGGTCGCGATGCTGAAAGGAAATGGATAGGTGCTATAACGAATTCGGTTTCTTCGCTTTTTTGCTCGGCCCCGTTTATCCTGGCCACGCGGCCCCACCGATTTGAGCCGCTGTGGCCGTCACCGATGAAACCATGCGCAAGTAGCTGGAGCAAGCAGTGAAGCGGGCCGGAGCAGACAGTGTATATTTTTCCATTTCGGTCACGC
>NZ_JBCHWG010000008.1:0-8129 GCF_059801165.1 Cedecea sp. Ae19-4 | reverse complement strand
ACGCGAACGGATTAAGAAAAGGATCTACGGAACGAGAGGCGAAGCCAGAAGCGATATTTTTGATTACATCGAAATGTTTTACAACAGTAAGCGTCGGCATGGTTCCAGCGATCAGATGTCACCGGCAGAATATGAAAACCACTATTATCAACGGCTCGGAAGTGTCTAGATTATCCGTGGCGATTCAAAGATCTTTGCAACAGTGCCGCGATGACAGCCTGACCGATAAGCTGACTATCCGCGGGAATACTTCCGGCACCACCTACATCATGGGCGCCAACGAAGGCGGTATCGGGGCGCAGACCCTGGAGGGAATTGAAGTTCTTTCCACCGGTAACTCCACCACCGGAGCCTTTACTCAGAAAGGGCGAATTGTAGCCGGCAGTTATGAGTATCATCTCCAGTAGGGTACCCCTTCCGGCATGATTAACAATAACTGGTATCTCACCAGTCAGAGTGAAAATAATAACGGTAATAGTAACGGAACTAATAACAATGCCGATACCGGGGGTTCCGCGCCCATTTCCTCCAAAAGTCCCACCTTTCACATAAAAAACATTATTTATCATGTTGTTAATTGTTTTATTCGTACTCCATGTCATCCTCATCGCTTAGAGGATCTACCCCCTCCAGAAGACTGTCCAGATTTGTGATCGCAACTTGCTCTTCGAAAGAATAGTTCCCCCCAAGGAGAATGTGTCTCCATGCTACTGGGGATAAGTTAGCCAGAACGTCTATCGCTTTTTTATTATTTTCTTTCTCAAATTTATCGACCAGTCCGGATAATATTGCTGAGTTATAGTAAATTACACAATTAGCTATCAGTCTCGCGCAGTCATTCCATTGATCTATCTGGTAGTCATCGCCCCCGCGGAATTGATTTCCGTTGACTGATGCTATTGCTCTTCTTAGTTGATGATAAGCTTCACCTCTGTTCAGCGCTTGCTGAACAAATTGCCTTAAAGTTTTATTGTCAGCATAGTCCAGAACGTAGATGCATTTTATAATTCTGTCATATTCCCGGAGCGCTGCTAATGTCTTGCCACTACGCTTTGCATTCGATAATTTCTTAACCACCGTACTTTGAACGGTGGTTTTCCTGCTTAAAGAGCAAATAATATGCTGTATGTTTTCCCACTCCTGTGCAATGAGCTTGATATTAAATTGTTTTTTAAGTCTGATAATAAGTTTCTCATCCTCCAGTATAACCTCAAACAACTCATTAAATACTTTCTTGAATTTTGCATAGCGTGGTGAAAACTGATAACCAAAGATATCCAGTATCGCGAAATTTACGTTATTAACACCATGATTATCAGTAGCTAATGATTTTGGCTGTATTTCACTGGTGTTGTTATATAACAGGTCAAATGCAAAATGCCCTTCATACTCATTTGGAGAAATGACTACTGTTGCCAATGGTACATGATTCGATACCAGTGTCATCGCAGAAACACCTTTTCCTTTTCTGAAGTACTTGGCAGAAAAACGGGCTTTGAATGTATTTATTCGACATGTGTGCTTCTGCCCATCAACACTTCCAAATGGAGATTCTTCATTTATTGTCCAGTATTTATACACCGAAAGGTTTGCAATTGCGTCAGATACTACCGTGTTAGCTATTCCAGTTGTATCGGGACGAATGAATTTATCATTTACATCACGTAGTATACCAATACTACGGTCTGATGCTGACGCCATTCGATGAACACCATAGTTTGCTCCGTTACCAAATATACAGGCAAGAAGATCATTATAGTCAGCTTCCAGATTATTTTTCCTGGATGATACGGCATTGAATACAGACAAAAAATCCGTCTCATTGTTTACATACTTCATTACATCAACTATTCCGATATTTTTTATTTGATTATAAATCGGATTATCAATGCTGGTCTTCCATTTTTTACTGGCCAGGCTCCATTGTAATCTGTTTGACTGTGGCTGTTTTTTTACAAATTCATTAGCATCTGAGTTTATACCAATAGTTATACGTTCCAGCTTCTCGTTAAAGATAGTTTCCAGATCGTCCAGAGTCTGCGTTATTGGTGTAATCAATCGCTCAAGCCCGGTTTTTGCTATCAAAATCGATTTATTCTCATCCCAGTAACTGCGCTCTATAAGGTCATCTTCCAGCCGCTTGTTTTGTTCACTCTCTGAAGCGTAAAAGACGCCGCTTTCCAGATGGTTAGACACCCTGCTGTACATATGAAACTCGAATCGTTGAGCGTTAACTTCTCCCTCTTTTACAATGTAATTTTTCTCGAATGGGCGAATTATCCTCTGATCTTTAGCTTCCAGCGTTCCTTTTCCCTTGAGATCATCCCTGGTAGCATCAATCTGCTGTCCAATAACTGACTTTTCGTTGTCATATACGATATCTATAGCCATAAAAAGCTTTCTGATTGAATTGGTGATCTTAAGGTGATTACTGTCAATATACTGCCATTGATATTCAATTACATCGATTTTATTTTTATCGAAAAACTCACTCACAAGATGCATATCATCCTTCGATATAAGTGCAAATACTTTTTTGCGAACATCACCAAAAGGGATGCTGTCATCAATACTCCCATCAATGAAGAAATTAAACACCTCACTCGCAAACTTAAGTTTTTTATTTATCAGGTCTATCTCCTCAGTTGCCCGAGCTTTCGCGGACAAAACCGAAGCATTCTTGTGTTTTTTAACCAGATATCGGAAAGCCGTAATTATCTTGTCATTTATCTCCTGGTATCTGAAGTACAAATAACAGCATAAATAGAGTATTCCTTGCCATTTAGGGTGCCGCTTAAGTCTGAATGTTGTGCTGTGTTTTACTATGGTAGCATAGTACTCCATATTTCCCTGGGATATGCCTAATGAGTTAATAGTATCTTTTATTTCATAATAAACACTGCTTATTATATTGTGTGAATTTAATTCGCTTTCTATTTCTGATGTTGAGAAATCTCTCGCGCCGCCATTATATCCTCTGATAGAATTTAAGATTCCTTCATCATGAAGAATAGAAATAATTTGTTGTGCTGTGGCTGGACTCATTCTTTTTGACAAAATATTAACCGTCCTTTTTCTTTCAAAGTTTAAAGCCTCTGAAACCAGTTTCTGGACAGTACTGTAGCCGGGAAGTGCTATACGCCTCTGCCCTAAAAAAGCAAGTAATTCATCAAAAATATATTTTGGCTCCATACATATGGTAGCAACGTCGTTCATACGTTCGCTTAACTCACATTTAATGGATGGGGTGAGTTGTTCAAATCCAAGTGTATAAAGCATCCGTTTAACAAGACGAGACTTCGTACTTTTAGGTATGTTTAAATTGATATTCGTACTTTCATTTTTATAATACGTCTGTATAATATATTTTACATCCCCTTTTACGTTTTTTGATGTAAACTCAGGAAGCACAGGTTTATATCTGAAATACCCTATAATCAATATCAAGTACACCCTGCTCTCTATGTTTATTATTTTATCAACTTCTTTTTTAAGAGCGATGTCTAATGAAAAAAATTCAGATCTCTCAACAGGGTTAAAAGATGGAGCCTGATATAATTCATTTATTTCACTTTTTGTTAAGATACTAATTCTTTTCTTATGTTTCTGCATGCATTCACCTGAATGTTAAATATTTGCTAAATGCAGAGAGGTGTCAAATATTATGATATCTGACACCTCTCTAAAACAGCATAAAAGCAGGTTTCAAAAATCGTATTTCGTGCATTATGATACCATGAGGTATCAAAAACGATAAGTGAGACTAAAAATGGCGTTACTGGGGTACGCGCGGGTATCAACCAGCCATCAGAAGCTGACGCATCAAATTTCAGAGCTGAAAAATGCCGGTGTGCGGGAAGATCGTATTTTTACAGACATGATAACTGGCGCAACTGATGAGCGGGAAGGATTACAGCGGCTGCTGGCCCGGGCAGAGAAAGACGACGTAATCATCTGCACAAAAATGGACCGACTGGGGCGTAACACTGCTGACATGATCCGTGTAGTTGACGGCTGTTACAAAAAGGGGATTGCCATCCGGTTCCTGGAGAACGGTCTCAGTACAGAGGGGACGATGGGCAAAATGGTTATCCAAATTCTTGCGGCTGTAGCTGAAGCTGAGCGTGAGCGTATCCTGGAGCGGACGAATGACGGCAGAATAGCGGCACTTGCTGCAGGCGTAAAATTTGGCAGGAAGAGCCATCCACGAACGCCAGCAGCACTGACGCTTATCTTGCAGGGAGAGGCTTTGAGCAGTGTGACAGAAAAAACAGGTATATCCCGTGCGACGTACTTTCGGTTAAAAAGAAAAATAAGAAACGATGCTAAAAATGAACCTCTTTCTCAATAAAATTCAATGTGATATCTGAATAAGGTGGGACTTTTGGAGGAAATGGGCGCGGAACCCCTACCGGGCACACTTATCGTCCCGAACGAGGAAACTACGCCTCCAGCCTTCAGGCTGCCGCAAAAATGTTCAACATACGTCTCAAGGACCGCCAAAGCGGCAGCGTCTACATGTAACTGCTCGCAATCAGCGCAATTTTCGGATCATATTCCCGAGCTCACATTAAGTGATAATGAGCTCGCATTTATCTTTTCCAGCTCACCATCCATTACCCCAAGCTCACAATAACTGCAAATGAAATTCGATATGAACGGGGTGTCAGCGTTGACCACTCCACGATTTACCGCTGGGTTCAGCGTTATGCTCCTGAAATAGAGAAACGACTGCGTTGGTACTGGTGTAACCCTTCCGAGCTGAACCCATGGCACATTGACGAAACGTACGTGAAGGTGAATGGCCGGTGGGTTTATCTGTATCGAGCCGTCGACAATAGGGGGCGCACCATCGATTTGTATCTCTCCCCACGTCGTAACAGCAAAGCGGCATATCGGTTCCTGGGGAAAATCCTCAATAAAGTCAAAAAGTGGCAGATCCCGAGTTTTATCAACACGGATAAAGCGCCCACCTATGGCGGTGCGCTTGTCCTGCTCAAACGCGAAGGTCGATGCCCGCCTGACGTTGAACACCGGCAGATTAAGTACCGGAATAAACGTCATTGAATGCGATCACGGCAAACTGAAAAGAATAATCGGCGCCACACTGGGATTTAAATCCATGAAGACGGCTTACGTCACGATAAAGGGTATTGAAGTGATGCGGGCTCTTCGCAAAGGCCAGGCTTCTGCATTTTATTATGGTGATCCCCTGTGCGAGATGCGCCTGGTGAACAGAGCCTTTGAAATATAAGGCATTTAAAAAAATCAACAGGCTACCTCATAGCTAACTTTGCAACAGTTCCTATTTTTTTGATATCTGCATCTGTAACTTTTTTATTTGCATCTCTAAATCTTTACGGATTTTTTGATCGTTACTTGCACCCTGTCGAGCCCTGAGAATGTTTATTCTTTCTTGTATTTTCAATCGATTAGAAACCTTCAGTTGTTGTAGTTGTACATTAGCAATTGCTGCTTCGCTTACTGCTTTCGAAGATTCATCAAGTTTTTTAGCGCTAAATGACCATACTGGAGAAACAAAGAATAGTGTAATCCATAAAATATTTTTAAACATAGGAAACCTCTAGCGGACAGAGTAAATAACAAATTTAAAATTTCTTGAAATAATTAAATGCTCTTCAGTTTATAACCATTAGTGTATAATTGGATAAGGAGCCGTAGTCATTAAATAAATTATAAAATCAGCTTGTTAATAAAAAACCAAAGTAAAATAATCAAACAACTTAATGATTAGAAGCCTGTGGCTAGTCCAAATGGTTAATATTTACTCACCGAAAAAAGGTGCCTCAGGTCGACACCCTTTTTCAAGCATGCAACTGAAAATCATGAATTCTCTGCGAGCTTCATTAAAATAATAAATTCATTTCTATTACCACTGTGCGTACCTTAGATGATTTATCATTCATTAATTCACGACTGATGAGGGGACTGTCTGTAGGTATCTTTTCCAAAGATATCATTTGGCAGTCTGAAGTATCTTTTTGCATTTCAAATTCATTTCCTCCATTGAGTAAGTGCACAGGCTGATAATGTAATAACGTAGTCAAAGTTATATATTTCAAGTACCACATTAAAATATTTTTAAAATAATTTCTTTGAATTTTTATCGAGCATCCATGATTACAACCGAGCTCCTCAAAAGTCTTTTATAATGTGGAGAATCGAATTTCTTTTACGTGTCCACTTCGTAGTATCGATAAATTTTATCCTGTAATTTTTATTTTTTCTGAAACCTCTTCATCAGTTACCCCTTGTTTTTAATAAAAATATATCAAGGCGTATTGATATTGATTATACCGTAAATTTATTTTCAGTCTGGATTTTATTCGCTTCACGCATTACTAAATACAGGAATCCTACAATTAAAGATGCGCAAAGAAGCAAGTAGAATGAACTATCAACATTAAACTCCATTACGAAATCTTCTTTATTAAAACTCAATACTATACTTAATGCAGGTCTTACTAGTAAAGTAGATAATGCAAACGCCAGTAGACTAAATGAAATCTTTTTTATTCTTCCAACCTGTTGAGGAGAAAAAAAATCCATTTTTTGATATCTACTAAATAAATTATAAACGTGCCACAGAACAAGAACCAGAAAACCAGAGAAAAAAAGATCTGTGACAATATATATCAATATACTTAGATTCCCAAAATCCTCTTTGAGGATAGTTCCTGATGGAGATGTGCTGACTTGCACGAAATAATCATCCAGGATAAATGGAAACAATATGGTTGAAAGCGGAAAAACTATCATTCCTACAACCATTAAAAATTTGACGATCTTACAGTAATTTTTGATTCTTTCTGATGTACCCATACCGGAGCCTCACATGATGATGAATATCGATAAACGATAATTTACTATGTGGTGTTACACAAAATCAAGTATAATTTTTTAAATGACTAATGGCTTTGTTTGATAAATAAAATTCCGCGCGCACGCCCCTTTAGCTGGCTGGATTTTCAGGCAATACGCACGCTTACTGGCATACCAGCCCTCGTAATTTTGTTCAGTGCTAGTGCCATGGCCAGAGCCTCTGCAACCTGACAATTGTAGTCCCTCAGTGTCAGTGAACCTCCGAACAGCTGTTTTACTCTATACATGGCCGTTTCCGCTATAAAGCGATGGTTATATTCCTTTGTCCATTTCCACCGTGCATTGCTTCTGCTCAGCCGCTGATTATCAACGGCATGGTTGCGTTCTCTTTTACCATCCCGGTTCCGTTCATACTGCTGAATCTGAGCGAGTTTCAGCACGGCACCAAGGCGTTTATTGTCTACGATGACGCCCAGGTCAACGATGGCCAGTTTGTCGAAGACCTGATATAGCGTTCTGTAGCCATATTTAAAGGCCAACTTGCCGTCCGGATATTCGAGAACCATGATTTTCTCACCGGCGATACTAGTGTTTTATTCAGTCGGGCCAACAAGGTAGAGCATCTTGTCGTACTGAAATGTCAGTGATTTAGAGAGCGTGCGGAGTTACTGCCAAGCGAAGATATCATCCATTTCAGACTGTGATTCATCGACTGGGCGGTGAAGGTTTTTCGGATATTGAGGTGCTTTAGCAAAGCGTCGGTTAAAGTCCTGAATAAAGGTTTCCAGCCAGACATTTGCTTCTTCAATACCCGTAATGTTCTCAAGACGCATTTCCTTTATAAGCCGGTCCTGAAGTGTTTGGTTAGCCCGTTCCACACGCCCTTTAGCCTGTGAACTGTTCGCGCAGATGAGATCAATATTGAGATCATGGAGTACACGGCCAAACTGGGTGGTACCGATGCGATAGGTTTCTGCCTGGCTGACACGAAAAACAGCATGTTTGTCACTGTAGAACGCAACAGGTTTTCCATGTTTATCAAGATACTCACGCGTGGCCAGCATGTAATCGGAAGCGGACTCAGTTTCGCAGAAGCGAAGGTGCATCAGTCGGCCAGTGGCATCATCCATGTAAACCAGAAGACAGCATTTTGATGCACGGCCTTCAAACCAGTCATGGTGTGAGACGTCAATCTGAACAAGCTCACCAAGGCAATCACGTCGATAACGTGGTTGAGGCACTGTTGCAAATATGAGGATGGACAAGACGCTGGCCTCATAATAAAG
>NZ_JBCHWG010000007.1:0-12975 GCF_059801165.1 Cedecea sp. Ae19-4 | reverse complement strand
CTACGCCATCACGGCGGGCGATGCGGCACTAAATAATTCTTCTATATCAGTAGACAAACAGCGATATGATGCTAACGAGCGAATAATTGTTACGGTAACATTGCTAAATGCAGTTGGAAGCCCAATAGAGGATAAGGCTGGTGCACTTGATTCTGCCGTTACTTTAACTAATGCAACAGGCGACGGCACATGGACCTACGTCGGGGAAGGCAAGTACGTTAAATATTATAAGGCTTCATTTTTTTATGGTCAGGGAAGAACGAGTACAGCGACCCTAACAATGTCTGGATGGTCAAACTCATCAACAACCACATATATAGTTAATGGAAATGCAGGCGACAAGCCCGGACCTGTTCATTAAACGATTGTAATTATCCCCGGATAAATACAGCTAAAGTGGTCAAGGGCCAGAGTAGTATCTGGCCCTTGAGATGATATTCAAAAATATTCACTGCCATCGCGCTTGTATTTATGCGTTGGTTATACTGAGGGCGCTGTTTCAAAGTTAGGATAATGCTTCCAATTAGTAGAAATGTGTTTTCGATAAACGCTCCGATGACTTTTTCGTGGATCTCTACTGAGCGCGAGAAGCAGATCGTTTTACTAGCCAACCGCTTAATTCGGGTGCGGAGTGTCAGGTTATTGCGCTCAATGCGCTGAGTAAAAATCTTGCCGGTCAGATGCTTATCCTTCGGCACCTCACGGCAATAGCTGCCCCAGTCGTCGCTGGTGATCATGCCGATGTGGAATGGCGTAAGCAGTGCCAGTAGCTCCCGGCAGGTTTCATCGGTACGGGGACCAAAAGTGTAGGCCAGTACACCGCCAGTTTTGGTGTTGTACGCGAACCAGAGCCAGTGCTGCCGGGTTTTACTGCCAACAAAGCTCCATTGCTCATCGAGTTCGCAGATAAGTGCCACATCAGCATGGGCAACGGGCGTAGAAGTTATTCGCTCTGGCGCGAGTTTTTTAAAGTCCGGAAGACGGTGTTAATGCCAATTTTCAGTGTTCTGGCGGTGTCGCGAACCCCGGCACCATTGAAGGCCATTTCAGTGATCTGCTCTTTATTCCCGGCTTACGGGCTTCATAAGCATAAGTGAGCTGAAACACTCGGTGGCAGTCACGGCAGCGAAATCTGTCATGGCCTTTAGGGTTCTGACCGTGGCGGTAAACCTGAGCAGACTGACAACGGGGACAATGAACGTTAACGCTGGCCATGAGAGAACCTCAAAAGCCCGCATTACACACGAGATTCAACTAATTATAGGCATCACCGACCATTTGACCATTTGACCATTTGACCATTTGACCATCTGACGGCTTTGGTCAGGATTAAGGGGTCATCAGGCATGATCACGAACTTCCTTCAGGCAGCAGGACGGCGCCTCGCGCGGATTACGGGTGATATACGCCGGAAACTCAGTGATCTCGGTCTGGATGTGAAGGGGAAGTTTTCCGTGTCGCCAAAACGGCTGCGGAATCCCTTCAGTACCGCTTCTTCACTGGCAGGCCCGGCACGGGGCATTGAGACGGCCATTCTTTCAGAATCGATAAGTGAGTGCTGACTTTTCTCATCGCTGCGTTGGTTCATCCTGAACGTCAGTGTCAGATCACCGGCATCGCTTTATTGCGCACCCTGAGTTCGCCAGATGACGGAAACGTTATAGAGGGGATGACCATTTTCCCGGGACTCGACCTTTCCCCTTGAGATCATTGTTCTGGGCAGTCTGAGGTTTTCCGTCTCACGAAAGGTCTGAGTGGCAGACGACTACACTGCCGAGCGGGTAGGCCTCATCGAGTCGCTGCATTTCTGACCGGGTTGCGGCGACGGCACCGTGAGTCGTGCTGGCAAGAACAACCATAATGCCCAAGTTGCTTGCGATTTCCTTAACTGTCTTTATTATTCATCCATCCTGATATTTGTCGATTCAGTCCGGTTATACAGATTGAGAAATCCCGGCCGCCATTATGATCACTCCTCTGTGGACAGGAAAAAGGGCTGCGAAAACATCGAACCCGTTTCTCCTAAAAGACAATGGGTTAGCAGCAAATTCAATTCCACGTTCACTGCACCTTCCGGCAGCCCGAAAATCTCTGGCGTGCCATGAATCGATGCTCCAGCAATTTTCTGGCGTTTCCGGGATATCAATGCGACGGGCAAGTTATTTTCCGTTCAGATCGACAATTATCTGAACGTCAGGAGATTTACCATCCAGATTGCTGACGCCTAGTTCACGGAGATACCAGACGAATTTGTGACCACTATCCATCAACTCACGAAAAAGCTCCACTTTGTCCATTTCTGCCCTCTGCAATACTTTTCCAATAAATAGTCACTCAGAGTAATGATGATGCGCTGTATAACCGGCTGTATACAACCCCACGTCTGTCACTAGGATGATTTTCCCTGCCGTCAGCATTTCATACATGATAATAAGCAGCAATATAGCCACGCTGTTAAATTACTTGAGTCGTGTTTTTTGTGATCTGAATTTTACGCTATTTCATAGTTTCCAGAAGTTTACCATGGTCAGGGAATAAGCGAAGCGGTCTTTTCTGCCCCTGCGTGCCGGAGGGTGTCAGGAATATCTGGAACTCAGATCTCATAAGAGGAAGAGAGAGTTTGTTGCCAGAGTTTCATAGAAAACAATGGATTGTTGCGGTATGTGGATTATTGCTTAATCAGCAATAAAAAATTTTAGTGCTGTAAATGAAAAAGCAGACAACAACACATTCTGTAATGTCATGTCGCTATGAAATGTTCAGTTGAGGAAATGCACAATAGCCCAAGACACTTATCACAGTGTGTCTATAAATCTAACCTGATACTCTTGTTCAAAAAATGAACTTGGCGTACGTTTTTACACGATAGGCTTCAAGTCCTTCTGCCAGAGAAATCGTTCTTTCTGACTGGGCGGAGATGAGACGGATGCAGCCATCATTTATTATTACGGAACATGCCTTACTCCCCGTCGCAAATTATTCAAAATCCGCTAATGGAAATGCCTGCGTATTAAACTCCGGTCAGTTAATACTTCCTGAGTTATGTTCCGGAGGTTTAATGACAGAGAGACTCACCTCACTGAGCAGAAAAAGAAGCTGACGCCTGACAGCTACCGAGTACAGAACACTGAAATGTTTTTTTAACCTGATTACGGTGGACGAGGAAGCATGGATATATAAGGTGTCAAACAAAACCATCTATGGAATGAGTTCACGGGTTGCTGCAAAACTGGGCATCAAAACCTTAAACGAGATCCTCATGTGGTAGAATTTGAGCGGCATCTCCGGTTTCAAGACTGCCTGCAAACCGCAATTTATATTGCGGCAATCTCTCATTTTATGGCTATTAATATAGCCCTGAGGAAGAAACATTAACCAGTACGATACGGACCAGTTGCAACATGGTCTGTGATCAGACATGCATTTCAAATGAATCGACCCACGTTGTTTGATATACCTATAGTCAGGCATCCGCTTTGCTTGAAGGTTAATGTTCGGATTTTTCGAGCTTGACTACATCAGATTCATTGTAATATCGGATTACCAGTTACTGGGAAAATCAATCCAGGCGTAACCAATGCGAACATTTTTTTCTTGCACGGGGGTACATTACGCGAGATACGACGTACCATAGCTCTCAGTTTACCTGCTACTTGTAGCACTTGCTTCTTGAGGAAATTTCTTTTCGTAAAAGCAATCATACTTTGCTGCAGGTAAAAGCAGTTAATCATTTCTTTACTTTTCTTTGTCACATGCTTTGCTTGAAGTGAAACAGTTAGATTATATTCTTTAACTTTTTTGAAACGGTCCTGAAAGTTATTTCCGGAAAGTATAACTATAATAATAAATATAATTATTGATGCAGATGGCAATGCAAGCAAAAAACCCAGTCTCTCAGATGAAATTATCATCTTTTATGAGAATAAATGGTCTGATTCAAGATAATAACTCTCTGCAAGAGGCAGGTGTGCGATTTTTACTAAAAAAACCTTATGGATATAGTAAGTCGTCATTTTTTTCCTTTTATATAAATCGCGCGCTAATTATTCGTTTTTATCGATGCATATATCAAGATGCATATTCGATAAATTACTTCATCCTTAGAAGAAGTTTAGCATAAATTGTCCTTTTTTTGCACCCCAGTGTTACTAAAGAGTGGAGAACCATCCAGATTGGCTATTCAGCCGGTAGGAATGAAACTGTTGGTATTTTCCTTTCAAATGAAAATAATTAATCTACTTGAGCTCCCCCTGACATTATTCTGGTAATGCATCTAATTGGTTGAATTCGGTGTATAATACTCGCTTTTGAGGTTTACTCATGGCCAGCGTTACCGTTCATTGCCCCCGTTGTCAGTCTGCTCAGGTCTATCGTCACGGGCAAAACCCCAATGGACATGACCGGTTCCGCTGTCGGGAGCGCCACCGTGTGTTTCAACTCACTTACTCATACGAGGCCCGCAAGCCGGGGGTTAAAGAGGAGATAACTGAAATGGCCTTCAATGGTGCCGGGGTTCGCGATACCGCCCGTGCGCTGAAAGTTCGTATCAATACCGTCATCCGGACTTTAAAAAAACTCTCGCCACGACGAATAACATCCTCTCTGGTCGCTCATGCTGATGTGGCGCTTATCTGCGAACTCGATGAGCAATGGAGCTTTGTCGGCAGTAAAGCCCGACAACACTGGCTCAGGTATGCTTACAACACCAAAACAGGCGGTGTTCTGGCTTATACGTTCTGGCCACGAACCGATGAAACCTGCCGCGAATTACTGGCACTGCTCACGCCTTTTAGCATCGGCATGATAACCAGCGATGACTAGGGCAGTTATGCCAGAGAAGAGCCAAAAGATAAGCATCTGACTGGCAAGATTTTTACGCAGCGCATTGAGCGAAACAATCTGACACTGATAACCCGCATCAAGCGTTTGGCTCGCCGGACTCTCTGTTTCTCACTTTCTGTTGAGCTGCATGAAAAAGTCATTGGTGCTTTTATCGAAAAACACATGTTCTACTAATTGGAATCACCACTAAATACTGCATAGCTTAATCAGGGGGATAGGACTGGCGACGTCTGATACGATCATCCCGTTCGGCGACTTCAAGTATAAAGCCAAAAATTTATTTGTGAAATTTCCTGATGCTGAACCCATGACTAAAAGTACACTCAGGTTTTACTGGAGGACGCTACATAACTCGAACAATGATATTGAATGGCTTAATCCTGCTGAATGGAGGGGTGTTGGAATACCATTAGGCGATCTGCGTGATGCAATTATCGAAAAATTTAATAATTCAGATTATGAAAATCTCGAAGGAGCTGAAATTATTTTTGCTGGTCGTTGTCACTGGAATAAAGATAAAACTAAAAGGATAATAAATATATATATGACAGTGGATGTATATTCATTTCTTTAGCTAATTAACTATGGGAGGCATTAAATAAATTTATAGTAATCGCTTAGTTTCTTATGACTGGCTGCCTCTTTTACGGTTAAAATATGCCAGAGTGATGCATGAATAACCAGGAACAGAAAGGAGAAGGACACGCAGTGACGCTGACAGAAAAATCGGGCCATCTGGCATGGTGTGCCTTGGTGGCGCTTGCGCTGGCCAGACAAAACGGAGATGTGCTGTCACCGGCACAGGAAAGTCTCTTTCTCACCCGCTGGCTGGCGACCGCGCTGAAACAACGACGTTTTTCACGTGATGTGACGCCCGATATCGAGTGGCTTCTTAAACAGGGGCGCCAGCTGGGTGTCAGTGCGAAGCTGGCCAGCAAACTGAACTACCTCTGGCGATCTTGCACCGGCGAACTGTCTGAGCAGAACGACCTGTTCCGGCTGACGTATGCCTTGGAGACAGCAAAAGATATGCACTGGAACTACCGCCTGCTGGGCGATCGGGAATGGTCCGGCCGGTATGCTGTGGCTTTGAATACCGGCGTCAACAGCATTTATCTTTTACGGACCAACCTCGATGTAGCTTTCGACGATGATGGCAGACAGACAAATCCGCTGATAGCCCGTATGACGGGGAATGTAGCGGGGCTTACGAAACTGTTTAATCGCTGCGGCTGGCAGGCTGAACCTGAGAGTGGTGCTTCCCTGTCCCACCAGTATTCACTGATGGCCAGACAGGGAGTCTCAGGAAAGGATGATTAGTGGCGGATCTGCGCCAGGTCGTCTTCCGTCAGACCGGTCATTTTCATGACGGTATTGCGGTCAATGCCGTTTTGCAGCATGGTACGGGCAACTTCAAGTTTGCCTTTTTCAATACCACGTTGTTCACCCAGCTGGATGCCTTTCTCAATATCCTTCTGTTCAAGCTGTTGTGCGATGGTCATGAGTGCGTCTCCGTGTTGCGGCACACGCTGTGCCAGTTCGCGTACAAAGGCTTCGGCGTCCGATGTTTCGCCTGCCTGCACGATATAGTGTACCAGCGATATGACCTGTGATGAATACAGATATCCGGCCAGCAAAATGGGCACCAGCCGGTCAACCAGTTCTGCCAGATCCCGCTGGTGAATATGCTTTTACAGTAAAGTTAGTGCGGCTATACTGCGATGGCCGGCGATTTCATCTGTCAACAACGGGTAAAAAGTGGGTCTTCCGCAACCTAGGTGGACAAAAATTGAGGAAACTTTCTAGTTAACAAGGATCTAAGCTGTTTTAAGTTATGGATAACAAAATGGCCTCACTTAAGGCACTTTTACAGCTACCGCGCGGGTGGCAAACCTGCCGACAGATTACTGGGACTGATGGAATAACCCTCCATCTCCGCGCCACGTGTAAAACGGCATCATGTCCTGAGTGCCTCGCGCGCAGTAATTCTGTTCATAGCTGCCGGCGGCGGCGAATACAGCATCTTCCATGCTCAGGCAAGGCCCTCTGGTTATTCTTCGCCATCCGACACTGGTACTGCCGTAACCCATCCTGTTCACGTAAAATTTTTGCGGAATCGCTTGCTCCCTTTACAGGTCCGCAGCAACAGTCTTCTGCATTGCTGAAAAATCTGTAGCATCAGCTGGGACTTATCGCAGGAGGTGAAGCAGGGAGACGAGCTGCCGTAGCCTCAGGAATACAGATCAGCGCGGATACTTTACTACGCAGAGTGATTCAGGCTCCGGAACAAACAGAGAACCGGACCCGGCATGTTGGTATTGACGAGTGGGCATGGCATCGGGGCCACAGGTACGGCACACGGATCGTAAATCTTGATACCCATCGCCCCCTGGTGCTGCTGTCAGGCCGGGAGCAACGCACTCTGGCGGCATGGTTCAAAAAATACCCGGAGATACAGGTCGTCTCACGCGATCGTGGGGGGATCTATGAGTTAGCTGCTCGCGATGGTGCACCGCAGGCAATACAGGCGGCCGATCGCTGGCATCTACTGAAGAATATTGGTGATGCGCTGGAGCGCATGATGTACAGACACATGCCATTGATACGACTGGTGGCCACTGAGTTATCTCCCAAAAAAACAGAACTCTGAAGCGTCTTTGGTGCCAGCTTCAACGTTACGTCGCCCTGAACGTATTAAACGAGAGCGGCGTGACAAACGGTATCAGCGCTGGGCTGAGGTAGACTGTCTTCATAAAAAGGGTTGTGGGATAAGAGAAATATCGCGTATCACCGGGCTGTCCCGGGTGACGGTTCGCCGGTGGATACAGTCAAAAGCGTTCCCTGAAATATCAACTAAGCCACCCAGACCCGGGCTACTTGAGCCATGGCAGGAGTGGCTGGAAGAACAACGGATAAACGGTAACCATAATGCCGGGCAGCTATGGCGGGAGATGGTAAATGTTGGCTTCACCGGGAGCGAAACGACAGTCAGGGATGCTGTAGCTAAGTGGCGTAAGCAGGTTAACAGTCCCGTTATCGCCCCAGTCCGACTCCCCTCAGCATCCAGTGTAAGCCGCTGGTTAATGCCCTGGCGAATGATCAGAGGAGAAGAAAACTATGCATCCCGCTTCATCGAATCAATGTGCCAGAAAGAACCGCAACTGAAAATGGCGCAACAACTGTCACTCGACTTCTATCGAATGTTGAAAACGAAGAATAAATCGCAGTTAAATCAATGGTTCTCTGACGTAAGTCAAAGTGGGCTCATTGACCTTCAGCGTGTTGCGGTCGGTATGGAAGCGGATGCAACAGCAATACACGAAGCGATAAGTAGCAGATGGAGTAATGGCGTTGTGGAAGTCCATGTAAACCGCCTAAAAATGCTGAAACGGCAGATGTACGGTCGAGCTGGCTTCGAGTTACTGCGACGACGAGTCATGAGCCCTCTGGCTTAAAAAACTCCACCTAAGTTGCGGAAGACCCCTATTTTCATCGTTGCTGTCCACAATTTCGGTGGGCAATCCTGTGTATAGAATGAGGATATTCCGCGCAGGTCGCTAACAGCACGGATGACAGCGCACTTGATGGGGAGGTTATTTTTTAATCACCTCGCAAACTTAACTTTTCCTGGTGTGGTATGTTGATGTTGACTGTACACAACCGGAGCGAAAAAGGATGGGCAGACAAATGCTGGCAGAGTGGCTGCGGGATATAGCCCGACATATAGAAGAAGAAAGTCCACTGATTCGTGATGTCAGTATGGATGATGCTCTTTCAGATGAGGGGCTGGCCAGAAAGATCATCACCATCACGTTCAATGCACCAGGTCGCGCCCCACAGCCTGAAGAGAACGTCAGCGATATTTCCCGGCACTGAACACAGCGCGAATGATATTCCCCGTGCAGCCTTCAGCCAGCGAGGATCTGGTGCACAAAATGGAATACTTAGGTAATTCAATAAAAATACTATAGCATTACATGTGTAATGCTATAGTAATCGCACGCAGTGATTCTCAGATGTCGCTAAAGCGTAATACACCTGTATTTCATTGAGAGAGGAGTTCTCATGTCTGAAATTCCAGTGCAATCTCAGCTGACACCGCTGGTTAATGCAGTGGCCCGCATCATTGCCATCATGAATAACAAGGGTGGTGCCGGTAAAACCTCCACGATCACCAATCTCGCCATGAGTCTCGCACATGCCGGGCGTCGGGTATTGCTTATTGACGGAGACCAGCAGGCCAACTCAACAGAGGTGATGGCTAACGGGAAAAAATACTACGCGCAGTATGGCCACACCATCTGCGATTTCTATAACAACCCGCGCTTCAGTATTTTTGATGCAATTATCCCGGCCGTCAGTGGTGAAGAGGTGATCGATAACCTTTTTGTCATCCCGTCAGACCCGTCCTTTGAACGCGTCATGGAAAACTGCCTGACCCGGCACCATCGAGAAAAAATACTGTCCCGCCATCTGCAGCCGGTGATGGATAAATACGATTATATCCTCATCGACTGCTCTCCGGGTCTGAACCTGTCCACCACGAACGCGGCATATACCGCAGACCATGTGCTTATACCCGTCGATGGCGGCAGCTTTGCACTGACCGGGCTGGATGTCATACTGGACTATCTCGATGAGATCCGTGAAACCCGCTTTACCCGGTTCAGTGTATTCCGCAATGAGTACAATGGTGCCAAGAAGAAGATGAACACCTATCTTCATGACCAGCTGGCCAGCAACGAGCGAACCCGTGATAACTACCTGGAAACCCGTATCCGGGCTGATGAGAACATCTCCCAGGCGCAGGTTGCCTGCGTCCCGCTCTGGTATTACAACAAAGGGTCCCTCGCCCTGAACGATTACCGTGCGCTGATGTGTGAACTTGAAACTCTCTTATCAAACGAGGCTGCATAAATGGCTAAAGGCCCTCTCGCGCGTCCCGCAATGGTCAAACCTGAAACCGCACAGGGAGAGGCGAAAACCCGCCTTTCAAACGTCAAGGTCAACCGCAACAGAACGACCAGCGAAAACCCCAAAACCATCCGTATGACACCGGCGGAAAAAATGATGTGCAGCGAACTGGTCGATGAAATTCAGGATCTCACCACCAAAACCATCACCGACTCAACCGTGCTGCGTGCAGCACTGTATCTGGCCCGGGAAACCGGACCGGAAAAAATGCTGGAAATGATTAAGGAATATCTGTAACACTAGGGAATTACATCAGAAATACTTATGAATTACAAAAAGAGTGCTACACAATGACCGCCGTTACCGTGACCACTGAGTTAACCGACAGCCAGGCAATGGCGCTGGCACAATTTGTTAAGCGCTTAACCTGGTCAGAAATGCGGGCCTGTGCCATCGACGATGATGAAACCTGGGTGATGAAAGATGCCATCCAGGCACTGCAGAAATCACTCGCTGACGCCGGCTTCAGTCCCCGCTGGAACCCACAGTGTATTTCTTGTGTATTACATAATAAACTACACTTCTACCGAAAGCTGCCCGCCCTGTCCTGGCTACATCCAGTCTCCATCACTGATGGAATACATTTAAATTACATATACATTTCCTTTGTATTTCAAATAAACGCATTTCTGTCATTCCGCATGCCTGATGTAACCAAACAGGCAGAGTGTTTCAGCGTCGTGCCTGTGGCTTCTTTTCGCTTCCGTCCCGCGACCTGCCGGGCTCCACGGCAAAACAGGGCTTTTTTTCCCGGCACCAGGCCGAAAACAGCCAGGTATCAGAACTCGCATATTTCGATTTTTGTTACCTTAGAGAAGCCTCTCCGGCGATTTATTCCCGTAGCATACGGGCTACGGAGGTGTCAGAATAAGGACGAAATTCGGGATTACGCTACGCGAATAATTTATAACTGGCAGGGGTTATTACCCGCCAGATTTCTGACTGCGCACCAGAGTAATACAAATGAATTACATTATAACTAATACGTAACCGCCTCCCGGATACCCATGTTATTGTTCCTGCCGGGCCGTGGTTTTGTTTTTATTCAGCTAACAGAGTGCAGCATGAAGGTTAACATCCGTCTGGAAGACGTGTCCGGCGACAAAATCAGAGAGAGGCGGGAACGGGATAACACGATTTTACCCTGACCAGAATGGTTATCCTGGATCGAGACTGACACGGACACCTTTATGCTGACCTGTATGACGAAGTCTCCCTTTACCTCCTTTGAGGCGTTCCCCCAGGACGAGTCGGGTATATGACGTTTCCGGCTTTTGAGGACCAGCAGTTTTATCTGCCCCGGTCGCTTCGCCATCAGCCAGTGAGGATAGTCGAGGTTGACGTACTGGCCTTTCTCAGCGTTCTGGGTGACGGAGCATTCTGCATCGACCCGCGCCGGTGACACAGGATCAAAACCTACATCGCGAAAGGTACTGTTTAATACCCGCAGGTTTCAGTCAGGGACTCTGGCGTATCAGACGGTCGCCATCGCAAGTTGTTGCTGATGCAACTGTACAACCGCAGAACAATCCCGGTCGCCGTCCCTAAAAGCCATTATGAGACGTTTATGGCTGAGGCGAAAAACATGGGTGCGATTTAACTGGCCTGAGAGGATGTTTGTGTAATTCATTAAGATTACATAGGTTATCTTAATGTAATACACAAAAGAGAGGGGGAGGGAAGAATGCTGATGACAGCGGGCGACAGCACTGTCCCTGCGACGAACTATGAGACAGCCATCGGGCTGCGTGGTATGGCGCTGCTGCAGCCATATCTCCCTAAATATCTGCTGGCGCCCGAAGTTGCCGTATTGCTGCATTATCTGCCGGATGAGCGCCAGCGTATGCTGTTTGCCACACTGTGGAATACCGGAGCCTGCATTACTGAAGCCCTGACCATCACACCGGAGGATTTGCAACTTGATGGTCCACGCCCCTGCATCCGGTTACGCACACTGAAACAACGCCAACGGGGAAGGGGACGACCGTCAGCGGATGAAAAGATAGCCCGCATAGTGCCGCTGCTTGATGCCGCATATATCGATCAGCTTCGCCGCTATCTGGCCACGTTCAGAACCGGCCGTCGACGCCCCCTGTTTGCAGTCAGCAGGAAAACAGCATGGCTGTGGATGCAACAGGCGATCGACAGGGCCAGGGAAGAGGGGATTGAATTTGTGCTCCCGGCCATCAATCCAAAGACGCTGCGGCACAGTTTTGCCATGCATCTGTTTTTCAACCACGTGCCGCCGAAAGTCGTCCAGGCCTATATGGGGCATGAACGCTATGAAAGCACGGAGGTGTATCTGAAGGTTTTTGCGCTGGACGTGGCGCCACAGCTGGGTGTCACATTTTCGCTGGATCACCGCGATTACCGCCATCTTTTGACACAAAAATAGACTACTTATGTATTACATAATTCATTCATTTAGTGTTCTGCCGTCAAAAAAGGGTGTTGGCCATTACTTGCTGGTTAGTAAAAACACACCACACTTGTAATTACATTTGTAGTGCATGCATAATGACTGTACACGATATAACCGGGGTACGAGCAATGAGCACAATTCAAATCCGCGTTGATGACGAACTGAAAAAAGACGCCTATCAGGCTTTTGAAAAACTGAATCTGTCGCCTTCAGACGCACTTCGTCTGTTCCTGCGGTATGTTGCAGAGAACGAAAAACTCCCCTTTGCTGAAGTCTCAGTGATGGTGAGCGATGATGATGAAGACGCTGATATTCTGGCAGTCGTTCGGGAGAGACTGAAAAATCCGGCCAGACGGATCAGGGTTAACGTTGATGACCTTTAATGTTGAATTTGACGAAAGGGCGTTTAAGGAATGGAATAAGCTCGAAAAGACGATCCGCGAGCAATTCAAAAAGAAACTAAAAAAGCTTCAGCAAAACCCTTATGTGGAATCAGCCCGACTGCATGGTGATCTGGCTGGCTGCTTTAAAATAAAGCTGAGAGCATCTGGTTTTCGTTTGATTTACAAGGTTATCGATGACGAGATTGTTATATGGGTGGTTGCTGTAGGTAAACGGGAAGACGAAAAAGCCTATGAAACGGCCCGTAAGCGGTTTTTATAAAAGAAATACAAATGCATTGCATTTGTATTCATGGTGTCAAAAAAAATAACTATCACGCTCATACATAACAAAAC
>NZ_JBCHWG010000006.1:0-32183 GCF_059801165.1 Cedecea sp. Ae19-4 | reverse complement strand
CGCGGGTCTTATTCTTGGCGGCGTCAGACAGAAAAGGCGCGCAAGGCTCGCAGCTTCATCGTAAAGGCACTTTGCATACTGCCGATCACTCAACATCTCAACCGTTTCGTGAACTTCACTCAGCACAGACCGCATATAGATCGCAACATCCTGCGCCAGCAGCTCAACATCTTCCGGCGTAAAGTCCGGTAGCCGGTTAAAACGCTCAACCAATCCGTGCAAAGTATTAAAAGTGTGGTAAATCGGGTTTAACTCACTGAATGCAGTATCGCCCTGTGATTTAGCCTCATCGTTAATAGTAATGGCGTACTGCTCATTCACCATATTGATTGGCGGCACATCCCTGCGGATGATATCGCGCAGCGTCAGGCGGGCAATGTGCCTGCCCTTCATGGTGTGAATGCTGTCAATGCGGGATGAAAGGCGCAGACGAATAAAGCGCGGCAGCGGGGAAAGGACTTTTTTAACCCAATCTAAAAACTCCTTCTCTTGACCCAATTCAAATAGATCAACAGAAGGAGATTTATCAACAAATATAGCGGGATGGGGTTTACTCCATTCGCAGCTATCAACCGCGTTTTGGTAGTCAAAAGTGACTTTATCCCCTGCCCTTACTGCATTGGCTTCGCGTTCTGAATAGCGCACTAAATAAGTTGGTGCAGCGCCTGCTTTTCCGACCAGCTCAACGCCGATTAGCCACGACTGCCCAACCTTTTTTTTATTCACTACACGCCGAATAACAAAGCATGATGATTTCCGGGCGGCGTCTACAGCGCTACCCGGAAAAGCCGGAGATTCCGAAGGTGAGCAATGCCCACTTACTGCGGTGGTCATTGAGCACTATCCAGATATGCAGCTATGAAGGCTTCCGCGACCGGCGCAACGATGGCGTTACCGTAGGCGCGCAACTGGCCCACTCGTCCGGCAACCCCATCAACCAGCGGCTTAAGTCCGGGTTTAACTGGCCTCCACTTTCCATCTCGGCAGAAAATCCAGTCAGAACCTGCCCAGAAGCCGCCAACCGCATTGGAGATGTTAGCCGTGCCGCACCACCCAGAGTTGTACCCCTCGATGGGTGGTTTGCAGCCGCCCCCATCCCTGCAACCTGATTGTTGTCTATCGTTGTTGGTGTGGGCCAACCTGTTAGTTGCGCTGTCACATCCAACCGATCCGTTGACAGCTTCCCGTTGCGAATCCTGCCACCCAGATAACCACCCTTCCCGTCCGTTGCTGTTGGCGTCGGCCACCCAGCTAATACAACTGCCGTTTGCAAATTCAATCCTCCCTGTCTCCCCGCATTCGATGGGTGTTTCCATGAATTGGCTGTCGGCGTCGGCCACCCAGAAGAGGCGCTGGCGGATGTGCGGAGCACCGAAGCCCGCAGCGCAGAGATCGAAACCTGCAAAGGCGTAAGCCGCGTTTTCCAACTTAGCTTGTACATCGTCGAGCCAATCAAGGCCGTCTTTGCTCGCAACCTGTTCGCCAAAGATAACGTTAGGCTGGCACTCCGATATAAGACGAAACCATGCCGGGAAGAGGTGGCGCTTATCGCTTTTTCCTTTTTTTGATCCGCAGACACTGAAAGGCTGGCAGGGGCATGAGCCTGTCCAGACGGGGCGATCATCGGGCCATCCTGCACGGCGCAAGGCGTAAGACCAGACGCCGATCCCTGCGAAGAAATGGCATTGCTTGAATCCTTTAAGGTCATTTGGCGTTACTTCCTCAATAGAACGGGAGTCAACGACGCCAGGGGCGATATGCCCGGCGTCAATCAGATTGCGCAGCCATTGCGCAGCAAAGGGATCGATTTCGTTGTAATAGGCAGTCATAAAAGGCTTCTCACAGTGGAATCGGGTTCTCTTCTGATTCCCAATAGCCAGGGAGCACATCGCTATCGGATTCATCTCCACGTCCCTCAACGATGCCCAAAGTGCCGATCACCTCTTTGGCCTTCTGGCGGTTGCTGGCGTCAGTGCTTACAGAGCGCTGCACGTCGATTTCATGCAGGCGGAAGCGGTGGTAAATCTCGCGGGTGGTTTCGGTGTCGCTGTTGGAAATGACAACCGGCGCACCATATTTGCGGTTAACCTCCAGCAGCTCCGCCGCTAACTGGCGGTGGTGCTTTTCGGTGAATGGTTCGGTGTGGTATTGGGTGAAATTGGCGGTTTCGCTGGCAGGCAGGTACGGCGGATCGCAGTAGATGGCTTCATCTGTTCCAACCATCACTTTGAGGGTGTTTTGAAACGAGCTGCACAGGAAAATAGCTTTGGTGTCGTTGGCCTTCTCAGCAAACTGGCGGATCTCCGCTTCCGGGAAGTAAGGCGCGGTTTTGTGCTGACCAAACGGCACGTTATAACCGCCGCTCTGGTTGTAACGCACCACGCCGTTGTAACCGTGGCGGTTGAGGTACAGAAACAGGGCAGCGCGGGCCACATCAAGCAAACCTTTTGTACCGTTGAAAATGCGGCGGTTCTGTAAATATTCCTCTTTGGAATTGCCGGTAGCAAAGAGCGGGCGGGCAAGATCAATCACCAACTCAGGATTGCTTTTTACCTCACGATAAAGGCGGATCAGATCTGGATTGATATCCGCAAGGATATAGCGGCGATAATCGGTATTGAGGAACACGGAAGCGCCGCCAACAAAAGGCTCAACGAGGCAACCAGCCTTTGGTAAATGCGGCAGTAATTCAGGCATCACGCGGCTTTTGCCACCGGGCCATTTGAGGAGGGAACGGATCAAAATGCCGCCCCCATAGCGCCTTTGGCTGCGAGGCTTTTTAGATTGTCTGAGAGCTGGGCGATCTGATTCCACACATCAGCGGCAGCGTTATGTTTTTCAGAGTCAACAAGCCGATTTGAGGCATACCCACAGACAGTAAGCGCAACCTCTTCAACCGTTCTAACGTCGCGGACATTCCAGAAATTCCAGACCGGTTTCAAATCTACAGCGCGCATTGCGTTGTAGATAATCGGCATATCGTAATCAGTACCGCGCGCCCAAACTTTCACGCTCGCCAGATCACAATATTCCAGGATAAACATATTTAATTCGCTAAGAGCTACAGGGAGGGAGTAAGCCCCTTCTTTGATTACTTCCGCTCGCACTTCTCCCGACTGCTTAAACCACCATTTGATAGTTTCAGCACCCAGCGTTCCACCAAATGCCTCACTGCTTTCAATAGCAATGCGCCGGTACATTGAGGCGGAAACTCCACCTGACATAGGGTCAAAGATTGCCGCAGCAATAGACGCAATCGCCGCAGTTGGCTTGTTATCCATGGCTTCAATATCAATCATTACGTGCTTCATCTTGCTTTCTCCTGGGTGCAGGAAGCCCGGCGCGGTGATGCGCCTGACTACTGGTTAATCATTCAGTGGTTAATTGACTGCGCCATCCGGCGCGGTGGTGGTGATTCGCGTAACGCCTGAATTTCAAGGCGCGGCGCAGCATGATCGGGAAGCTCCCACGGCAACGCCGCAGCCAGCTCAGCAAGGCGCTTAATGCCCAACATCAGGCTCACTTTGTCCTGAGAGCTGAACTGTTCGAAAGGCATGGTTAGATGGGAATGAGTCAGCGACGGCAGATCTTTAAACCGCTGCGCGGCTTCGTTTGCCAGCAGAATGATCACCTTTTTCTGAGTCTCGCCCAGACGGTTGAAACGGCTCGCCGTGTCATTGGTGCGGGAAACTGAAATGCTCGACTGCAAGCGGGCGCATTGCTCAAGGAACATCTGACGCCCGGATACTGGTTTTTCTTGTCCGATATTCATAATCCTATCCCCCATCGCTACTACTTATCAGGCGCACTACTCGCAAGTAATGCCTCGGTTAAGTGCCGGGTTTTAGCCATGCCCGGCGCATGGTTTTGTGGTAATTTCGTTATGCCGCCTTCCAGCAAGAAGCGAGCGGCATAACTACCCACCAACAAAAGGAAATAAAAAGTTGGAAGATGAAAAAATTATTGAACTCCTGAGTTCCGCCATTGAAGCCCTGGAATCCATAGACGCCAGACCAGCTAATAACAATGGTGTCTCGGAAACTATTCGCGATCTGGCGAATAAGATTCATAAGACTGCTTATGAGAAATATCCTCACACTGGTGGTGTCTGGGTGTTTTAATTATGTGTTCTGGCCTCCGATAGCATTACGGAGGCTTTTAATGTTTTCAGGGGTCAGTTCAATACTTACTACTAACGGACTTTTTATACACAGAGTCTTATTTCCATCCGTTGGCGAAAATTGATTAATGCCGTGGTGAGCATAATGCTGTGGTACATCCCCCTGACTTATTCGCGCAATAAACGTCCTAATTTCGGCAATGGTTTCAATATCTGCATCATCAGAGCATATTGCCACGCCGCACAAGTGGTGAAGGCTATGACGTAACATAGTAATGGAGTAACCACCTGATGGAGACCCATCCTGATTACTCAGATGGTAGACATGAAGTATCTTATTTATTTTAGCTTCGTATTCTTCTTTCATTTTTATCTCCGTGATTTTCAGTTTGCTTTCTCGCGTATTCTTGGTGAGCAAATGCGCCATCACTTAATAAAGTGACGACAGGCAGAAAAAATTTTATCTGTTACTTAATGACTAAAGCAGCTTTTTGAATAGTCTCGCTAAGGCACTAAATAAGCCTTTGTTTATCTTCTTCGTATAAACAAAAGGCTTACTCATACCTTTAATAAAACGCACCTTATTCGGTTCCGGTTTAAAGAAACGCCCGTCCGGGCATTCAATCCAGCCGCGTGTATTACGGTAGTGCGTGACCTGGCAACCGTGCTTTAACAGGCTGGCAAGTGATGGGGCGTTATCGTTCATATCGTGTACCTGCTAAAGTTGCCTACGTGCTTTGCGCTCAACTTCTGCGCGGCGGCATATAAATTCTTCTTGGGCTTTACTTCTACGCAATTTCACTTTCTCGCAATGTTTACGAATTAGGAATTGAAGCAAGCTCAGAATAAACACCACGAAAAATAAAAGACCGATAATCATTTCAGTTTGCATGGTTCTCTTCTCGTTTCATCCTGCTAATTTCTTCACATGCTTCATTCATAGAAAAACCTCTACCGAAATAATCTCGGCTACCCTCAGCGCTCTTATATATGTAGTAAGAACGCCGCCCGAATGCTCGCGGCGAAACGTTAATGGTAAATCCCAAATACAAATAAACGTTTTTGTATACATTAATTAGCCCCGGAATACTTCCGGCATACGATCCATTTTGTGAATAGCATTTTTTCATTCGCAAATCCTTCAGCTATTAGCGATCGCATCCTTGAGCATGGCGACCATATTTACTTCAACCTTTTCCCCTGAAAGCTTCTTAGGTCGAATAATGATACGCCCGTCCTTTACCATGTCCCGGCATGTCTCAAATGGGATCCCAGTAACCTTGGCGTACTCCTTAAGTGAAAGGTAAGGAGCCATTACGTTTAAATTGATTGTGATGTTTTCCATAGAAACACCTCGATCAGTTTGCGTTTACCGCTTCCATGCCACGCAAATAAATCATGCGCGCCATGCTGGAGATCGAACGACATTCTTTGGCGGCCAACGCCTCCAATAACGCGCGTTCTTCGGTGGTCAGCCGCATAGGGATAGGATTGCCAGAAGATAACCCCTTCGGAAGTCGTGACCTTTGAATGTTCTCGTCTTGTGTCATAGTGGTATATTGTGATCTGCTAAATGTCTGTGAAAAGCATTATGAGAACAATAATTCTCATTGTCAAACGGTGTTATATGAACTTTGATTCTCATTGCGCTAATAGATTGAAATCTGAGCGAAAAAAATTAGGGTTAAGCCAAGCTGCTATTGCTGAGCTTTGCGGTGTTTCGCGAGAAATGTGGGGGAAATATGAGCGAGGTGTTGCCGTGCCTGGTGGTGAGATTCTGCTCGCCTTAGCTTTGAATGGTGGCAACGTTCAGTATGTACTCACAGGCCAACAGAACGCTGCCAATGGCGAGATCAGGCCCAGAAGTGAAGAAGAGAAAAAATTACTTGAAAACTACCGCGCGATGGATGACGCGGCGCGCTTAAACATACAGGCGGTTGGTGATGCGTTTGCGCAATCAAAGCCTAGTGCAAAAGTTAGCGATGAGTAAAAGCTATCGGAATGATTACAACAAGGATTAACTTTATGAAATACAAGACGCTACTTTGCTTAAGCCTTTTAGTAGTAACTTCCTTTTCCTCGTCAGCTGAAGAACTGTTAAAGAGGGAAAGTGTAGAACCGGAACTTAGCTGCTTAAATGGGCCGGTCAAGATAAAAGATCAATCTGAGTTTCATTTGCTGTTTGGTGATTACACGGAAGAAGATGGAACCCTTAAAGTCATTAGCCGAAAACCACTGAAGATTCATGTGTACGCAGAGGTGTTTGGCGGTGATTTATCTGAAGTAAAAGATCATTTAGTTAAGAAGGCTCTGATATCCAATACTTACCGCGTATTCGCATTCAGTGACATTGACAAGATAACTGTCACCTCCTCTGCGAAAGAGAGCAGCATAAGTAATGGAGTCAAAAACGGAAAGCCCCTCAAATCTCCAACATATACAATTACAAAAACTAGAGAGCAGGCGCTAAGCGATTTGCGCAAACTAACAAATGCTAAATCATTTGATGATTTGTTTGACAGGCATCAAGTCTGCCTCTTCTCACCTATCTTTAAGCAATTCCTGTATGACGATCAGGGTGGTATTGGCATATCAAAATTCTTTAATCGGATCCAAAAGTGACTGTTCGCAAGTTACCCTCTGGCAAATGGCTTTGCCAGTGCTTCCCGTACGGCCGTGATGGGAAGCGCATACGTAAGCAGTTTACCACCAAAGGTGAGGCGCTCTCATTTGAGCGCCGTACCATGAATAATGCTTCAGGCCAGACGGTTAACGATAATGCGGTAACACTCTCCGCATTCGTTGGCCGTTGGTTTGAAATGCACGGTAAAACGCTGACCTCTGGCGAAGAACGCAAAGTAAAGTTACTCGCCATCTGTGAGCGCTTAGGGGATCCGCTCGCTGCCCACTTTGATAAAAACACGTTTGCTGTTTACAGGGAGAGGCGCTTAAGCGGTGAATGGAATCAGAAGGGAAAAAAGAAACTTAGCGAGGCGACGGTAAACCGCGAGCAATCTTATCTGCACGCGGTCTTTGCGGAAATGAAACGCTTAGGGGAATGGGAAGGTGATAACCCACTTTCAGGGATCAGGCAGTTCAAAGAGGGTGATCAGGAGCTGGCTTTCCTCTACGAGGAAGAGATTGACCGCCTGATTGCAGCTTGCGACGAGTCTGCCAATAAAGATCTCGGTATCGTCGTTAGAATTTGCCTGGCGACTGGTGCACGCTGGAGTGAAGCCCAGGACTTGAAGCAATCTCAAATATTGCCAGGCCGTCTGACATTCACTCAAACCAAAAGCAAAAAGAACCGCACAGTGCCAATATCTGCCCAACTACAAGAGTTGCTGCCGAAGAAACGTGGAGTGCTGTTCTCCCCCGCTTATGAAGCCTTCAAATCTGCACTTAGCAGAGCCAGCATTGAGTTGCCTAAAGGTCAGCGTACCCACGTCCTGCGGCATACCTTTGCAAGCCATTTTATGATGCGTGGTGGCAATATTCTGGTGCTACAGCAGATACTTGGTCATAGCACTATCATGATGACCATGCGGTATGCGCATTTCGCACCAAATCACCTTGATGCAGCAATAGCACTTAATCCGTTTGATAACCGTGAAGAGACGAAATAGATAGTCAGCCAAAAGGCAGCGCTGCCACCCTGCTGCCATTTTGCTGCCACTGCCCCAGATCGCAGGCAATAAAAAACCACCCGAAGGTGGTTTACACGACACTGCTTATCATTGATTTTATTCTTTTTATTCCCATGGTACCCGGAGCGGGACTTGAACCCGCACAGCCATAAGCCGAGGGATTTTAAAAACTATCAATGAGCCTTATAAATCATAACGTTATGACTTACAAGGCATTTACTAATGGTGAAATGCGGTGACGGCGGGTGATAACTGGTATTCTGCTGCCACTATTTAAAGGGCTAGGTTTAGCTGGTCTCTGCCATAGTGAGATGCGGGGAAAGCATCGCGCGGGATGAAATCAGGCGGTAACGGCGCTGTACCTGCACGTTTTGTTACTTCCCTTTCCACGCTGTTAAGCGTGGTGAATGACCGGCTACACTCCAGATTCTGACACTGGTGATATTGCCGAATTGTCATATCAGTAATTTTACGGCTGGTACGGGTGCGGGCCATAGCGCCGCAAAATGGACATCTGAACATAATGATGGCTCCCCTGTGGGAGTTGAACTCCATTTCATTTTATTCAGTTTCCGCTATCCAGTCAGGTATTTTTGCTTCCAGCTCCAGCCGGGTGGTAAAACCGCTGTCGTCTATGACGTGCTCAGCACGCGCAATAATCCAGTCCTGATTGTCTATTTCATCCTTAAAACCGCTAACCGTAACGTGCATTTCCGGGTAAAGCTCAGCGCGGCCACGCGCCAGGGTGATCGAAAACTCTGCTGCGCCACGCTGAAGCTGTTGCCACTTTGCTGCCGCCGCACGTTTCGCCGCCTCTTCATTCTGGTAAGTCTTGCGCAGCACATAGACGTTACCGTCTGCGCCCTCCATGTAATCACCCTCACGGCTGCTGCTCTTCTCTTTTTTGGGCTTTGCAGGTTTACGCCGCTTAACACTGACCTTTTTCTTTTTGCCAAAATTGAGATCCAGCCAGTAAGCCCTGACGCCGGTATACGCATCCCGATCGGCAATACGGAATCTGTGCCGGTCGCCACTCGTGCGGTCAATGCTGGCAGAGGGTAATGCCTTCCCGTCAGCGGTTACACCACCACCCGGCAGGATAAACAGCAGACTGCCGTTCTTGACGGTAGCAATTGCGCCCAACATTTCCGCCATGCGGGTAAGGAATGACATATCGCTTTCCTGCGTCTGGTCGGCGTGATCAATCTCAATATCCATGAGCATTTCACTGATCTGCGCCTTCAGTCCGTAGCGGTGCGCAATTGCCGACACAACGCGCTCAACGGTCACGTCATGCCATGAGACTTCGCGCTTTACGTTGAACTCTTCACGAAAATCAGCGCTGCGGGCAGTAACGCCAATGGTATCTGCCGGGCCTTCGTGGGAAACCTCGTCAACCGTGTACAGCCCCTTGTAAATCAGCGGTTCACCCAGCCAGCCAATTGATACGGCAAGCTCAGCCCCGCGCGGCGGTAGTGCAACCATGCCGTCAGTATCATCAATGGATATTGACAGCTGATCGGCATCAAAGCCCCTGTTGTCCGTCAGTGATAACGACATAATCCGATCATCAAGCTGCGTCAGTACCTTGCCGCCCATCGTAATGCTGAATCCCGGACTTTTTACCGCCTCGGTAAGTGAATCGTTATAACTGCTTGCGGCGTCGTTAAGTGATTTGGTCAGGTCTGTAAGTGCCATGCTTTCCCCCTTCTTCCGGCGAAGGATCCCACGCGCGCGGGAGAGACCAAATCGGTTTTTGTTGTCGCCGTCCGGCCAGACCCGCAATAGCGTGAGTGGCGGTCAAACATGGGGGATTATCACTGGGAACTCAATAACGTAATGGTGGCTAACATGTCAGAGACACGTTTCCACGGTGTACGCGTCCGGGAGAATACCGACCTGGTAACGGCCATCAATGACATTGAATCCAGTGTCATTGGGGTAGTTGCCGTGGCGGATGATGCCGACGCGGAAACCTTTCCCCTGAATACCCCCGTGTTACTGACGCGGGTTAACAACGTGCTGGGTAAGGCGGGTAAAACCGGCTCCCTGTACAAAACTCTTAAAGCCATCGCTGACCAGACCAGCCCGAAGGTTATCGTTGTGCGCGTGGCCACAGCCACGGAAGAGGAAGGTGCTAAAACGCAGTCGCAGCTCATTATGGGGGGCACAGCAGAAGACGGTAGCTATACCGGCATGTACGCGTTTCTGACTGCCGAACAGAAGGTGGGTTATCGTCCGCGCATTCTGGCCGTGCCGGGCTACGACACGGAAGAAGTGACCTCCGCGCTGTGCGTCATTGCACAGAACCTGCGCGCATTCGTCTACGCCAGTTGCTATGGATGCAAAACGATGGCTGAAGCCACCGCATATCGTGCAACCTTCGCCTATCGCGAGCTAATGCTTATCTGGCCTGACTTCATCGCCTACAACCCGCTGACAGGAGAAAACGAAACCTTCCCGGCCCCGGCCTATGCCTGCGGACTTCGCGCGCTGATTGACAACAATCAGGGCTGGCACAAATCGCTTTCCAATGTGTCGGTAAGCAACGTGCTGGGTATTTCTCAGGATGTTTTCTGGTCGCTTCAGGCCGAAGACAGCGACGCGAACGAACTCAACAACAAGGAGGTCACGACGCTCATCAAGCGTAACGGTTTCCGGTTCTGGGGCAACCGCGTTACAGACACCAAAGATTATATCTTTGAGGTTTATACCCGTACGGCACAGATTCTGGCTGACAGTATCGCTGAGGCGCAATTCGAATCAGTGGACGAACCGCTGACCCCGGCCAACGTTAAGGACGTGGTTAGCGGCATCAGCGGCAAACTCAATTCACTGGTGACGCAGGGACGGCTAATCGGCGCTGAATGCTGGTTTGATATCCTGGATAACCCGACAACGGGTCTTCGCCAGGGTCAGGTGCGCATTCGCTATAAATATACGCCGGTTCCACCAATGGAAGATCTGACGCTCTATCAGACCTTCACCGACGAATACTTTGAATCGGCGTTCTCTTCGCTGGGAGGTGCATAAATGGCGGTTCCTCACAAACTGCGCCTGTTCACCTGCTTTGTGAACGGCAGCAACTGCATTGGCAAAGTCTCTTCCGTGACGCTGCCAAAGCTGACCCGTAAAACTGAAGATTTTCAGGGCGGGGGGATGATTGGCTCTGCTGCGGTAGATCTCGGTCTGTACAGTGGCGCACTGGACACCACGATGGTGGTTGGCGGTCTGGTTCAGTCGCTTTTGCTGAACTACTGCGGCGATATCGACGAGACCCGTTTCCGCTTCGCTGGTGAGTATTACACCGATGGCGAAAGCCTGCTGGTTGAGGTTGAACTACGCGGCCGCATCACCGAAATGGACGGCGGCGAAAGCAAGCAGGGAGAAGACACCTCCGTGAGCTATACGATGAAGAACACCTATTACAAGCTCACTATCGACGACAAGCCGCTGTTTGAGTTTGATCTGCTGAACTTCATCTACAAGAAAGACGGCAAGAATATCTACCCTGACCGCATTACGTCTGCGCTGGGAATGGGTAACTGATTAACCTGAAAAGTGGCGGCACACCCGTGCCGCCCGGAGCATTCAACAATGAGCAAGAAAACTGATAACGCCATTACGCTGGCAAAACCCGTTGTTCGCGGCGATGAAAAAATTACTCAGGTAGCGATCACGGATGAAATCAAACAGGCTGGCTCCCTGCGCGGTCTGAAGCTGGTCAACGTGATGAATATGGATGTGGATTCGGTGGCGGTGCTGCTGACCCGTGTAACGTCACCGCGCCTCAAGCAAACCGAAATTAACGAAATGGATACCCGCGATTTCGTCAGCCTGTCAGAAGCGCTCGTCCCTTTTTTGACGCCTGCGGGGTCTGGAGCATCGAACGAGGCGGAGACGGAGAATCAGTAACACTCCTGCGGTTCGACCTGATCGACGATCTGGTTGCTGATATCGCGGTTGTTTTCAACTGGCCGCCCTCTGAAGTCTTCACGATGGAACTGGGCGAAGTCATAGCCTGGCGTGAGCGGGCGGCTGTCCGAAGTGGAGCCAGTGACAGTGAAAAGCCTTAATATCCGCGTCGCGTTCAGCGCGATCGATAAACTTACCCGCCCGGTCAATGCCGCCCGCCAGAGTGCGGGCGGTTTGTCTGAATCCCTCAAAAAAACGCAGTCCAGCATTAAAGATCTGGACAGTCAGTCCCGCACATTCAACCGTCTGCGCGACAGTGTGCAAAAGACCTCCCGCAAAATTGACGACGCCAGCCGGACGCTTGAAGGCCTGAATCAGGCGCAGCGGGAAGGCACACAGCTTACAGACAAACAAAAAGCACATATGGCAGCGCTGGCCGCAAAGCTGGAGCGCCTTAACTCCGCACGCACGCAGGAAATGGTTAAGCTGCGCGCTGCCTCACAGGCGCTGCGCAGCCACGGCGTTTCGCTGGTCGGTAGCGATCGCACCATTCAGAGCGCCATACGCCGCACCGAACAGTACAACCAGACGCTGGAGCGGGAACGGCGACAGCTTGCCGCTGTCACACAGGCACGGGCACGCTACGACCAGATGCAGCAAACAGCGGGCAAACTTCGCGGCGGTGGCACGATGGCCGTTGCCGGGGCCACTGCTGCCGGTTACGCAGCGGGACGCTTCTTATCCCCCGCCGTTGGGTTTGACCGTGAAATGTCCCGCGTGCAGGCGCTGACCCGCATAGATAAAAGCTCCGTTGACTTTTCCGCACTCCGTGAGCAGGCCAAAAAGCTGGGCGCTGAAACGCAGTTCACCACGACTGACGCTGCCAGCGGTCAGGCGTTTCTCGCTATGGCCGGCTTCACTCCGCAGGCTATTCAGGCCGCACTGCCTGGCGTACTCAATATGGCGCTGGCCGGTGGCATGGATTTAGGCGAAAGCGCCGATATCAGCTCAAATATCCTGTCGCAGTTCCGCCTCGATCCCAAAGAAATGGATCGCGTCAGCGACGTATTAACTGGCGCGTTCACCCGCACCAACACCGACCTGCAAAATATCGGCGAAGCAATGAAGTACGCCGGGACAGGTCTTTCCAATCTTGGCGTCAGTGTTGAACAGACCACGGCCATGATCGGCGTAATGGCGAACGTGGGTCTGCGCGGGAGTATCGCCGGGACAGGGTTACAGGCCGCGTTTTCACGCCTTGCCGCGCCAACCGGCAGGGCAAAAACCGCGCTCAAGGAGCTGGGCGTAGACGTTGCTGATGCCACGGGGAAAATGCGCCCTGCTGAAGAGGTTCTCACTGAACTCTATAAAAAGATCAGCAAGTACGGCGATACCGACAAGCTCTCTTTCTTTAAAGATATCGCTGGTGAAGAGGCGTCAAAGTCCTTGCAGGCACTGGTAATGTCAGCCGGGAGCGGCGAACTTCAGAAGCTGCTGGAAGCACTGAAAAACGCCAAAGGCGAAGCACAGAAAGCCGCCAAAATAATGGCGAATAACCTTGATGGCGATATCAAAAATCTGGACAGTGCCTGGGAAGGCTTCCGCATCCAGATTAACGATCTCGTCGACAATCAGCTTCGCGCCCTGACCCAGGGGCTGAGTGATGTTGTGGGGAATATGACGGAGTGGGCGAAGGAGAATCCGAAGCTCGCCCAATCCCTGCTGGTTGTCGGTGGTAGCGTTCTTGCCCTGACCGCCGCCATTGGTGGCTCATCGCTGGCGATCGGTCTGCTGATGGGGCCACTGGCTAAACTTCAGTTAGGTTTTACCCTGCTGACCGGGGGCGCAACCGGGGCAATGTCTGCACTCCGAACGCTCGGGACAGCTTCAGGCCCTGCAATGGCTAGCGTGCGCGGGTGGGGGCCAATTCTCACATCATTGCTCAGCAAGCTGCGCGGCATATCGATCATCACACCCGGTATTCGGGCCGGTCTTATGGGGGCATTTCTTGCACCAGGGGCAGCGTTAGGAACACTTTTTAAAAACATAGGAATGCTTGCCCTTCGCCTGACAGGTTTTACGGCAATATGGAGCATTATCACAACCTCTTTCTCTTTGCTGGGTACTGCGCTGTCTCTGTTGTTTAGCCCGATTGGGCTGATTGTGGCGGCGTTTATTGCTGCCGGATTGCTAATCTGGAAATTCTGGGAACCAATAAAGGCATTTTTCATCGGTATGTTTAGCGGGGTAATGCAGCAACTATCCCCGTTCCGTGATGCGTTCTTTACGCTAACCCTTGTCTTTTCCGCGATAGGTGGCGCTATCCGTGAGGTCTGGGATTGGTTCGTAAAACTGTTTGCGCCGGTTGAAAGCAGCCGTGAATCTCTTGATAAGTGCGCTACGGCTGGTGAAACGTTTGGCAAAGTGCTTGGTTTCGCCCTGCAAAGCCTGCTATTGCCTTTAACAACCCTCATGGAGGGCATTGGCTGGGTTCTGGAAAAGCTCGACCTTATCCCTTCTGGTCTGGAAGCCGCTCGCCTGAAAGCTGAAAGTCTCAAAAAAGACCCTGTTATGTGGGAGTGGGATCCGCAACAGAAAAAAATGGTGCAAAAGGGTTGGAACTGGTCGCCAGTCTCAACAAGCAAAAACAATAACGGGAATACACCCCTACCCGGATCACCGCAACCCACATCACCGCTGACCGGCGATAACGGTACTATGCGCCGGTTGCAGAGCATCGACAGCAACACTAAAGCGACTGCTGATAACACGAAGAAGATCGGCCCCGGCGATATCGTGTTTAAAAACCTGCCGCGTGCGCTGGCTGTTCGTGGGGAATGGAAGGAATCGCAGCTAGCCAGCACAGTCAGGAACAACGGATTAAGCGCGCGCCCCGCAGTGGTCGCGGCATCACTTCCCGTTAAACAGGCTGAACTTCCGCCAGTCAGCCGCAGCGCCAGCAATATACCGGTTGCCGCTGGCGGCTTTACGGGGGAAATCCACGTACACCTGCACGGCGTTGACCGGCAGGACGCGCGCGAAATTGGCTGGATTGTCGCCGATCAAGTAAGTGCTGAACTGGCCCGCCGTGAACGGCTCAACCGTAGCAGCTTCAAAGACAGAGATTAAGGGGAAGCAACATTATGATGATGATATACGGGATGTTCGTTTTTGAACTGAAAACGCTACCTTACCAGCAGCTGCGCCATTCGCTCAACTGGCGGCATGTGAAAAATGACCGCATCAACCGATCGGCAAAATGGCAGTACATCGGCGCGGGGGAGACGCAGATCAACCTTGACGGGGTGCTTTACCCTGAAATTACGGGCGGCGATGTGTCTCTTACCGTTCTGGCAACGCAGGCATATACCGGGCGTCCGTGGCCTTTAATCAGCGGCGCGGGGCAGATTTACGGTATGTATGTGCTGACCGGGCTACAGGCCACGCATACGGAATTTGACCGCTACGGAAAGGCGAAAAAAATAGAGTTTTCGATCAGCTTTCAGCGTTGTGATGAAGATTTACGCGAACGCCTGCAAGCGTCATCGGTTGGCGACCTGCTTTCAGGGCTGAAGGATAAAGCCACGTCCGCCTACAACTCTGCCAGTAATACGCTGTCTGGACTGTTCTGACGGCATTCACATAAAATTAAAGCGGGCATTTGCCCGCTTCTCTTCCTGACGACACGGCCATAACTGACCATGCTGCAGCACCGTTAAAAATGACCGCACTCGATACGTATGGTCAGCACGGTTAAAACCGGCCATGCGGGCCGGAATGCAAACCTATTCCGACTTATCCGGCCAGGTGATATCTGGCGCTTTCGATGTGTCCACCGCCTGCAATTCCTTGATGTATTTCATCCAGGCGATCAGGCTGGCTTTGTCTTCATCACTGATGAAGCCTAACTGTAGTTCGGTCTGCCACAGATTGATCGTTGACTGCGCCTCAGCCAATAACCTCGTTTTTTGCCCTTCTGCCGCTTCCACGTTCGCCGCGTGCTGCGCTTCCGTATTGGTCACCCACTCGCTACCATTCCACGTATCGTAAGAGGTGGATGGGGCCTGCGTGGTTGTGCGCTCCGGGTAATCACCAGGCACAGTAATGACAACCGCTTCACCTGTTTCAGTGCTGTACACCGTTTCACCACGGTGATCAGCGACATACTGCCAGGTGGTAAAATCGGCTGTACGGCAAATGGCCGAACCTTCTTTAGCCTTGCCTGGCTCGTCAGTGCATGAATTGGCTGGGATGCCGACACCAATGGGTAAATATTCAACCGATGAAGAAAGATACTCACGGGTATCGCCATCATAATTGAATACAGTGATATCACCTGCCACCGTGGCAATAAGTTTGCCGTTTAATTTTGCTTTCGTCATTATGCCGCCCTCACGATGTAGTTAAATGTAATATTGCGGGGCCTTGTTTCGCTTCCCCCGGTAGGGGTTGCGTATAGCGTATCGACATCACCGCCTGGCATTACAGTCCTCGAATGAACGATAGACAAATAATCAGCGCCGGGGCTGTCGGCGTTAGGCGACTGATTAACAAACGCATCATCCTGACGACGATGCACTTTATGTTCATGGCGTTCTATCATCCCCGCCTGAGCAGACAAAAGAGTTCGACCTGCATCAATGCCGCGACCATCATCCCAACCTCGCAAAAACTCACCGCGCAAATCTGGCAATACGCCAGAAGGGTAAGCCGTCGCCAGCTTCGGATATTTGACCTTATCGAACGTTGCACCATTGCATTTAAGCCAGCCACCTGGAGGCGTTGCCTGCGGCCACGGAAGCGGAAAACCAACCGGGAAGAATTTATCAAAATCCGACTCAAGCAAATATTGCGTATGTGGATCAGCCGTTGCAACATGCGCAGCCAGTTGCTGATCAACATATGCCTTTACTTCAATGACAGCATCATCAACATATTTACGGGTTGCCAGCACCACAGACGGATCTATTTTTAATGTTACTGCTTCGGTACTGCTGACAATCAGGATCACGCGAATAACCTGTACACGTCCGCTGCCTTCCTGCAACTGCGGCTTATAGGTTTCCGCACAGTTGGCAACCGCAATCATATCGCCGTCTTTATCAAACAGGCCGATTTCACGGATCCACCACCCGCCCACGTCTTCCGGTATAACCTGTTCAGCAATAATCTGGTTAGTGTTTACCGGGTCAATAGTCAGCATGTTCAGCTGTGCACGGCGCAGCTCATGCGTCAGCGCAGTCTGTGCCGGGTTCGGTGTCGGCAGCACGCCATTGCCATCGCCTACGGCCATCTGGGTGATCTCAACCTGCGCACCCAATGCCGTGGCGTTTGCCAGTTTTGCCGCCCCGATATTGGTTAACAGGGCAAAATATTTAGTCGCCACTTGCGATCTCCACGGTATCAATTAAATGGACTGCCGCGCCGGTGTAATCGCCACCGCCCACGGATATGGTTTCAGGAAAATAGGGATAAACGGTCAGCGTATCGCCGATATAACATCCCGCCCCGGCTTCGATATAGCCCTGCGACTGAAGCGAAAGAGACAGGCCAGTAAGGTGGCGGCTTCTCGGCTTTGCATCATCAATAAGGCGCTCAAGCTCAAGATAGGTTTCCTCCGTAATCCCCTGCTCCTGAATGCCGATTTCAAGCTTGAAAGTTCCCGGCTCTTCGCCGCTCTGCCACCATTCGATCACGCGCAGCAGAAAGCCGAAAGGTTCGACGACGCGGCGTAAAGCGGAAATAGTGCCTTTCTGGCGGTGAACCAGCCAGGAAGCTTTAATTACCTGCCGTTTGGTCTGTTCTGACCAGTTCTTATCCCAGCGGTCAACTGATAACGCCCAGGCGAGATAAGGCAGGAGATCAGCGGGGCATTCGTCCGGGTTCCACAACTTACGCAGATCAACAGGAATATCGGTTAACCGCTCCGTCACCTTCTCGGTATTGCGCATAAAGCCGCTGGCCGAAGGCGGCAACATGTTGTTATTCATCGGTGCCCCCGGTCTCGATCGTGAAGGATTCACACCGAGCGGCCTGCGTATCAGCGATCACAATATCGCTGGCAGGCTCCAGCAGCTCCACCCTCTGCACGCCCTGAACATGCAGCGCCGCCATAATGGCAGAGCGGGCAACGTCACGACCAATCTTGCCCTGTTGATTAAGCCAGGACTGAAGCGCATCCTGCGCGGCGGTATGGATCGGTTCGGACTCCGGGCCGGGGTAGAAATACAGCAGTGCATTGATCTGATAGTTCACGATCTCTGCCGCCTGAACGGTCAGACGATCGGCAACGGGGCGCTTGTCGTCAGCAGACAGCGCCTTATCCACCGTCGCCAGCAGTTCCGCACTGGCGGTGCCATCGCCTTCGGTGGACAGCACAGAGACCACCACCACGGCAGGCGACGGGCTGATCGCTTTGGCATCCGCCACTTTGCCGCTGGCACTTTTGGCAAAATATTCATATGCGCCGGTTGGCCCCGCCACGCTAAGCCCTTCAAACGCAGCCTGCGCACGTAAACGCAATGCAGTATCGCTTTCCGTTACCGCGTCAGTGGTTGCCGTCTCCGGGGTGATGATCAGACGTTCGGTGTTCAGGTTGCCCGCGAGATTATCAAGATTGGACGATACGGCATGGCTCAACATGCACGCTGCCGCACCGTCATTAATCCGCTGCCTGAGCATCATTTCACGGTAGGCAACCACCTGGGCGATCACGTTCAGCGGCTCTGATTCCAGCTCCAGCGCTGCGGCAACGGATGCCTGCTGTTCCTGCGGGAAGGCCGCAAGCATGACGGCTTTGACCTCGCTGAGAATGACTTCAAAGTCCAGTACTTCGATAATTTGCGGCTGCGGTAGCTGCGATAAATCAACTGTTGCCATTGCTGCCACTCCTGATCGTCAGCGCAGTGCCTGCCGTCTGCATGGTTTCGGTGATAATGCCGACCAGTTCAGCGGTAACAGCGCCGCTCTTTGAAAAACTGATATTGATGCCGTTCAGGGCAATACGCGGTTCCCACATCGTCAGGGCAATCACCGCCGCACTCATACATTGCAGGCGCGTCACTTCGTTCTGTGGTTCATCCAGCAAATCGGGGATCATGCTGCCGTAATCCCGCCGCATCACCCGGCTTGCCAGTGGCGTGGTCAGTATGTCGCGCACTGAATTCCACAACTGATCGGTGTCTGTTAGCTGGCCCGTACCGTCCGGGTTCATGCCGATATAGCGGACTGTCATTTCGGCCCCCCGGTGTTGCTGCTACCGCCCTGCACACCGCCATGTACGTGCGAATGAACCGCCACCCCGTTAGATGAAAGCGATCCGCCAGAATGGGTAACATTGCCCTTCATCGTGCCGCCTTCCGTCAGTTCGAACGTCCGCGCTTTCAGATGGTCGGTGCATTCCACCACCGGCGTTTCAAGCGTGACGCTGGCAGAGGCTTTGATATGTGCGGTTTTCATGCCCTGCGCTTCCAGCGCGCTGGCCTCCGCGTCATAGCGGAAAGAGGCACCGTCTGGCGCTGTCAGCACAATCTCTTTCAGACTGCTGCCCGGCGCAGGGTGATCGCTGCTGTAGAGACTACCAATAATGACCGCTGTTTCAGGGTTGCCACCGATACAGCCCAGCCAGACCTGTTCACCGACTGAAGGCGGCACCCAGATACTGAATGCACCGGCGCGCGTGGTATTCCAGCGCAGCCAGTCGGTCTGAAGTTCGCCGCTTTGCACGCGCACGCGCCATGTCTCTTCATCAACGGCAATAACGACGCCCACGCGCAGGATATTTTCCAGCAGGCGGATCAGTTCAGCATTCATCGTGCGGCACTCCCAAGGCTGTTAACCACCTGTTCCGTAATCATCTGCTCATCGCCAGCGGTAAAGCCCAGCAGCTCACGCACCGGATATTTAGCAAAAGCACCCGGCCCAACCTGATCGCGCTGGCCGTACTGGTGCACGCGCGCAATGCGTGCCGCCACGCCGTCATAACCCACGGATGTGCCGCCTGCATCAGCGCGCATTTTGAGAAAGCGATAGCTGCGCAACCGCTGAAACATCGGCACTTTCTTCGCAGTGCTGCGGCGCACTGAACGTGTATTGATCTCGATGTAGCGTTCAATATCGCTGCGGTAAAACGTGCGAATATCGTTTCGCTCTTCGTCAAAGCCGGTAATGGTGCGTCCGTATTTCCCCCGGCCACCGTGCCAGTTTTTGAGGCGACGGATCTCACCCTGCCAGACAAAAACAATACCCTGCTGAGAGCGCAGCGCCCGGCGACGGCGGGCAGGATAGGGCGAGCCTTCTAGGTTTTGCTGGGCTTTAATGCGCTGTTGCTGGCTCTTTCGCAGTGCCTGACCAACAGCGCGGGCGGTGCGAATACGTCCGGCCTGCGAGGTGCCCGCGAGTATGTCGCTGAAGACCTGATCCAGCTCACGGAAGAGATCGTTACTCATGCGCGTCAGCCTCCCACGTCACATCCTCAAAGATAGCGCTCCAGTCGCCGTCCGCTGACGGGATGCGCGGTTTAGGTTCCGGCAAATGCTCTGCGCGGGGAATTCCTTTTTCATCCAGAGTGACCTTCACGCGCTCGCGCAGCGGCATTTCAAACAGAATGTCGGCGGTGTCGTCGTTGTTGATAAGGGTCGTAAATTTAATGTCCCGATTCTTCTCCGGGTTCAGCAGCAGATCGGGCTGGTTGTGCCAGAGCCATGCCATTAACGGCAACGTGAAATCATCAATATCACCGGCAAAATTCATCACAAACAGCACCAGGGTATAGCGGTACATAAATGACGGTGTTTCGCCGGTCGTCTCGATATTCCCTTCTTCCACAAAAACGGTGAAGGCTTCAGGGTTGGCCCTGCACCATTTGTTAGCGCTGGTCAGGGTCTCGCGTAGTGAATCAGCTTTTAACATGGCGCTACCTCTTAGGCGGAGTCGCTATTGAACCGTATGCGGCTTCACAGGCCAGCCCTCTGGCTCTTGCCTCATCAGCCTCTCTTGCCAGCTCTCCCGCTCGTTCATCAGCGCGGCGGAACAGGTCGGCGAGCAATACGGCTCCGCTGGCTTCTGCCTCGCTTCTGCCGGGAGTACCGGCACCGCAGGCGCGTTCACGTTCTGCCAGTTGCCCGGCGAGTTTATCGGCCCTGTCGTGCAGCCCACGAGAAGCAGCACGGGCACGATCGGCATCAGCCTTGACGCCAGCAAGCTGCTGGCTGGCTTGTTTTCTGATCTCATCAACTTCACCCTGTCGGCGTTGTTCTTCTTCCCTGGCCTCTGCCTGCCGCTTAGCCAGTGCCGTAGCATCCTCAGCATCACGCTGTTTCCATCTCAGCGCCCACTCTGCGCTGGCATCACCATACCCGGCTGTATAACGCTGATGGCTGAACCACCAGACAGCCAGACCACAGAGCACCGCGATCAGCACAGGCTTCCAGCGGGACAGTAACCAGCTCATGACAGGAACAGTGACCGCTCAGCGGCACGGCGCTTAACCAGACCGTTAAGAACCCTGCCGCCCGCCTTGTTCCACTTCGGAAACTCATCCGCTGCACCCACAAAATCCCCGGAATTCAGTTTTTTCAGCAGCGTGGAACCCGCCAGAGCGTTAACGCCCAGGTTGTAGGCAAAATCAACGAGAGCATCAAACTGGTTTTGATTAACAGCGACCTTCACCAGACCTGTAACACCTTTTTCATACTGCACCACGCCGCTGCTCAGCAGGCTGTCGGCGGTTGCCTGCGCGATGGTCATACCCTTACCGACTGGCACACCATTAACGGGTTGCGTCCAGCCATAGCCAATAGTCCAGACACCCACTGCATCCTGATAGGCGGTAAGTTCGCAACCCTCAAAGCTTTTAAGCAGGGCCAGCCCGTTTTTACTCATTTCCACTTTTCGCCCCTCCGATACGGGTTTCAATAAAGCCGGTCACTTTGTTGCGTACCTTGTCGGCCCCCATAAAACCAATGGATGCCCCCACGAAGGTAACGGCATTGGATGGCAGGCCCAGATATTCAAGCGATCCGGCAACCGCCAGCGTGACAATCCCGCAGACCATTGAACCGGTGGCAGTTTTCAGCATTGACTGGCCGTCATACAGACTCATCAGCGCCGATATACTCAACGCCGCACCTGCCGCGTAGAGCGTCGGCAGATATGTAGCAATCCATTTCATTGTTTGTTCCAGCATCCCCGTAGGTACGTCGCTCATGGCAACCTCTCAATCCCAAAGCTGCACCATTTCCCGCTGCGCTTTGTTCGCGATTTCCGGCAGTTCAATCTCCTGACCGGCATCAAGAAAAACCTGTTGGCTCAGTCCGGGATTGGCAGATAACACTTTTTCGGTCACGCCCTGCGTGGTGCCGTAGTGACGCCAGCAAAGCAAATCCACGGTATCCCCCTGCAACGCCTTCACTTTCATCAGCAAAGCTCCGCATAGAGGCGCGGCGTATCGCGAATGTCGGCGATACTCCAGCGAGCATCCCGCCAGAGATCATCCCGTTGCAGGTCAAGTGCAGCGGCGTCTTTGTCGCCTTTCGCCGTGGTATCAACGTCGCGATAACCTTCAAGTACCAGCGCCCTGGCAATCGAATAGACCGCACGGCGGAAGCGGTACACCTTCACGTTTTCACCGTTGATCATCAGCTTTTCCGTCTCACCTGACGGCAGGGCTGAAGGCACATCTTCCAGGGTGTGAAAACCTGCTTTGACCTGATCGGCGCGCCAGCCCAGCAACTGCGCGGTGACATGGGCTACCGCTTCCGTGGTGACGTGCATCAGCCTGGACGTGGTGATACCACCTGTGATGCGCGCGGCCAGACGAAGATCGGCAAGCTTAATCACCGGCCAGAAGTCCCCGGCGCTGACGGTGGTATCACCATCATCAACATCGGGGGTATCACTGTCGGCAGGCAAAACGCGCTTATTTGCCACAAGGCTGCTCATGAACTTATCTCCCATAAATCAGGCGGTGGGCGGGTGGTTAAAAGACCGTAAACGGGCAGATCTCCACCCGCGCCGCCTGTCGGACGGGGCCGAAGTCGTTAATTCTTTTTCGGGCTGGCAGGCTTGCGCTTTGTCGCTTTGCCTGTTGCCGTCTTAGTTGTGGTCTTACGCGCCTTCGCTTTACCTGCTGCGCTGGCGGCGGTGGTCTTTTCAGGAACAGTCTCTGCAGTACCGTCAGTTTTGTCGGTGCTGGCCGCGTCGCTTTCACCCGTGCCGCCATCGGCAGACAGCTTCTTAACTTCACGGGCAAGCGTGGCGATCTCTTTTTTTACCCCGGCGTTGGGGTTGCGCGTCAGAGCCTCACGGAACAGCGCCAGCGCTTCCGCTTTGGTCGTGATATCAGTCGCACCACGGCGGGCAAGCGCACGGGCCTTGCACAACTTGGCGCGCACCACATCCGGCATATCACTGTCGGCGACAATCTCCGCCACTTCGTCAAGCACAGCGATGCCAGACGATAAATCAGCGTCAGCATCAGCAGCCGCGAGCGTCAACAGTGGTTTGCTCATTTCTTCGGTCAGGAATGTTGCTGCCGTGCGGTTGAAGTTATCCGGCAGCGTTAGCCCATGGCGCACCACATAGCGCCCCAGCTTCATCACAAGCACATAGTCACGGCAGTCAATCGCCCAGACCATCAGCCGGGTAATGACTTCATCCTGCCGCCCGCTGTCGCCGTCGAGCGTGCCTTCAATCCATCCCTCATATTCAGGCAACATGGATTTCTTCATTTCGGCTTTGGTTTCTTCGGACTGCACGCCGCTGAGGCGGGACAAGTCCATGCGCAGGCGATGCAGAATTTGTTCATGCGCGGTGCGCTGGATATCGGATTCTTCATCCGCCTGGCCCCGGCGTTCTGCCATGACCTTCTGAAAATGTCGTTGTGCCGGTGTTAACATCGTCACTTCTCCCCGTCATGGCGGGGGATTCCCCCCGCCGCTTCTGTCACTCGCCTGCCGGTTCGGCCTGGGCGAACTGAATGCCGTCAATGAACGCAACATTTCCGTAGTCTTCAATGACAAAATCGTCGTTTGAAGACTGATACGTTGCGACACGGTTGTACTCCGGCTCTTCCTTGATCGTCCGGCGCAGACCACCACGCTGGTAGTAGATCGACAGGTTTTTGAACGGCGTGATCAGTACGCCATTTACCGGGAAGTAAGGCGCGATAAAGGTCGGCATATTGCCTACGCGCTCCTGCGCGACAATCAACTGACCGGCCAGCATTTCAGTATTCGGGTTGGTCTGGCTTAACGCGTTGATAGCCGAGAAATTGCTGCTCGTCAGCAGGTCGCCCGCCAGAATCAACACGTTATCCGGGTTACGCTTGTGCCATTCATCCATCAGGCTGTTTTTGGCGTCGTACACCGCAGCGCCAATGTTGCCGTAGGTGCCCTTCGTTACAACCTTGTTATCTTCATCGCGCGAGGTGATCGTCACATTAGAAATCACGCGGTGCGGGGCTTCCTTACGAATTTTTTCCAGCCAGCCAATGCCACAGTCCTGCAACAGCGGGTTAGCGGCGCGGTCAGATGGATCGCTGTACTTAACGCCGTTAAAGCCAATCATGATGCGATCGAGCGACATCTGACGGGCCATCGCCTTGCTGATCAGCGGCTGGAACTCCGGCATGTGCGCCCAGGCATCAAGCTGTTCGTAGCTGATGCCGTAGTCATAGTTGACCTTGCGGCACATGTAGTCGAGCGGCTCCATTGAATGATTTGAGCCAGGGTTGCGGCGACTGGTGACACTGTTGTTTACGCCAGCCATCGGGCCTTTACTGCCGATCAGGACTTTCTGACCGATCTGCTGGTTGACGCCAAACACGTTAATTTTGCTCAGGAAAGAATCATCCTGCTGCGCGGCCTGCTCCAGGCGCTGCTGGCGCGTAGGATCTACGGCAAATTTTGCAGCAACAGCGGCGGTTGATACGCCGTTGAGCTGTGCCTGCCGGGCGATGTACTGATCAAATAGCTGGCGGGTATTGTTATCCATGTTCTCTGCTCTCTTTGTGAATATCAGTAATCAGCCAGTTGCGCGTTAGCGCCACCGCTGGCGGGTTCCCGCTGGCTGAAATTGGCGTCAGTACTTTCCAGCTTGCTGGTCAGCGCGGCAAGATCGGAGGTCAGCTTCTGGATGGTCTGGCTGTCCTGCTCGCGGGCGCGGCTCAGGTCGTTGAAGCTGTCCAGCAGATCGGCATGGGATTGGGCGACGTTCTCCACGGCATCACGCACCTGGCTGAACTGTTCACCGTCAGATTTACGGCCTTTGCCGATAATCCCCATGACGCGCCCGAACCACTGCTTACCTTCATCGCTGCGCTGCTCTGCCAGTTCGATAATTTCAGCCTCAATGGCATCGGTGAACAGCGGGGCTTCACCCTGCTGATTGTTGAAGGACATAACCTGCTGACGTTGCTGCGCGGCAAACTTCAGGCGTTCGGTGCCGAGGCTCGCCGGGGTATCGGTCATCGCCAGCCCCATGACATACGCCTTTCCGTTAAGCGCAAACTGCGGGTGCAGCTCAATGCTGGAGTAAATTTTCTTACCTTCTTCCGTCAGCTTCTTCATGCGCTCAGAAGGTTCAATTTCGGCGTAAAGCGCGGTGCGTCCGGCGAGCGGGCCTTCGCTGATATCTTCCGCACTCAGCGCCGTCACATCCCCCATCGCGCCGAAATCACTGCCGGGGAAAGGCGAAAGATAGTGCTCCACGTTGACGCGTGCGCCGTACACGTCCGGGCTGTAGTTTGCTGCTGCATCACGGAGGTGCTCAGGGCGAATCTCACGCCCGTCAACGGTGGCCCCGGAGACAGCAACGCGGAATTTCTTACGGGCTGGTTTAGCTGCGCTAGCCATGTCGATAATCCTGTTGAGTGGTTTCTGTACGGCCATGATGGCAGAGCGTAACTTGCTGTCTCAACGAGGTTTTGTTGTCGGAGGAAGGCCAGACCATAAAGGGGGCGATAGCGGGATCGCGCGCGGGGTAATCTTCACTCCATAAACGGTGGAGGGCAGATGATACAGGACGCTTTTGTACGTCAGAGGGCAAAGCAACTTTACTGGCAGGGCTACCCGCCAGCGGAGATCGCGCGCCTGATGGGGATCAATCAGAACACAATTTACGCGTGGAAGAAACGCGATGAATGGGATGAAACACCGCCCGTCCAGCGCGTCAGCCAGTCTATGGATGCCCGCCTCATCCAGCTTACGGACAAGAAAGACAAGACCGGGGGAGACTTCAAGGAGATTGATCTGCTGACCCGGCAACTGAAAAAGCTGTCTGACGGACAACCAGCAGGGGCTGGTAAAAAGCCGCGCAAGCGCAAGCTGAAAAACCACTTCACCGAAGAACAGATCGTCGCGCTGCGGGAGAAAATACTTGATTCCCTTTCGTGGCATCAACGCGGCTGGTATGAACAACGCCATCACCGAAACCGTATGATCCTGAAGTCGAGGCAGATCGGCGCGACCTGGTATTTTGCTCGCGAGGCGCTGCTTGATGCGCTGCGCGATGATGTGAAATACCCGTACCAGCGCAACCAGATATTTCTGTCTGCATCCCGCCGTCAGGCGCACCAGTTCCGGGGATTCATTCAGAAGATGGCGGAAGAGGTGGACGTTGAGCTTAAGGGCGGCGACAAAATCGTACTGAGTAACGGCGCAGAGCTGCATTTCCTCGGCACGTCCGCTGCAACAGCGCAGTCATATACGGGCAACCTGAAGTTCGACGAATTTTTCTGGGTCAGCAACTTCACCAACCTGAGAAAGGTTGCGGGGGCAATGGCAACGCTGAAGGGGCTGACGCGTACCTACTTTTCCACGCCGTCTGGTGAAACCCATGAGGCTTATCCGTTCTGGACGGGCGACCGCTGGAATGAGAAGCGCCCGAAGGCACAGCGCAAAGCGTTTGATGTGGGCTGGAAAACGCTTAACAGCGGGCTGTTATGCCCGGATAAAACCTGGCGTCAGATTGTCACCCTGAAGGATGTGATAGACCACGGCTGGGAGTACACCGACCTTGAAGAAATTCAGGATGAAAACAGCGAGGATGAGTTCCGCAACCTGTACATGTGCGAATTTGTTCGCGATGGCGAGTCAGCCTTCAACCTCAACGCCCTGATTGGCTGCGGCGCAGATGGTTACGACGAATGGCCGGACTGGAAGCCTTTCGCGTCCAGGCCGATGGGTAATCGCCCGGTCTGGATCGGCTATGACGCCAACGGCAGCAGCGGAAACGGTGACAGCGGCGCGATTTGCGTTGTGGTGCCGCCACTGGTGCCGGGCGGTAAATTCCGCACGGTGGAAACGGAGCAGGTGCGCGGCCTTGAATTTGAAGAGCAGGCAAAAGTTATCGAAAACTTCACCTTCAAATACAACGTCCAGCATGTCGGCATTGACGTGACGGGCGGTAACGGTGAAGCCGTTTACCAGATAGTGAAGAAGTTTTTCCCGATGGCGATGCCCTACACCATGTCAATGACGTCAAAGCGCGCCCTGGTGCTGAAAATGCTACAGCTGATCCGCGCCGGGCGATGGGAATATGACCGCAGCGAGCGCGCACTGATCAACGCATTCAACTCTGTTCGCAAGGTAAAAACGCCTGGCGGATTCATCACCTATGACACTGACCGCTCACGCGGCGTCAGTCATGGTGATTTAGCCTGGGCGAATATGCTCGCCATTATTAACGAACCGCTGGGCCAGGAGAGTGGCAGCGGCGGGTTTGCTATGGAGTTCTGATGAAGAAGCGCACCTACAAAAACAAACACACTGCCAGCAGTGGCAGTGCCGGACAGCCTGATATCTCTGACGCGCTCAGAAGCGATCCGGCGCTCAGTGCCTTTACGTTTGACGGGCCATATTCAGTAACAGACGGCTATGATCTACTGGACAGCATGTGCTGCGTCGATAATGGCCGGTACTACGAGACGCCAATAGACTGGAGAGGGTTAACCCGCGCGTTCGCACAATCCCCGCTGCATCAGTCGGCGCTTTATTTCAAACGTAATGTGCTGACCGGGTGCTATATCCCTCATCCGTTACTCTCACGTCAGGCGTTCTCTGCGTTTGCGCTGGACTGGTTTGTCTTCGGCAATGCCTACCTTGAACGTCGCTCTAACCTTCTGGGTACTCCGCTCAAACTCCAGCATGTTCCGGCGCTGAATACGCGACGGGGGAGCGACCTTGATACCTACTGGTTTATCCGACAGTGGAAAGATGAATACGATTTTAAGGCTGGTCAGGTCTGCCACATCATGAACCCGGACATTCATCAGGAAATATACGGTATGCCGGAATACATGGGGGCGCTGCTGTCCGCCAGCCTGTCACATTCCGCCGATAAGTTCCGCAAACTCTATTACGACAACGGATCCCATGCCGGATGTATTCTCTATGTCGGTTCGGAGAAGGTGGATCAGGAAAGCATAAAGGTGGTGCAAAAGACGCTGTCACAGGCCAGAGGAAAAGGCTCCTTCAAAAACGTGCTGATCCACGCGCCGGGCGGCGGCAAGGACGGCGTGCAACTGTTGCCGTTCAGCCAGATATCGGCAAAAGATGAGTTTCTTAACATCAAATCAGCAACGCGCAACGATTTGCGTGACGCTCACCGCATCCCTCCGCAGCTGATGGGCGCAATGCCAGAAGGCAACGGCTCGCTTGGTGATGTTGAGAAGGCCGCGCGCGTCTTCGCTATCAACGAAATGTTGCCCGTGATGGAAGCCATGAAGGGAGTCAATGACTGGCTCGGTCAGGAAGTGATCCGCTTTAATCCCTACGCTCTGCTCAAAGACGAGTAACCCGCTCCACCCGCCGCACATACTGCGGCGGTTCTCTTTCAGTAATTTTCAATCCTCGCATGACCGGCCACCACCTGAGCACCACTCGGCACGACCTTCAACGCCCCTCACTCAGAGCGCATGAGCGCCATTCTGGCAGGCGCAAACTGCAATCGACCCCGCACGCACCCAGAAGCAAGAAAACGCGCGGAGAAGGCGAAAAAGGCCGGAGAATGGCAATTAAAGGCATCCCCTCCCGACCCTCCGTCGCGTGGGCTGTTCCCCCGTCACCTGCGCGCGACATTTGCTTCGTTTTTTGTGCATTTGCCGATCCTGAGCCAGACCGCGCCGCCACAGGGCGGAAAGGGTATAAACAGCATCAAAAAAATTGTGCAAATTTGTGCACTATTGTGCGACAGAGAAAGAAAGCCAGGAGGGAAGAAAAGCCGCCTCAAAAGGCAGCTTCTCAGGTCAGTGGGGATTAACGGATAGTCGGCGCAAAACAGCAGCAATATCCTCGCTGCTTACTGCCCCCATCGCTGCGGATACCGTCAGTTCTTCCAGTTCATCACCTTCGTCACGGATATCAATGCCATTGCGCTTTAAAAAAGCCATCGCAACGAAAAAAGCGGTTCGCTTATTGCCGTCATTGAAGATATGACCACGCGAAATAGCGACAAGATACATTGCAGCCAGTTCGTGAATATCCTCAACACCTTCATAGTAAAGCTGGTTCTGAACACGATAGATGATCGCCTCTGCTCTTCCCGGCTCCGGCATTCCCTGAACGCCTGGCAAAGCTGCAAGCAGACGGTCATGAAACGCTATCACCTCCTGAGCGCTAATCCATTTCATCTGTCTGCCAGCGCCTTAATGGTACGACCGTGCCGCCCCATAATTTCAGCAAATTCAGCATCCAGCTTTGCTTCCTGCCACGCGTTGAAATCATCCCGGCTGATAAGCACAGCGGCAGAGCCATCGCGGCGGGTTATTTCAACAGGTTCACCAGCGGTAGCCGCTTCCATTACCTCAGCAATATTTTGCCGGGCCTGAGATGTGGTATAGGTTCGCATATGACCTCCTTTTATGTACGCTTTAAATGTACAACACAAACGTACAACATGCAACGCCATCACCTGAGCCAGACTCATTTACCATTGAGCGCCACGTTGTGGCGCTGGCGGACTCTTTGCCGCCCGCACCCGCAGAATCGCTATTCCCGGCGTAACGCGTTACGCCAGCCATACCGATTACCATTTGATTCTTTGCCAGTGGTCTTGCGCACATGAGGTAAACCCATCTCAGAAGACTGGATTAATTTTGCGGTGGTAGAGCACTTCCCACAGCAGTGATATCAGCTCTTCCTGCCTGATATCCACGGCTTCGCTGGCGTCATATTTAGCCATTAGCTCATTGATCCGCTCAACAGATAATGGCCCTGCGGAATTTACCGCTGATCGGGAAGAGGGGAGACAGCTTTCTTCAGGCGGATGCTCTTCTCGCCATTTCTTTGCCGCCCTCTCATTCATCAACTGCCATTCGGGATATCGGTTAAATAACTCACGCTCGGTACTGGTTCTTACATCATGGCCTTCATCCGCCAGCCGCGCGGGTTCTGGCTCGCAGCTTTCAGACAAAGAAATATCTTCGGGAGCGTCAAACGGTTTTAACCCCTTGCAAATGCAGCAAATGCGATCAGTAAAATAATACTTTTCCTTGTAGTGCAGCTCGTTACCACACTTACGGCATCGCTTAATTTTGTTACTGATGAAATCAATTACTTCCTGCTCTCGCTGTTCTTCGTCAAACATACGCGCTGCCCCTGATTCCTGGTGCCAAACAACCTGTCCCACGCAGCCGGATCAGCTTTTTTCAACATTTCCGCATAGCTGCCAACGGGATCATGCCTGATATCTCTGCTGTCAACATTATGACTTAGCCTCATATGCTGCCACAAATCGGCAGTCTTCCGGTCAGCACCGTTATCTTTTCTGCGTCTCAGCTCTCCGCTACTGGTTGCAGAGACAATAAAGCCATCAATTCGCAAACGCTCACCGCGTAGCAATAACGTTAGGTGGCCTGCGCTCAGTTCTATGCCTATAGACCTGGCGAAATCATCCAGCGCAGCAATGCGATCCGCGTGCACAGGGGCAAGCCTGGTAACAGCAGGCATATCCCTTTCCTGCTGCCGCAATTCCTGAGCAACTTTTAGGTAGCTCTCCGCCCTGGCCTGCTCGATATCATCACAATCTGAAGCCGTAATGGCATTAGCCAGCGCCTCAAACTCATCAGCAGGTGATTTTTGCCGTTCCGGTTTGTAGTTTCTGAGGCTTTCGTTGAGCCGTTTTTTCTGCTCACGGGTCATTTGACCAATTTCATACTGCTCAGGCTCAACTGGTGGAGCATTGTCACCTCCTGAGTTTGTATGTTTTTTAACCTCGGTACAGTTATTGACACAAGTCCTAGAGGGCGCGGACGCGCCCCGAAGGTCAAAATCAAAGTCAACGGCCTGCCCGGAGTCGTCTAAAACCTCCGGTTTCTTACGCACAATGCGATAGGTATGCAGGCGGGTTTCAATTGGTGGGATGTGAACGGCTGGCATCACCAGACCTTTGATAAGATCCAGATACTCGCCGTAATCATTCGGCTCGTCCTTCTGCTGGTACCAGATGCGCAACGGCAGATCGCGGCGGGCAACCAGTGCCCCGCCCTGCAATTGGGTGTATTGCTGCCAGTCGCCAGCATCCGCTGCGCGGTGCAGCTCAGCAAACAGCGGGTTTATCTTGTCAGCCTGCTCCTGATTGCGGAACCGGCGCAGCTCACGCCAGACAGATACCGGCGCACCGCCCAAAAACTGAAACTGACGGATGCCCCAGCACGATGCCCAGGCGGTAGCGTGTTTTGATGTTTCTTTCAGCGGCCTGCCGCTCTCGTCGTCGGTTTCACCGTCGAGCGCGTAGCCGTCAATATTCTTACTGATGTACTTCACCACGTAGCCGGTGGCGCTGCCGATTTCCTGATCGATCGGCTTCATATCAAAACGCGGCTGATTGCCGTGCTTACCCTGCAACTCTTCCGCATCCTCGCGGGTGGCATAGTCTTCCATCACTTCCAGCAGCTCGGCGGAATGTTCCGGCAAAGAAAACAGCAGACCGTGCCAGTGCGGAGTACCATCGTGGTGAGACTCCGCAACCCTCAGACCAAAAACAGGGATTTCACGGCGGGCCAGCTCGGCGCGGATCTTTTGCCATACCCGGTTAAGGTAGCGCTGCGTTGCTCTGGGGCTGGCACCATTCCATTTGGCATTACGATGACCGAATACGGTATATGCGTGGTATTTGGATGGTGCTGTCAGGGTAAAAAACTGGCCCGCGTAGCCGCTTTCGGTGGCGACTTTCTCAAAACCACCGATACGGGTCATAAGTTCAACGCGGCGCAATGCCGGGTTGGATATGCTCTTATCGATCTGCTCAATAAGCGAAATACGCTCTTTGGTATCCTGGTCTTCGAGTTCAAGGCGGGCCATGATCGCGCGGCTGCGCTTGCGTCTGGCATCCCACTCATCAACGTGGTGCTTACTGCAATACGGTGCAGCGCCCCGCTTTACATCACCAAAGGCAATGTGCAGGTGCTCACGCCAGCGCGCGGCGTATTTTTTTAGATTCCTGTTCCAGTAACGATCGTCCAGCATCTTGCTAATGCCGGTAGTGGCGTCATCAATAAAGTA
>NZ_JBCHWG010000005.1:0-60514 GCF_059801165.1 Cedecea sp. Ae19-4 | reverse complement strand
GAAAATGACCGGCTGACAATGCCGGCAATCTGCTGCTCCGGCACTGCGGCATCACTTTCCGCCTGAAGGGACAGCTTACGACACAGTTCCTCGCGCTCCACTAGGGCATTGAGCATGGCATCAGTTGTCACATTCTGTGCGGTGGCCAGTGACGCGACACGTTCACGCAGGTCGTCAGAGAGAAACACGCCAGCCCCGGCGGCAACCGCCGACGGTATCCTGACGCGGCGTGATACGGGCTTGTAGATTTCGCCGGTCTCAGGCCTGATTTTCAGGCCAGCCTTAAGCCAGCGGCTCAGCTCCTGGGGAAGGATATCCGGGTTGTCCTTCAGAAAACGCGCCCGGTTTCCGTGCGCCGTTCCGTACACGCTGTCAATGTAGTCGTCAGCAGCATAACGATATCCACAGAAGTGTTTATAAACACAATCGTTTATATCACATGCATACCGGACAGGCGAGCAGTGCGCAGCCTGTCCACTGAATGCCGCTTTAGCGGCATGGAGGCGCCTGCTGGTATTGAATATGCCACTGTGAGTGAGTGGCGCCGTAGCCCGGCGCAGCCGGTTATATTATTAACAGGTTTCACCAATCCATCTCTTCCCCCTGCAAGACCAAAACCCGCTTAAAGCGATACAGAAGCTTTTGTGCGACGTCGGAGTGGTCACGACAAGGCGTAGCCGCAGTCGGGACGTATCTCCGCGTTAGCGGGCCGTGAGGGCCGCTTACGGGCGTGTTACTCCCGAACTTCCAGCGACACTACTTACAGCAACTTAAAAGCTAGTTACAACATCCATCATTAAAAGCGATGTTGTTCCGGGCCTTCGGCCCGGGGCGGCGCGGTTTTTCAGTGGTGAGGATGAGCTGTGAGGGTTCAGGTAGGCACTGTTCCTGCTTTTGAGTGAGTATTTTGAATGTTGTAACTATATGTGCTGTACCTGGGGCCCGTCGCGTAGCGATGGGAGCTACTTGAGGCAGTTGCCGAACCGGCGCGGACGTGAGCCCGCTGCAAGGGCGTGCATTATCAGGAGCCTGTCCAGAGGTCAGGCGACGAACAGGTTATATATTTATATGAATGAAATAAAAGATATTTAAAAGAAGTATAGAGCAGGTTTTTAAAGGAAACCACGCACTTTGAAATCAGGTCGGCTGGCGCTCTGTAAGCATAACGGTTGTAACCTTATGGAAAGGTCCCTTGCAGTTAATTGTGGGTAACTGAATCTGGCGACCAGATATGGCCACTCTGATGCAATTTCTGGCTATTCTGATGGCGGAATGGGATGAATTTCAGGGAGGACGGGCGTCATTTCGTGCAGAAAACCGTCAGCCGGGAGCTGCAGACGTGCGAAACCCTCCGGCGCCAGCCGGATTTTTCACACAGGAAGGGTTATATGGAGACGGTGGCCAGCCGCGTGTAGTTGTTACCACGCGACATCAGCATGCGCTCTTTCACGCGCCGCTCCAGCTCACGCTGGAGAGCATCCCTGTCGCCGACGAAACGCCCTTTGGCGTAGTCACGCGTCAGCTGCTGTTTCACCAGCGTCACAATGTCCTTACGGGCTCTGTCCGCGTCACGTCGGGCGCGGGCGCGCTTCAGGCCATGCTGTTTACGTTCGGACTGGTAGCTGCGGAACCGTTCGCGCACAAACCGCCAGGCCTTCGCTATCAGCTCGTCCATCTCCAGCGGCTTCAGGTTCTGCTTCTTACGCTGCTGATTCTCCCATTCCACACGGCTGCGCCTCGCGGCCACAACGGCCACGTCAGAGACGTCGAGCGCGGAGAACAGTGCCGGCGTGAAGGTGATATCGGTCGGGATATTGCAGCCAATCTGCGGGTCATACTCGGTCTGATAGGTAATCAGCCCCAGCTCCGCCATAAACGTCAGCGCCCGCGTGGCGCGGGTGATGGACAGATTACCGCTTTTCGACTCGGTGGCGAGACCGCACTCGATGGCCAGATTGGTGATGGAGCGCTGAACGCGGTTGGCCAGCGGGTCATAGTGGAAACACAGCCCCTGGAGCAGGGCATCGATGGCCCGGCGGCGCAACAGTGGCGGCATCCGGTGACGTTTACCCAGCGAGCGTAAGAACGCCACATGGATGGAAAAGTCAAAACGGGACGTGAAGCCTTCGGCTTTCGCCATCAGCTTACGACAGAACGGCAGTGTCTTTTTGCCTTCACGCTGCGTGAATGCCGGGTTCGGGTTTTTGACCTGACGGTAATGGGAGAACAGGGTCTGGGCGTCAGTCACACCTTCCCGCACTTATGTTGCACGGAAGGAGTAAATGGCACAGAAACGGGTATTGCAGTTTTCTGAGCATAAAACTATACTCCCTGCATAGAGCAACAGCTTCTATACAGTTTAAGTAGGCCCCGTTAATCTTCTCTTAGTCGCCAAACCTGGTGAAGATTATCGGGGTTTTTGCTTTTCTGGTCCCGGGTAGACACCTCATCAGAACCAGTTCCCTGCCACCTTATGGCGTGGCCAACCAAGAATTCACTAAAACGATCAGTAATCTAGCATCCAATGAGAAAACGTTCAAGAATGTGAAGTCTTTACATCGAGAACGCCGCGTTCAGAAAGTTCACGTTCGAGTAAGGTCTCAATAAACTGAGCTTGAGTGAGCCCTTCCTCTTCACAGATCGTAATCATCCAATCTTTAAGAGGATTTTTAACAAAAACCTTCACTTCTTTATGTGTTTCACGTTTACGCGCAATCGCGGCAAGCTGTCTTTCACTCGCCGACATCGGCTTACCTTTTCGGTAAGAACGCTTTTCTTTCGATGAGGAAGTTACTGCATTTTCGATCTGCGACATCTCTGCCTCCTCAAGGATCAAACTTGGATCGTTTGCAGAGAATACTACAGATATCTGAAATCAGCGACTTAACTTTACGCGAAGGTGTGAGCCATGTTGGCGCATGGTTCACCAGGATAGATGTAGATTGCGGTTCAAATGACGATGCGACTTAGTATGAAGAATGCCACTCCGTTCCTCCGTCCCAGCGCGACTGCCAGTGCTGAAGGTAGGTTTGTGCCACTTCCGGCACCTCATTAATAACCAGCACATTCTCGCTATTCCTCGATGCAGCAGAGCGAGTGTAGTTAAAGCTACTAGCCTCAACTGTATGATTATCAAAAATAATAACTTTGTCATGCATGATGGCGTAGCGACCGTTGGTGCGCAGCGGAATTCCCGCGTTCACCACGACGTTCATCGCCGCCTGGCTGGCTTTGCTCCGGTTGCCCTTTTCATCGAGCACTATCTTCACATCCACACCACGGCGTTTTGCCCTGACAAGCGCACTAACCACCTCCGGAGACGTAAATGAGTAGCCCATCAGCCGAATTTCCTGCTGTGCTGACTCAATCGTCTTAAGGACCAGCTGCAACGCGCTGCCTTCAGGTGAAAAGCCGACCTGAACGGAGGGTGCAGCTGCTGCGGGCTGAATACAGCTCAGCGAAAGACATACCAGACCGGACACGGCCAGCTGGCGAAAGGTGAACTTACGCATTAAATAACCTCAGAAATACTGTTCGGATGTGTTAACCAGAAACGCCGGAGACGGGGAAAACTTGCTTTTACCCTTCTCCGGGGTTGGACAACTGAGCACGGCGAAGGCGTCAGTCTCTTTTAGCGGTATCAGGTGGCGGACGCCTGATTATTTTTTGGTATCACCGGCAGCATGACTGATGGCCTGCTGCAGGGCCTCCGCACTGGTGTATCTAGGGATAACCGTCACGTTATCAGCGCTGGCGCCGGCTGACGGGAGAACCACCAGGGCTGGAGTACCGCTGAAGCCCAGCTGCTGCGCAAGTGTGTTTATGCCATCCAGGGTTCCCTGAACATCTGGGGCTGTTTTCGCATCGAACTTCACGGCTTTTGCGGCCGCGCTGATATCAGCATCGGTCAGCTTACCCTCGTTGTGACCGGTGGCGTAAATCGCGTTGTGATAGTGAAGGTAAGCATCGGCCCCCTTCTGCTTCCAGACCTGGAGCCCGGTTTTCGCCGCGCTGAGCGAAGCCGGCCAGCGCTGGCCAAATATCGGGAATTCCTTGAAGACAAAGCGCACGTCCGGGTTAGCTTTTATTACCTTCTCCAGTTCCGGCGCCAGGCGGGCACAGTAGATGCATTGGTAATCGAAAAACTCAACGACCGTCACTTTCGCATCAGCGGGACCATATGATGGTGTGCCTTTATCGTTCAGCAGCGCCGCCTGATTCTGAATCGCGGCGGCCGTCATCCCCTGCTGCTGCTTCTCCTGTTGTTGAGCCTGCAGCTTCTGGCTGACCTCAACCAGCACCTCCGGATGGGCCAGCAGGTAGTCTTTCGCGATTTCACCAATGCGGGCTTCCTGCTCCGGGGTAAAGGCAGCGGCAGGTTTCTCTGCTGCCCCCGCCACGCCGGAGACCAGAAGGCCTGCGGCAAGTATGACTGAAAGGGTTTTATTCATGTTCATCCTGTGTTTTTCTCTTCTCGGTTGTTATCAGTTCGTTCCGTGCACGGGTGGCGACGCTTCTGACCGCCCTGCGCATGTGTTTAGCGTGCTCCTGAGCCCTGCGCTCCACGGCATAAGCCGCCTCCTCCGCACTCACAGGTGCGACCGGTTCACCGGCAAGGTTTTTACGCCACGCGCCTGCCGTCATGGCACCCAGATACGCATCCGAGCGGGTCACTGCGGCAAGGCAGCGCTTCAGCGTCTTCACGGAGACATCCAGCCCGCGCCGGCGAATGTCATTCACCATCGCCTCCCGGATGTTGACCGCCAGGAGCTGCGGCTGGCCGTCTGTCACCAGGGCCGGCCAGCAACGTTCAAGGAGCGCGAGCGCGTCCGCAAGCGGCATGACCTTCCGGTAAACCGGTTCAGGTGCTGGTTTGTGCCTGGCCGCCCGCATGGCCTCCCTCTCCTGCGCCTGTCGCTCAGCCCACTGCCGGGCTTTCTCTGCTTTTCTGGCGGCCTTCTCGTCCGCCTGCGCCTTTTTCGCGCTATTATCCACCGCCTGCTTCCTGGCCTTCCAGGCAGGAGGCGTGTTCACCACCACGGTCTTTTTACGCGTGACCCGGCCCGGTCCCGCACCGTTCGGTTCATTGCTGTTGTTTACGGCACGCTGACCTTCTGGCTCCGTCTTACGGCGCAGCGTCAGCGTGGGGCGCCCCTGCTCTTTCATCCTGCCTCCGGATAAATCTGTTTCACGTGTATCCCCCTGACTGACCTTATTCTGACACGGCAGATATCACATCACCATCAGTCCGATGACGGCCAGGTGCACCGCGTAGAACAGCGGGAAAAATTCGCGCGGCCAGAAGCGCGGCACGCGGTAACAGGTCCGGCTCAACACCGTCAGGGTAACGCCGGATATCACCAGACCCGCGATGGCAAAGGCGGCGCTGTCCGCGGCATTCAGCGCGAGTATGGCCAGCGCCAGACACAGCACCAGTCCCTTGCGCGTGGTGCGCCGGCCCGTCATACAGACGCCGCAGGCCAGCATCAGCATCACTACTCCCGCCAGCCCGTAGCTTCCCCCCGAAAACGGCAGCCAGGCCAGAACCAGCATCAGGGAGAGCGGCCACGTGCGCGGCCCGTGCCGCTGCATCAGCGCCAGTGCCTGTCCGCTGACCGCAAAGGCAAACAGGATATTGCCCAGGTCCGGGCGAAGCCCGGCCAGTATCCAGCCGCCCTGCGCCACCCCGGCCCATATCCAGAGCCGGTTCAGGGCGCGCTGCTCAATCTGCGGATGGCGGGCGAGATTCATGGCCCAGACCAGGCCAAAGAGCGGAAACGCTCCCCGACCGGCAAGACGCAGCCAGTCATTATCCAGTCCGCACAGCATGCTGATGTGGTCGGCCACCATCAGCAACAGCGCCACGGTTTTGATAAGGTCGGTCTGGCCCGGCGTCCACACAAGCAGACGCTGCTGCCAGCAGTCGGCCACCACCACAAGGGGGAAGAGCGGATGGTTTTCAGCGCGCATGTCAGTCTCCCCCCAGAGTTTTCTCACGCTCAAGGTCTCGCACCGTTTCGCGCTCCATCTGCTGCAGGCGGTCCCGCTGCACATTCTCGCGCACCACCTGAGACACCGCCTCATCCCGGCGGCGTTCTTCCGGCGCATCCGGCAGCGTGAGGGGAGGTGCCGGCGTTTCTTTTATCCGATCCATATCCCGCACCACATCCCGGACGGCGACGTCAGCCCCTCCGGCCGGCCTGTCGCCGCTGCGGGCCATCTCGCGGACCGCCTCTTCGGCACGCCTCTCCATCTCGCGCATCTGCCGCGCCTCGAGCGCCTGCTGTGCCAGCACCTCCGGCGGAACCGCCTCTCCGGGCTGCGTACCGGTGCCGTCGGGCAGGCTGTCGGCCCAGACCTGACCGCCGGTAATGGCGCCAGGGTTCCACGGTCGCGCCTCGCCTTCGAGCCGCACCACCACGCCGCTCTGCGGATTCTCCCTCGCGAGCCGCACGCCCTCTTCCATATCCCGCGCCAGCAGCGACTCGCCGTTACGGCTGGCCTGCAGACCCGCAAACGCCGCGTCCCCGCTGCCCATCACCCGGCCTTCACCAGCGAGCCCCTTAAGCTGCCCGTCTCCGGACGTCAGGGCGCTCAGCCAGACGCCCGCCTGCCTGCCGTTGCGGTCGAAGGCCGGGAGCGCCACGTGCGGCTGCGGGTATTTACGCCCCGGCGAGATAAATTTCGCCATTGAGCCCTCCGGTTGCAGCCCGGCCTGGCGCAGCGCGGCGCGACCGGCAGGCACCTCACCCAGCGCTTTAGCCGTCGCCGTCAGGCGGGCGGCATGCGCGACGGCGCGGTCGCCGCGCGGTTCGAGAATGTCATGCGCCGTACTTTTCGCCTGCGATTCTTCCATCGCGGCCACCCACTTATCCCGGTTGTCGGTATAAACCTGCGCGTGCTGCTTCATGCGGCTCAGCGCCACGTAGGCCGACTCGAAGCTCACCATCCGCTTACGTCCGCCGTCCGTGCCCTGCAGGGAGATGGAGAACGGCTCACTCGCCCCCTGAGAGCCGTTGACGGTGACGGCGTAAGCCAGGTCGATGTGCTGCTCTGCCTGCTCGGCTGACGGGGTGACCGTGCGGGTCTGTTTTCCGTCCGACAGCGTGACGCTGTCACCTTTTATCTGACTGACTTTCCAGACGCTGTTGGCCACAAAGCCCCGTTCATTGTCGCTTTTCGAAAAGCGCATTCTGTCGCCTTCCGACACGCTGATGGTGTCCTGCCTGTACAGCGTGACGCCCTCTGTCGCCGTCTGCGCGGGCGACAGGCTGCGGGTGTTGCCCTGCGCATCCTTCAGCGTCACCAGGTGCGCCTCCCTGTCCAGCGCCTCAATGTTGTAATAGGTGCTGTCCAGCAGGACCAGGCTGTCGCGCGATGCCTCCCAGGTATCCATGCGCCGCAGCTCGCCGTCGCGGATATTGGCAGGTGTAAGGACCGGCAGCGTGACCTCTTTTTCACCCACCTCGCCGGCACCTTTACGGGCATCATGAATCATGACATTCACCTGGCGGCGGTCGGCGTTCAGGGCAGTGATGACGATGGTCTGCGCCTGCGCCTCTGGCGTGCGCCCCGTGTAGTCCTTCACGATGGCCTCCAGCAGCGTCGCGGGCTGCCCGCCGGGCATCAGGTCGCCGGCCGCCACGGCTTTCGCGATGGCCTCCTCCCGTTCGCGGCTGAACTCCATGACGGAGCCGTCAGGCTGCCAGGCATCCGCCCTGCGCGGCACCTGTGCCGGGGCCACGTTCTCAATGGTCGTCAGGGCGCTGCCGATATCCCGGTCAATCAGGCTGTAGACGGCAGGTTTAAGTTCCGGCGTCTGGCGGACAATCTCCTGCATCACCGCCACGTCGATGGCGCTGCGCGTCTGCAGCAGGCGGAAGGGCTGACCCGGCGCGATGGACTGCAGCTGGTCGCTATCACCGCTGGAGACCGCCCGTCCCCCACCCCCGGCAATCAGGCTGTACGCCTTCGCCATGTCGGCGTTACCGACCATCGAGCTTTCATCCACGAGAAACAGCACGTTGCTGAAATCAGGATGCTCTCCGCCGCGCAGCTGCTGCTGCGTGTCGTGAATAAAGGCCGCCAGCGTCTGCGTTTCGGGCACGCCCGCATCGCGCATCTCGCTCACCGCGCGGTGGGTGGGCGCCACGCCGATAACGCGCGGCTGTTCTTTTTCAGGCAGCGTGCCAATGGCTGATATAACGGCACGGAACTGCGTCGTCTTCCCCACCCCCGCGTAGCCCTGCACCAGAGTAAAGCGGTCGGGGGACTCCAGTATCATGCGCGTGGCGTTTTGCTGCCCGTCGGTCAGGCCCGCCAGCTGCGCGTCCGGAACCTTATCCATCAGCGGGGTGACGGCCTCCTTTCCCTCAAGGACGTGGCGGATAATGCTTTTTTCAGCATTGTACGACTGGCGGGAGACCAGCAGCTGCAGGCCGTTTCCCGGCGAAACCGGCACCGACAGCAGGGCGCCGCTGCGTATCTGCCGGTCCGCCTCCTTTTCGATGACCTGCAGGCTGAGGCTGTCCTGCTCAAACTCTTTCGCGGCGGCCATCAGCTGCGGCTTCGTGAACGCCAGGCCGCTCCCCTCCAGTACCGGAATGGCCAGATGGATAGCCTGCTGCTCCGGCGTGTGCAGACCGGTTTTCTGGTGCGCCAGGGCATCAGAAAGCCTGTCATGCCCCGCCGCATCCTTAATCTGTTCAGACACGACGCTCCAGGCAGACTGACGCGACAGCTTCTCCGTCGTTTTCTGCGCCGTCTGCGCGGAGTACAGCCGCACCTGCGGACCGCTGAGCGCCAGCTTGTTCAGCGTGGTGTTATCCAGCTCGCGCTGCGACAGCGAGGCAAAGACCGTGGCGCTGTCGCTCACCGAGCTGCCCGGCGACTCCACCCAGCCCTGACCCACCTTCGCGGCGGTAAACGGGCTGTCGCCGGCGGGCAGGACCACGTCCGCCTTACGCCCGGGCAGGCTGACGACGAGCCCCGCCTCCCCGAGCGCCTTAACGGTCACCGTATCGCCTCCCCTGAGCCGCGTCCCCTGCGCCTGGCCCAGCACCGCCAGACGGTCGCCTTCGGCCACCTGCAGCGTGCCGGTGCGGTACAGCGACCAGCTGCTGTTGAGTTCAGACAGGCGGGTCACCCGCGTCTCACCCTGCGCGTTGCGCAGCGTCAGGCTGTTGTTGCGGCCCGTCACGCGGTCAATGACAAAGCGCTCCCGGCTGCTTGCTTCGGCATTCCAGCGCTCCATGACCATCCCCTCGCGGTAGTGGTCGCGCACCTGCTGATGGCGGCTGTCGAGCCAGACCGGCTCCAGCGTGGTGATACTGACCTCCCGCTCGCCCAGCACCTTTTCCGCCTTCAGCGCCTCGCGGACAGCGCCTGCCAGCACCGCCTGCTCGCGCGGACCGGAGACCTGCGCCACGCTGTGTTCACCTGCGCGGACGCTTCGGGCAAAGTCAGCGGCCAGGCGGTCATACCGCTGCCGCCGGTCAGGATCGCTGATAACCGCGACCTGCGTCTTCTCTCCGCCCTGCCACGCGAGCGTGCGCACCCCGGCCTCCTTCATGACGGTGAGGGCGCTGCCGGTCCCGGTGCGCTGGCCGCTGTCGGCTATCAGCAGCTGGACGTTATGGCGCAGCGCGCCGTCAAGCAGCGTGAGCGTTTCTTTCAGGGTCAGCTTCTCCCCCTGGTCAACAATCAGCGTGCTGCCGGGCGTAAAGGCCATGCCCTCCGTCAGCCCCCGCCTGTCGGTGATATGCTCGCCGCTGAGGCGCTCATCCTGCATAAGGGCGCTGCGCGAGCGCCTGTCGGCGGAGATAATCTGCACGTCACGCCCCTGCTCGCGCGCCATCATCGTCAGTTCCGCCACGCGCTCACGCTGACCGGCCGCCCCGCCCCGACCCGAAATGATGGCCACCGGCGGACGGTCCTGGGCCAGGACGCTCACGGCATCGCTGTATGACCGGCTGCGGGGCACGCCCCTCTCCGGAAAAATGTCAGCCTGCCCCGTCCGCTGTAAATCGCGGGTCATCGCCGACACCGACAGCTCGTCCAGCACGTGGATGTTCGAGGTAAACAGCCCCTTCTCTTTATCCAGCGGGATGAGCTGCTCATTTTTTATCGCCGCATCGATGCCGTCACGCGCCATCTCCACCATGCCCGACCGCGCGGGCAGCTGCCCGATGGTGGTGGCCAGCAGTTCGGAATACGTGAACCGCGCCCGCCGGTCGCTCAGCATCGCGATGGCCTGCCCGACGCTGCTGTTAATATCAATGGCTTCAGACATCGTTGCGGGGATATTCCCCTGCATAACCCGCAGGTCAGCCGCCTCCCGGTAGGACCGGATATCAAACCCCGTCTCTTTCAGGGTCTGCATCCACTCGACAAGACGCTGTTCGGGGTCAACCTTCTGCTTGGACTGGCGGGTATCGAGCGCCGCCACGTCGCGGGACTTCAGGGACGCGTCATCCCCGACCGCCGACTGAATGGCTTTGCTGCGGCTCGAAAAGGGCTCAGTGGGGACGTCTTTAAGCTCCCACATACCGTGTTTGCCGACCGTTTGCGGCTCATAGCCCATCGCCGTGACATCATCCTTCAGCGCGGCACGGTACAGGCGGCCAAAGGCAATCTGGTTCGCGTAGATATTCTCAATAAACCCGGTTTTACCCACTTTGTCGCTGCTGAGCGTGCGCCACTCATCGCCATGCAGAGTGGCATTGGCCACCACGGTGTGGGTATGCAGCTGCGGCTCCTGGTCGCGGCTGGTATCGTGGTTAAACAACGCCATCACCAGGTTGCCGGTCAGCTGCGTCTCGTTCCTGCCCTCCGTCATCACCCGCGTGGAAGCCATCGCCTCTATCTGCTTAATGGCGGTCTCCACAGCGCGGTTGTGGGCCTCAATAAGACGCTTGTCGCCACCGAGCATCGCCATCACGGAGACACTTTTGGGCGCTGAGAAGGTGAAGTCGTAGCCCGGGCGGTGTTTGTTCGCCCCGTCCTGAGTCCGGCTGAGGTCGCTGCCGTCCGGCAGGCGTCCCTCCAGAACCTTCGTAAAGATCTTCTGGTCCACCCCGCCACTGAGCCCCAGCGCTTCAGCCCCTTTTCCGGCCCAGCGCTCACCCATACTGCCGATAACGTAGTAGTTGTCCTTGTCGGTGTAATAATTACCCGCGCTGCCGGCGGATTTTACCGATCCGATGCTCATCATCAGATGTATCCTCCCGGCTCAAGATCCTTTTCAGTCACCCGGTGAACGTTGATGTTCACTTCTTCCCGACGCTGTCTCTCCTGAGGAGACTGTTCGTCCTGCTCCGCCTGCCACGCCTCCCATGCCGCCATATCCACCACTTCACCGCTTTCACTGATGCCGGGCGGCAGCTGCTCAGCCTCTTCCGCCTTTGTCTTCAGCTCAGGCTCCACGCCGCCGGTGCCTGCGGCACCCGCTGCGGATGCCGAAGCGGATGCAGTGTCTGCAGCGCAGGTCACAGACAACGGCTGTTGTGGCTGGCCGGCATTCTCAGCACCGCCCTCTGGCGCGATAACGTCTGCATCCGGTTCAAAGAGCATGCCGATGCTGCGGGATTCATGCTCACGTGCCGCCAGCGCGGCACTGAGACGCTCTTCAGCCTTACCGTCGAGAGGGCGAGGTATAAATTCCGGCGCCACCTTCGGCCGTGGCTGGTACTTCAACGCCATCTTCACAGCCGGATAAGGCCCGGGAAGCGTGACGTAGCAGGAGAGGTCAGGCAGCGTCTGGATATCGGAGTAGCTCACCAGGGTGACGCGCTCCATGTCCTTGCCGACCGAGGTACCGTCACGTACCGGGTCCACGCCGTAGGAATACTGCTCGGATGCCTTGAGGATTTCTTTTTCACCGATTTCGCCGGCGGCGAACTCGGCGATATTGCGCGACGGCGAGCGGAAGAAGGCCCGGGTGTTCAGCACGTCGAACAGCGTTTCCGCCGGCTTCTGCCCGTAAATATCTTCCAGCTGGGCGTAGGACTGAATGCCAATGACGTAGCAGCCGCCAAACTTACGCGCCTCCGGCAGGATCTCAACCAGGTCCGGCAGCTTGTGCAGGGTCGGCAGCTCGTCGCCGAAGATCCACACGCGACGGTTACGGTTCTCCCCCATCGCCAGCAGCCCGCGAATAGCGATGGACAGCCACATGGAGATAACCGGCTTGAGGGAAGCGTGGGTGTCGGCGTTGGAGGAGATAAACAGCCAGCCGTTTTTACCGTCCTCACGCACGCCGCGCATCCAGTCGCGGATGGTGAATGACTCGCCGTTATTTTCGATGCCCTGCAGGTAGCGGATGGCCTTGACGTAGTTGGTCAGCACGGCGCGGATGGAGATGGCCGTTTTCTCGATTTTCTCTTCCACCAGGTTCGCCGCCGGGGAGTTTTTCAGGTACGAGCGCAGCTTCTCAATCTTGATGGAAAGCAGCGTGTCGACCAGCTTGCTGTAGCTGCGGTCCTTATCGTTGCGCATCAGATAGGCGGCTTCGGCGAAGATGGTACGCCCCGACCCCTGCCAGAAGGGATCTTCTTTTGTCCCCATAGGGATAAGCGTGTTGGAAACATTGTCGAAGTCAGGCTGCGTCAGGCACTCCCGCCACAGGTCCCAGGCCGCGCAGCGCGCATCCAGCGGGTTAAGGATTTTATCCGTGGCCGGATCATAGTAGCTTTTGACGAACTCACAGGAGCGGTCATAGACGATAACCATATCGCCACGCTGGCGGGCATAGTTCATCAGGCGACGAATAACCTCGGATTTACCGGCCCCGACGGTGCCGTGCAGACAGAAGTTCTGGATCTCCGAGTCCTTAATAAGCGGCAGCTCGCCAATTTTGATGTCAGATGCGAGACCGACGCGCTTCAGCATTCTGGCGACCTCCTTTGGATCGTCAGTCAGCTGGCGTCCACCGGTTATCTCATCCTCACTCTGCTGTCTGCCGTGGCGGCCCAGAATCCAGGTGGTGAGAAAGAAGGTAATAACACACACCACGGCCGCGATAATGGCGGCAAGAATAAAGGCCGTCCAGACCTGGTCGGCGCACCACTGGATATACTTGTCCTGTAATATTTGTTGCGCGTTGTACTTCAGCTCATGGCCGTAATAACGGATGGTGTAGACAGGCTGGGATTTAAAAATATCGCGCATGGGGGCCAGCGTCTGACACCAGTAATACACCGAGCCGTTCACAAATGTCTGCCAGGTCAGTTTAACCGACAGCGTAATCGCGACAATGATGCCGAAGAGAATAACGAGGCAGTACACGATGATATTGGCGATCTGACTGAACATACGGATGCGCATGCTCGCGATCTGACCACCCTGGGTCATATCCTTTGCATTAAAACTCATGATGTATGGGTCCGGTATAAATGGAATTTAGACGGTTATGATAAGGCTACATTCAGGAACGGCTATTTACTGGCCCGGCAAATAAGAGATCACTTACGAAAAAAGGATATCCACAGCAGTATTAACAGAACTAAAAATGGAACAGCAAATAAAGCATTAGGATAATCACTTTCGATACTCACGACTAATGCAAATAGCGACATATTAATTCCTTTATTCACCGGCCCTACCGGCAACCCTTCCCGGCAGCACAAAGGATTTGCGCCACCGTTCAGCGTTTATCTGATATCAACAGAGAATGAGGAAAACAGATGCTATTCGGACTGAGTGACCCAGGGAAAAGGGCGGAAGAAACCGCCCCCTGGTATTAATTAAAGAATGTTCGCGATAGATTTAGCCAGCTGATCTTCAAGCACAGGCTGGGCTTCGGGGAATTTCAGATTAACTTTGTTCGCATTTGATACCACACGGGTCTGATATTTATGCTGGTTCCCCTGCTCGGTGCTGGTCTGAATTTTGGCGCCAGAAGTTCCCTGGCGAAGGGCGGCGATGTTGTCCGTGGTCACGGTCGCTTTGGTACGCTCGGCAATCTGCACATCCGTGATCATGGTGTAGTTGATGTCTTCGACCATCGCATCAGCGGCCATGCCAACAAGGCCGGCAGCAAGTCCTACGCCCAGAGTGGCTCCGGCAGAGCTGGAATTATAGGCGGTAATACCGGCACCCAGCGCGGCCCCTGCCGCTGCACCTTCGTAGCCACGGCTGAGCCAGCTTTGTGACTCACGAAGGTCCATTTTGTCGGCCTTAAGTACGTTCGCCTGAATCCAGTAGTAGGCTTTATCCGGCGAGGTCACGACCTGGTAGCCTTTGGCTTTAACAGCTTCGGTAATTTTAGACTGGAGACCGCTCATGTCTTTATCAGACGTGTTTTTGATCTGCAGGAAAACGGTACGCTCGCTTGATGGTTCAAGCCAGACCGTTTCGCTCATCTGCGTTTTGACCTCAAGGTTACGTTTCTTAATTGCTGTGCTCATCGCACCACACCCTGAAAGGGCCAGCGTGGAACTGACCAGAGCTACCATCATCATCTTTTTCATTAACATTATTTCCTTTGTTTATTATATCCATTCATAGCTTGGCGATTACCCATAATCTAATATAGGTAATGATATCTAACTGTCCGAGCTTCTGTATGATCCAGATGAACACCCATAAAAATTACCAGAAGTATCAACTAGCCCGCACATTGGCAATCCTGTAGCTGGATTCAATCCCACTGCCGCAGAATCGTGTGATTCGGATTCATAAGGAAATGGATCACATTGAAACGTACTGTCAAAATAAAACTGTTCTTTAAGCGATTCATCTCCAACCGTCACAGCACCTATTACACAGACCCTGTAGACCGAGAGTCCGATAAATATCAGTAGGGCCAGCACAGGGAAACAGAGCGCGGGAACTGAAAGGACCATGTACATTACCGGTGAGACATCGTTCTTACTATGCAAGTACTTCTGCTTGCGAACTCGATTATTAATCCATGCAAATATACCCTGCCATATAATTAACAACGCAAGTGTCAGGAGTATGACGGATGTTTCCCACCCTGCAAGCCAGCAGGCAATATACTGTATGAGCAGAACCCACATAATTCGTATCAGTTCTTTCATATCCGACAACCTCCCTGATTATTTTTTTCGATTATTCTCCAGTTTCTTTGCTTTTTCCAGAAGTTCTTCAGAACTGTCCGCCCCCGGAATAGCGTTCTGTGAGGATTTCTCTTTATCGTACATAATATTCTGATTATTCGCTTCCGACTGATGATGACGCTCCAGTGCCGAATACTGATTATCGACAGGCGTTGAAGCGCCCTTTATTTCACTTTGTGTTCCTGAAATATTATTTCTCGTCTCAGCCATCATACCGTCTACCGAGCCTTTCACATTCCCTTTAATACCAGCCCCCGACGTTGCACTCTCAATGGTATCCTGATGCGCCGCATGGTCGGATAACAAGTCCTGACGCCCGCCTCCCGCAGACACATTGTCCATACTTTGCCCCAGCCCGCCTTTCGCATCAGAATATGCATTCTCCACCGAAGGCTGAACCTGACTTTGCACAAATGACCAGGCGAGATCTCTGCGTTTTGCCGCAACCTCTGGTGAACCGGTATCCGTCAGCAAAGTATCGGCCTCATGCGGCGCCTGCTTACGAACATATTGGGCAAATTGTTGGTTGAGATCTTCGTTAACCTGCCCGCTCATGGTTTCCGTCCGGGATGCCATTTCAGCATATTCCTTGCTGCGTGCCTGGCTGGTCGAATACTGTTCAAGGCTTTGTTTTGCCGAACTCAGTGATGCGGACAACTGGTCCGCGCGTGAGGCGGCGTTGTTATCCGTATGACTGCCCGATTCATTTATCTTACGGCTGGTAAAGTAGTCGCTGGCTTCCTTAAAATCTTTCGTAGATTTGGCATCAATATCGTGACGCGCATCCTGGTTGGCTCTCGAGCTGCTACTTGCCTGATGAGAATCCAGATCGTCAAAGTCGATACCGGCTTTACCACCTGCCCTGAAGCTGACACCACCACCATTCCCAAAAGCCTTGATACCAAAACCTCCGTGTCCGCTTGCATCACCATATAATCCTGCAGAGGCACGAACACTGCGCTGTGCCAGTTCCTGAGTAGCCTTATCAAATCCAATATTATGCGTCTTCGCGTAGCTTTCTACTGCGCTGCGCATCTTGCTGGCCATCATGGAGTCCTGCGCACTCATCGTGCTGTCGGCGCCTTGCGTCATCGAGTCGCTGCTCCCCCGGTTGGTGCCAAACTGGCTGAGGGTCTGCCACGTGCTTGACATACTGCTACTAAAGCTCTGCATTGCACTCTGAGACTGTGTCTGTGCCTCGCGGGCCATTTCCTGCTGGGCCGTTGCTATCTGGCGGGCAAAGTTGATGTTCACCGGCGTTTTACTCGCGGCCTGCGTGGAGTCTGTCACCGTGCCGCCGTCACGCATCTGTGTGGATGTCGCTCCGTTTGCCAGTTGATGACTCATCTGACCGAACATGGTCGAACTGTTGGTATTCCAGTTGTAACCGCTCACGTTCTCTGTCTGCATATTCGAATAGGAATAGTTCCCGTCGATTGATCCTGCCGCCGCTGTGGCAGCCGGACTGATAGCGGATGAGGCCAGATGGCTGTAGAGACTCGAGAAGCTGGAGCCCAGACCTTTCAGCATGCCCCAGGCCAGCGGCGGTATCAGCATCGACAGGTACCCTGCCGTGGTGGCCAGGTCCGAGTATTTCAGCTGTACCTGCGACAACTCCGAGAGCACCACCGGTGAGCCGTTAGCCTTCGCATAAAAGGTCATGCAGCTGTTCAGGATGGCGTAAAGCAGCGGCCAGCTCTGCACCCACATGATAGCCAGTACGTAGCCCTTCAGCACGTTAAGGGTGACGGCGTTAAACATCCCGCCCAGCACCATCAGCGGGAATATCCCGATAATCAGACCGACGATCAGCGTCTGGGACATGGGCAACGAGCGCAGGGCCACCTGCCCTACGGTCGCATGCGCCAGGCGCTGCTTCTCCATCGATGAGGTGGTGGCGATGTTGAGCAGGCTCGAAGTATCGCCATTCCGTGCCGCATAGCCCATGATGCCGTCTCGCAGGGCATTCATCGTGACGTTCTGGCGGATAATCTGAGAGGCGCTTTGCCCGGAGTTATAAAAATAGTTATAGCTTTCACCGAGCATCTGACTCAGGAGAAGGTCGGGATTCGGACGTCCGCCAAAGAGCCATCGCGCGTAGTAACTCCAGCTTTTCCCTCCGGTCTGGGTATCAAGGCCCAGCTTCTGTTTGAGGATCACCGCAGCTTCTTCGCAGGATAAAAACGCCTTTATCTCCGTTCCTCCTTCGCCACTGGTCGTAAACTTCTTATAGTTCTGCACCTGACGCAGCGGACTGGGTTTAGAGAAGATAATGGTGTAGGGGTCGGTACTGTTCATCAGCTCGTCCAGGGTGTATTTGCCGTTCAGGAAGATGTCGCCCATCACGCAGTTCTGCACATAGTCCGTGAACAGCGTGGTGATTTCAGGGTTTTTCGACAGGAAGTCGGTGCTGCGCGAGACCAGGTTTGCGCCGAACAGCATCCCGGTTTTGCTGTAGGTGACGCTGTCGGGCTGTGAAAACACCATTTCATATCCCTGCACAAGGGCATAGCCGATTTTCGTGGTCAGCGATGCCGGCAGTGCCAGCCCGACCGGGACGTTGTCGACCTGATACACCCTGCCCGGATCGCTTATGTCGATAATCTGTACCGGGGTACGGACGCTGACCAGCAGCGACATCAGCACAATGACGCCTGCCCAGCCCAGCATGTCCATAATGTTGTGGCGTCGTATCCACGAAATGGCCACAACCAGCACAGAGAAAGCCGTCGCAATACGCCGGATAACAACCCAGTTCTCCGTCGACATGAACGTGACGATGGCATTCAGCGTCTGCGTCAGCCAGTCGCCGCCCGCGATGACATAGATTTCCTGCATCAGCGCGCCCCTCCGAAGTGATAGTTGTTCTGGTAGCGCTGCAGCATACGGGCCGAGACCTGCTGGCGCATATAGCTCATCTGGCGGTCAACAACCAGCAGCGCGTCCTGCTGCACCTGCACCTGTGCCTGGAAGGACGCTATCTGCCGCGTGGCTTCGTTAAGGTTGTTATTGATGCTGTCGATAACCGCCTGGTCATAGTTCCCGGTGGCCATCATCGCCCGGGCCTGCTGGACCAGCTCCTGGATGTACTGGAGCAGAATGTCGTAGCCGATATAGTCGGTCAGCTGGTAGACAAGGCTGTCAGCGATACCCAGCATCTGCGGGTCAACCAGATATTTGAATACCGGAATAGTCGTGCTGGTGATAAACCCCTTCTCCTTCTCCGTCAGCGCCTTATCAATGGCCACTTTGTTCTGAATACTGGAGAGGATGTCTTTAATCTGATTTTTCAGCGCGTTTTTCTGGCTGATGGTGACCTTTGCATCAGCCACCACCTTCAGGCATTTCTCGCTGTCGTTACAGTGATAAATCCGCGCCGTGCCGCCCTCCATCACTGCCCGTATCAGGTCGCGGTCGGTGGTTCTGGCAGGAAGCGGAGTGATATTGCCCTTTTCATCAAAGACCAGCGTACCGGTCAGGGTCATGATGAACTCCCGCAGCTCCTTATTACCGTCGAACATGCCGTTCTTACCCAGCGCGTTCCAGATGACGTTAATATTCTTCGTGATACGCTCCTTGTCCTTCTCACTCGCCTTGTCGCGCACCTTATCCAGGCTGCCCCCTACCGTGCAGCCCTGGCGGGAGGCCGCCCAGTCCGCAAACATGTTGCTCTCGCCGGCGATGTCCTGGCAGACCTTCTGTTGGGAAACCTGCGTGCGGGGGAAAAGTCCGCCGACGATGCCCTGTGCCGCCTGGCAGGAGCTGAGGTTCATGCTGTTAATGTCGCTGGCCATCTTCTGCAGGAAGTCCTTTGCCGTCTTGATTTCCGGTACGGTGGTCTGCAGCGCCAGATCGAAGAAGTATCCGGCCGCATTGGACATAATTTGTTTGGCGAAGCGCTGCAGCTGGTCGCTGTTGATAAAGCTGAAGGAGCCGAGATAGGCGTCGATACCGCCGCAGCCGGCGTTGATGTCCGGCAGCGTCATGGAGATAAGCTGGACGGTTTTCACCTGGGTGCGGGCGTAGAGCGAGCCGCCCGTGGCGTAGCCTGCGGCCTGCCCCTGCCAGACCTGTGGCTGACTGGTGTTGGAATCGAAGCCCAGCTTATTAAAGAAGCTGTTCATGTCGCTGTTCACATCAGCACCCACGGCGGTGGAGCAGGCAAGAAGCACGCAGCCCAGAACCGTGCGCGGTCGGAATACTTTCATCATTGTCTGGTGCCTCGCATCTGCAAAACCGTATCCAGGCGGGCCATAAAGCCCTGTTCGTCGGTGGCACCCTGCAGCAGCGGCAGAGCCTCAAGGGTATTTACGTTGACCAGAAAGGTGGTGGGGGTCGCCACGGGCAGGTTGGGGAAGAAGGTCTTCATCACCTCCGGTGGGGCGGGCAGCGCATCGGGAAAGGACGCATCCCCCTGACCGTCGATGGTATAGGCCATCACGCCAAAACCCGTCTTTGCCGCAAGCGACTTCAGCACCGGGTCAAATTTGTGGCAGTAAGGGCATTGCCCCTGCATAAACAGCACCACCTTCCAGTCCGCGAGGTTAACCTGACGGCCGTTGCTCAGCCGGTACCAGACGGGCGGCTTCGCCGGGGGCGGTTTTACCGTCTGGCCTTCCTCAGTCGCGGGTGGGGCTTCTGCCGCGCGCATTCCCTGCGGGTTCCAGAGCGTTCTGACTTCGTCGAGCGTTGCGGCCTGCGAAGCGAGGCTGAAAACCACGAGCGTGGCGACAAACAGGGATTGTCTAAGGTTCATGGCGCGTCTCCCCGGCGTCCTGCGCGTTTTCAGCCTCACGGGCGGCGTCAATCCAGCGGTTAATAATGCGGTAGCCACCCCAGAGCGCCATCGAGACGCCGATGACCTGGGCGAGCAGGACCGCCATCTCCGGCTCACGCCGTACCAGGCGGGACACAATGTGAAACCAGACGCCGAGGCTCAGCACCCATAATCCGGGTACGTCGAACTCGGGCAGGCGAAAACGGAATTTGCGCATGCGTACTCTCCCTGTATCAGAAGTTGGGGGCAAAATCGGTGGAAACGTTGAGGAACTGCTTCGCCAGGTCATCCTGGCTGATAAAGCCATACGAAACAGGCCTGACCGTGCCGCTTTTCGGGTCAGCCAGCATCAGCGCCGGGAAGTGGCGGATTCCCAGCCGGCCTGCCTGACCGCCATCCATCCGGGTGTCCGGCAAAAGCGGATTGACGATGCCGTCGACGGAAACCGGAATGACGCTGAGGTGGTACGTCTCGCGGAAGTTTTTCACCACCTGAACCAGCTGACCGTCAATCGGGTCCTGTCCGCGGTAGAAGAACATCACGCCGTAATGCTGAGCCAGGGTTTCGATGGCGCGGCGCTGGTCGGCAAAGTCGGCGGCCAGCTGGTTACGCACCGTGCCGTTGTAGTGGCTGTGCTGCAGGTTGTAATCAAGTTCAGGGTGTTCGAGCATGGCCTTTTTGGCACTCATCGAGAACAGCCCGGCCTGCTGAGTCCAGTAGTTCTGCAGCCGGAAGTAGCGGGTGAAGTTTTCCACTCCCGGATACAGAATCGCCTCGTACATCGCCCGTTTCGTGGCCTGCTGCAGCGTGGCCAGTTTATCCATGATGTCGGGCTGGCCTGCGGGCGGGGCGGATGACGCCCCCGGGTCCTCCGACTGCAGCCTGCGGGATTCGTTATACCACTGCCAGCCGGCGTCCTTCGCGCGCAACGGCGGGCCTGTCATCAGCATCAGCCCTGCACAGGCGACATATATCATGCGTGTGTTCATGGCCACTCCTCACTTATTCTGCAGCTGAGATGCGACCTGCTCGCGGATACGTTCAGTCAGCGCATTATTGTCGGGGATATTCTTGTTGTGCTGCAGGTCTTCATAGAAGGGGGTGAAATCGAGCCTGTCGAACTGTATCTGCTGCAGTTCAGTCTGGGTGATGCCGCGACAGTCCGGGCTGCTGGCCTTACCAAAGCCGATGTGAAGCTGGCCGTTACGCCCCTGCTGCTGCACTATCCGGGCAAGTTTCGAATCGAACTGGCAGTACCCGCGCTTTTTCTCAAGACAGATGCCAAGCACCTTCTTCGAGCAGAACTCTCCCACGCTGACGGTAAGCTTATTTTCTTTGGCCTTGCCCAGCGCTTTCTCCTCGCTGCTGCAGCTGGCCAGCCCCACGTCCTGCCCCCAGCCACCGTCCTGACAGCAGTTGCTGAAACCCGCCGCGAACTTCTTGCAGAACTTCGCACTGCCGGTAAAGGCACGAACATCCACGCCATTGAGTGCCGCGACATCCTTACCCGCTGCCGCCAGGGCAGCGAGAGCAGAAACCACCGGCGCGAAGTCGTTATTTTTCCCCTGCTGCGCCCGCTCACAGTCCCCGTCAAGACAGAAGGTGTCGCCGCCGCAAATCATCACCTGCCCGGCGGTCCGTGTTTCACAGGAGTACGTCGCGTATTCATGCAGGCAGCCGCTGCCATCTTCAGCGCTGAAGGCGCAGACACGTGACGCAAGCGTACAGGCCGGATTGTCCATATACGTCTTACAGGTGCCATTGTTCGCCGCCTGGGTCATGTACGTGTCTTTGTATTGCCAGCATGCCTGCGTGACCGGGTATGACACGCCGTCCACCACCACCGTTTTTGTGCTCCCCGGCTCAATACATTCGGTCTTTTTGAGCGTGCCTTCGCTCTTGCTGAACGGGCAGGATTCATTCCAGACCACGTCCGGCACCCATTTTTTAGCCGGCACGCTGATGCGCAGCGTGACGGTGAAGCTGTAGCGCATATTCCTGCTCTTCCAGATGAAGTCGATGGTCGGCTGATTGTTGCGTGTGCGTATGGAAAACGTCACCACCTGTCCGGCGGTGAGCTGCATGCCGGTGCTTAACCCGCTGCTGCCGCTTTCTTCCTCCATGGCAATCAGGCCGAACGGAGTGGTCACATGCATAACCCAGTTGGGGTTGCCAAACGCAAGGCGCTTGTTCCAGGACCATGTGGCGCTCGCTGCGCTTACCGTGCCGGACAGCGGTGCCGTCCACGTCCCGGTGTATCCCGCCGCAGATGAGGCGAAGGAGATATTCTGTGAGGGTATCACCACCTCTTTAATCTCCGTGGCGTCCTCATAATGCCCGCTGATGGTTGCGCTGCGCGTACAGAACTGCTCCACCATCAGGTCCCGTTCGCAGGTATAATTCGTGAACTCGCTGCGGTTGACGGTCTGCGCCTCACAGTGTGTCTGCCCCGTTTTGCCGATAATGGTGTCTGCCCGGGACTGGATATCCTGGCTGGCTTTAATGAACGGCGCGTCAGGAGAAATGGGCTCTTTGGGATTGTTGATAAACGAATCCGTCACCGCCTTTGTCGCTTCGTTGCTGGTCCATCCGGCTGTCCCGTCCGCTTTCAGAGCGCCATCCCCTGTCGACGTAACGCCGCCATAATATTTTTGCGCCCCCGGTGTGGCGGTATAGCCGGGGATACTGGCCTCCGGGTTGAAGTTATTCAGACTGCTCTCCCCCTGCCCCTTCACCTGTTTCGCAAAGTCAGCGCCGGCCCTGTACTGCGCATCCGCATCGGCCAGGGTGGCCGGACTGAAGGTAACAACCGGCAGGGTCAGCAGCACACAGACCAGTAACGTTTTGCTCATTTGTCCTCTCCTTTCGCCAGCAGCTGACGTGCTTCGTCCCGGCAGTCGCCTTTCTCCACCACCTTTTCAAGCGCCTGCTTCAGGCGCAGGTTGCCGCGAATAATGTCGTGCCCGGCTTCGCAATAGACGACCAGGGCCGGCACGCTGGTAATGCCGAATGTCCGGTAGCGGTCGGGGTCAATCGACACCCCGGTGGTGACACCATCTTTGACCAGCGCCGTCACAGCAGCTGCAGTGGTCGCCATGTCGTTTTTCACCATGCCACGCAGGGTCGCAGGAATGTCGTAGCGCCGGGCTTCTCCAAGCATGCGTTTAAGCCCTGTCTGCGGGATGGAGAAAGAGACGAAGTACAGGGCACCGTGGGTCGGCCTGCCCTGCTGAGTCTCATCCTGTCGCTGTTTAAGGTTCCCGATAAAACGGGCATCGCTGTCTGACAGGGGGTTCTGGCGTATCTGCTGCTCCAGCATCTCGCGCAGCGGGGCATTGTCCTGATTTCTTAACTGCTGGCTGAAAGACTCCTGCTGCCGGATAAATTCACGGTTCGCATCATCAGCCCCGGACGCCAGCGCAGTGCAGCAGTGGGCTGACAGCAGCAGGACCGTAGTCAGACCGGACAAAGTTTTCATTGAAGGTTCCTTTTTCTCAGAGGAAGACGCAGTTACGCTTACGCCACAGCACATAGCCGTAGTTTTTCCGGGTGTTCGGTGGGTTACGGCCCGTTTCCCAGCGCATAACCGTGCGTCCGAAGGGATGGCACTGCGCCGCATCCGGGTACATGTTCACCATCTGATAGCGCCAGCGCTCTTTCGGGATAATGGGAGACGGGTACTCAAAGCAGACCGCCCGATCCGCCCCCACGCTCTCCAGTATCTGACCCTGCCGGTGCAGTTTGAACGCCATGCGCTCGCTGACCAGCACCGAAGACTGCAGGGGGCTGGACTCGTTGCTCACCCAGCCATTGAAGGGGTACATCGAGCCCTGCGAGCCTGCGCACCAGAACAGCGGATCAAGCGGTTTATGAACCGCACTGGCTATCGCGTCGGCAGCGCACGCCCCCTGAGCGATGGGGTTGGCAAAGATAACGGCCTCAGGATTCAGGATGGATGTCAGGGCGCTGTCCCCCCAGGTCGGGTCTATCTCCGAGAGATACCCGATATCCAGGTCTCCGCCCTGCAGGCAGCCGAGGGAGGTGATGATATTAAGCCAGTATGTCAGCGGGTACTTGTACCAGTGCACATGGTAGAACGCGCCGTTCACCTGCTTGTCGTCCTTTTTTGCAGTCCCCATCCCCATCTTGCCGAGATTAATGCTGAATCCCCCGAGGTTCACCATACAGCCCGGGTTGCGGGTCACATCCGTCATGGCCATCGGTTCCCAGTACCCGATGGCCAGACCGATACGCTGAAAAATCGGCGGTGGCATTGGACAAAACTGTATCGGGCTACCGGGATTGGACGTGTCCGGTAAATCCCCGCCCGTGACTTTTGTGCTGCCGAGCGACAGGGGGAACATGCAGCGCCAGCAGATATCGGTGATCGGATTAACAAACCGGCCCTCACAGGCCACGTCAGCGGCCATCGCGGTCTGGCTCATGCCCCACAAAAACAGGCCGAAAAATGAGATAAAAATTGCCTTCACTTTGCCTCCCCGCTGTCATACTGCGCCATCTCAGGCGGGATAAACTCCACTTGCAGACGCTGTCCGCTGGGTGCCGCCGTCACCCGCGCCGGCACCTGACTTATCCCGAAGCGGGCGGTCATCGCCCCGTTCTGGTCGAAGAAGATCCGGCTGTCGAGTGCCGCTGACGTCTGTGGGATGTCACCGCGTACCAGAATAATGCGGGTTATCAGCGTGGCCGGCTTCTGGCGGCGTACCCATGCCAGCTGGTCAGCATCATCTCCGTCGATAAACAACAGGGTCTGGTTAAAAGGCACCACGTCCAGCGGATTAAAAACCTGCCCCGCCCGGGCAAAGACGTTGCCTTTGTCGTCCGCCAGCGTCTTGTCCACCCGCACGCTCGGATCGAACCAGCGACGCTCATAGCGCTCCGCGCGGGATATTCCCTCAACGGCCGGCGGGCGCTGGCTGTTGCGCACCACGCGCGCTTTGAACTCCGCCATCTTTTTGTCCATCTCGCCCGACTGCGCCAGCGCCTGCAGCCGGTTTTCGATAACGGTCAGCATATCCGGTTCATCAACCGGCCAGAGGTCGCCCCAGGTCCCCAGGTCAGCGGCCGTCACGCTGCCGGTCAGCAGCGTCAGGCCCAGGGCAAGGGCGCGCATCACGCCCCCTCCTTCATCCGGCGGGCCACGTCAGTCTGGATTTCACGCGTGATATCCGGCGCGCCCTGCACCACGGCAGGCGCCACCAGGATGAGGGCGCGGTGGCGCACCTGCCAGTCCTGCAGGCTGGCTTCCAGCGACACGTTAAACCGGTCTGACAGCGCTTTTGTCTGCACCTCGTCGAGCGACCGCCGCCCGGCACTGTCAAAGAAGGCATCCACCGTGGATTTCATGTTGAAGGCCACAACCACAGGGCGGGTCAGCCAGCAGGTGAGCCAGCTGACGCCTGCGCTGGCGACCAGCGTGCCGGCAATCAGCGCGGCGGTGATGAGCGTGTGTTTTTTCATGAGACCGTTCTCCCTTCATGCTCCTGAAGCCAGCGCTCAAGCGAGGCCATTTCCGGCCCGGACTTCTTCCAGGCAAGCTCCCAGACGGCTTCGTGGATGGTTAACCCCTCCCGGCGCCGCTGCTGCAGAAACTCAAAATCTGGCCCGTCCGAGGAGTACATGGCCCGGCTCAGCGGGTCGACGAACAGTCGATGCCAGGACGTCAGGTGCTCTACCGAGAGCATAAAGCTGCTGAACCACTGCTCTTTCGCGCTGCCAAACCGGGCTATCATGTCGCGCTGCAGCTGTGGGTACTGGTCCGGATACAGCTGGTTGTACTTGGCGAACTCCTTGGCCGACTGCTTGAGGATAATTTTGTAGGACGAGTTGCCCCATGCGGCACGGGCGGCGCTGGAGGCCGTTTCCGAGTCGAAGTCGACAATGTTCTGCGTGATGGTGATGTACGACCCCGTATGGCGGCGGGCGGTACGGTAGCCCTTCTCGATAAACGCTCCGACCTTGTTGTTCTTAAAGTCCAGCAGGCGCCAGCCCTCATCAATCACGTTGAGCTTCTTCAGGCTGCGCGGCGTACGGTACATGCGGTTTTCAATGTAGAGAATGAGCGAGAACATCACCGCCACCAGAAGCGAAGGCCGGTCCTCCAGACCGCCCAGCTCCAGCACCACCATCCGCGCCTCATCCTTCAGCGACGGTTCGTCCGAGTTGAAGTAACTGCCGTAGACGCCGTTGCGGGTGTACTGGGTCAGCAGCACCACCATTTCATCGAGGCGACTTCGGATGGTCGGGGAGCCGTTGTACTCCTCACTGTCGCGGGACATCACCAGATACTCCACGACGTCGTCGATACGCGCCTGGTTTTTCTTCGCAAGCCAGGTGGCCTTGACCGCTTTGAGCAGCAGCCCCTCATGGACCTCGTCGAGGTTGCCGTTGGGGCTCGCCATCACCGAGATCTGGTCGCGCAGACGTTCGGCCATTTCGTCGATGTTATCGTCGGTGATATTGGCGAACGGATTGAACTTGAGCGTTTCACCGTCCAGATACACGCCGCCCATGTTCTCGCACAGGGACTTATAGCCATCCCCCATGTCGAACACGACCGCGAAACCGCCGGAGTCGATAACGCTGCGTATCAGCGGCTGAATCAGGCCCGTTTTGCCTGCGCCCGAGGTGCCGCACACCGCCATATTAAAGTTGGTGTTGCCCATGCCGCGGCTGAACAGGTCAATAAAGGCCAGCTGGTTACGGTAGGTCGGCGCCAGCAGGCCGGAGGACGACAGCGGGCAGTCCGCGACAACCGGCAGCAGATTGGCGACGTTGAAACTCTCCGCCCGCTGCACCACGCCGGAGGCTTTCAGCTGTTTAAACAGCCCACCACCTGCGGTGAAGGGCAGGTTGACGAGAAAGTTGCGCATCTGATTAAAGCGCGGGGAAATCAGCTCGAAGCCATTTTTACGAAAGCTGTTGAGCACATCCTGCTCGACCTTCAGCGCCACCTCCTGGTCATCACGGCAGAACACGCTGATGTTCAGGAAATAGCTCACCAGTGAGGACTGCCCGGAGGCGAGACGCTGGCGCAGGTCACCCCACTCTTTCGCCTCCTGACCGACCCCGGGAAAGAACTTGCCATAGCTGGTTTTGGACTTCTTTTCGAGATCCATAAACTTCAGGTTGGCCTCGTTCTGCGACTTCACCTGGTCTTCCACCGACAGAACCAGCGTCAGGATAAACGGGCTTGAGATGGACAGCTCCGGGTTCAGCAGGTTGCTGTAGTTGTCGGGCATGTTCCACAGAAACGCCATTTCTGGGTTTTTGGTCAGCTGAAAATTCATGATGCGGGCGCTGCTGTTTTTGCCGTTATCCCGCAGCCCCAGGGTCATGTAATCCGCTTTCACTTTCAGGTCGAAGGCATCATCCACGCACTGGTAATTCAAATCCTTGAGCGGGTCCAGCTCGCGCACGGTCGGGTACATCGCGTCCGGGTTATGGTTGATCATCTCGCCGCTAATGCGGATAAAAGCATCCGCATCGACGCTGCGCGTGGTTATCTGCGCCCCCTGCAGGGAGGCACGGATGATTTTGACCTGATTTTCCATCTCCATGACGCTTGCCTTACTCCCGCGCTTGCGGGGGATACAGCAGGAGATGTACACCCGGTAGTTTCGCAGCGTCAGCGGCAGATTGAGGTGATCGGGCAGCGGGAAGCCCTGCTCTGCAGCCCTGAGATAGTAGGCGCGGGTAATGGCGTTGAACTTATCGGCCTCTTCGCCCGTCCATGAAAGCTCCCGCAGACCATACTCAATGTCCTGCCCCACCAGGTGGCTGGACACCAGATGAATGGCCACCGGCACTTCACGGGGCAGCTTGGTGCGCATCAGGTTTTCAAGTGAGGCGACTATCGTTTCATTCGCCCCGTTGATGGGCTGCGCTTCCAGCATAAAGCCCATCGTCTTTTCGTTCATAAACAGGCCCGTTTCCGCATCGTAATCACGGTACGGCAGCACGCGGCTGAACTGCGGGAAGTTCATCTGTCCGAGAACATCATTCGCCTCGGAAGACGCATCCGGCATCTTCAGCGCCGTGACCAGTGAGTTGACCGTTCGGGTAACAGCCTCAAGAGGATTATTCACACAGGCACCTTAGTCATATTTAGAATGTAAAAACGTTGCGGCCGGGAGGATGAACAGCGGTTTTCCGGCACTGTCGCCTCAGTCATGCTCCCTCTCCCGTTTACTGTCATTTTTTTTGTCCTCAACTGCCCCGGACAGGGCACGACTGACGGGCATGCCATAGCGACAGAGCGCCGAACGGCTCTGATCGTAGTCGCAGAAATACGGACGACATCCAGTAACCAGCGCCAGCCCTGAGAACACGAACGCCATCAAGACCCAAAACTCCGTCACTACCTTGAGTGAACCGTTAATATGCGCGGCATATCCCTCTGCGCCAGTGACACGGCTTTCCAGGTCGCGACACACCACATCCGGTTTATCGACGGATGAGGCCGTATCCCGGCAGGCAGAAATGCGAAACTCGCCGGGACTGACGTTGTGGGTGACGCTCGCAATTTCCTGCGCCAGCGCTTCGCCCGGGGTCATGTGCTCCATCCGGAACAGCATGACGGCCAGCAGCATCAGCGTGGCGGCAGGCCATACAACCGAATATGTCAGCAACCATCCGAGCCACCTGAGCACGTACAGTGAGACAGAAAAGAATTTAAGCATCATGCCCGTTACCTCCTGCGTGCAGTGTCAGCCTGACGCTGCAGTTACTCAGTATGCTTTCCGCCAGCCTCTCTCCTTCCCCCCTTAGCGCGCTGACATCCGTGTACGCCAGGAAAATAACATCCGTTCTGTCCGGTTCGCTGACGCGGCCATCAGCAAAACTGCTGCCGGCGATGTTGCGTTGCTTAATGTTCTCCATACCGCCGTTACCCCTGCCTGTCATGGTGCTCTCCTGAATCATTGTCATTATTCTGAGTGTTTGCTGGTACGCCGTGCCCGCTGTCTGAATGCGGTTCTGACAGAAACACCTGTACCCTCTGAGCGCAGAAAACTGTCTTACCGCTTCCCGTGCTGCCCAGGACTATAAAATTGCCCTGCTCAGTGATTGCTTTACGCATCGCTCACCTCACAAACTGTTTTTGCCGGATTTCCAGAACCCGCTGGCACTCTGTGCAGGTCCGCACGCCCGGTATAGCCTGCTGCCGCCTGACAGGTATGGCATTACCGCAGCACTCACACCGGGTAAGGCTCACTCCCTGCCGGCAGCACTGCTGCCGGGCGGCCTGAATATGCAGCTGGTTCAGTAATTCGTCCTGCTCCTGCAGGAGATCGAGTTCATCTGCCATTGACGCTCCCTGCTCACTCTGTCCGGACACGCTACCGCCCATCCCTTTTCACGTTTCAGGGCACGCGTGATAACGACAGGTTGTAAAAATGGGTGCCACACACGGTGGCGGCCCAGGACTCAGTTAACGCGCGGAGTGCCCCACGCTGAGGGTTTAACCACAAAAAACACCCGCGTCGGCTGGTGATAAACGTCCTGCGTATCGATATAGGGCGCGATCCACAGCCCGGCCGTCTTTTCACCGACGCGCAGCGGCCTCGGATCAACAATCATTTCCCGCGTCGGTTGCGGGGAAAGAACCGCCGAAGGAGACGTCACGCGTCGCTCGCCTGTCGGATGCGCGGCCTGACGTAACGCCGGTTGTGTGCCCGTCAGCGGGGTGTTCCGTGAGGCCGTCGTTGTTGCGGGAGCAGCCGGTGGGGTCAGGGACTGCGCGGAGGTGGTCCGGAAATGGCCCTCAGCCAGGCGTGGCAGCGACGCCGCACCCGGCTTTACCGCGCTGGTTTCCTCCAGACGTTTGGCTTTCTCATTGGCCTGCTCAATGGTCAAACAGGTGTCAGAGGTGGTCGCGTTACACTCAAAATCACTCGCCGTCCCGGCACATCCCGACAGCGTCAGGAGGCCTGCAAGTGCGAGCGTAATGGGCATTATCTTGTTCATTCGCTGTTCCTTTACGTGGGTTACTGTGCGTCGGGTTTGGGCATAAACTGACTCTGGTTCAGCTTGCCCAGCTGGTTGAGCATCTGGTCGGTGTTAAAGCCGTTCATGCCGCCCTGCGGCACGGACGGCGGCGGAACCGGGCTGCGCTCCTCGCCCTCCGCCTTACGCCTGTCATTCTCATGCGCCAGCTCTTCGATGGTTTTCAGCTGGAAACCGTCCTGAAAGACCACGGTCACTTCGTTGCCCGCACCAATCGGAATGACGGGGTGATACTGCTCTGCGCGTTTGATGTAGTAATCGCTGAGGGTCTGGGCGGCTTTTGACGCTCCGCCGCCCATCCCCATTTTCATCACATCGCCTGCGCCCAGGGTCGCCGTGGCGCCAAGACCAACGGATGGCTGAGATGCGCTCTGCACCCCCTGTCCGATACCGTCGACAAATCCTGCACCCCATGCCCAGCCGAGGATTTTGCCGTTACGCATCACCACCTCCCCCTTGATGCCGTTCTTGCCCATAAAGCTCACGTGTCCGGCGATGGGCTGGTCGATAGTGACGCCGTGCTTCAGGCAGCTGATGTTGCGGGTGCGGACAATGGCGCGTTCGCTGGAGACGTCTCCCCAGGCTTCAAGACCGATAAAACAGCCGGTGAGGTCGTAGTTCTTGCTGTTGGGCATCTCGACATGCCCGGTGATGCGCAGCTGCATCGGCACCGTCGACTCATTGCCGGTTACAGAGGCGTTGGCGTCAGCCCCCTCAATCAGCATCGATTTGGCGAAGCTGCCCGACGGGATGTACGGCAGGGACGGGCCTTTCTTCCCGTCATCGCGTGAAAAGGACTGACGGCGCAGCTGATTAGGTACAGGGATGGCGTGGTACTGCACCTGCGGCGGCGGCGTGACGCCGTTACCCGGATAGAACGCTGTGGGCGGAGGGACGCTTCCCGTCTGCGGCGGGAAGCCGGCGGGCTGAGGCTCCCCTTCCGGCCCGGGAGCCGGAGACGGCGGTCGCGGCGCAGGCTCTCCCGAGGCGGTGACGGGCTTTGCGCCGAGCGCACTGACCTGCGCCGTCAGGGCCGCGTTGTCCTGGCTGAGTTTGTCTATCTGGTTCTGGTACCCGGCCTGCCCTTTGCTGAGCAGTTCAAGCTCGCGGCGCATTTCGGCGTACTGCTTTTGCATTTCTGACGCAGTGGCCTGCATCTCCGTGGTGGCATGCTGCTGCACCTTCTGGTCAAAGGTGCTGTCCACCACCCCCGTCATATCAGGTGCAGGCTCGCCGGAGGTGGCCGCGTCACCGCTCCCCTCATAGCGGGCATCGGCCAGATACCAGCCACCGCCGCCCACGACGCCCACGGTCGCCAGCACAATTCCCAGCCAGATAAACTGTTTGCGCTTCACCACTGAATTAATGCTGGCCATCAGCCGCACCTCCGCTGCTGATAATGAAGACCTGCAGGGCACCACCCGCCATCAGCTGGCGCGAAGGCTCACCAAACAGCACCCCACGAATACCGGGCTGCCAGAAGTCACTTTCCGCGATATTTCGCGCCGTGCCGGTATCGTTGGTGACGCGAAATCGCACCACCTTCAGGTGATTACCCACCCAGACCCGCTCCGGGCGGGCCGTCAGCCCTGCAGGGGCAGACAGGGACTCGCTCGTCACTGGCATGGCCTGCCAGCCTGATGGCAGCTGCCCGCCCAGAAGATGCTGACTCAGGGACACCAGTGTGGCTTCGTAGGGAGAGGACTCTTCCCACGTGCGCGCCGCTTCGCCCGTGCCCGACAGCTCGCTGACCAGCCGGATGGTACGCCCCACGCCTGCACGGGGAACGGCCTGTACCGAGAAGTTCAGGCCGCGTTCCGTTTCAAGAATGAAGGTGAAGGGCTTTTTGTTGAGGGTGCTGACAATCACCCCGCCGCTTGCCGTCTGCTCCTGACGGGTCAGTTCGCCGTCAAGGCTTGTCAGCGCCGTCACACGGTCACCTGCGACCGTAAAGAGGTTCGGGTCGGTGTTGCTGACCGCGATGCTGGCCTGTCCGCCATTTGCCAGCGGGACAAGGGTCGCAGAAAGCGCAGCAGGAGCCGCGACAGTCTGGCCAGAGGCGAGCATCAGCAGCGCCGTCAGCGCCCGGCGACTATTTATTTTCATCGGTGATTTCTCCGAAGTGATTCAGCCAGCTGATGCCGTCCTGGCGCTCGAATGTCATGACGTACTGCTTCAGCTCGGGATAGGGTTTCGAGTCGCCAATCCAGGTCTTCAGCTGGCCGCGCACGTCGACCCGACTGCTGGCCGGATAAACCTTCACGCTGGTCATATAGAAAGACGAGTTAACGTTGTTGTCTTTGATACGTCTGGCATCTTCGGCCAGCCTGATTTTCAGCGCGTTCTGCGCAGCCGGTTTGACATAGGCCAGCAGCTGTTCGTGCGAGGCATCGACGGTCTCAGGCGTGACATTCAGGCGAAGAGCGATAAGGGACAGGGCCATCTGCTGCAGGTAGGAGGCATCCGCCTGATTCTGCGACACGGCAAACGGCGCATTAAAGAGCATCGGCGTGACAATGGCTTTCTGTTCATTCTGGAGCCGGTAGTTATTAACCGCCTGAATAACGTTGGTGGTGATACTGCCAAGAATAAGTACGCTCATGGCAATAAAGCCGATGGCGATAACCCGTTGGGTACTTAAGCGTGCTCCATGTTCCATCTGCGTATTCCCGTCTATTTAATCCACTGGCGGTAGCAGGAGTCGGGGACATCGTGGAAAATACCCCTCAGCAGTGAGGTCGGCATATACCAGTAGACCAGATCCCGCAGCCATGAACTGCCCCGCCCTTTTTTCAGTTTTTTAATTCCCAGATAGGCCAGTACGGCGGCGACAATTCCCGGGATATAATGCTGAGTCCAGAACCCCCACCCCAGGCAGACAATCGCCGGAATAAGCTCATCGACAGGTAAACCAAACCAGCGACTCTGGTTCGTCAGGGTTTCGGGGAAGCGGTATTTCTTGAGGGATTCATCTGCCATAATGTGTTTCTCTGGAATAACTGGCAGAAAGGAAATATCTGCCAGCCGGGTTTCAGGCAAAGCTCTCCCGTGAACGCTCATATAGAGCATTCTTAAACAGACTGAATGTAATATTCGGGAGAGGGTTAGTTCTGCATGGGGAAATATCAGTATCCCGCGACAGACATCCCTACCGTGACGAATACAGACAGGATGGCAAAGCCTGCCAGGAACTTAAGGTTCTTGGTGGTCATATACATCACTGCCCCGACCAGGACTTCGGCCAGAATAACCCACTTAACCACGCTGGAATCTTTACCAAAGGTTCCCTTGACTGTCGCATCGCCGCTGGACATCAGATCTTTCCCCGCCCCTGCAGCCAGCACGGTTTCAGGGAAAAATGCCGCAAGCGTTGCCGCAGGCAGGGCGAATTTGAGTGCTTTCAGCAAGGAGACCTTGTTGAATTTCTTTCTAGATTTATCAGTAGGTACTGTTTCGATAATTGATACATCAGTCATTTTCATTAATCCTTGAACTAGACCAGATAAATTTGTTAAAAGTAAAATTCCTAATTATTAGCTTTGTGACTTTAAATCAATATTATTTGGGATCACCTCCGCCATTTCAGAGTTGTAAAAATCAGGGAATTTTTCCAGGTGGTCACGTAGCCGAATCAGCGCTTCAGCTGATTTAGAACGACCACTTCTGTCCTTCGCCTTCAAAATAAGAAGATCGGTTTGTGGGTCAAGGTAGATCGACATAGTTACCGTTGGGCCACGAAGCCTGTGACGTCTAATCATGTTTTCCCTCTCAACATATTCCTGCGTCAGGATAGTGACACATTGAATACAATTTATTCAATACGCGAAAAATTCCACTACATTTCTTACATAAATTTAACATTCAAAATTTTAAGGACAACCATTCTCACCTTTCTGTATACGTCCATTCTCATGCAGTAGAATCTGAAGTCATCAAAATCAGTAAAATATTTCGCAAGCTCATTCTTCACACTAGAAAGTCTGCTTGAAATTGCTTTTTCAGAGACACCTAAATATTGCGCCATCGTATGAAGCTGAAAACCAAGAATTGAAAAACACAACGTAATCATTTTCTTATTTGTCAACCCCGAAAGGAAAATATCAAAATCAAACTCATCATTTTTTATCCTATTCGAGGTATTGAATAAAGCTTGATAATCCGGGAAGAAATTAATAAACCAGAAAGCATATAATTCTTTATTTACCATACGAATTTCGACACGTAGCTGATAAAACTCACCATTCAAATTAAAAGTTCTACAAATAGCTGTATCTGGCCCCATAACAAAGGCCTCCAACTCAATTATCGACAAATCAAGCTCAACTTCATCAGGATCAAAACTGACACCTGAAAAACACTTTGATAATGGGTGAAAGAAATCTAAATATGCATCATTTTTATATATTGGGTTTCTGGATTGATTCCGAATGCAAAAAGGCAAAGGCGAGCACTTATAAAGCGCATCAAAACGCTTCACAGTATCATCTAATGATTGACTTGGTTCGGAGAGATCTCTAGGATCGCGCGGGTGCATTGAAGCCTCCTCTGAAGGTTTCTGTGTATAGTCGGTACACCCGGGGGTCTAGCCCGGTGTACCGGCGACCCGCCAAATTGAATGGCGGGCATCAAATTTTACTTATGTCTGCATAAAATATATCAATTGCTGACGACAAAGTCACTCAAAAACAGCAGTTCTAAATATTATTTATAAAACATTTTCAGCTAATTATCTTGAGACTCTTCCTCCTGTGGGAAGAATTTTTCAACAATCTGTTGCACATCTTCACGTATACACGTAACCATATCCCTGAAATCAAATTTTTCATTTCCTGCGAGATGTGGACTCAGCGACTCCATCGCCAGCAGCTTGCTGACGATAAATTGAGTTTTAATTACATTTTCAAGGATAGTTTTATTATAGAGCGACTGATTAAAGGATGACTCTTTTCTTTCCATTTGCGCTTCATAGACCCGAAGACCAAGTTCGACCAGCATTGATGCAATGCTCGAAAAACTTACATCTTTATCTCTCGCTCCTTCAGCGCGACGTTTTTCAGCGATTACTCTTATTTTCTCTGAAACTTCATCGCTTACATAGACCTGAACTCTGGCCATAATTTTCTCCTTATTTATATTTCCAAAACTTCTGTACAACAGAATATTTTGAAAAGCTAAAAATACACGACTCGGCACAGACTCGCTGCCAGAAAAAAGACGACTTGCATGCCGACACACACTGTAAAAATTCACGACTCGAATATAGACCCGCCGTAGTCATAACTCAATGGATTTATTAAAAATAGTCACAAATGACTCTGAGCAGAGTTTTTACCGAGTCGAATAAAACTCACTACCGAGTCGTTTACACACATTAAAATAAATTATTTCACATTACTTTTTCTCTAACTGCATGATTTAAAGAGCCAATCAGCAAAATTTTAATTTTGCGTGGGGTGTGGTGATTTTTGGAGTGATGAGTGCATATAATTTGAGTATTAACCAGGGATAGGTTAACGTATTTCCGGCATAGTGCCCGGAGGGAAGGAATGAAAAGGATATCTGTCACAGTTTTACCGTTTTTATTTTCTGGTTCGCTTTACGCTGCTGACTGCTTTGATTTAGCAGGCAGAGATTATGCAATAGATCCTGATCTTCTCCGGGCTATCGCCTGGAATGAATCTCGCTTTGTTACTACGGCAATAGGCAGGAATACAGACAAGAGCATTGATGTAGGCGTGATGCAAATCAACTCCCAACACTTTACAAGTCTCAGCAGTGTGGGGATCACAAAACAACACCTTCTTGGTGATGCATGCATGAATATTTATACGGGGGCTTATTTCCTTGCACAAGCATTTAACAGGTGGGGAGTAAGCTGGCAATCTGTCGGTGCGTATAATGCAGGATTTCGTAAATCCGAAAAACAGGCATTAAGGAGATACCAGTACGCAAGCCGGATAGCATCCACATATCATGCGATTAAGCACAGCAAGAACATTGCCTCTGCTGAATCAAAAAAATAAAGGCAGACCTCCTGGTGAAGTCTGCCTTTAATAATCCCTATCTCGTCTTTTTCGTGGAACGGAACAGCAACTGCAACTTAGTTCCGTGGTTTATTCTCAGTTTTTTATTCAGCCAGTGCGCAGTGATAACTGAACTGATTAACTTACTCTACTTTGTATCTCAACACCCAACCCCACTGCTATAACTTAAATTAAAACCTTGACTGTCGACAAAAGTGATACTCTCCCCCTCCACATCTCGGGTCTGACTCACATCTTTGCGTAATACTGGAAAATTAACTAGCTGGTCAGAAAACCAAAGACATCCCAAAGATAATATTTCTGGTGAATGAAACAGAATAGTAACCAGCGCTTACTACGGGGCATGTGTATCAGGGTTCGCGGAAGGTATTATTAGCGACCAGAATGCATTGACTTAAATAAACGCTTCCGCTTTCCCCTGCGATGTTTTTTCCCGAATGTGTACATAACTTAACAGGCCAGGCCATACAAACTTTTTCTTACCCTAATGCCAGAAGTGCATTCCTGATATGAGCGTATGTATATCCCTCTCTTTCCAGATTTGCAGCAAGGCTCAGTACGCTGTTAATTAACACTGGGTTGAAAGCTGAGTGTGTATTTATGGTCGTCATGGAAAGACCATCGGGGGTCATCAATACCATCATCCAGTCCTCGCTGAACTCTCCCGGACTGCAAAGTGCAATATAAAAATGATGGTTTAACGGGTAAAACCTCAACTGAACCGGAAACAGCCCGCCGAACTCATTGCGATATTCACCGTTTACATCCCATGCATCAGGTAATGCCAGGGAACGCATAACATCATGGGTCAGGTTTCTTCTGTCTTCATGCCCGGCCTCACGGCACACGACAAATTCTTCGGGGGTCATACCAGAAAGGTGCTGTGATGTGTAATTTTCCATTATTCATTCTCCATTAAGTTTTCCGTTTATACAGGATGAATACCGGGCGAATGGCATTCAATATACAACCTCAAGGAAGATTAAAGACCGACAATACACCCCGAATTAAGGCAATAATGTTCAGAACCTGAGCACCCTGTGTTCATCGTGGTTTTACAATAAATTCACCCGTGTTACAAATATTATCCAGAACGCAGAGGGCACCGCTCTTTTTACTCTCCTGCCCTCACGCTGGCGTATTATTTCCACTGACCAGAATCAGAACACCGCTCAGCACCGCCAGATTCGGCAAGATGGTGTCGAACGCGCTGCTGAAAATTTCATCGGGGTTATGTTCCCCCCAGAATTCCAGCTTGTATCCGATACCCCAGATAAAAAACGCCAGACCTGAAGCCACAATTCCCCACTTAAAGAGAAACAATAGCACGTTGTCCAGCATACCAGGCGGATCGCGCCAGGTGATAACCAGCGCAATCAGGGCACAGATTGCAACCCCGGCATAGTACGCCGTGCTTCCGAACATCTCCGGCGTCGCGAAATGTATGACCAGCGTAAACAGGCCATTTAACAACGCGACCAGTATCCAGTATCTCATCTCTAAATTATCCCTTTTAAGCACCCTGCCGTCCGTGTTCTGGCAGGATATGATATCAGACTCAGTGAGGCGACTTTCCCCGAAAATAATCCGGTCGCGCCGTCAGTTCCCGCTCGATGAGTTCATCCGCGAACAGGGGCGCTTTCCGGTTTATACGCTTCTCCAGATTCCGTCTGCGCGCAGCGGCCTTTCGCTCATCACTCCAGCGCCTGACGGCCCTGTCGTCCAGAAAGTCGATACATACCGCATAGCCCGCACCAGCCACCCAACGCGACATCACGTCATCGGGCGCACCCTGCCCCACCTCCACCACTTCTGACGCAAGCTCAGGCTCACCGGGACAGGGACCGGGACGCTTCCAGCGCAGTGAGTAACGCCACTTCATCCCAGACTCCGTGCCGTCAGCTTGTTCGGAACCATCCAGCGCTCCAGATGCCTGACAGGCTCAGTGCTTTCCCGCGCCAGCGCATCCGTTTCAGCCATCACCGTCCAGAAAGGCTGACTCTCCATCGTCCAGCGCTCCATTGGCGCCAGTGACGGGAAACGCTCGCTCCAGCGCCAGAACATATCTTCAAGGTCATACTGGCGCAGCTCAGTCCCCGACCAGCGTGCGCTCCAGCTGCTGGCCGTTTCCGGTGTATGGAATGCCAGCTCAATCTCCGCCTGCCCCGCCAGCGCCTGGTACGCCCGCTCACGCTGGCACAGTTCCTTGTGGCGCTGGCGGGTGTATTTCTCATCCCGCAGCGCGTCCTGACAGCGAACCCGCTCAGTCTGCTGAAAGGCCACCTCCGGAAAGAGGCGCTGCCCCGCACAGACAGGAAGCGGCAGCCAGCAACGCGTCCCACGACTTTCAATCAGCGCTTCGATGGCACTGAGCCAGCTGTCCCTGCTGCCCCGCAGCTCCCGCGCCGTCAGCACCGGCGCAAAATGATGGATTTCCCTGAGTGAGATACGCGTGCTGCCCATGAGCCGACGAAAAAAGGCGCTGGCATACGGGTACGCCGTTGACACCGCGCCGCGCGACCGCCTGCGCTCAACCTCAGCGATGGCCTCCATCGCGGCGCGTCGCTCAGGGCTGAAGGGAACCAGTGACAGGTTCGCAGGTATCATGCTGCCCCCTCCGCTGCCAGAATGCTGATGATGCTGGCCTGACTGTAGCCGTCCGCATCGAGACGCGCCATCAGGCTGACGGTGTGGCTGACAAGCTCCGGCTGGTAGCCGTTCAGGGTACGAATGACGGAGAACGGGCGACCGCTGGCGGGCACAAACACCACCATCCACGCCGGACTGATGGCACCGGGACTGCACACCGCAATATGGTAATTACCGTGCGAGGGGGTAAAGCGTATCTGTACGGGGAAGAACCCACCAAACTCACTCTGGTATTCACCGTTTATATCCCAGTTTTCAGGGCAGGACAGGTCACGCATAACGGCGTGGGTCAGTTCACGGCGGTAGTCTTCGCCGCTGTCGCGCCAGTCCTCAAACTCATCACAGGACATAGTCTTCAGCACATCGGGGGTCAGAACAGTTCGCATAAATATCTCCTTATCACCGCCCCGCAGGGCGGCGTTCCGTTATCAGGCGGCGTGTGCCGTGTTGGTGGTGTCGTTGTCAGTGCTGTCGGTATCTGAAACAGCGTCGTCAGCACCGGACTCACCCGCTGACTCAGGTCCTTTCAGCCAGGCCGGAACCCAGCGGGTGTGCTGCATGAAGTGCTCCGCATGCCCTGCTGCATCGCCCTTCTTCATTTTCTCCGCGTCACCCGCCGCGCCTGTCAGACCCGCCTCTTTCAGGGAGGCCACAATCTGCGGATGTTTCAGGCTGCCGAAGTAGTTGTCCTTCGTCGGCTGCCACCAGTCGCGCAGGTGGAAGCCGATTGCCGCCTCGACCGCATCGAGGGTACTACGCGAGGTGTGTCCCATATCGCGGGTCTGTACCCCGTCAACGGAACAGGCCGTGCAGAAGGCCATCAGCGACATCAACACCCCGCAGTCAAGTGCAAAGAAGGTGGTGAAGTCCTTCTCCCACCCTTCCGGCAGCAGGGCTTTCAGCCTTGCCCGTTTGGTCATCAGGATGTCAAACGCTGCGCCATCCTGACCGGACGGGGCGTTCTCCGTCAGGCTGCCGTGAGACACGGTCAGGCTGATACGGAACGGATGCGTCGTGGTCAGACAGCCCGAAAATACGCAGGTACACATGCGCCAGACCATCAGCGCCACCGCCTTTTCGGGCTGCTGCATCAGCGCCGCCTGGACTGCCAGGGTACGCTCGGAGGTCATTTTCGTGAGTAGCGGGACACTGATCCCCTCTGCGGCGTCGGGCTGGCGCGAGGTGAACGGCACCGTTACGCTGCTGGTTTCGGTTTCTTCCGGCATATCTGCTTTCAGGCGCACACCGCGTTGCACATACACCTGCCCTTCATACAGGCTGACCATCACTCCCGCGCCTGACTTCATGCCGTCGGTCCACGCGCTGACTTCTGCCGCCACCTGAATGGCGAGGATGTCCGCTTCGATCGCATCTGACTCGTCGCAAACGCTGTCAAAGGTGTCGTACTGCTCCCGCAGCGCATCAAGACGCTGCTGCTGCTCAGGGGTGTACACCGGATCAGGTTCAACAGGCTGCACGAACTCCTTACCGTCTTCACCGTGGTACCAGATGCGGGCTGCGCGTCCGCGACCCCATGCCCAGCCCTCCCGCTGCTGAATGTCAAGGCCGATACGCTCCAGCTTCTCCTGCACCAGACGCTCAACCAGGACGCTGTCTGCCGTGCCGTCGCCTTCGTCCTGGCTGAACAGATCTTCACGGACGTAACCCCCTGCCGCCTCGTACGCTTCGCGCCCGATAAACCGGAATTTCGCACTGTCGGTGCGCATCTCGGTTTCGGTAATGGCACGTTTAATCAGGTGCGCGGGTGCGTTCGACCAGCTGGCTTTTACACTTTCGAATACCTCAACCTGACGGGCAGGATCGTCCTCGAGACAGAGCGCCTGACACTGCTCCACGGTAAGTTCGTCCTGCGCGAGCTTCTCCATCAGGGCAGGTGCAAGGTTTGCCAGCTTCAGCATGCGCTGCACGTGGCGGGAGCCGAAGCCGAGGGCATCGCCAGTCTGTGCGGGAGTTTTGCCCTGCTCTGCCAGCGTACGGAAACCTGCAATCTGCTCGGCGGGATGCATGGCGGCGCGCTGTTCGTTCTCAGCGATGGAGGCAAGGGCAGCTATGTCGTCAGAGACGCGCTTCACCATGACGGTATGGTCAGCAGAGAGACGCCCTTCCTGCGCCAGCAGTTGCAGGGCAGTCAGTCGGCGGCCACCTGCGGCCACGCCGGATTGTCCGTCCGCGAGGGTGTGAACAATCAGGTTCTGCAGCAGTCCGAGGGCCTCGATGGAGTCAGCCAGACCGCGAACGCTGTCCACGGAATACGGGATGGTGCGCACGTTCAGAGGGGATTTAACGAGACCGGACAGCGGCACGTATTCAACGGCTGCGGCCTCAAGGGCGACTTTCAGGGCATTCTCCTGCGCCTTCGTAATTTTTTTTATGCTCGCTTTTTTCGGTGATTTTGCTTTAGAATCTGCGACTGACATAATTGATACTCCTTCCAGATATTGATGAGTCTCTGTCGGACTGGCTGAATCCGGTCTGGCAACCTTTGCGACACACTTCACTTTTGGATACCGTCATACTCTCCCGTGTAGCACGACGATATCCGCTTAATGCCCCACCCCGCGGGGCTTTTTCTTTCCTGCGTCAGAACGGTATATCATCTGAAAACACATCTTCCGGCGGCATTTGTGCTGGCTGAGGCTGCACAGCGCTCTGCGGTTGCCCATCGTCCCGACGTCCGCCCAGCATCTGCATAGTGCCGCTCTGGCCGACCACCACTTCGGTGACGTAGCGCGTCACGCCGCTGTCGTCCTGCCAGCTACGGGTACGTAACTGACCTTCGATGTAGACCTGTGCGCCCTTGCGCAGGTACTCCCCCGCCACTTCCGCAAGCTTGCCGAACAGCACCACCCGGTGCCATTCTGTTTTTTCGCGGGTTTCCCCGCTCGCTTTGTCACGCCAGGACTCCGATGTGGCGAGGCTGAGATTAGCCACCGCGCCACCGTTGGGCATATAACGCACCTCCGGGTCCTGCCCCAGATGGCCGACGATGATGACTTTGTTGATACCGCGTACTGTCATGTTGAATCTCCTTACATCCTGATTTATTTGCTTTTAAAAACCATCACCCGTTGAGTTGTCGGGGCCGCGGTTTTGACGTTTTGCGGGGTCCTGCTGAACGCGCCCGCTGGTTGTTACCTTCACCCGTTTGAGAGCCGTTCGCCGCGAGGGCGTCAACCAGCGCGGACGATGGCGGCTGTCCAGGGCGCGGTTTATCGCGTGCCATTTACCCTGGACGGCAGACAGCGGCTGTGCTTGTCTCAGCCCCGGCGACAGGACTCAAAAGGGTGAAATAACCAGGAGGAAATGAGCAGGCACCCGCCGCAACGACGGAACGCGCGGGCGCGAAACGGCGTTGCGCCTTACACCCCGGAGTCAGTCTGCCGGGGTGCGGACAGCGCAGGCCACGGCGCGTCAGGGCGGCGTGACCGGTACGGTCGCAGCAAGCCTGCCGTTGACGTCAGCCTTCAGACACTAGCGCCAGCCCGAAACCGCCCGCGGGTTCGGCGTAGCCTGGAGGGTGCGGAACGCAGCCGCCCGGCGAAGTGTGGCTGACGACTGAACCGCCCCAGCGGGTCAGGAGCCGGAGTGAGGCCGCCGACCAGGGTGGAAGTATCGCCACCGCAGCAGAAAACAGACAGCAGGAGAAGGAATCAGCGTAATAGCCAGGGCAGTATTTATCAGCACAAACCCCGCACACATCTGTACAACTGACAGAGTGGCTATGGCGGCGCGGCAGCGCAGCCAGGCCACCGCGCCGCAGGCGCAGGGTGTTTTCGCGCGTGCAGACAGAAGCAGGGGGAGATCCCCCCTGGACTATCAGACAACCGGCGGCAGCGCCCCCGGATAGAGCCGGGCAATGATGTCGTTGACCTTTTCCACCAGGTCAGGCCGGGTAAAGGTGATGTGCGCCGAACCCTTTTTGAACGCCCGGACGGTGAAATATTCGCATGTCAGCACCTCGCCCACGCTGTCAGCGCCGCCCTGGCGGATGAAGTCGCTGAGCTGTACCCCCTCCGAGACGCGAAAATCCGGCACGTTTTTGCCGTCGAGCAACCATAACGGGCGGGCGAGATCGTTGATACGGCTCTGCGCATACGTCCGCACGGAAAAATACCTTCCCCGTTGGTGCTCGAGAACGCCGTCGATGATGATGCGTCTGCCGAGAAAGCGTGGGTTGTTGGTTTTATAGTCCCATGAAAGATTGCGAAACACGTCGATCACGCCCTGCTCAAACGTCGCACCTTTGGCGGCGTTGAGCTGGCGGAAAGTGGCCAGTACATTCTCCAGCGAGATTTCCGGGCAGTCGTCACTGTATAACTGCCTGTCCCACTCCTTGCGCTGCGCCTCACTCATCAGCGTGAACATTCCTGTATCATTCATCAGCCGCGTCCAGATATCCTGATCGGCACAGCGGCAGATGCGGCGACGTATGGCGGTGTTTTTCGCTTCGCTGCGATCTACGCTGAGGCTGGCACCGACAATCTCCGCAAGCCAGGTATAGCCCATGCGCCCTGACGCCACCGCCAGGGTGGTCTGTGCCTCACGTATCAGGGCGATACCGTCCAGAAAGGCCGTCACTCCGCTTTCGCGCAGCGCCACAATGCGCTCCACGGGCACGGACGGGATGAGTTCCCCAGCCCCGTCCTGCGGGTGAATATCCGTGGTAAGTGCCTGCGTGGTCGTCTGTATCATCCGGGTTTCTCCTTCCTTTTGTTGCCGCCCGGCAGCAGCGGGGCGGCTCACCTTATCAGTTAAATGCGCGTTTCAGTTCAAGGGTGCGGAGCACCTGGCCGATGGCGGCGTTTTTCATCGCGGGGATATGGACGCTCTGCCCCTTGCGGATACGTCTGGCGATATGCCGCCCGAACGCCTTTAAGGCCGGATCGATATCCGGTGCAGAAATATCTGCGCGGGGGATGCGCGCGTGGCGGCGGGGCTTTACAGCCTCAGCGGAAGGTGAAACAATACTTATCGTCATTGAGTTAACTCCTTGTGGTAGTTGATTTAGCCGTAAAGCCGTTCCAGCGGCGCTTACGGCGTGGATAAAGCAGGGATTCCCCTGCTTTTTTTCATTTCTGACCTGCTTCTTCTGCCTCCTTTTTCAGTTTGTCGGTAATGTCCTGCGGATCGCCTAAAAACCAGCCCTCAACGGGTTTGTGCCGCGTAATGAACGCCCGTACCGCCCCTTTTCCGGTCGCGGCCTGTATGCGGGAGTACATCGGCAAAACGCCCTTTGCATCCCGTCCACTGAACACAATCTGATAAACACGCATCGCCTGAGCCTGCATCTTTTTTCCTCCTGTTTTTTTAAAGAACATCACCCGTTGAGTTACGGGAGCCGCGGTGTTGACGTTTGCGGGAGCCTGCTGCAAGAGTCCCGGAGCTCATGAACTTTACCCGTTTGAGAACCTTCGCCGCAGGGGCGTAAACGGGTGAACGGCGCCGGGGTGGACATGAGCAGGGTTCCGCCGCAGCGGCGGAGCGCGGCACGCGAAACGGCGGTGCCCCTTACGCCCCGGCGTCAGTGTGCCGGGGTGCATAAAGCGCAGGTCACGGCGCGACAGGGCGGCGCAGCCGGAACGGCTGCTGCAAGCCTGCCCCTCGCGTCATGGGATGGAAGCCCGTCAGGGCGGAGACGGTTTACTGGCTCCGTTCACGACAGCCCGCCCGGACGCCCGTGGTGCCGGTTAGGGTATCCACGTTCAACACCACCGCAGGAAGAACATCCGCCGTACCACGCAGTCCGTCATCTTCACGCCCGAAAGGTCAGTGAAACGGTGCTCCCGTACGTCAGCGCGGCCGCTGGCGGCAGGCCCGTGGCCTGCGGAAGGGGTTTTCGCGCGCGAACAGACGGCGGCGGAATAACACCGCTCGTACGGGGCGGCGCAGGGGTTACGCAGAGGGGGAGCCGAGCACCAGTTACAGCGTTTCCACTGCGGCGCAGGCCTCACCCGATATGTCATCGACGTGGCTCATTCCCCTTTCTATCAGCGGCAGCAGTAGGCGAAGTTCGTTTTCAGGAATGGCTATCTGACGCGGCGCGCGCTCTGCGGCAATCTGACGCAGCTCTCCCGAAACAAAGTCCTGGCCGATGCCGTAGCGATACAGAATATCGCAGTCGGCCTCCCCGATAGCCTGAAGTACACGCTCTGCTTCGGTGGCCGTCGGGTTGTACTCCGCGCCCGCCTCGCGCACGTCCTCCGCAGTCCAGGTGATAACGGCCATTTTTTCGTTGTTTTCGTGCGTTTTCAGTAGCGCAATGCAGATTTCACTGACGGTTCCGTACATCATTTATGCTCTCCGGTTAATTGGTTGTTGTCGCATGAAGGCGGGGCGCGTCGCGCCCCGTCGGCATCAGTCAAGGGCGCGGTAAATAGCGCCGGCCTCACGGTGGGTGGAAACAAAGGCCATTAGCTGCTCGTAGCGGGTCACGTAGTGGCGGCTGGCCTCCGGCTGGTCGTGGTGGCTGTGCATCCATGCGCGATGGTTAAGCACCATTGCGGTGATAAAAATCCCCGCCGCATCGCCGGACATTTCCCCCTCAAACCCGTTATCAGGATTGCTGACCACAACGCGGGTTTCTTCCGGTGCAAGGCAGCCCGCCCCGTCCGGTAGCTGGTTAAACGTCCATTCACCGCCGCAGTAGCCGCGCAGATATTTCTGGGCGTAGGCAAAAATGCAGGCTTCGGCGGTGAGGTAGTCCGCGCCAAACAGCGTGGGAAGAAAATCAAACAGGGCAGACGGGCGAACAGGGGTAGCCGTGGTAGCAGATTGCGCGTGTAACATAATGAGCCTCCGGTCATACATGAGATGCGACACCGGGCGGTGCCGTGACTCCAGACAAGACGGGCGGTCAGTCACGAATGCAGGGGCGCAAGGGAAGCCGCAGCCTGACGCACACGGCGGACGGGAGTTGTAGGGTGAGGCCGCGAAACCTGAGCGGGCGAACAACCGGAAAATCACGGCCGGCGGGAAGGAAGGACCGGGTGACCGCCGCGTTCACTTTACCCTTGCATTCGTGACAGCCCGGCTAAGATGGAGTCACGGCACAGCCCGCACGCGCACGGTGCAGGCAAAGGGCGTTTATCACCACAAGGCCCGGCAACCGTCGGGCCGGGTAATGCGGAGCCGGACGGCGACATCCTTATTGCCTGTTCTCATCCCGCACCGGTCAGTGCGGGGAAGGGCCTTCCCTTCCCCGTCATGATTACTCTGGCCGCGCAGGTGTCGCCCGGGCCTCACTCATCACCTCCCGCAGTATGCGACGGTCGAGCCAGCGGCGGGCCGGCTCGCCGGGAAAACGCAGCACGTCAGTAATAACGCCAGCGGCCTTAATATCCTCTTCCCGCTCGTTAACCACGGTGAGCAGCACCGGACAGAACCGCGCCCCGCGCACCAGTACCGCGTCAAGGACGCCATCCACCTGTTCCGCGTCGTCCTCATCGAGCCAGTTTTCGTGGTCGTACTCGTCGGCGAGAATGCGCCAGTCACCGAAGCGCCTGTCCATCAGTCGCGGCGTGGCGGAGGGTTTCAGAGCCGCTGCAAGGCGGTGTGCATCCTGCCTGACGATTTCCGCAATCCGGGCCACGGAATCTTTCAGAAAAGCCAGCAGGTCGTCGCATTCCGCCCCCGTCAGCCATTCCTGCGCAAAAGGCAGATGAATCGTCTGGGCGTCCGCCAGTTTTTCCGGGTGCATAAAGCCCTTTGCCGGGTACAGATACAACCGCGCGGGGGTGCCTGTCAGTCGTCGGGCGCTGGCGGTCAGCAGCGCCGCCCGGCCATACGTCAGCGGCTGGCAAAGGTGCGTGACCAGCGTCAGAATTTGCGCGGCATCGAGCGAGCCGCAGGCGACAAGCCAGCCGGGCATCTGTTCGGGCGCGACGGGCATCATATCCACGCAGGGCGGCCAGCCCGCATCCTGTAGCATCCGGTCGCCGTGGCGCAGTATCAGCGCGTTCAGTGTGTCATTTCTCATTGTTCTGCTCCTTCTGATACCGCCCCGCCGCTCTGCGGGGCGGTCGGGTTATGCGGCAACCTCGCGTTTCAGCCAGGCGATTTCTGCGTGAGCGTCGGCGACGCTCGGATAGTGGTCTGCTGCCAGGGGCCACGCCTGCGCATCTTCCCCGCTGAGCGCCCGTGCAGCGATATCCGCCACCCGCGCCAGCGTATCGACGGGGACGCTCACGCACGGGGTGTTCGTGCAAATCCCGGCATACAGCGCCTGAACGGTGCGGAACGACACGCCGTCTTCGGTGTGTTCCCCCGTCCCTGTGCGCCCGATAAGCGCCAGCAGCGTGTCGGCTTCGGCCTCTGTCATATTCTCCGCCTGCGCCATGACGTCCTGCCTGGTCCAGACCAGCAGGGCGTAACGTTCTTCATTGCCAAACATGCGTTTCAGCTTTTTGTTCAGCTCTTTACGGGTTCCGAACAGCATGATTTTTTCTCCACTTTGCTGTGGGGCGGCCTCGCCGCCCGGGGTTCAGTCTCTGAATGATTCGTCGAGTAACAGGGCGATGTTGAATGCCTCGTCCATCAGGACGCTGATACGGCGCAGGCTTACGCCCGCCAGCCGTTCCGGCAGTCCGTCGTGCTGCCAGTGATACCTGTCTTCCAGCACTTTGAGGGTGGTTTTCAGGTCGCACATGGTGCTGGCCAGTCCGGCGATATCACGGCGCAGGGCATCGCGTCCGTCGTAGTTCATCAGGCGGCCTCCGGCATCCACTCGTCGTTCGCAGCCGGGGTGTTCAAGGCGCGGCGCATCGCGGCAAGCCGTTCAGTTCCGGCCCGGTGGTACTGCTCCAGCATTTCGATGCCGATGTAGCGGCGTCCGGCGCGGTGTGCGGCGACGCAGGTCGAACCGCTCCCGGCAAACGGATCGAGCACAATCGCGTTCGGCGCACTGAATGACTCAATCAGCGGCTGTAGCGCCTCCACCGGTTTATGGGTCGGGTGTAGCGGGTTGCCGGAATACGGGAACGGCAGCACGTCCGGCAGCGGGTTAAGCGGCGGGGTCGGGCGGCCTTTGGCCAGCAGGTACGCCCCTTCATGGCAGTAATCCACAAACCCGCGGCGCGCTTTCGCGTTGCGGCCGTTTGAGGCGTACTTTTTGGTGAACACAAGCTGGCCCACGGCATAAAAGCCCGCCGCCTTCCACGCGGCCATAAATCGATCCACGCGGTTCCAGCCGTAAAAGCTCACCATCAGGGCATCTTTTTTGAGGACGCGGTACATCTCATGGCAGGCCGGTTGCAACCATTCATCGGTCACATCCCCGGCAATCTGGCGGCCCTGACGGTCCTTAAAGCCGACGAGGTAAGGCGGGTCGGTGACAATCAGGTCGATGGCGCGGTCGGGGAATCCACGCATCACGTCAATACAGTCCCCGAGAATGAATCTGGACATAGCAGCACTCCTGTAGTCAGAGGGGAGCAGGAGGCATCACCGCGATACCGTTCCCTGCCGCACGCTGCCTGTTCATCGCGTCCGGTCACGGGTCAGGCCGACCGTGGAATACCGCAGCCGCCAGGCTTTTCTGGCGGCAAGGATATGCCGCGAAAGCGGCTTGAAGGGCGTTCCTTAAAAGGGCGAGGGACTGGCGCAAAATACCGGCGGCGCCGGGCCTGAGCGGAAAAGCCGCCCGTCCCGTAACAGGCCGGACGCGAGACACTGGCAGCGGGTGGCAGGCTCATCCCCCCGCGCCGCCCGGCGGTCGCGGAAGAAAAGCGGAGCCGCGAAAGGCGACGGACGGAAAGGGCGAAAAAAACCGGGCAGCGTGCCCGGTCAGGAAGGAAGTCAGCGGGTGATATCCCGCCAGTCATTACCGTACTCATTGCAGAGGCCGGGCGTATCCGTTACGCCGGTTACGGCCCACGTATCCAGAAACTTCAGTCCGCGCAGGATACTGCTCTCCACGTCATCGAGCAGGATGATGCTGTTAAACCAGACCACGCCATCCGGATACAGCCAGCGGTGACGGTCATCCTCGCGCAGCAGACTCTCCCACCACGTCCGGCCCATCTGTATGGCGCCCGATTCTGCCTGCGCCAGGCCGGTTGCTGATATCATGTGATGCACCATCATTTCCACGCCGCTAATTTCAACGGCAAAGCCGACCAGCCAGGTATTCATACACGTTTTACCTCATCAATCGCCGCCTGCAGGTGGCTCCAGTTAAATCCGTCATTCGCATCATGGCTGTCCTGCGCCCGCTCCATCGCTGCATCGATGTCGCTGTCCGTGAGCGAGCCGTCCAGTGAGAGAAAATCATCGGCCAGCCAGAACGTGCCGCAGCACAGCGCGTCGTCGGGGTACTGCGACAGCCTGTTTATAAAGGCTTTCACGGTCATACGTCTTTCCATCTTTCGTCCGGGCGGTTTCCCGCCCGCCTCCTGTTCAGCCGCCAAAGTGCGCGATGTTATCGATAAGCCATGCCGGGCCGGTCACGTCCGGGCAGCAATCCTCGTCTTCCGGGTCAGGCTTTCCCCATTCTAGGCTGTCGCTGAGTTGTTCTGTGATTTCACCATTCAGGTAGCGTCCGTAACCGCAGAAATCGCATCCCTGCTCGGCATACCAATGTTCAACCTCTGCCCCGTATCGCACACTCAGCGCCGCCACCACGTGCTCGCTCACCGGACTCCAGGGCGTGTCAAAATCCACCGTCAGCGTCGGGTCGACGTCGAAACAGATGTTCATGTCGTAGCCAACCGGCCATTTGCAGCCATACTGGCTGATATAGTGGCAGTATGAGGACGGGACTTCGTCCAGCAGACCGCCGTTGAAGCCGTTTACCTCTATGTCCAGGCGGGTCGGCAGCACCAGACGAAAATCCATCTGTTCTCCCTGCCCGTCATAGCCATAGCCATAGCCATAGCACAGCGTGTTCCACCAGGACTCCGGGTCTTGCGGACGGAAAATATTGCTCCAGTCGCAGGACTTCTGGCGGTACAGGCGTTCAATTACCGATGTTGTGTACTCATCCAGCATCTGCCAGCTGGCGTCGCGGATGCCCGAATCCAGCCAGCACTGGTGCAGGGTCTGGCAGGTGTCGGCGTCCAGCTCTGCGCCTGCGGTAAACAGCGCCAGCCAGCGGGTGAATGCCTGCGAGGCGGGCGTGCTCTCTGCCGCCACGCCGTGCACGGTCAGCGCCGGAAAAACCGGACATGGCGAATCAGTGTCCGGTCGCAGGAGGCCAGCGCAGCCTGCGAGGAAAAGCTGAATCCCTTCCCGCTTTGCCCGTCCAGGCAGCGACGATTTCTCGCCTTTGATCCACGCGCGCAGATCGTCGGTATTGTTTTGAATCCCGCTGAACGTCAGTCGGTTAGCACACCAATTCGGCATGAGCAGCTCCTCTGTAGTCAGAGTGGGCAGGAGGCATCACCGCGATACCGTTCCCTGCCGCACGCTGCCGGTTCATCGCGTACGGTCACGGGTCAGGCCGACTGTGGAATATCGCAGCCGTCAGTCTTTTATGGCGGCGAGAATATGCCGCAAAAGCGGCTTGAAGGGCGTTCCTTAGCGGGGCGAGGGCATGGCGTAAAATAGCAGTGATGCCGGGCCTGAGCGGAAAGGTGCCCGTCCCGTATCAGGCCGGACGCGAGACACTGGCAGCGGGTGGCAGGTTCATCTCCCCGCGCCGCGGTCGCGGAAGAAAAGCGGAGCCGGTGAGGGCGACAGCTGATTTCATCGTCGCTGTCCACAATTTCGGTGGACAATCCTGTGTATAAAATGAGGGTATTCCGCGCAGGTCGCTACCACCAAGGATGACAGCGCGCCTGATAAAGCGGTTATCTTTTAACCACACTACGCAGACTTCACTTTTCCTGGTGTGGTATGTTGATGCTGACTGTAAAAAACCGGAGCGGAGAAAGATGGGCAGAGAAATGCTGGCAGAGTGGCTGCGGGATATTGCCCAACATATAGAAGAGGAAAGTCCACTGATTCGTGATGTCAGTGTGGATGATGCCTTTTCTGATGAGGGGCTGGCCAGAAAGATCATCACCATCACGTTCAATGCGCCTGGTCGCGCCCCACAGCCTGAAGAGGACGCCAGCAGTATCCCTCGACACTGACAGTCCGATGTACATTACTGCTTAAATGGCGGTTATTCATTTTCTTTAAGCCAACCATCTACAAGTTGGTTGATGACATCCGTTATTGAAGTTCCATTTCTCACGCAGGCGGCTTTAAATCTGGTGTGTTTATCCTCATCAAAATTGACGTTAACACGCTTAACTTTTCCTGATAGGGCTGGCGCAGAAACCACCCTATCGAGGTCTCTGTTCTCACCGAATGTCATTTTTTTGCTACCACTATGGGCTTTTTCAAGTGCCATACATTTACTCCTATCATCAATTACTCATTTGAGTATATAAGTAAAAACACAATTACTCAAATATGCTAACTATCTCTTTTGTAAGGATTTCTATTTCACCTTTAGCCGCTCCATCACTAGACTCGAACACGCTGTCACCATCAAGAATCGATTTGACGTAAATCTGACGCTGGGTAATAGCCGTGCGGAACGATTTAACTCCAGTGTCCCTGATGCTTTCTTTTAGGACACTAAGCATGGTTGCCTGTTCGATTTTTCGGGTAATGAGAAAACGAGCTTCAACTTTCCGGCTATATGCCTGCGCTTCAAGGACAGTGACAACGCTTCCTGCTGCAGAAAAATCAAGCGGGCTGGGAGTAACCGGAATGATAACAAGATTGCTGACCATTACCGCAGCAGATGTAATAACGGAAAGCGAACCGGCACCATCAACGATGACAAAATCATATTCAGTAAGGTCTTTCCTAATGCCATATACATCTTTTTCAGAAGCGGCTGTAAACACATCAAATGCAGCCTTCCCAGATTTACTCCAGGTTGTCAGGCTCATCTGAGGATCTGTATCCACAACTGCGATGTTGTATCCCGCTCGAGCCATTGCAGTACTCACATTGATTACTGCCGTGGTTTTACCTGAACCGCCTTTAGGGTTAAGAAAAGAAATCACCTTCATACTCAAAAACTCCTTTTGTGTATTTACTCAATTACTCTTCTGAGTTTTTGAGTTTACCATCTCAGTTAAATGAGTAAAAGCAAAAACACACATTTACACAAAGGCTCATATACTCAAAAAATCACGGAGTAAGTAAAAACTCAAATGAGTAAAAGAAAGACACGCATGACGGTATATCAAAATGTGAAGGGATAACCGATGTCATATTAGGGTATGCCTCTGTAGTACCGGCTTGGGTCCGTACTCCACAACTGTAGTGACCACATAAGCGAGACCATTAATTATCTGACCAGTTAAATATTACCAGCAACATTTCGTCATAGCATGGCGGCTGTAATATGGTGTCTGAGTTCAGATAACTTCCAGCCTGGCTGAGTGAATATAAAAGGAAGGAGGGGACAGAACCACCCCGGCACTGCCCCCAGAAGGAATTGCAATTCCATTCCCCGCCAATGTTAGCATTTTTTGTCTGTGATACTATGAACGGGTCATTTTTCAGAGCATGGACAGATGAAAAAGAAAAATACTACACCAACTCCCCACGACGCCACGTTCAGGCAGTTCCTGACGCAACCGGATATTGCACGGGATTTCATGGAAATCCACCTGCCCGCAGATCTGCGTGCTGTCTGCGATCTCAGCACGCTGAAACTGGAATCCGGCTCGTTCGTTGAGGATGATCTCCGCCAGTATTTCAGCGACGTCCTCTACAGCCTGAAAACAACAGCCGGCGATGGATATATTCATGTTCTGGTCGAGCACCAGTCAACGCCGGACAAACATATGGCTTTCCGCCTGATACGTTATGCGGTAGCCGCCATGCAGCGACATCTGGAGGCAGGGCATAAAAAATTGCCACTGGTGATACCAGTGCTGTTCTATACGGGTAAACGCAGCCCGTATCCGTACTCCACCCGGTGGCTGGATGAGTTTGACGATCCGGCGCTGGCAAGCAAACTCTATAGCAACGCTTTCCCGCTGGTAGACGTTACGGTCATTCCGGATGATGAAATTGCTGGCCATCGCAGCATGGCAGCCCTGACTTTACTGCAAAAGCATATTCATCAACGGGACCTGGCAGAACTTGTGGACCGCCTGGCACCCATTTTACTGGCCGGATATCTGCCTTCATCGCAGGTGATATCGCTGGTACACTATATAGTACAGGCAGGCGAAACAGCCGACGCCGAAGCCTTTGTACGCGAACTGGCACAGCGTGTGCCGCAACACGGAGATGCTCTTATGACCATCGCACAACAGCTTGAACAAAAGGGTATAGAGAAAGGCCTTCGTCAGGGCAGACAGGAAGGCCGGAATGAAGGCAAGCTCGAGGTTGCCCGCAGTCTGCTGAAAATGGGGATGACTCATGAATCCGTGCTGGAAGCAACCGGTCTGACAGAGGAAGAACTGGCGCAAATCCGCCATTGAGTATACCCGTCAGCCTGATAATCTCCCCTCCCTCCCCGGCAGAAGCTGGCTGAGGTTACCGCCTCTCTTTCAGAACGCGTCGTTTGTTCAAAACTCGTTTTTGAGCAAACGACGCGTTGGGCAAGCCCGCCGGGCGCGTCAGGCCGCTATTATCAGCATTTACACCCGACGTTTCAGCATGGCCACTGCCTCAGTCTCCGGCATCTGAAACTGAACCCGGTGGCGTGCAGCCACATCCAGTGCAAACACCTTCGTGTACACTTCCGTTGAACTGACCGACTTATGACCCATCAGGCTCTGCAGCACCTTCAGCGGTATACCGGCATACAGCATGTGCATGGCGTAGCTGTGCCGGAACGTGTGGGGGGTCACCGGCACAGAGAACGTGACGCCGTCGGTGGCCGCGGCCTCTACAGCTTCAGCCAACCAGGTGCGGACGGTGCGGTCGGTAATCTCCCACAGCCGCGCTTTCTCCATTCTGCCGCTTCGTTTATTGCGGCGTTCCAGGGGGATCTTCAGCGTGGCCACCATCATCTCCAGCTGGCTGACGTAGAGCTCATCGGACAACGGCACGATGCGGTGTGGCACCGTTCCGGCCGGCGCACGTCCGGCGCTGCGGGCCGCTTTTTCTGCCCGTTGCTTGAGGGTCGCCAGCTGCACAAAGGGGTAGGGCGACGCCAGGGTAAAATCGGCCCGCGTCAGCGCCAGAGCTTCGTTGATCCGCGCGCCGGTGTTCCACAGCGTGGTGAGCAGCATCTTACGGTGCAGGTCAGGCACGTAGTGGAGCAGGGCGCTGATTTCCGGCGCCAGCAGATACTTCGGCAATTCATCCTGCAGGGCGGCCAGCTGACGCAGCGCGAGTGCCGCAGGCACATCGATGGCCACGGGCAGCTGCGCAGGTTGTTGTGCATGAGCATAGGAAATAAGACCACTCATTGCGCTGGGCTCTCTGTGTTGTCCCGCAGGATTACCACCGGCTCGTCCCCGTGCCAGTGCAAGTTTCTGATTCTGATAGCTTCCTCAGTCCGTCTGTGACGCTCCCGTCGCCAGACTCTCCTGAACACGGCAACCGCAGACCATTCATTGTCGACAAGACGCGTCTCCGGCAGACCTACTTCCCGGCGCAGTCGGACAGCAAGAATGACGGCCCTGATACCCAGGCGGGTGAACTGGTACTTCCGTTCCCGAAAATAGTCTTGATGCCAGGGAAGAGCGGGTATTTCGGCGGCATATGCAATCGCCCTGTTTGCCCTCTCCTGCAGCACCGGGAATTCGCGCAGACGGTACAGATGGCGTTCATTTAAAACCCGCCAGTCACCGGAAACATCTGCCAACTCAAGCGCAGGCTCTTTCGTCTGAGGTTCAAGCTCAGCCCGGGGCGTATCACTATAACAGCCATTATCCTCTGCAACCCGGGCGCATCCCTCTGCATAGCGTTCTAGGCGAAAAACCAGTTCAGTGGCAATGTAATGCAGCTCTTTCTTCCTGGCATCTTCTGACTTCTGCTTATCGCGCTTATGTGTGAGATGATGAGTAAAGTAAACGCCTCCCAGCGCAGCACCGGCAGATGAAACCGCCGTGATGATCTGCGGCCATAGACTGGCGCTGTCTTTAACAATCTTGACGCCTTCGGTTGCAAGAAACCAGTCAGCCATGTTTTTTCCTTTATTGATGATAAACCCCACCTGCACATTACTCTGTGCGCCGGTACGGTCGTGAAATCCGTCAGTCCTGCTCAGGCATGCAACGCGATGGCTCAAACGGCCAGTGTTTACCGCCCAGGGAACAAGCCTCGTCCCATTCCAGCTGTCCGCGGGCGAAATACAGGTGATAGCACTGACGGGCGCACACAGTGATGCACCCGTCAAATCCGATCCCGGTAAGTTCATCGGAGTCATCCGGCCAGCGGAGCAGATGTCCTTCAGCGGAGAGCTCGTAAAATGCACATTCGCAGTCCAGGTCTTTGGTCTGGTATTCAGATTCTGTTTCACCGTCCGGCATCCGGTAGCGAAAATTCACCGTGTCAAACATTCCCATCCTGACGCTCCTTTTTAATATCCAGTTAATAATCACTCTTTGCAATCATTCCCTCCGTAATCACCAGAGTCCTGATCGCTCTTATATTTACGCGATGTAAAAATCACTCACAAGATAATGAGCAGGCATATAGCCACTCAGTTAAATTACCTGATGCCGGTTTTCACCTGATCCGACTTTCTGCGTATAAACGACTTTCCGGAAGTGTGGCACGGCAGAGTAGGCACCGCAACGGCGATTTCCGGGAGTGAGCGGGCGGTCACGGGGCAGGGGGATAACCCCACATATAGCGTCATCATAAGCTGATGGAGACACCACATGTAGTGGTGCCGGGCCGGTGAGCGGGGTGGGGGTTGATGAAGATCCGGAACTGCCGGTTTTCGGATCTCAGGATAAGGAGAAATGGATTATTGCAGGATGAGCACAAAAATAATCGGATTGTTGTGATTTATGGATTATTGCAGGCAAAGCAATAATTATGAGCATTATTTGCTGATATGGCACTCCCCCGGGGCAGTTGTGCCAGCCCGTCTGATTTGCCGTTATTTCCTCTCCCGGTGAAAGGTTTTCCTCCTGAGCCCTGCTGGTCTCAGGAAAGACCATTCTCGCACCTCTGGCGCTCCCGCACTTCAGATGCTGAGAACGCGGTCACGCACCAGGAGGGCGCCGGAGGCAGGATGGCAGACCGCGCGACGTTAGTCCGGCTCTGTATGGATAATGTCTGACGCCGGGCGGCAGGCGGTTTCAGCTCGCCTGCATCCTGTCTTTAAGGGCAAAAAGACGGTCAAGTTTCGCACAGGGCTCTCCCGTTTCCGCCGCGTGCCGGAGCTTGGCATCAAGCAGATCGGGCAGCGCGATGCCGTGGCTGAGGGAATGGTAAAGATCGTAGCCGCTGACACAGATCACCCGCTTGCCTTTCCCGAAGGCAGTCAAACCTTCGGGCGTAAAGCCCATCCAGCTGATGAACACTCCCCGTGTTCCTGATGCTTTGGTACTGAGTTTCCCTTCAAAGATATGCAGATCGGCCGCCGGCGTCCGGTTCTGGTGCCATTTCGCCTCCAAAAGAAAAAAATCCTCATTCAGCCGGAAGCTGCCGTCGATCTGTTCGCCCGTATTACGGAATGATCCGCGGGGAGAAAGCTGAAAGACGGTGAACAACTCCGCCAGCCAGCGTTCAAACCTGAACCCCCTCGGGTGCGGGGGCATGGTTTTCATCTCGTTCATTTCGGCTATCAGTGAAGGCCAGTCCACACTGTGCCAGAGTCGGACGGGCCTGGCACCTCTGGCTGCACCGGCGTCTGCATTTTCGAGGCGGGAGATAAGGGCATGATAGTCCTGACGACTCAGCTCTGCCTGCTCTGGGGTGGACTCCGTTTTATGCTGCCAGAGGGCGGCCAGCACCCGCAGGACGGTGTCACTATCCACCTGTTTCAGCAGGCATCTGACCCGTCTGGCTTTTGACTTTCCCTCCGTCTGATAGCGTTCATCATCAATATTAATGTTCAGCTCTTCATTAAAAAAAGCCGACAGCCTACGGTTGGAAAAATCGAGTATCCAGCCTGGTTCGCTCTCAAAGACTTGGTTAAACAGTTTCAGATCCTGCACTTTCAGTTTCACGCCAGCCTCCTGTTTTTTTAAAAGTATAACCGCATGAAAGGGCCAGAGGTACTGAGGCGGCACCGGAACGCCATTGCAGCCTGCACAGGGAAGAATTTCCCCTAACTACTAAATGGGTAAAAGTGACATCAGAATATTGCAGCTACAGCCTTAGTGCGTGTAATCTATCTTATGTTAAATATAATCTTTAAATCAATTTGTTACGAGTTGTCTTCCGCTCACCTTCTATTGAGATAGCCTGAGAAACAGGGTCCGCGCCTGTGTCTGAGATGCCTTAAAGCCATGATGAATATAAAAAGCTTTCGCTTCATCTGTCAGCGCGTGAACCATGATTGCCCGCACGCCAATATTCTCTGCAACCCGATAGCAGCGCAGCACGGCATCAGACAGTAAATCAGCGCCAAGTCCTTGTCCGTGGAATGTGATGTCAACAGCCAGACGAGCAAGTATGATGACGGGGATCGGATCAGGCATATTGCGTCGGAGATTCCCCGTGGCTTCCACATGGTTAACACTGCCGGTGGCCAGGGAGTAAAAACCCACAACGCGCTTCGTCTCTGCTTTACAGACAACGAACGTGCGGGCCGCCCCGAGGGCCTGATTTTTTAGGCTTTTCTGTCTGAGCCAGTCATCGAGCACAACTTCTCCACTGATGAACTCCGCAACCTGATGATCGCTGGATAATGGGGCTGGCGCGGTTACACGTCCCACTGAGGTTTCCTTGTCAGCAGTTTGTTAATCGCGGGCTCATCCGTGACAGGGGCCTCAAGCATATCGATAAACTCGACATACTGTTCATCGTTGAAATTGAATACACGGCGGTCGAGGATCACGTTCTCTGCAGCCTGACAGGCCATTTCCAGAATGAAGTCTGTACGTGATTTATGGAGGATCTCTGCCGCAGCATCAATAAGCGCTCTTTGAGATTCCTTCGCTCTGAGGTTGAGCTGAACATCTGATTTCATGTGTGCACTCCTTGTATAGTAATTGCTTTACAATAATAGCACAAATGTTATGTATAGCAATCGCTATACGACTGAGACAGATCTCCTCCCTGACACTCCGGGCCGTAAGCCATTCTGTCGTCACTTCAACGATGAACGCCGGATGACTGACCTCTATCACAGATGTGATGATGCCGTTACAACAGAGAACCAGAGCGGTGGGAGCTATAAAAAAGCGCCTCTTCTGGTATTGATCTGCTTTCCACCTGCTTATTGTAATTGACTATACGGATTGCCCTCACCTCTTACTTCTACTTCCGAAAACCTCCGGCAACAGGGACTAACCTCCTGAAAAAAAACATATCAAACTGATTTAATTTAACTATTTAAAATATTCTTATTGCGTGCATTACGATCCGACTCCACACGAAAACCCGTTTTCCCGGAAGATTCTGCTCTGAATAAAAGCCCCCCAAAGGGACAAATTTTGCATCTTATCAATTAGTTATTTTCATATCCACGTCCAGGGGTTTTCGGATCTGTGGTGAAAAGATGAAGGATTATTGCCGTAGAGTCACAAAAAACGTCGGATTGTTGCGATGAGTGGATTATTGCTGCTGAAGCAATAAAAAATTAATTTAATACTACAAAGGTAAGATCAGGCAGCAACACATTGTGTAAGGTTATGTGGCCATGGAGTTCTCTGTTAAGGAAACGTACAATATTTCAGTCATGATGCCATTACGAAGCCCCTCATCATGGGGACAGGTATGATGACCTTCCTGTTATAGCCGAACCTGGAGCATATTGCTGTATTCAACCCTGCGGGTTCTGATATCATATAAATGTAGTCAGCAGTACAATTAACCATACAGTGGATCCGGTCCGTAGCGGAGAGGGAAATATAAGCATGCCAGATTTAAAAAAAGAAATTTATAACGAACTTGCAGAATCTATCACATCACACATGATGACTGAACATGACCTTCACCTTGGCCAGTTTGAATCTGAAGCCCTGCTTGATGAATTGCTCAAGAAACTCATGCCATCAGTTTATAATATGGCTATCGACGATGCAATTCGGTCACTACGGGGCGCAGCAGAAAAAATTGAAGAGGAATTATATTTAAGGAAAATAATATGAGTTTCAAGACAGATCTAAATTTGATGCGTAAGGAATGGCATTACGCATTTTATACCGGTAACGTCGAGCAGCTGGACTATCTTGAGACTGAATGGTTTATATCCACCAATGGCCAGAAAGTGATTTATAAGAAACACCAGTTACGCAAGGTAGAAATGCGCCCTGCAGAACAAAAAATCTTATCGTTAACGAGAAGGGAGTATGATGTTGAAACTCGGGAGTTCAAAGGCATTGCATGCGTATCTGGTAAAGCAGCATTAGAGAACGGCGATGATACCGTGCACATCGGGTTTGTTGAAAACTGGATTATGGTCAACGGCGGCTGGAAACTACAGTTCGTTACTTTCGAAGAACTGTAAAGGGAGGTGTTCCTCCCTCAGTTAAATTAATCAAGCAATTCCAGGTTAATATGCTTATACGCAGGCGCGTTACACTTTATTTTTAACATCGTTTCGTTAAGCTGTATATCAAACTTCTTGACTGCCTCGTTAATCAACTCCCGAAGAGCAGTATCATCCGATAGCCTGTCTCCAAACTCAATGGGTGCACGAACATATTCATTACCTGATAATTCATCAAGTAGCGTTCTGAATATATCCAGACGCCGGGGTCTTATTACTGTGTAGGAAAAGTGAAGGGAGTGCTTACTCTGGGTTGAGACGTTATGCCAGTACCCCGCGGGGAGATAGATTGCCTGGCCTGGCTCAACATCAAATACAAAATCTGGCTCCGTTTTGGGTGCAATAAAATCGAAGCTACGCTCATGCTCCAGTGGGTATGAATATGTCGGCTTATGTACGGTCCATCTTTTAATACCTTCAATCTGTACGGCAAGGACATCATGATTATCAAAATGAAGGCCAAAACTGGGTGTCGGCGTAAAGGCTGCATACAGGTTGGCGCTACATGAACACTCAAGCTGAGAGGACAACCATTGCCTCATGTGATCCACTGAGTCAAAAAACGCCTGGCAGCGATCAAGAACAAGTGTTGATCCTTCGCGTAAGCATTTATATAACTGGTGTCTGTTGATATGGGGCGTCCTGTCTCCGGACTGGCTGTAGGAATATCTGACAAAACCGCCATAGCCCCGCATTTGCGGCCAGTTATCATTGGCAAGCCTTACTCTGGGGTAATGAAGGATGTCCTTCTCCAGTGTCTGGTTTAATGCCTGCCAGCTCACCAGTCTACTGGCGTCGACACCAGTCAGTACAAAAGGCGATTTTTGAAAGTGTTCTCGGCGAAATTTTTCCATAATATCGTGGCTAATAAAATTATTCACAGGCCAGCTCCTTGCTGTTGTTCATTCGTACCATGCTTGTATCAGAATACGAACCCAGTAACCGCTCATCGTGTGTGATTACAAGTACATATTTGTCCTGGGTCTCATGCGACAGATATTCACGAAAAGCATTTACTCCGGTTTCATCAAACCCTTTAGTTGGCTCATCAAACACGATGAGGCTGTACGGTTTGCCATATGAGAGCATGACGCCTAACTTCTGCTTCTGGCCACCCGACAGATTACTGCCGAAACCACGGATAACATGGTCGAGCGGCTTATCGAACCCGAGCCTCTTCAGCCATTCAGTGATCGCACTGAGGTGAGTTCTGTCAGCAAAGTGAGAGATATTATCCTCTATAGTGCCAGGCAGGAGCTCAATGTCCTGTGGCACATACAGTACATTCGGAGGCACTGTTGCAAAGATCTGTCGATGGTAAACTGATGCCACTGTTTAGCTG
>NZ_JBCHWG010000004.1:0-315918 GCF_059801165.1 Cedecea sp. Ae19-4 | reverse complement strand
GCTTATCGTTGCCAATGAGGATAAAGCGATCTGGCGCTGCATTATCCGATCGGATAAGGGCTGGTCGCCCGTTGAACCGCTGACGCTGCTGCGCCTGACGCCGTCTGCAATATGAGAACCTGGCGAACAACGTCCCGCCTGTTTTGCCGGTGATGTGACGCCGGTAAGCGAAGCTGAACCCGTCCCTGAACTTAGCGCTCCCACTCAACCGCTGCCGGAGATAGCAGACGACCCGAGGCTTGGTGACAATAACAATTTCCTGCAGTGGCTGAAGAACCACACCAACCCTTCAGGCACGGTGAATACCCGGAACGGCAAGGTACATGTGGTGGAAAACCATCTTTTCTTGATTTCGCCGGGGATCTTTAAGACATACGCAGCAGAAACTACAGGCGATACCGGCGACGGCTGGAAACTGGCACAGCGAATGTTTCAGGAGTCAGGGCTTGCCCTGCGCTGTAATGATGACAGTTTCATCTGGATCTGCGAGGTTCAGGTTCCACAAAAGAAAAGTAGTCAGTTGAAAGGTTTTCTGATGGAAGATCCGAAGCAGGTGTTGGGGGAGAAAGTGCCGGTGAATAATCCGTGGCTGAAGTTGCTGCGCGAATAGCAATTTATATCAAAATACTCTCTTCCACCGAGCTACAGCGAATGGGCTTTAATACCTAAAGAGCCGCATGATATTCAATAATTGATTTCAATTCTTCAGGCGAAAAAGGCGGATTACGCCGATGCAACATGGCGTGGCAATTAGGGCAGACGGGAATAAGATCTTTTTTGGGATCCAGAGAGTAATTCTCTTTGATGTCTGATAGCGGAATCAGGTGATGTATATGGATAAAACCTTTTGCTATCTCACCATACACCTTCATCATATCAATACCACATACTCTGCACAGACAACCATGGCAGGCTAATGCGGCCTGGCGGGCCTTGCGGTCGCGTTCATAGCGGTTAACCGTTACCTGTGTAGCTGCACCTTCATTAAATACGCTCTGCGGCGGCAGTTCATCAGGAAAAATACTGATGGCAGGCTGCTCGTTACCCAAATTTTTCTCAACGATCTGAAACCATTGATCGGTAAGCAACTTGACGCATTTCGACTTGATACCACCACTAAAATCTTCAGGGGAAAACTCAACGCCTGTCATATTTGAAGCAGCAATACCGACTATAGCTTTCGGTGGATAACTGCGCCCTTCAAAGATCACATCATACAGCCGGGACTCGCTGAACTGGTGGCGTACACCTTCATCATAGGCGCGCATAGCCGCAATAATGCATTCCCTGGTAAGCTGGTCTGGCAGTTTCTTCTTCATTTACAACTCATCCCTGAAACGACATATGCTAACTCTTTATTTTATAGCATATTAATTTATCCGGGGATAAACAGCACTCTTCAATTTCGCGTTACCGGGATACGGACATCAGTGCAGCGGTAGCGTAACGTAGCGGCAGAGAAACCGCGCTTCATGCTGATTGTCCAGCCGCACCTGAAAGACATCGTGTGTATCCTGCTCGAATGCGTATTCGCGCCACGCCAGCAGCCCCTGTTGGTTCATGCGGATAATAATCTGATCGGGCGTTTCGCCCTGATTCAATGCTTCGACTACCTGTTGCAGGGGAAGCGGTAGCGTCTGAGCAGGCCACATCACTTCAACGCTTACGAGCTGGCGGTGTGTCCGGGGTAACATCGGTAGTTTCCTCCATGGCTAGAATTTAACGGTTAATTTGCCATGAAATAGGGGCATTTTTTGCAGTTGCAAGGTCGCCGAGTAACCTCATTTAAAGGTCGATACATCTCAGGTAGTGAAGTCTCTTCCCAGGCAAATCCAGATAGTCTGCGCCAAGCGTCTGAGGGTATGTCGATAAAAAGCATTTTTTTAAACATATAGCCAAAACATGTTTATGCCATCGACACGCTGCGGCGATATGTCGATAAAACACGATTTTTTAAACATGATGCCGTGACATGCTTATAGCATCGACATATGATGTCTATATGTCGATGAAATCGGTTTTTATAAATATATGAACTTGAATCCCGAAGCCCCTTACAACGATCTGCCAAAACTGCCGCCTGATCTGCAGCAAATTGAAACTCGCAATGTACTAAAAGCGTGTATAAATGCGCGTGCGGCAATTGCAGAGCTGAAAACAGCGGGTGAGTTGATCCCCGACCAGGGATTGTTGATTAACATTCTTCCGATGCTGGAAGCGAAAGATTCCTCACGCATTGAGAACATCGTAACGACCAGCGATCAGCTCTTTCAGTATGCTGATCGTGCAGACGGAGCAGATCCAGCAACCAAAGAAGCATTGCGCTATCGTACGGCGCTTTATGATGGTTATACCCATCTTGAGACCTATCCACTTTGCACAAACACAGCAATCGCTATCTGCACCAAATTACGCGCAGTTCAGACCGATATAAGAAAAACACCGGGCACGGTACTGCGCGATCAGAATAACAGCGTGGTGTATACGCCCCCGGTGGGTGAAGATACTATCCGTAACTTATTGGCGAACTGGGAGCAGTTCATACATGGCGATGATGATTTAGATCCATTGGTGAAAATGGCTATTGCACACTATCAATTTGAGTGCATCCACCCTTTTCCGGACGGGAATGGGCGAACAGGTCGTATCCTGAATATTCTTTACCTGATTCAAAATGAATTACTTTCACTGCCTATCCTGTACCTGTCCCGCTTTATTCTGGAGAGACGTAGTGATTACTACATGCTCTTGCGTAGGGTAACAGATGAAGGAGACTGGGAATCGTGGATATTATTTATGCTGGAGGCCGTAGAAAACACGTCCCGATGGACGACTGACAAGATTGCGGTTGTTCGGGCATTGATGGCAGAAACGACCGAGTATGTACGTGAGAAGCTACCAAAAATATATACCTATGAACTCATCCAGGTGCTCTATGCGCAACCGTATTGCCGGATCGATAACCTTGTTGAACGAGGTATCGCTAAACGCCAGACGGCATCAGCGTATCTCAAACAGTTAGTCGAGATAGGCGTGCTGGAAGAAATGAGCGTTGGTCGAGAAAAGCTGTATATCAACACCAGGTTGGTTCAGGAATTGAATCAGTAAAGTGTATTAATTAGTATTAGCTCAGATTTTTCCAGAACTAATGATGACCTTAGCAAAACCTGACATTAATGGCGATGTGATAGCTGAAGCAGGCATGATTAATATCTTATTGTATTGATAATCATTTTATCATACAAAGCTAAGTCAATTAGATTGAAAACCATATTAGCATTAGATGATATATGAATAAAATCCATAGAGATTTATATTCTAGGAACCAATAAGAAATTCATATAAAAGCAGCTCCTTTCAAAGCTGCTTTATACACTTAGTTTTTTGGGAGCTTGCTTAAAATATCTTCAATCCCTGATTGCTTATACCTAACATTATCAAAAAGGTCATTAAGGACAGAAAATCTTTCTTTATACTTCCATACCTCAAGATTATTATCATCAAGGATGCAAAGAACGATTTGAGACGTCCAGTAAAACTCATCGACATCTGTGTAATATCTATACTTCTCTTCATAGATCCCAAACTTAGTTCCATTGAAATTAACGCTAAAAAATAGAGGTATATATGAATCCGAACCATGAATGATATTATAAGGAGCATCATCCCTCCTCCAAGATATACTTCCATTCAAGGTGTATCTATTTAATTGCGTGATCAACTGTATAATATTATCACTCATGATCTCGTCCATCCTAAATCTAAATTTATTTGTTCTAAGTGCATAATTACACTGCTTAACTCTGATTGGATTCCCCATAATCCTTCAATGTCGAGATGTCTGGAGCTAAGCATTCTAGATAATTTTTCATCTGTTACTGAAAGTAACCATTTTGATATTGGAGGGCTTGAATATTTAAACTGATTTTTATCAAGTTCCAACTTCCGTTTAACATCTTCCAATATTATTATTGTTGAGTGAACAGAAGCGGATACTGCGCTTTTTTTCTTATTACTAGTATTGTCTTGTTCAAATTCAGAAAGAAGTTTTGGTAAATCTTTATTTTGATCCTGAAGCTTTGAAATCAGTTCAGGAAGTCTAACTTTAACGAGATATTTATTTTCTATATCTGCCACTCTGATATATACCAAGATTGTGTATATGCCACCAACGATCGATGCAAATACTGACAACCAAGTTAGAACATTTCCGAAATTTGCCCACGAAAAGATTTCCATTTTATTGTCCATAAATTAACCACGCCAAAAAGCCTTGTACAATTTGAACTAAAATACCCTCTTCATAATAGTGCAGAAATCAATATCCAAAGGTGATTGTAACGACACTAAAACCAAATAATATCATATGTATAAAAAATCGCCAAGAATTTAATAGAAATATTTCAAATGCTTTTATCTAAATATTTTTTTGATACTGCCTCAGAATAAAAAAACTTCGGCAAACATAATATTACCAGAGATCCTTAGAGGGCCATACAAGCATCCTAATAATAAATACACCGAATATTCTAAATATTTATTCACTCTTATTTAATAAGTATTTATTCTTAAAGAAAGATTTGCTTCAACAAAATGAATTCTCGACTTTTATTAATCTGTAAAAATAATCCAACAACAGAAACAATTAGGCCAAATCTTTTGCAACGTTTAATGATTTTCAAATCAAAGAATTCGAACTCATTCAATTGTTCCTGTTGTCAACCCCCCAGCAAACAGCCCAAATCTAGTAATAACTAAATACCACCATCATTCCTACTCCCCCGACTCCACCTCATCCTGCGCCGCCATCAGAACCAACTCTGACTTCGAAATCAGCAAATCTTTCGGCTTCCCTCCTCTCAACCTGCGATTTGCCGAGCCGAACCAGATTGCTAGCCCCCACGGGGTCTTACGTTCTTTGAACAGCGAGAGAATCAGCCTGACAACCTTGAGGGGCCTCATTTTCTCATCCAGAACATAATCCGGGTACAAATCCTCACCATCGACCTTCAGCGAGAATATCTTCCCGGCGGCTTTCCAGCCTTTCGGGCCAGCATCAGGATCGGCGGAACGAAAGCCCGCTTTCGCCGATAACTCAGACGCCGTCAGCCATACCGAGTCTTCCAGTATCTGGGATTTCAACGTTTCCAGTTGTCGATCATTGCGCTCCTGAAAGCTGATATGATCGAGCGTCTCTCCTGATGGCTTTTTGAAACCATACGGCACCACATGCCTGAACCGGTTAGCATCCAGATAATCCGCCCACCACTGCATCATCTCCCGACGTTCTTCGAGATGCTGCGCCTTGTGGATATACGCCGCCCGCACGCGCTTGCGCTCCTGATGGCTCATCTGGCGCTCTACCGCGTCGCTTGACCACAGGCCCGACTCCACCAGCGCGCTACAGGCCATAGTGCGAAAACCGTGGCCGCAGACGTCTTTCTGGGTGTCGTAGCCCATCACCCGCAGCGCTTTGTTGATGGTGTTTTCGCTCATCGGTTTGCGGTAGTTATGATCGCCGGGGAATACCAGTTCAGTTCCCGGTCGGCAACGCTGCCGCACCTCGTGCAGCAGTTCGATGGCCTGACGCGACAATGGGACCAAGTGTGGGGAGTGCATCTTCGCCCCACGCGCTGAATATTTAACGCCGGGGATCGGCTCACGCTCGGCGGGGATTGTCCACATGGCGTTACGCAGATCAATCTCATCCCAGCGGGCAAAGCGCAGTTCGCTGGAGCGGATAAACAGCAGCAGCGCCAGCTTTACCGCCAGTTGAGTCAGTTGACGGCCTTTGTAATCGTCGATTCTATCCAGGAAATCAGGGATAAGATTCAAATCTAATGCAGGGTGGTGACGTACTTTGGGCGTGGAAACCGCGCCGGTTAAATCTGATGCAGGGTTATGATCGATAATGCCGTTCTGGACGGCGTAGCGCATCACGCAGGCAGTGCGCTGCTGAAGCCGGGAAGCAACATCCAGTTTACCCGCTTTCTCCACCTCTTTGATGGGTACCAGCAGGTCTTTAACCTTCATTTTGGTGATGTCGCAACTGCCGTTCGTGGGGAATACGTAAAGCTCGAAATAACGCAGCACCCGCTTCTTATGTTCCGCCGACCAGTTCACGTTGCTGGAGACCCATTCGCGTGCTACGGACTCAAACGTATGTTCCGGCGTTACAGCAAGGCGTTCAGCCTTTCGGTGTGCACTCGGATCGATGCCGGAAATCAGCAATAATTGGGCCTCTTCACGCATGCGTCTTGCCTGTGCAAGCGTCAAAAGCGGATAAGGTCCTAAAGCGAGCTTTTTCTCTTTGTTTACAAAGCGGTACTTGATGTACCAGCGTTTTGAACCGTTAGGGTTAACCAGCAGGTAAAGTCCATGCGAGTCACTGAGCTTATACGGCTTGCCACAAGGCTTGGCGTGGACTATAGCGCGATCTGTTAGTGCCATTTGGGGGCCTCACTATTATCGAACTACGTCTAAGCCCCCAATTTGGCCCCCAATTAGCGTGGATGTCAATGGATGAAAAATGACCAACACGGAAAGACCACAAAATAAATATGTCTATTAATGAAAAATAAATTATCTTTTAATTACAGACGGATATGGACGAATTTGGACGGAAATGGACACAAAAAAAGCCACCCTTAGGTAGCTAATTATTGCATCACTTGGTGCCGAAGGCCGGACTCGAACCGGCACGTATTTCTACGGTTGATTTTGAATCAACTGCGTCTACCGATTTCGCCACTTCGGCACTGAAGGGGTATGCGGAAACGTTGTGGATTATACCTGTCGCTGGCGGCCTTGCAAGCGGCGCTGTGCGTAAGTGGCGTTAAGTGCTGAATTTTTCAGCGACCTGCCGTTTTCCTCATTTCCCCATCCATGAACAACTCTACGGTTTACATTCCCGCTCGTTTGCGATGTGATTTGCTTTCAGCATGGCCACACAATGGAGCCCCCATGTCCAATCCCACTCCCCCCATGCGAGTCGCCATCATCGGGCCAGGGCAGATCGCCGAGAACGTGCATGCGGCTTACTATGCGACTAATCCTTCTTTGACTTTGGTGGCGGCCTGCGGGCGCGATCTGGCGCGTACTCGGGCATTTACGGATAAGCTTGGTATGCCGGCGGCATATGACGATGTCGGGCAGATGCTGCGTGAGGTGAAGCCGGAGATCGTCAGCGTTTGCTCGCCCAATATTCTGCACTATGAGCACGTGATGCAGGCTCTGGAGGCGGGTTGCCATGTGCTGTGCGAGAAGCCTCCGGCAATGACTGTCGCGCAGGCCGACGAGATGCGGCGGGCGGCGAAAAAAGCCAATCGAATGCTGGCCTACAATTTCCACCATCGCTTTGCGCTGGACAGCGCCCTGCTGCGCGAGCAGGTTGAGTCCGGGGCGTTGGGGGATATCTATGTCACCACGGCCAAAGCCCTGCGCCGCAGCGGCGTGCCGTCGTGGGGGAATTTCATCAGTAAGGATTCGCAGGGCGGCGGCCCGCTTATCGATCTCGGCATTCATATGCTCGATGCGGCGCTTTACGTGCTCGGCTTCCCGAAAGTGACGCGGGTGATGGCCCACAGCTTCCGCAGGCTGGGCAACACGAAAAACAGCGGGCAGTTTGGCGAGTGGGATCCGGCGCTTTATACGGTGGAAGACGCGCTGTTCGGCGTGGTGGAGTTCGAGGGCGGCGGAATTCTACGCCTGGACACCTCTTTTATTCTCAACGTGGAAGAAACCTCGCAAATGAACGTCGAGTTCTGCGGCGAACGCGCCGGTGCCACGCTGTTCCCGGCGCATATTTATCACGACCGCGACGGCAAGCTGGAAACGCTCCAGCGCCGGGAGGCCGCCGACGATCGCCGCCATTTCCGCGCCATGGAAAGCTTTGTCCGCCACGTTCAGGGCGAGACAGCCATGGTGGCCGATGCCGAACAGGGTTATGTCGTGCAGCAGATCGTCGCCGCGCTCTATGCTTCAGCGGAACAGGGCGGCGGCTGGGTAAAGCTTTAACCCTTCTGGGCACATTCCACCAGGTCGCTCCTTCCCCCAATGTTCTACACTGGTTGCAGAGCCAATATGGAGGAAGAGCGATGTCTGTTATCAAAAGTTATGCCGCGCCAAAGGCCAGTGCGGAGCTGGCGCTTCAGGATTTCGACGCGGGCGATCTGCTGCCGGAAGATGTCGAGGTGAAAGTCGAGTACTGCGGCATCTGCCACTCGGATTTGTCGATGATCGACAATGAATGGGGGTTCTCGCAGTATCCGCTGGTCGCCGGGCATGAGGTGATTGGCCGCGTGCATGCGCTGGGGTCGGCGGCACAAAACAAGGGGCTCAAAGTCGGCCAACGCGTCGGCATCGGCTGGACGGCGAGAAGCTGTGGCCACTGCGATGCGTGTATCAGCGGCGGCCAGATAAACTGCCAGGAAGGCAGCGTCCCGACCATCGTAAACCACGGCGGCTTCGCCGACAAAATTCGAGCAGACTGGCAATGGGTAATCCCGCTGCCGGACTCCATTGATATAGAGTCCGCCGGGCCGCTGCTGTGCGGCGGCATCACGGTGTTTAAACCGCTGCTGATGCACCACATCACCGCCACCAGCCGCGTGGGCGTGATCGGCATCGGCGGCCTCGGGCACATCGCTATCAAGCTGCTGCACGCCATGGGCTGCGAGGTGACGGCGTTCAGCTCTAACCCGTCCAAAAAAGAAGAAGTGCTGGCGATGGGCGCGGATAAAGTGGTGAACAGCCGCGATCCGGCCGAGTTAACCGCGCTGGCGGGCCAGTTTGATCTGATCATCAATACCGTCAACGTCGACCTGGACTGGATGCCGTACTTCAAGGCGCTGGCGTACGGTGGCAACTTCCACACGGTTGGCGCAGTCATGAAGCCGTTCGAGGTGCCGGCCTTCACCCTGATTGCCGGGGACCGCAGCATCTCCGGGTCAGCAACCGGCTCCCCGCACGAGCTACGTTCGCTGATGAAGCTGGCGGGCCGGGCGAAGGTGCAGCCGCAGATCGAGCTGTACCCGATGTCGAAAATCAACGAAGCCATCCAGCACGTACGCGACGGCAAAGCCCGCTACCGCGTGGTGTTGAAAGCGGATTTCTGATGTAAAAAAGGCTCCCTCGGGAGCCTTTTTAGTCACTTAACCAGCCCGGCAAATACCTCAGCCACGGCGACCGCCCCCGGATCTTTCACGCCATCGAGGTTGTCGCTGTTCACATAGGACGAGCGCCCGGCGTTGGCTTTTTGCATCTTCGCCGTGTCGGCCGCGCCCTTCTCTGCTGCCTTCGCGGCGGCTTTCAGGTCTTTATCCCTCAGCGCTTCCAGCGCCGGCTGCAGGGCGTCGATTAACGTTCTGTCGCCCAGGTCCGCCCCGCCGTAGCGCTTCATCTGCGCCAGGCCAAACAGCAGGGACTCCGCCAGCGGCTGCTTCTCACTGACTTTTTGCCCGGCGGCGGTGAAGAAGATCGACATCAGCACGCCGCTGGAGCCGCCCATCACCGTTGCCAGTCGCTCGCCTACCAGCCCCAGCAGCGCGGCGGTATCGTTTAGCGGCAGCTTGCCTTTGTCGTTCAGGTTGGCGATGTCGCGCGCACCTTCGGCAAAGGTTGAGCCGGTGTCACCGTCGCCCACTTTGGCGTCCAGCGCGTTGAGGTGGTTTTCCTGGGCGATCAGCGTTTGGGTCACGCTTACTACCAGGGCTTTCACCTCGTCGTTAGCGGAAGGTTTTATCGCGTGGTCTTCGCGGATAACCGCCTGCTTCTGCTCCGGCATCGGGTGATATTTCACCATCGGCTGCCAGCCTGCGGTTTCCACGTCAGATTCAAGCGCCTGAATAAAGTCCGGGCTAAGCTTGATGGCGGAGAGCGAGAAGCCTTTCATGTCCAGGGCGCTGACCAGCGGCGCGGGGCCGATCAGATATTTGATCTGCGAACCGAGATCCGAATGCATCAGCTCTTTGGTCAGGAGCGCCATTTCTAGCGAGGAAACGCCGCCGAGGTTGTTGATCAGCACCGCCAGGTCGCTCTCTTTGCCCGTCGCTTTGCGCAGGTGCTTCACCAGCGTGGCAATCACCTCTTTGCTGTTTTGGGTATCCACGGTGCTGGCACCCGGCTCTCCGTGAATGCCCAACCCAAGCTCGACGTGGCCGCCTTTAATGCGCCCTTCTGCATCATCGCTGCCCGGCAGGTTACAGGTTTGCATCGCCACGCCCATGCTGGCAATGCTGTCGCAGGCCTTTTGCGCGATGTCCCGCACGTCGCCGAGAGATTTGCCCTGCTCTGCGGCATAGCCCGCAATTTTATGCACCAGCGCCGTGCCGGCGATGCCGCGCGGCTGTTTGTTATCCGGCAGCGAAATATCGTCGCCGACGATCACCATCTCGACCTTCAGCCCGTGTTTTTTTGCTTTCTCGGCGGCCAGGCCGAAGTTCAGCCTGTCGCCGGTGTAGTTTTTGACGATCAGCAGGCAGCCGCGATCCCCGGTGACGCCGACAATGGCGTTCAGCACCACATCCACGCTCGGGGAGGCAAACAGGTCGCCGCACACCGCCGCGGTAAGCATACCTTTGCCGACGAAGCCCACATGTGCGGGTTCGTGGCCGGAGCCGCCGCCGGAAATGATCGCCACTTTGCTTTTGTCCCAGTCGCTGCGGGCCACCACGCGGATCGCCGGGTCGATATCCAGCCGCACAAGGTTGCGGTAGCGGGAACTGACAATGACGCCTTCGATGGCATCGTTAACCAACTGCTTGCGATCGTTATAAAAGAATCTGGACATAGCTTTCCCTGGTTGTGTAAGAGATCTGCCAAGCATAGTCCTTTGCCGGGCCGACGGGGTAAACATGGGAAGATCCTGATGCTCAATTCGTGCGGAAGGCTATGCTTTAGACAAATGTTGCCACAGGGAAACGCTCATGACTGAACCACTGCTGATTGCCAGAACCAAAGAGACTGAACTGCATATTCTGCCCAACATGGCGAACCGCCACGGGTTGATCACCGGCGCAACCGGGACGGGCAAAACCGTGACGCTGCAGAAGCTGGCTGAGTCCTTCTCAGAGATTGGCGTGCCGGTGTTTATGGCCGACGTGAAGGGAGATTTAACCGGCGTGGCCGAAAAAGGTGCCGAGTCTGAGAAGCTCCTCGCCAGGCTTGCCAATATCGGCGTGACGGACTGGTCGCCGCACGGCAATCCGGTGGTGCTGTGGGATATCTTCGGCGAGAAAGGGCATCCTGTTCGCGCCACCGTCTGCGATCTCGGGCCTTTGCTGCTGGCACGGCTGCTGAACCTGAACGATGTGCAAAGCGGCGTGCTGCAGATCATTTTCCGCATTTCGGACGACCAGGGCCTGCCGCTGCTGGACTTTAAAGACCTGCGCGCCCTGACTCAGTACATCGGTGATAACGCCAAAGCCTTCCAGACGCAGTACGGCAATATCAGCAGCGCTTCCGTCGGGGCCATTCAGCGCGGGCTGCTTTCTCTGGAGCAGCAGGGCGCGGAGTATTTCTTCGGCGAGCCGATGCTGGATATCAAAGACTGGATGCGCACCGATTCAAACGGCAAAGGGATCATCAATATTCTGTCGGCGGAAAAGCTCTACCAGATGCCGAAGCTGTACGCCGCCAGCCTGCTGTGGATGCTGTCCGAGCTTTATGAGCAGTTGCCGGAAGCGGGCGATCTCGATAAACCGAAACTGGTGTTCTTCTTTGACGAAGCGCACCTGCTGTTTAACGATGCCCCGCAGGTTCTGCTGGATAAAATCGAGCAGGTGATCAGGCTGATCCGCTCCAAAGGCGTCGGCGTGTACTTCGTGACGCAAAACCCTGCCGATGTGCCCGACATTGTGCTTGGCCAGCTGGGTAACCGCGTCCAGCACGCCCTGCGCGCCTTTACGCCCAAAGACCAGAAGGCGGTGAAGGCAGCGGCGCAAACCATGCGAGCGAATCCGGCTTTCGATACCGAAAAGGCTATTCAGGAACTGGGCACCGGCGAGGCGCTAATCTCCTTCCTCGACGCCAAAGGCAGCCCGACGGTGGTCGAGCGCGCGATGGTGATCGCCCCTTGTTCACGCATGGGGCCGGTGACGGACGACGAGCGTAACGGCCTGCTGAATCACTCCCCGCTGTACGGCAAATATGACGAAGTGATTGACCGGGAATCGGCCTACGAGATCCTTCAAAAAGGCGTGCAGGCCGCGGGAGAGCAGCAGGACGCGCCACCGGCTAAAGGTCAGGCCGTGGCGGTGGACGACGGAATTCTCGGTGGGTTGAAGGATATTCTGTTCGGCAGCACCGGGCCACGAGGCGGCAAGCGCGATGGCGTGGTGCAGACGATGGCAAAGAGTGCGGCCAGGCAGGTAACGAACCAGATTATTCGCGGCGTACTGGGCAGCATTATGGGGGGGCGTAAGCGGTAGGTTCTGCGATTTCCCCCTCACCCTAACCCTCAAGGGAGAGGGGATCTTTCTCTTTCTGCCCGTTCAATTGAGCCAGTACTTCTTTCCTTCCCCCTCTCCCTTCCAGGGTGAGGGTAATAACCTCTGCAATAACAGCCACATGACTCACCAGGTCAGTTTTGTGCTAGATTACGCCGGTTTTTGGAAATCAGTCAGAAGAAAAGATTAAATAATGCGCAAATTCTGGACAAAAGAAGAAACTTTGTGGAGTTTCGCCTTATATGGTACTGCCGTTGGCGCAGGAACCCTTTTTCTCCCTATTCAGCTCGGCTCAGCCGGCGCCATCGTTCTGCTTCTCACGGCATTGATTGCCTACCCACTGACCTACTGGCCGCACCGGGCGCTGTGTCAGTTTATCCTGTCGGCAAAAACCTCTGGCAGCGGCGGTATCACCAGCGCCGTAACCCACTACTACGGCAAAACGATCGGCAACCTGATCACCGGGCTCTACTTCGTCGCGTTTTTTGTGGTGATCCTGATTTATGCCGTCGCGATTACCAATTCGCTCATCGAGCAGTTAGCCAAACACGGGCCGATTACGACCACAATCAGAGTGCTAGTTAGCCTTGGCGTCGTTGCGGCGCTGAACCTGATCTTCCTGATGGGGCGGCAGGTGACCATCAAAGTGATGGGGTTCCTGGTTTTCCCGCTGATTGCCTACTTCCTGTTTTTATCCCTCTATTTGACCAGCAGCTGGCAGACGTCTTTGCTGACCGAGGGCTTAGTCCTCGACCGCCACGCATTGGGTGAGATCTGGATGTCGATTCCGGTGATGGTCTTCGCCTTCAGCCACACGCCGATTATCTCTACATTTGCCGTAGCGCAGCGCGAAAGCCACGGCGAAGGCGCGATGAATAACAGCAAGAAAATCATGCGCGTCGCCTATTTTGTGATTTGCTGCAGCGTGCTGTTCTTCGTGTTTAGCTGCTTCCTGTCTATTCCGGCTCAGGATATTACCGCCGCGAAGGCTCAGGGCCTGACCATTCTGTCCGCGCTGTCGATGGTGCCGGGCACGCCGGCCTGGCTGGGTATTTCAGGCTTTATCGTTGCGATAGTGGCAATGTCCAAGTCGTTTCTGGGCACCTATTTCGGGGTGATTGAAGGGGCAACGGCGATTGTTAAGTCCACGCTGGGTGCGGCGGGTATGAGCCGAAGCCGGGCCTTCTGTCGGGCGCTGTCTATTACCCTGATTTCGCTGCTGACCTTCGTGGTGTGCTATATCAACCCGAATGCGCTGGCGATGATTTATGCCATCAGCGGGCCTCTTATCGCACTGATTCTGTTTATTATGCCAACCCTGTCAACTTATCTCGTACCCGCGCTTAAGCCTTGGCGTTCACTGGCGAATCTGCTGACGCTGATTATCGGTATTTTGTGTGTGTCGGTGATGTTTATTCACTGAGTTCCCTCTTCGAGAGAGAAAAGAAACACCATGATTTCGGCAAGCCTGCAGCTTGAGACAAAACGAAAGAAAAGCAGAAGAGCATCAGTCAGATCCCCTCTCCCTTTTAGGGAGAGGGTTAGGGTGAGGGTAAAACTTATCCCGCTCTTTTCGTCAGCATCCAGAGGCTGATCAGCAGGAAGGTCACGCTAGGCAGCAGCGCCCCCAGAATCGGCGGAATGTTGTACACCAGCGTTAGCGGGCCAAACACCTGATCCAGCACGTAGAAGATAAAACCGAAGCTTATCCCCGTCACCACTCGCACGCCCATCGGCACGCTACGCAGCGGGCCAAAGATGAACGACAGCGCCATTAGCATCATTACCGCCACCGAAACCGGGGCGAAAATCTTGCTCCACATATTCAACTGGTAGCGTCGGGAGTCCTGGCCGCTGGTTTTCAGGTACTTGATATAACCATAAAGTCCACTGATCGACAGCGAGTCAGGATCAAGCGCAACCACGCCGAGCTTGTCGGGCGTCAGGTTGGTTTTCCATTCCCCACTCACGGTTTGCGACCCGGTAATCTGCTTTGGATCGGAGAGATTTGATTCGTCAACCTGCGACAGACGCCAGACTTTATGCTCGGCGTCATACTTCGCCGCCGCGGCATTGCGAACCGAAAGCAGGCGGCGCTCACCGTTGAAATGGTAAATCATGATGCCGGCAATTTCTGTTTCGCTGTTGACGTGATCGATATAAACGAAGTCATGGCCGTCTTTCGCCCAAATGGCGTTGGTGGTGGACAGCAATGAACCGCCAAGCAGCATTTGCGCACGGTAGTTACGCGCCATTTGCTCGCCCTGAGGGGCAACCCATTCACCGATTGCCATGGTCAGCAGCACCAGCGGAATTGCGGTTTTCATTACCGAGGAGGCGATTTGCATCCGGGTGTAGCCGGACGCCTGCATCACCACCAGCTCACTGCGCTGAGCCAGCATCCCCAGCCCCAGCAGCGCGCCTAATAACGCGGCCATCGGGAAGAAGATCTGAACATCTTTTGGCACGCTGAGCAGGGTGTACATCCCCGCACCCGCTGCGGAATAAGAACCCTGGCCCGTTTTTTTCAACTGGTCAACGAACTTAATGATTCCCGACAGCGACACCAGCATAAACAGCGTCATCATGATGGTGTTTAAGATGGTTTTACCGATGTAACGGTCAAGTACGCCAAACATTTAAGCCGCTCCTTTATAGCTAAAGCGGGCACGCACTTTGCGCATCGGTACCGTATCCCACAGGTTCAGGACAACGGCCAGCGCCAGGTACGCCAGGTTGACCGCCCACATCCAAATCATCGGATCCAGCTTTTCCTTTGATCCGCTGGAACGCAAAGAGCTTTGCAACAGGAAGAAGACCAGATACAGCAGCATGGCGGGAAGCATAGACAACACGCGCCCCTGACGCGGGTTCACCACGCTCAACGGGACCACCATCAGGGCCATGATCACCACCGACATGATGAGCGTCAGGCGCCAGTGCAGCTCGGCGCGCGCGGAAGGCTCTGGGTTTTTCCACAGTTCGGTCATGCTCATTTGGCTGATATCGGACGGATCAAGCATCACCGCCTGGTGCCCCACCACGGCCTGGTAATCTTTAAAATCTGTAATGCGGAAATCGCGCAGCGTTGAGGTCCCTTCAAAGCGGGTACCGGTATTCAGCTTAACAATCTGCGTGCCGTCCGGGCGCTGGAAGATTTGGCCAGAGTCCGCGACCACAACGGAAGGGCGTGTACTGCCCTTCGGACGCACCTGGGCAAGGAAAACGTCGTTGAACGCTTTCCCCTTTACGCTTTCGATAAACAGCACCGCGCTACCGTTGGTCGCCACCTGGAACTGCCCTTGCGCCAGGGCGGCCATACCAGGGTTAGCTCTGGCTTCAGCCAGCACTTCGTCCTGGTGACGAGCGGACCACGGGTTCAGCCACATCACGTTTACGGTGGCAACAATTCCGGTGAAGAGTGCGAGAACCATCGCGGCTTTGACCAGTACTGCTTTACTCAGACCGCAGGCATGCATTACCGTGATTTCACTCTCGGTGTACAAGCGGCCGAGCGTCATCAGTAAGCCGAGGAAAAGGCTCAGGGGAAGGATTAGCTGCGCCATTTCAGGCACACCTAAACCCAGCAGAGATAAAACCAGATTTGTCGGGATTTCGCCGTCGGCCGCAGCACCGAGGATCCTAACCAGCTTCTGAGCAAAGAAAATCAGCAGCAGGATGAAAAGGATCGCCAGTTGGCTCTTAAGCGTCTCCCGAACCAGATACTTTATGATAATCACATTAAATACGCCTGTAGAAACGAGTCTTTTTGCAGGAAAATCGCTTGTTTCATCGCTTATACGTCATTTATTCTCTTTAATCGTCGAAAACATCGCTAAGATTAGATAGCCCGGCGAACTCGCATTACGGGACGATGTTCAGACACAATAGAAAACGTAAATCCATTCGTTAAGATTAACACGAAGTCATCGCAACAGCGGAGATGAGTTACGAAAGCTTGCAATTCTAGCCTGTAGCCCCCGCCGTTGTCTTTAAGATTCAGGAGCGTAGTGCATGGAGTTCAGTGTAAAAAGCGGTAGCCCCGAGAAACAGCGTAGTGCCTGCATCGTTGTGGGAGTCTTTGAACCGCGTCGCCTGTCCCCGATCGCAGAACAACTCGATAAAATCAGCGATGGCTACATCAGCGCGCTTCTGCGCCGTGGTGAGCTGGAAGGAAAACCAGGGCAAACCTTATTGCTTCACCACGTACCGAACGTGCTGTCTGAACGCATTCTGTTGATTGGCTGCGGCAAAGAGCGCGAGCTTGATGAGCGCCAGTACAAGCAGGTGATTCAGAAAACCATCAACACGCTCAACGACACCGGCTCAATGGAAGCCGTTTGCTTCCTGACCGAACTGCACGTCAAAGGCCGTAACACCTACTGGAAAGTACGCCAGGCGGTTGAGACAGCGAAAGAGACGCTGTACAGCTTCGATCAGCTGAAAACCAACAAAACCGAACCACGCCGTCCGCTGCGTAAAATGGTGTTCAACGTGCCAACTCGTCGTGAGTTGACCAGCGGTGAGCGCGCCATTCAGCACGGCCTGGCTATCGCGTCCGGCATCAAAGCCGCGAAAGATCTCGGCAACATGCCGCCAAACATCTGTAACGCCGCTTACCTGGCTTCTCAGGCTCGTCAACTGGCGGACTCGTTCAGCAAAAACGTGGTCACCCGTGTGATTGGCGAACAGCAGATGAAAGAGCTGGGCATGCACTCCTATCTCGCGGTAGGCGAAGGCTCGCAGAACGAATCACTGATGTCGGTGATTGAATATAAAGGCAATGCCTCCCCGGATGCTCGTCCGATTGTGCTGGTTGGCAAAGGCTTAACCTTTGACTCCGGCGGTATCTCCATCAAACCTGCCGAAGGCATGGATGAGATGAAGTACGACATGTGCGGCGCGGCTTCCGTTTACGGCGTGATGCGCATGGTGGCGGAGCTGAACCTGCCGGTGAACGTCATTGGCGTCCTTGCCGGTTGTGAAAATATGCCAGGCGGGCGCGCTTATCGCCCGGGTGATGTGCTGACGACGATGTCCGGCCAGACCGTTGAAGTGCTAAATACCGATGCCGAAGGCCGTCTGGTGCTGTGTGACGTGCTGACCTACGTCGAGCGCTTTGAGCCAGAAGTGGTTATCGACGTCGCAACGCTGACTGGCGCCTGCGTCATCGCCCTTGGCCATCACATCACCGGCCTGATGTCGAATCACAATCCGCTGGCGCACGAGCTGATCAGCGCGTCTGAGCAAGCCGGTGACCGCGCATGGCGTCTGCCGCTGGGTGACGAGTATCAGGAACAGCTGGAGTCCAACTTTGCCGATATGGCAAACATTGGCGGCCGTCCTGGTGGCGCGATTACGGCGGCGTGCTTCCTGTCTCGCTTTACCCGCAAGTACAACTGGGCTCACCTGGACATCGCCGGCACCGCATGGCGCTCCGGCAAGGCAAAAGGCGCAACTGGCCGCCCTGTCGCCCTGCTGTCCCAGTTCCTGTTGAACCGTTCCGGGTTTAACGGCGAAGAGTAAGCGTAAAGCTTTACCCTCACCCCGGACGGGCATAAAACGCCGTTTGGTTCCCTCGCCCCTCTGGGGAGAGGGTTAGGGTGAGGGGCAACAACATTCAACTTAACAAGCTGGTCTCATGAAAAACGCAACGTTTTACCTGCTGGATAACGACACTCATGCCGAAGGGCTAAGTGCCGTGGAACAGCTGGTGTGCGAGCTGGCTGCGGATGGATTCCGTGCAGGCAAGCGGGTACTGGTCGCTTGCGAAAACGAACAGCAGGCGATTCGCCTCGACGAAGCGCTCTGGCAGCGAGATGCTCAGGCATTCGTCCCGCACAATCTGGCTGGTGAAGGCCCACGCTACGGCGCGCCGGTTGAGCTGGCATGGCCTCAGCGCCGCGGCAGCGCGCCCCGGGATTTGCTGATTAGCCTGCTGCCACAGTTCGCAGATTTTGCCACCGCTTTCCTGGAAGTGATAGACTTCGTACCTTACGAAGAATCCCAGAAACAACTGGCCCGCGAGCGCTACAAAGCGTACCGCGTTGCCGGTTTCCACTTGACTACGGCGACCTATACCCCGCCGGGAACGACATAGCAGACAATGGAAAAGACATATAACCCGCAAGATATCGAACAGCCGCTTTACGAGCACTGGGAACAGCAGGGCTACTTCAAACCGAATGGCGACACCAGCCAGGAAAGCTTCTGCATCATGATCCCACCGCCGAACGTCACCGGCAGTTTGCATATGGGTCACGCCTTCCAGCAAACCATCATGGATACCATGATCCGTTACCAGCGCATGCAGGGCAAAAACACCCTGTGGCAGGCGGGCACCGACCACGCCGGTATCGCAACGCAGATGGTTGTAGAACGTAAAATCGCCGCCGAAGAAGGCAAAACCCGCCACGATTACGGCCGCGATGCGTTCATCGACAAAATCTGGCAGTGGAAGGCAGAATCCGGCGGCACCATTACCCGTCAGATGCGTCGTCTCGGTAACTCCGTAGACTGGGAGCGCGAGCGCTTCACCATGGACGAAGGCCTGTCCAACGCGGTGAAAGAAGTGTTCGTCCGTCTCTATAAAGAAGACCTGATTTACCGCGGCAAGCGCCTGGTCAACTGGGACCCGAAACTGCGTACCGCGATTTCCGATCTCGAGGTTGAAAACCGCGAGTCAAAAGGCTCCATGTGGCACCTGCGTTACCCGCTGGCCGACGGTGCCAAAACCGCAGACGGTAAAGATTACCTGATTGTCGCCACCACCCGCCCGGAAACCGTTCTCGGTGATACCGGCGTGGCCGTTAACCCGGAAGATCCGCGTTATAAAGACCTGATTGGTAAATTCGTGGTACTGCCGCTGGTTAACCGCCGCATTCCTATCGTGGGCGACGAGCACGCGGACATGGAAAAAGGCACCGGCTGCGTGAAAATCACCCCGGCGCACGACTTTAACGACTACGAAGTTGGCCGCCGCCATCAGTTGCCAATGATCAACATTCTGACCTTCGACGGGGATATCCGTGAAGCCGCAGAAGTGTTCGATACCAACGGCGAAGAGTCCACCGTTTACGCCTCCGACATCCCGGCTGAATTCCAGAAACTGGAGCGTTTTGCAGCACGTAAAGCCGTGGTCGCGAAGTTCGATGCAATGGGCCTGCTGGATGAAATCAAACCCCACGACCTGACCGTGCCTTACGGCGACCGCGGCGGCGTGGTTATTGAGCCAATGCTGACCGACCAGTGGTATGTGCGTACCGCGCCGCTGGCAAAAGTGGCGGTAGAAGCCGTTGAGCAGGGCGACATCCAGTTCGTGCCTAAGCAGTATGAAAACATGTACTTCTCCTGGATGCGCGATATTCAGGACTGGTGTATCTCCCGTCAGCTGTGGTGGGGTCACCGTATCCCGGCCTGGTACGACGCGGAAGGCAACGTGTACGTTGGCCGCAACGAAGCGGAAGTTCGCGCCGAAAACAACCTGGGTGCAGACGTGGCGTTGAACCAGGACGAAGACGTGCTGGACACCTGGTTCTCCTCTGGCCTGTGGACCTTCTCCACCCTGGGCTGGCCGGAAAACACCGAAGCGCTGCGCACCTTCCACCCGACCAGCGTTATGGTCAGCGGCTTCGACATCATCTTCTTCTGGATTGCCCGCATGATCATGCTGACCATGCACTTCATCAAAGATGAAGACGGCAAGCCGCAGGTGCCGTTTAAGACCGTCTACATGACCGGCCTTATTCGCGATGACGAAGGCCAGAAGATGTCCAAATCCAAAGGCAACGTTATCGACCCGCTGGACATGGTGGACGGCATCTCTCTGGAAGATCTTCTGGAGAAACGTACCGGCAACATGATGCAGCCGCAGCTCGCGGAGAAAATCCGCAAGCGCACCGAGAAACAGTTCCCGAACGGCATCGAGCCGCACGGCACCGACGCCCTGCGCTTCACCCTGGCGGCGCTGGCCTCGACTGGCCGCGACATCAACTGGGACATGAAGCGCCTGGAAGGCTACCGCAACTTCTGTAACAAACTTTGGAACGCCAGCCGCTTCGTGCTGATGAACACCGAAGAGCAGGATTGCGGCTTCAACGGCGGCGAAATGGTGCTGTCTCTGGCCGATCGCTGGATCCTGGCCGAGTTCAACCGCACCGTGAAAGCATACCGTGAAGCGCTGGACAGCTACCGCTTCGACATCGCCGCCAACATCCTGTACGAGTTCACCTGGAACCAGTTCTGTGACTGGTATCTGGAGCTGACCAAGCCGGTCATGAACGGCGGTTCTGAAGCCGAACTGCGCGGCACCCGCAATACGCTGGTGAACGTGCTCGAAGGTCTGCTGCGCCTGGCACACCCGATCATTCCATTCATCACCGAAACCATCTGGCAGCGCGTGAAAGTGCTGAAGGGCATCACCGCAGACACTATTATGCTGCAGTCATTCCCGGCCTACGATGCGTCTCAGGTTGATGAAGCGGCGTTCGCAGACACCGAATGGCTGAAGGACGTGATCACCGCGGTGCGTAACATTCGCGCCGAGATGAACATCGCGCCAGGCAAACGTCTGGACGTGCTGCTGCGCGGCTGCAGCGAGGAAGCAATTCGTCGCGTGAGCGAAAACCGCACCTTCCTGCAGAACCTGGCTCGCCTGGAGAGCATCACCATCCTGCCAGTCGATGACAAAGGTCCGGTTTCCGTGACCAAGATTATCGACGGCGCAGAGCTGCTGATCCCGATGGCCGGTCTGGTAGATAAAGCCGCTGAGATCGAGCGTCTGGTGAAAGAAGTAGCGAAGATCGAAATCGAAATTGGCAAGATCGAAGGCAAACTGTCCAACGAAGGCTTTGTCGCCCGCGCGCCAGCTGACGTTGTCGCCAAAGAGCGTGAGCGTCTCGAAGGCTTTGCCGACGCCAAAGCGAAGCTGATTGAGCAGCAGGCCGTTATCGCCGCGCTGTAATCGGCCCCAGGCATAATTCGCCCCGCACCTCGGTGTGGGGCGTTTTTTATGCAGCTTGCGCCCTCCGTAATGAAGTGCTATTAACTGCTTTTATCCTTCCCTAAGCCTATGAGTCACATGATGAACACCACAGCCCCGGTCGATGTGAAGCTCCAGCTGCGCCGGATTGCTGCCGAAGACAATTCGGCTATCGCCCGGGTTATTCGCCAGGTGTCCGCCGAATACGGCCTGACCGCCGATAAAGGCTACACCGTTGCCGACCCTAATCTTGACGAGCTTTATCAGCTCTACAGCCAGCCAGGCCATGCGTACTGGGTGGTAGAAATCAACGGCGAAGTGGTGGGGGGCGGCGGCGTGGCGCCGTTATCGTGTAGCGAGCCGGACATTTGTGAGCTGCAGAAAATGTATTTCCTGCCGGTGGTTCGCGGCCAGGGATTAGCCAAGAAACTGGCGCTGCAGGCGCTGGATCACGCCCGGGCTCAGGGCTTCAAGCGCTGTTACCTGGAAACCACCGCGTTTCTGAAAGAAGCCGTTGGGCTATACGAACATTTAGGCTTTGAGCATATTCCTGCCCCACTAGGCTGCACCGGCCATGTGGATTGCGAAGTCACCATGCTCAAAACGCTGTAATTCTCTGTGAAACGGCGTGCACTAGTGCAGCCAGTGCACGCCATCTTCAGGCTGGAAGTAGCCGTTATAGCGCATCTGAAAAGCCGTGATCTCCGGCTTCTCCGGCTCCATCTCTCGTAAAAACCCCTGTGCCAGGCGAACCTGAGCGTCAGTAATCGGTGTGGCAAGCCGGGCTTTTTGCAACCTTCGATACCACTGCTGGAGATTTTGATCGCTGCCGTCGACAATCACCATCTGCCAAATCAGCAAAACCTGCGCCGCATTTTGCAAATGGGACTCATCCGGGCGGTGCAAATACTGTAAAAACGCGTCGCCCTGTACTTTCCCCATTTGATCGATCATCGATTCAACCGGCACCACGTCGATCCCCAGCCGCTCACTCAGTCGGCGAATAGCCCGCCGTGAATCCGACGTGAGCACCCGAAAGCCGACAATAAACACCACGCAAAGCGTGGCTAACATAATCCAAATCATGAAGTTAAATACCCGGCAGCTTAACGACAATTTGCTATCAATGAATGCCGGGCAGTATAGCGCAATCACTTTACCCAGTAATGCCTCGCGCTGGCGTTATTCGCGGGCATAAAAAAGCCCGGCGTTAAGCCGGGCTGGAACAGTTCAGAATGCGCTTAAGCGATTTTCAGCTGCTGGATCTTTCTCTCGCGGCGAATTTTGCGCTCTTCAAATACCGCCACGATGGCCATCAGCACAATACAGCCGATTGCGGCGGCATCCAGGGCAGCGAACGTGCCGGCCCAGCCGGTGAGACCGAAGATTGGCGTCCCGTCGGCAATCATCCCCAGGCCCAGCTTGGCGAAGCTGTCGCCGATCAGGTAAGCGAAGGTGCCTTTGATGCCGTCGGCCGCGCCGATAGCTTTCTTAGGCACGAAGCCGACTGCCGCCACGCCGATCAGCAGCTGCGGGCCAAAGACCAGGAAACCAAGGGCAAACAGCGAAGCCAGGTAAACGTACTGATTACTGGCATGCTGGTACACGCCCAGCGTGGCGATGATCAATGCCAGCGCTACGCAGGCCACCAGCGCACGACGACCATTGGCAAGGTCAGACAGCCAGCCCCACATCAGCGTGCCAACCAGCGCGCCCACTTCAAACAGGGTGAAGCCCTGAATCGCCACTTCTTTGGAGAGTTTCAGCTCCTGGAAAGCATACACGGTGGACCACTGGTCGATACCGATACGCACCACGTACAGGAAGATGTTGGAGAAGCACAGCAGCCAGATCACTTTGTTTTTCAGCACGTATTCAACAAAGATCTGCCATTTGGTCATCGAATTGTCTTCGGCTTCTTTGTCTTCTTCGCTGACCTCTTCGCCAAACAGCTCTTCGGCGGTGCCGAGGCCGTAGGACTCAGGGGAATCGCTGCCGTAGCGCAGGGCAATAAAACCGACAATCAGGGCAATAACGGACGGGAAGATAAACATCCCGATAACGTGGCCGTTAAACAGGTAGTTAGCGCCAAACAGGGCCACACCGGCCGCGCCAGCGCCGCCGAGGTTGTGGGAGATGTTCCACATGCCCAGGTAGCTGCCGCGCTTGCGGCGTGGCGTCCACTTGGTGATGGTCGAGTAGCTGCACGACCCGCCGGTGCTCTGGAAGAAACCGCTCAGAGCGTAGAAAGCAATCATCAGGAACAGGCTAACCGAGCCTGCGCCCATGCTGGCGCTGAAGCCGAGCATACAGATGGCGGAAAGGATCAGCATAAACGGCAGGAACTGCTTGGTGTTCTTCCCGTCTGCGTAATAAGAAACCAGGGTTTTGCCCACGCCGTAGGTAATGGAGAAACCGAGGCCAATCATCCCCAACTGTGTCATGCTCAGCCCGTAGGTGGAGATCATGTCGTTCTGGGCAATGTTAAAGTTTTTGCGGATCAGGTACATCGTCAGGTAGCCAATAAACACCACCAGATACGACTGCATGAACGGTTTGAACCACATTTTTCGCCGCACTTCGAGCGGCAGATCCAGGGTGGGCTTACGCACCTGGTTTAGAAAGGCCAGCATGGATGACTCCTGATTTGAATACCTGCTTAATGGCAGGCATTGTAAAAATCAGCGAGCAAACTGGCCTGAGACAGCGTCCAGGCCGAACCGGGAAAATTTCTTAGTTTTGCCCTTTATGGCGCAAAAGGGTGAGGAGTATCACGCTTCGTTAGCCTCGCGCGGGGCCTGGGCGTTTAAGAACGGTAGCAGCAGCAAAGCCGATATCCCGGCGGCAATTGCGATCACGGCAAAGAAGCCGCTCCAGTGCCAGATGTCGATCACCCGCGCCAGCGGCCAGCCGGAAAGCGAGGCGCCAAGATAGGCAAACAGCCCGACAAACCCCGTCGCCGCGCCCGCCGCCTCTTTGTGCGAACATTCTGCCGCCGCCATGCCGATCAACATCTGCGGCCCAAACACGAAGAAGCCGGTGGTAAAGAAACAGGCCGCCTGCATCACGTAGCTGGCAAAGGGCATCAGCCATAGCGAGCCCACGGAAAGCAGAATGCCTGCCGCGAAGATCAGGTTCATCGGGCCACGGTTGCCGTTGAACAGCTTGTCCGAGCCCCAGCCCGCCACCAGTGCGCCGATAAATCCGCCCAGCTCAAACATGGTCACCGCCGAGTTCGCGGTAACCAGCCCGACCCCCAGCGTTTCGGACATATAAAGATTACCCCAGTCGTTGATCGCCGCCCGCACCACATACACCAACACGTAGCACAGCGAGAGCAGCCAGATGTAAGGGTTAACCAGCACATACTTGTAGAGGATTTCTTTGCGCGTCAGCCCCGCGCCTTCCTGCTGCTGGGCGATTTCCAGGGCGTCATGCTGCCAGTCACCCACCGCAGGCAAGCCCACGGTTTGCGGCCTGTCGCGTAGCCGCCAGCAGAGGAATAACCCGGCGATAATCGCCAGGCCACCGGCGATCATCATCCCGACACGCCAGCCGTACTGCAGCGCCGCAGCACCCATGATGATCGGGATTAACGCCCCGCCCACGTTGTGCGCCGTGTTCCAGACGGCCCACCAGCCGCCGCGCTCGCTGCGGGAATACCACGCCGTCAGCAGCCGGGCGCAAACCGGCGATCCCCAGCCCTGGAAAAAGGCGTTCAGCGCCCACAGCAGCGCAAACGCCCAAAGCGAGGTCGAGAAGCCAAACAGAATATTCACAATGCCGGTAGCTATCAGCCCAATGCCCATAAAGTAACGGGCATTGGAAAAGTCACTGACAATCCCGGAGAAGAACTTCGACAGGCCGTAGGTGATGTAAAACAGCGTCGCCAGCAGGCCGATATCGGTGCGCTCCATCACGCCGGTGGCGAGGATTTCTGGCGCGGCGGCGTTAAAGCTTTTGCGGGTAAAGTAAAACAGCGCGTAGCCGAGCCAGATAGTGATCAGGATATGACGACGCCAGTAGCGGTAGCGGGCATCAATCTCACTTTTGTCGCTAAGCGGCGCAGCGCTTGCCGGGACTTTTAAAAAACTGAACATGCTCGCCCCTCAGGCATAACGTAATGGCAGGCTAACGCTGACGCGCGTGCCGTGAGTGCAGGAAATAGCGAACGTCCCGCCCAGCGCCGTCACGCGCTCACGCATGCCGGTAAGCCCAAAGCCCTGCTGCCCGGACCCCGGCGGCAAACCGCTGCCGTCGTCTTCGATCACCAGCATCAGCCGCTCGTCCTGCTGCCAGCCCTGGAGCGTTACCGCGCTGGCGCTGGCGTGCTTCACGATGTTATTGAGCCCTTCCTGACAAACGCGGAACAGGGTCACGCGCTGCCCCTCGCTAAGCAGAGGCTCATCGATTCGCCAGTTGATATGGCCGACGATGCCGCGACTTTCCAGCTCCATTTCGCGCATCAGGGAACGAATCGCCTGCTCGAGCGATAAATCATCCAGCTGGCGCGGGCGTAAGCGCCCCAGCAGACGACGAACGGAGTCATAAACCCCCAGCGAAAGCTGTTCAATATGCGCGCCGCTGCGCTTAACACCCTCACTTTCTGGCGCCAGCCGCTGCACGATCCCGGCCTGGGTACGGATCGCCGTGATGGTTTGCCCAATGTCGTCATGCAGCTCCCGCGCCACTTCCCGCCGCACGCTTTCTTCGGTTTCCAGCAGGCGTTCGGCCAGGCGGCGATTTCGCGCCAGCTCGGTTTGCAAAGACTGGTTCAGTTCACGCAGGCGCTGGATCCCTGCGCCCAGCAATAACCCGGTCAGGCTTTGAGCCAGCAATGAAAGCAGAAGATCCACCGGATGATCGTGCCAGGTCTGGCTGGCAATCAGCGCGATGGCGTTCATCAGGGTGGCAATCAGTGCTCCCTGCCAGCCGTAGTGCCAGGCCAGGGCGATAATCGGCAGCGCCAGGCAGAACGGCGTAAAACGGGAGAGTTCGGCGGGTAACCCCAACTGCAGCCAGAGGCTGACGGCAAACAGCAGTAAATACCAAATCAGATGCCGCCCGCGCCAGTTAACCGGCTGGGAAACCAGCGCCGGGCCGAGAGGCTGCCAGACGGTGCTGGTCAGATAGTGCCAGAGTACCAGGCAGGTTGGCGCCAGCGTTAACCCGCCGGTCAGGGTCAGCAGCAGCGCATTCAGGGCATCGCTGCCCTGGTTCAGCCACGGCAGCGACTGCAGCAAAGCGGCCGCGATAAGCGCCGCGCCCTGGCGCAGCAGAGTCCGCCAGTCACGCTGATGACGATAACGAGAAATGAGCGCCACCGGCAGGACGGTGAGCACTCCGCCCAGCATTAACAGCGGCAGATGCGCCAGCGCCACTTCCTGCGCGAGCCAGAAAAGCATCAGCCACTCCGCGCCCAGCAGAACCGGCCAGTAGCCGCGCGGGCACTGCAGCATCAGCCCTAAACGCAATCCAAAGGGAAATAACAGCACCGCCAGCTCAGGCCGCTCCACCAGATGCAGGCTGATGCTCCACAGGCAAAACCAGCCGGCGGAAAAGATAAAGAAACTGGCGATAACGGCAATCAGCCGCGAGAAGAAAGGTCGCATCACCAACCGTCAAACAGGCGTCGCGCCAGCGCCACATCGTTGCTGACGTCGAGCTTTTCCATCAGGTTGGCGCGGTGCACGTGCACCGTTTTTGGCGAAAGCCCCAGCTCGGTGGCAATCTCTTTCACCGCCATGCCCTGAGCCAGCTTTTCAGCCACCTGCCGCTCGCGCTTCGTCAACGGATCCTGCCGCCCGGCGGCCAGCTTCATGGCAATGTCCGGCGTCAGGTAGCAGCCGCCCGTCGCCACCGTGCGCACGGCGGCAATCAGTTCGTCGGGGCTGCAGCGTTTGGATAAAAAGCCACGCGCGCCAGCGTTTAGCGCCTGCTCCACCAGTGCCGGGCTGTCGTGCACCGACAGCATGACGATCGCCATTCCTTTTGGTAGCTGACTTAACAGCTCCAGCCCGGAGATGTCCGGCATTGAAATATCGCAGATACACACCTGCACGCCCTGCCCCGGCAGCCCGGCCAGCGCTTCGCGCCCGGAGCCGAACTCGGCCACGACCTGGAAATCCGCCTCCAGCCCAAGAAGTTGGGCAAAGCCGGAGCGGACGATAAGGTGGTCGTCGATAAGGGCGATAGCGGTCATGATGCTTTCCAGGAAGGTAAAAAAACGCGCTTACCTTAGCGATAAGCGCGTAGCTGTTCAAGCCTTAAGCGATTTCGATCGCTATCGCTACGGGTTATTCCTGCGCAACCGACAGGCGAATGATCCCGGCCGCGCGGGCTGGAGGCAGCTGCAGAACGTTGCGCCACAGCTCCTGAACCTGGTTACAGACCAGCCCCTCTTTGCCCACCGCTTTATGCGGGTCCGACATAAGCTGAAGGTCGCTCCCGTAGCGCTTAGTCAACTGCTGCACGATGGGCTGAATGTCTTTGCGGGCCCGATCGCGCTCGGCGTCAGTTACGCTGTGTTTGTCTGCACCGTAGGCGGAACGCATCATCGCCGCATCCACCTGCATGCGGCGCATCGTCACATCCTTAGGCAGTATTTTCGTGGAGTTGATGCCGCCCTTCACGTCCGGAAACAGGAAGCGGAAACAGGCGTCGTCACTGGATTTTTGCACCATCGCCGTTTGCTGCATGTTCACCTGCATAAACGCCACGACGTTGTCGTCCGTCGCGCTTTGCAGGCGCTTCGTCTCCACCGCGAGGATCTGCGGCTGGATGGTGTCGATCACTTCCTGCTCGGTTTTCCCCTGCTGGTGCATCTCTACCGCCTGCTGGCGAATGGACATCCACAGTGCGGGTTCCTGCTCTTTCAGCACCTGGTAAACCGGCATCCGGGCCATCGCGTCATCCAGCCCGGCCAGTTCCTGCCCGGCCCGATCGCGAGGAATAAGGTATTTTACGTCAAAGATGTTCCACGCCATGATGGCAACCAGCGCAATGGCCACCGCGCCCGCTTTACCGACCCAGCCTTTCTTGCGGAATACCGCTACCACCGCGGCGATCACAGCCCCGACATAGCCTGCAATAATGACGTGGGTCCAGTTCATGGTACATCCTTCTACTCTGCGGCGGGTACGCCGCTGTGGAAACGAAACTCGTCGTCATGGCTTTGGATAAGCCCGGCCTCAACCTTGCCAAAGAAACGCACGCGTTCACTGATATCGCCCCCGGCAATCTGCTCCGCCAGGGTTAAATAATCCTGATAATGGCGCGCCTCGGAGCGCAGCAGCGACAGGTAAAAACGCTGTAATTCATCATCCAGGTGCGGCGCCAGCGCGGCAAATCGTTCACAGGATCGCGCTTCAATGTAGGCGCCGCAGATAAGTTTATCGACCAGCATCAGCGGTTCATGAGTACGAGTTTCACTCAGTAAACCTTTAGCGTAGCGGCTGGCGGTGATTTTGGCGTACGGGATGTTACGGGCAATCATAATTTCCCGCACCTGCCAAAAATGGTGCAGCTCTTCTTTGATCAGCAGCACCATGCTGTCGATAAGCTGCTGCCCCCAGCCGTTCGCCGTTTTCGGCATGATGCTTTTGCTCAGCCCTTTGTGGAGCGAGAGAAAATTGGGTTCCTCGCCGTCACGGAAGGTAAAGGCTTCATAAGGCTGGAGCCAGGCCAGCAGCGCCTGGGAACTCTCTTTATCGGCAACGTATTTGCGGATCAGCAGCATCGCGGTTTGCGCGGCTTTCAGCTCGCACACCATGTGGTCGGTTAGCAGCAGCGGCAGATTTTCCGGGCGACGTGCCTTTTGAATCCACGCCTCGGGCGTCGGGCACTGCAGGAATTGGGTAATCGGGGAGAGGAGTTGCTGGTAGTCCATGAGGATATCCTGATGTGCAGCGGCTGAATGCCGCTGCACCGCTTACTTTTCGTAAAGGACAGCATAATCACTGCCCACACTTTTGTCAGTAAGCCCGGCAACAAAGAGCGTGCTGCACTATTTCACGGCTAGCCCTGAAACCGCGTGGGTTAGCTGCTCAGCGCGACCATAGTTGAGTTCAGCTATGCAAGACAGCCGCCTGATTTCACGCGCATTGCCTGCCGCACCTCCGCTGAGCGAAGCCGCAAGCTGGCATTGACCGTTGCGGTAATGAATGAACCGTTGATTTGATGTCTCGAGCGCTGCGCTAGCTTTCTCGATATAGCGCTGGTCTTCATCCCATTCGGCGATTCTGGTGGCGGCGGATTTGCTGGCTTTTTCCAAAACTTGCTCACTCTCTTTCGACTGCTTAATCAGACAGTCACGCATCCCCGCTTCCGCATATTCACTACACGCTTCTCGCAGGGCAGTGGCATCCTTAACTGGCTGAGGATCGTCAGCCAGCGCCAGCATCGGCAGACAAGCGGCGATAACCAGGCAAGCTTTCAGTGTCATTTGCATAAAGCGCTCTTCCCTTTTTTAATCAGTGATAATGCGTAATCGAGTTTTCTGGAATAGTTAGGATCGCCGCCGCCGTTATAGCGAAGAGCGATCGTCGTGGTCGAAATGCTCCGCCATCCGGCAATCACTCTGCGAGCGTTTGCCTTCTGGCACTTGAGCGTCTGACCAGCACGGAGAATCTTGACCTGTGGATTAAGCTTTTGCAGCAGTTCCAGAGTGCTTCCCTGCGCTTTCGCTATTTTTGCCAGGCTGTCACCGGGTTTCACGGTGACGTCATAAATTTTGCTGTCAACAGTGAGTATCGTTCGGTGCTCGAATTGCGCCATACGCATCAGCAGGTAGCCGATGCCCGCACGCAGGTTATTTAACGGCGTGGTTCTGATCGTGGCGACGGTTAACTGTTTTTTCCACGCGTCAGGCAGGATGAGCTCACCGCCTTCCTTACCGGACAGGAAGGATGTCATCCCAGGATCGCCCTTAACACCGATTTGCATAGGTCGGAAATGCCAGTCAGAGCTCAGGGCTCCCGTTTCGACCCAGACCATCGCTTTAATCAGATGCCAGTCCAAAGTCCTGTAGCCTGGCGTAGAGGAGAGATGGCGATTGTATCCATCGACTACCCGCTGGATGTCACAATCCCAGGCATTCCACCGCGTATCGCCGGGGGCCTTATTAATACCGTCCTGCCACTTTTCAAAACCTGTTCTGGGCGTTTTTTGTGCCGGGGGCGAGGAGGGAGTAAGACTGGAAGCTGTCATATTACACATCCTGTGCTGACTGATAATTGAAATGGCGAGACTTTAGCCTCATTTGCGCATTTTTAATACAAGATGACGATGCTAAGGCAGAATAGGTGGCCTGAAAATCATTTATTTAAGAAGAAAGGAAAAAAGAGAATTTTGCCCGATCGGGTAAAAATGACACATGCCAGGCGCAGCGGCTGAACGCCGCTGCGCCTCTTAGTTTTAGTGACGAACGCCGTCGTCGTCTTCGTCCTGATATTCGTCGCCGTCTTCTTCACCCTCTTCGCCGTTCGGGTCTTCGAAGTAGGTGCCCCAGCCGTCGTATTCCACACCGAATTTCTCGGCCAGGTTCAGCAGTTGCTCAACCTGGGCACCGATCAGCTCAGCGTTCAGCGCGCATTCGCTCAGAATGTCGCAGCAGATGACGGTATCACCCTCTTCCACTTCCAGCTCTTCCGGGTCAGTCACTTCATAACCCAGCTTGAACGCTTCAACGGCCGCTTTCTCCAGCGTTTCGAAATCATCCGCAGAAAGGTGGTGTTCGATGGTGTACAGCGCGTCCGGGTCGCTCCCGTCGTCCAGCAGTTCTTCAATGATTAAACGTGTTTCTTCGCGCTGTTCTTCCAGCTGTTCTGGATTTGCCATGGCCCTTTCCTCAAATGTGTCGGCAGATACTCTCATTTTCACACACGCCGGGGTTTGCCTCCACCTTTCACCGCAAAGTTTTAACACACGGGGTTGCAATTGAATATTCATACATATAAATTGAATTTTAATTCAATTAAAGCTTGCACCCTGCGAGGAAAAAATGAGTCACTTCTATCAGAAAAACTTTCTTAAGCTGCTCGATTTTACCCCTGCTCAACTGAACGAATTGCTGACCCTGTCCGCCAAGCTGAAAAGTGACAAGAAAAAAGGAACAGAGATTCAGCACCTTACTGGTAAAAACATTGCGCTCATCTTCGAAAAAGATTCGACTCGTACTCGTTGCTCTTTCGAAGTTGCCGCTTACGACCAGGGCGCCCGCGTCACTTATCTCGGCCCAAGCGGCAGTCAGATCGGGCATAAAGAATCAATTAAAGATACCGCTCGCGTGCTGGGGCGCATTTATGACGGCATCCAGTACCGCGGCTACGGCCAGGATATCGTCGAAACCCTTGCCAGCTATGCGGGCGTACCGGTGTGGAACGGCCTGACCAACGAATATCACCCGACCCAGCTGCTGGCGGATTTGCTCACCATGCAGGAACACCTGCCGGGCAAAAACCTGAATGAGATGACGCTGGTGTACGCCGGGGACGCGCGCAACAACATGGGGAACTCCATGCTGGAAGCTGCCGCGCTGACCGGGCTAGATTTGCGCCTGGTGGCGCCTAAAGCCTGCTGGCCGGATGAAAAGCTGGTCGCCGAATGCAAAGCCATGGCCGAAAAGACTGGCGGAAAAATCACGTTAACCGAAGACGTTGCCGCGGGCGTTAAAGGGGCGGATTTCATCTATACCGACGTCTGGGTGTCGATGGGCGAAGCCAAAGAGAAGTGGGCCGAGCGAATCACCCTGCTGCGCCCTTATCAGGTCAACAGCGCCATGCTGGCGTTAACCGGCAACCCGCAGGTCAAATTCCTGCACTGCCTGCCGGCGTTTCACGACGATCAAACCACGCTGGGTAAACAAATGGCGCTGGAGTTCGATCTGCACGGCGGCATGGAAGTCACCGATGAAGTTTTTGAATCCTCCCACAGCGTGGTGTTCGACCAGGCTGAGAACCGGATGCACACCATCAAGGCCGTGATGGTCGCCACGCTGGCAAACTAGTTTCTTCGCTCCCAGGGCTTCTCCTGGCCCCTCGGCGGCTTTCCGCCCGAGGGGTTTTCTTTTCTCCCGCCTGGTTATTACTAAAAATGTTGCGCGTCTGATGCACGCCCAGCATTTTTTATGCACTAAAAGGACATAACCTCATCTCCCTCTCTTTTTATGCCCCACACAACAGTCTGTTTTCATTAAGATAAAAAGAATAAATCCGCTGCGCTCACAGTTTGCATGCACTGCATTAATAGCAAAATAAAAATAACTATTTTTCCGTGAACTTATCTTCACGGCATTAAACAGATTCCATAATGAATAATCATGCAAACAGAAAATAAAAATCAATGATAATCAATACATTGCGACATTCACCCTTAGGAATAAACTTACATATTTTTAACACACCAAAATAATTAAAAACGATTTATCGTATAATTATGCATTCATCAACCTCAGTTAAATCACCGTTCTCTGACAGCCATCAATTAATAACAAAACAAATAAAAACCACCTTGAGCGCGTGATAAATCTCACATTAAATGGTTGTGAAGAAATTAATATACGCCTCGAAGAAAACTTTACAGGTTAATAAAATCGCGACGCAATATTCATTGCGCCAATGGCACGTCTATCTCCGAATTAATGCAAAGGAATAGTCATGGACAAACATTATGTCGGCTCCGAAATAGGTCAACTACGCAGCGTGATGCTGCATCGCCCAAACCTCAGCCTGAAAAGACTTACCCCTTCAAACTGTCAGGAATTGTTATTTGACGATGTGCTTTCCGTTGAGCGCGCCGGTGAAGAGCACGACGTTTTTGCCAATACGCTGCGCGGCCAGGGCGTGGAAGTTCTGCTGCTAACCGACCTGCTGACGCAAACGCTGGACGTCAGCGATGCCAAGGCCTGGCTGCTGAACACCCAGATTTCAGACTATCGGCTCGGGCCGGCATTCGCCTCGGACGTTCGCGGCTGGCTGGCTGATATGCCACATCGCGAACTCGCCCGTCGCCTTTCTGGCGGGCTGACCTATGGGGAAATTCCGACACACATTAAAAATATGGTCGTGGATATTCATGCCACAACAGACTTTATTATGAAGCCGCTCCCCAACCATTTATTCACCCGAGATACTTCCTGCTGGATTTATAACGGCGTCTCTATTAACCCAATGGCAAAAGCCGCTCGCCAGCGCGAAACAAATAACTTAAGGGCCATTTATCGCTGGCATCCGGCATTCACCGACGGGAAATTCATTAAGTATTACGGCGACGAAAATATTAATTACGATCATGCCACGCTGGAAGGCGGTGACGTATTAGTGATTGGCCGGGGTGCGGTATTAATTGGCATGTCCGAACGAACCACCCCTCAGGGCATTGAGTTCCTCGCTGAATCATTATTCAGGCATCAACAGGCAACACGCGTGATTGCCGTCGAGCTACCGAAGCACCGCTCCTGTATGCACCTCGATACCGTCATGACTCATCTCGATCTCGACACCTTCTCCGTTTACCCGGAAGTCGTCCGCAAAGACGTGCAGTGCTGGACGTTAACCCCTGACGGCCACGGCGGCATCAAACGCCAGCAGGAAACCAGCCTGGTGAACGCCATCGAAAAAGCGCTGGGTATCGATCAGGTCAAGCTCATCACCACCGGCGGCGATGCTTTTGAAGCCGAGCGCGAACAGTGGAACGACGCCAACAACGTGCTGACCGTTCGCCCCGGCGTGGTCATCGGCTACGAACGCAATATCTGGACCAACGAGAAATACGACAAAGCCGGGATCACCGTCCTGCCTATTCCAGGCGATGAACTGGGCCGCGGACGTGGCGGCGCGCGTTGCATGAGTTGCCCGCTGGAACGCGACGGGATTTAAGGGAGGAAAGCATATGCAACAGAAACCCACTCTCGTAGTCGCGCTCGGCGGGAATGCCCTGCTGAAGCGTGGTGAACCGCTGGAAGCCGACCTGCAGCGTAAAAATATTGAGCTGGCGGCAAAAACTATCGCCCAGCTCACCCACGCCTGGCGCGTGGTGCTGGTGCACGGCAACGGTCCGCAGGTCGGCCTGCTGGCCCTGCAAAACAGCGCCTACCAAAACGTAAGTCCTTATCCGCTGGACGTTCTCGGCGCTGAGAGCCAGGGAATGATCGGCTACATGCTGCAGCAGGCGCTGAAAAATCATCTGCCTGACCGCGAAGTCAGCGTGCTGCTGACTCAGGTTGAAGTGGATCCGCAGGATCCGGCCTTTAGCAATCCGACCAAGTACATCGGCCCGGTGTACAGCAAGGAGCAGGCGGATGCGCTGGTACGTGACAAAGGCTGGTCGGTAAAAGCCGATGGCCAGTATTTCCGCCGCGTGGTGCCGTCCCCGCTGCCTAAACGCATCGTCGAGAGCGATGCCATTACGGCGCTAATCCAGCGTGACCACCTGGTTATTTGTAACGGCGGCGGCGGCGTGCCGGTGGTGGAGAAAGCCGATGGCTACCACGGGATTGAAGCCGTCATTGATAAGGATCTTTCCGCCGCATTGCTGGCTCGCCAGATAGAGGCCGACGCCCTGCTGATCCTCACTGACGCAGACGCCGTTTATCTCAACTGGGGCACGCCAGCGCAGCGCCCGCTCACCAGCGTGACGCCAGCCGAGCTTGAAAGCATGAGCTTCGATGCAGGCTCGATGGGGCCAAAAGTGTCCGCCTGCAGTCACTTTGTCGCCAGTTGCCACGGTATCGCCGGGATAGGTGCGCTGGAGGATGGCCCGGCAATTCTGGCCGGGGAGAAAGGCACGTTAATTCGGGAGCCGTGAAAGCCCCCTCACCCTAACCCTCTCCCCAGGGGGAGAGGGGATAAAACCGAGCCGCCTGCACTTCCTCCTCCCCTTGGGGAGAGGGGACAGGAAACGAAACAGAATCACCAGCATTTCCCCCCTCTCCCTTCCAGGGAGAGGGCCGGGGTGAGGGTAAAAAAACTTCTCATTCAAAGGATAACGAAAATGACTATCAACCTAAAAAACCGTAATTTCCTGAAACTCCTCGACTTCAAACCGGCAGAAATTCAGTACCTCATCGACCTGGCTCGTGAACTGAAGGCCGCCAAACAGGCCGGAACAGAGAAAAAAACGCTATGCGGTAAAAACATCGCGCTGATTTTCGAGAAAACCTCCACCCGTACCCGCTGCGCCTTTGAGGTTGGCGCGTTTGATCAGGGCGCGCTGGTGACCTATCTGGGGCCAAGCGGCTCGCAAATCGGCCATAAAGAATCCATGAAAGATACCGCTCGCGTGCTGGGGCGGATGTACGACGGGATTGAATACCGCGGTTATGGCCAGGACATTGTCGAAGAGCTGGGGGAATACGCTGGCGTGCCGGTGTGGAACGGGCTAACCAATGAATTTCACCCGACCCAGATCCTCGCCGACCTGATGACCATGCTGGAGCACGCTCCGGGTAAAAAACTGCAGGATCTCTCCTTCGCTTATCTCGGCGATGCCCGTAACAACATGGGCAATTCCCTGATGGTGGGCGCAGCCAAAATGGGCATGGATATTCGTCTTGTCGCGCCGAAAGCCTTCTGGCCTGAAGCGGCGCTGGTCGAGCAATGCCGCGCCATCGCCAAAGAAACCGGCGGCCGCATCATGCTGACGGACAGCGTGGAAGAAGGCGTTGCGGGCGTGGATTTCCTCTACACGGACGTTTGGGTTTCGATGGGCGAGCCTAAAGAAGCCTGGGCTGAACGCGTAAGTATCATGACGCCCTACCAGATTAACCAGAGCGTTCTTAATGCGACCTGCAACCCGAACGTCAAGTTCATGCATTGCCTGCCTGCCTTCCATAACGAACACACCAAAGTCGGCAAAGAGATCGAAGAAACCTACGGCCTGAAGGGGCTGGAAGTGACCGAGGAAGTCTTTGAGTCAGCACACTCCATTGTCTTCGACGAAGCCGAAAACCGCATGCATACCATTAAAGCCGTGATGGTCGCCACGCTCGGCGCGTAACGCTGTCGGGCAGTGGGACCCCCTCGCTGCCCGTATTGCCCTTGTGCTGCTTCGCGCAGCGGGAGAAAAGGAAATGGCCGATGTTACTCATGAAGGTGCCGCAGACACCTCCACAAGCAGTGAAAGAAAACTCGGACTCAGCGCGCTGGTGGCGCTGGTTATAGGCTCCATGATTGGCGGGGGCGTTTTCAGCCTGCCGCAAAACTTTGCTTCGGTAGCGTCCCCCGGCGCATTGCTGATCGGCTGGGCCATTACCGGCGTCGGCATGCTTTGCCTGGCGTTTATTTATCAGAATCTCAGCGCTCGCTGCCCGGATCTTGACGGCGGCGTTTACAGCTATGCCCGGGCCGGGTTTGGCGACTTTATTGGCTTTCAGTCCGCCTGGGGCTACTGGTTCTCCGCCTGGCTCGGGAACGTCTCTTACGCGGTGCTGCTGTTCAGCGCCATGAGCTTTTTCATTCCGGTGTTTGGCGACGGGAATAACCTGCCGTCGATTATCGGCGCCTCCATCGTGCTTTGGTTAGTTCATGCCCTGGTACTTCGCGGGGTGCGAGAAGCCGCCTACATCAACACCATCCTCACCGTGGTCAAGGTCATCATTCTGCTGGTCTTTATTGTCGCGGTGCTGATTGCCTTTCGGATTGGCGTGTTCACGGCGGATTTCTGGGGCCGCATGATGCTGGTCGAAGGATCTCGCCCGGAAATTTTCGACCAGGTTAAAAACACCATGCTGGTAACTACCTGGGTGTTTATCGGCATTGAAGGGGCAACCGTTGTTTCTGCCCGGGCCGCAAAACGTGAAGATATCGGTAAGGCAACGGTCATTGGTCTGCTGGGCGCGCTGGCGATTTACGTGCTGGTCAGCGTGCTGTCGATGGGGATCCTCGATCAGGCGAGCCTGGCCGGGCTGAAGAATCCGTCGATGGCCGGCGTGCTGGAAAGCGTGGTCGGGGCATGGGGAGCGAAGTTCGTTGCCGGAGGCGTGATTCTGTCCGTAGCCGGCGCGCTGCTGGCTTGGACGCTGTTTGCCGCAGAATTACCGCGTGTCGCGGCAATTGACGGCATTTTCCCTAAAATTTTCGCCAAAGAGAACGCCCGTCATTCACCTTCGTTTTCACTGTGGATCACCAATGGCTTAATTCAGCTCTTCCTGATCCTTACCCTGTTCTACGCCGCCGGCTACCAGGCGCTATTCTCCATTGCCACGGCGGCCATTTTACCTCCGTACCTGTTCAGCGCAGCCTACGGGCTGAAGCTGGCCTGGACCGGGGAGCGCTATGGACAGGGGGAATCACGAACCGGCGGCATCGTGCTTGGCCTGATTGCCACGGCTTACGGCTTCTGGCTTTGCTACGCCGCAGGCGATTCGATGTTGCTGAGCTCGCTGTTATTCACGCCGGGCATTCTGGTGTTCCTGTGGCAGAAAAAAACCCAGGGTCAGCCGCTGCTGAAAAGCTATGAACTGGCGATCGCCGTGGCCATTCTGGCTCTGGCCGCATGGACATTAAAACTGGTCATAAGTGGAAATTTACAGATAGCCTGACGCCATTAACGCCACGATTGTGGCGTTAAACGCTTCACCTCCATCCATTGGCAACATTTTAAAAAGATAAAATTAATAAAAATCATTTCTATCAATAAATTACGTTCATCCACCGTGCAATGAAAACGCACCGGCCATCACAGGAGTGTATAGAGATCATGAGGACATCCCGCCTCTCGTTCGAGAAAGAGCAGCGCCAGCTTGAACTGTGCCAACAGCTCATCAGCCACAAGAGTTATCACTCCCAGGAGCAACTGCGCCATGACCTGAAACAGCACGGCTTCGAAGCCATCAGTCAGTCCACCGTCTCCCGCCTGCTCAAGCTGCTGGGCGTTATCAAATTGCGCAATGCCAAAGGGCAAAAAATCTATGCTCTTAGCCCGCAGACTTTGCCCCAGCCCAACGCGGCGCGTTCGGTGGCCGAAATGGTGTTAAGCGTTGAGCACAACAGCGAATTTGTCATGGTGCATACGGTGTCAGGTTACGGCAAAGCGATAGCAAAAATTCTCGATCATCACGCCATCGCAGAGATTTTGGGCGTGGTCGCCGGCAGCAGCGTGGTCTGGATTGCGCCGCGTGAAGTGCAAAAAACGCCGCTGGTGCATCGCCGCATCATGCGTATGCTGGGACAGGCCTGAATGCACCGCAACCGATTGCAGCGCCCCTGAAAAAGTGTGATTTTAGCGCTTGCAGAGAACACTCACGCGCGTATAATGCGCCACAATTTGCCGGGAGGAAGCATGGTTTACTGTGTTCAAAAAAATGTCGCAGCTCGACGTCTGAAAGCAGACGCGGCAGGGCGTTTTTCTTCCCGTTGCACCGTCGAATGTCTAAATTCCCAAATTGCTAAGGCCCCTCGTTGAGGGGCCTTTTTTTTGCCCGTCGGCCCGAGAACAGGAGAGAAGCATGACTAACCCGCTCTATAAAAAACACATCATTTCCATCAATGATCTCAGTCGTGAAGAACTTGAACTGGTGCTGGCAACCGCGGCAAAGCTAAAAGCTAATCCACAGCCGGAGTTGCTGAAGCACAAAGTTATCGCCAGTTGCTTCTTTGAAGCGTCGACCCGAACCCGCCTCTCGTTTGAAACCTCCATTCACCGTCTGGGCGCGTCCGTGGTGGGTTTCTCCGACAGCAGCAACACTTCGCTGGGCAAGAAAGGTGAGACGCTGGCGGATACCATCTCCGTCATCAGTACCTACGTGGACGCCATTGTGATGCGCCACCCGCAGGAAGGCGCGGCTCGCCTGGCCACCGAGTTTTCCGGTGAGATCCCGGTGCTGAACGCCGGTGACGGCGCGAACCAGCACCCGACCCAAACCCTGCTGGATTTATTCACCATTCAGGAAACTCAGGGCCGCCTGGAGAACCTGAATATCGCCATGGTCGGCGACCTGAAATATGGCCGCACCGTGCATTCGCTGGCCCAGGCGCTGGCGAAGTTCAACGGCAACCGCTTCTATTTCATCGCGCCAACTGCCCTGGCGATGCCGCAGTACATTCTCGACATGCTGGATGAAAAAGGCATTGCCTGGAGCCGCCACGAGTCTATCGACGAAGTGGTGGGCGAGCTGGACATTCTGTATATGACCCGCGTGCAGAAAGAGCGTCTGGATCCGTCTGAGTACGCCAACGTTAAGGCGCAGTTTATCCTGCGCGCCGCCGACCTGGCCGGCGCACGCGGCAACATGAAGGTGCTGCACCCGCTGCCGCGCGTGGATGAGATCACCACCGACGTAGACAGCACGCCGCATGCCTGGTACTTCCAGCAGGCCGGGAACGGTATTTTTGCTCGCCAGGCGCTGCTGGCGCTGGTGTTGAATCGCGAACTGGTTTAAGTGAGAGGACAAGAAGATGACGCACGATAATAAATTACAGGTTGAAGCCATCAAGCGCGGCACCGTTATCGACCACATTCCGGCTCAGGTTGGCTTTAAGCTGCTGACCCTGTTCCAACTGACCGAAACCGACCAGCGTATTACCATCGGCCTGAATTTGCCGTCCCGTGAGCTGGGCCGCAAAGATCTGATCAAAATTGAAAATACTTTCCTGACCGACGAGCAGGTGAATCAGCTGGCGCTGTACGCTCCGCACGCCACGGTGAACCGCATCGACGAATACGAAGTGGTGGGCAAAAGCACCCCAAGCCTGCCGGATCGCATCGAGAAAGTGCTGCTGTGCCCGAACACCAACTGCATCAGCCACAACGAGCCGGTGGCTTCTTCGTTCGCCGTGAAGCAGCGCGCCGACGATATCAGCCTGAAGTGCAAGTATTGCGAGAAAGAGTTCGCTCGCCACGTGGTTCTGGTAGATTAACGACCACTAATGACAAGCAATTTCCCGTCCCTATAATGGGCGGAGTTTATATCCAATACTAAGGAGAAAGTATGTCACGTACGCTTAGCACGGAAAATGCACCGGCCGCTATCGGTCCTTATGTTCAGGGTGTCGATCTCGGGAGCATGATCATCACTTCCGGGCAGATCCCGGTTAACCCAAAAACCGGCGAAGTGCCGGAAGATGTAGCCGCTCAGGCTCGTCAGTCCCTGGAAAACGTGAAGGCTATCGTTGAGTCCGCGGGCCTGAAAGTGGGCGACATCGTGAAAACCACGGTGTTTGTGAAAGATCTGAATGATTTCGCGACCGTGAACGCCACCTACGAAGCTTTCTTCAATGAACATAATGCGACCTTCCCGGCTCGCTCCTGCGTTGAAGTGGCTCGTCTGCCGAAAGACGTAAAAATCGAAATCGAAGCTATCGCCGTTCGTCGCTAGTTCGCCGCCGCGCTTTGCTTCTGGCCCCGCTTTCACGGGGCCATTTCTTTGCTTACTTCACGGCAGCCCGCAACAGTTTTTCCAGCGGATACACCGCCGCAATCACCACTTCATCACGAGTCTGCGCCGCAGCATCCAGCTGAGCCTGAATGGCTTTCAGCTCGTCATCGCTGAGCGAACCTTGCTTCGCCACCAAATCCGTCAGCCTTAAGCCCAGCCCGGCGAGCTTGTCCACGTCTTCAGCAACCGGCTTGAGCGGTTTTAGCACGTAGTTGCCGTCGATCAGCGCCAATACGTCCGGGGTGTTGTTCTGCCAGCGAGTGAAGATATGGCGCAACGCTTCCGCACTGTTCCCGTCTTCCCTGTCGGCAATCAGTTTGTCCACCCAACCGTTAATCGCCCTGACCTGCCCACTTTCTGCCCCAAGCGCATCGGCAAAGCGGTTCAGCGGCTCAAAGTGGTTGTAATTCCCGGCCTGGAATTTCAGATGCTGGCGCGTGTAGTACTGCGCCGGCTCAATGGCCTGGGCGAGGATTTGCAGAGGCATGATCTCCGGTGTACCGGCGAGGCGAGTGAGCTGCGTAACGGACTCGGTATGCTGACGCAGGCCAACGGAGACCGTGGACCAGGCATCAATGGCCTGCATACGCTGGTACATATTGTCCACGTCTGTGACGTCTTTAGCCGACCACAGCCGCTCGGCTACGGCAAAAGTCCGCGGCCAGAGCTTGATATCCAGCAGCGGGGAGATCACGTTTTCCGCCCACAGCGCCGCTTCGCCGCCGAGGATATTGCTCATCTGCGCTTCGGTTGGGACCACAGGCTGTTTGCCATCCGGGATGCCCTCGAGCTTCTGCCCGATCGCCGGATAGCGCACGTTGCCCACCAGGAAGTAGCCGTTAAGCTTGTCGTTTTCCAGCGTGACTACCGGGCGCGTTTCCCCCATCCAGGTGTCTACCGTAAAGGTTACCTGAGTTGGGTTCAGCCATTTTACGTCATGAACTGCACGGCGGGATTTGCCCTTGAAGTCGATAAATCCGCGCCAGCCGCCGTCACTTTTCACCAGCGTAAAACTGCCTTCTACCGCACTGCCTTTCAGGCGAGGCATGCTGAAGAACCAGCTCTGTGCGCTGTCGGCCTCGCGGATGTGATCCACCCCGTTTAGCCCAACCGGCAGGACTTCATTGCGGTAATGGTAGGCGGTGGACTGCGGCTGATCGAGGTAAAAGCCCGTGGACAGAATGCCTTTGTAGCCGTTGGCCGCAATCGCCCCCAGCGAATCCTGCCCCTGCCAGGACTGGATCAAAATGTTCTTCGGCAGATCCGGGTGATAAATCTCATCCCAGCCCATCATCTGGCGCTTATGTTTCTCGAGGATCTTCTCCAGCCGCTGGTTGAAGTACGTTTGCAGCGCGTGAGAGTCCGCCAGGTTGTGCTGCCTCATAAATTGCTGGATGGCGGCGTTTTCTTTCCACTGGGTGTCATCCACCTCATCCCCGCCGATATGCAGGTAACTGTCCGGGAAAATGGCTGTAACTTCGCCAATCAGCGTATCAACAAATTTGTAGGCCGCTTCGTTTGCCGGGTTTAGCAGCGGCTTCAGGACGCCCCAGTTGCGCTCCATTTGGTAAGGCCCCGGCGCGCTCATCAGCTCCGGGTAAGCGACAGCCAGCGCGGAACCGTGGCCCGGCAGGTCGATTTCCGGCACCACGCGAATGCCCAGCGAGGTGGCATAGCGTACCACCTGTTTCATTTGCGCCTGAGTGTAGAACTGCCCGTCGCTCGCCAGCTGCTGCAGCTTTGGATAATGCGTCGACGCAAAGCGCCAGCCCTGATCGTCCGTCAGGTGCCAGTGGAAGACGTTCAGCTTGGCGGCGGCCATCCCGTCCAGCTGACGGAGAATGTCGTTCACCGGCATAAAGTGGCGAGCCGAATCAAGCAGCAGCCCGCGCCACGGGAAACGCGGGACATCTTTGATTTCGACATAAGGAATCGACGTGTTTTGCGGGCCATTTTGAATCAGCTGCAGCAAGGTCTCCATGCCGCGCATTGCCCCAAATCGCGTGTTAGCGGTGAGCTTCACGCCGTCCGCCGTCACGCTTAAGGCATAACTTTCGTCGCTGTCAGCTTTAGGCAGTGGATCAACGACTTGTTTAATTTGAATAGCAATCGTAGGTTTGGCCGGCTGTGTAGCCGCAGGCTGAAGCTGCCAGCCGGTTTGCAGGCTGATACGCTGCCGCCAGCGGTCAATAGCCCCCTCGAGCTTGTCGCCACTAATGGCAATAGACACGGCGTTAGTCAGCGCCAGGCTGCCCTGCGTGGCCGGGAGTTCGACCTGCTGCGGCCAGGGCATTAGCGGGAGATCCCCTGCGGGAGCGGCCTGCGCCTGGCAGGCAACGGCGATACCTGCGGCCAGCAGGCTGAAACGAAGCGATTTGAACATGGATAATCCTTTCACGTGACGGGCCAGAAAACAGCAAAAACAATCTGTTATCACGTGAAGGATTTTTCAGCAAGGCGGTGGCGAGACGTGGATCACATCTCGTCAATATTTGGATTACTGCCAGCCGTAACGGCGGCTATAGAAACCTTTTACCGCCTGAGTCAGCATCATGTAGCCTGCCAGGATGATCACCAGCAGCGGGAAGTAGCTCAGCGGCAGCGCCTGCAGGTGGAGATACTCCGCCAGCGGGGAGAACGGCAGCGCAATCCCGAGCGCCATCACCAGCAGCGTCATCACCATCAGCGGCCAGGCCGGACGGCTTTGCAGGAACGGAATGCGACGGGTACGGATCATGTGCACAATCAGCGTCTGCGACAGCAGGCCTTCCACGAACCAGCCGGACTGGAACAGCGTTTGCGCTTCCGGGGAATTGGCTTTGAAAATCCACCACATCACGCCGAAGGTCACGATATCGAAGATGGAGCTGAGCGGCCCGAAGAACACCATAAAGCGGCCCAGGTCGGCCGGATTCCAGCGCTGCGGCTGCTTGATTTGCTCATCATCGACGTTATCAAACGGGATCGCGACCTGCGAGACATCGTACATCAGGTTCTGAATCAGTAAGTGGATCGGCAGCATCGGCAGGAACGGCAGGAAGGCACTGGCCACCAGCACGCTGAAGACGTTGCCGAAGTTGGAGCTGGCGGTCATTTTGATGTACTTGAGCATGTTGGCGAAGGTACGACGGCCTTCAATCACGCCCTCTTCCAGCACCATCAGGCTTTTTTCCAGCAGGATGATGTCGGCAGCTTCACGGGCGATGTCCACCGCGCCGTCAACGGAAATACCGATATCCGCCGCACGTAACGCTGGAGCATCGTTGATGCCGTCGCCCATAAACCCAACCACATGGCCTTCACCGCGCAGCAGGCGAACGATACGCTCTTTGTGCATCGGCGTCAGGCGGGCAAACAGCGTGGTTTGCAGCGCCACGCGCGCCAGTTCGTCATCGCTCATCTCTTCGATGTCGCTGCCGATAATCAGGTCGCCGACTTCCAGACCGACTTCACGGCATACTTTCGCCGCGACCAGTTCGCTGTCGCCGGTCAGGATTTTCACCGCGATGCCGCTGGCTTTCAGCGCTTTTAACGCCGGAGCGGTGGTTTCTTTCGGCGGATCGAGGAAGGCAATGTAGCCTTCGAGGATCAGGTCGGACTCATCCACACGGCTGTAGTCTGCGCTGCGGGCTGGCAGGAATTTGGTGGCAACGGCAACCACGCGCAGACCCTGGCTGTTTAGCGAGTCGGTTACGCTGCGAATGCGCGCCAGCATCCCTTCACTGAGCGGCACAATTTCGTCCCCGTGGCGCACGTGGGTACAGACGTTGAGGATCTCCTGCAGCGCGCCTTTACAGATAAGCTGATGCACGTCGGCCTGCTCGGAGACCACAACCGACATGCGGCGACGGTCAAAGTCGAAAGGAATTTCATCTATTTTGTGCCAGCGGGCAACCGCCGTGCGGGCGTGATCGGCATCGACGCCTTCCAGTACCGCCACGTCGAGCAGATTTTTCAGGCCGGTTTGATAGTGGCTGTTCAGCCAGGCGGTATGCAGCACGCGATCGCTTTGCTCACCGAAGATATCGGTGTGGGTTTCCAGCACGATGCGGTCCTGGGTCAGGGTGCCGGTTTTATCGGTACACAGGATGTCCATCGCGCCAAAGTTCTGGATAGCATCCAGGTGTTTCACAATGACTTTTTGCTTCGACAGTTTGACCGCCCCGCGCGCCAGCGTGGAGGTCACAATCATAGGCAGCATTTCCGGCGTCAGGCCGACGGCAACGGAGAGCGAGAACAGCGCCGCTTCCCACCAGTCGCCCTTGGTGAAGCCGTTAATCAGCAGGACCACCGGCACCATCACCAGCATAAAGCGGATCAGCAGCCAGCTTACGCGGCTGATACCCCGCTGGAAGGCGTTAGGTTCGCTTTCCTGCTGGGTGACACGTCCGGCAAGCTGGCCGAACCAGGTGTTGCCGCCGGTGGCGATAATCATCGCCAGCGCGGTGCCGCTGACCACGTTGGTGCCCATAAAGCAGAGGTTGTCGCACTCCAGCGGGTTGTGCTGGTCATGTTGGCGGCTGACGGCAACTTTCTCGACCGGCAGAGATTCCCCGGTCAGCGACGCCTGGCCAACAAACAGGTCACGCGCCTGAATCACGCGCAGATCCGCCGGGATCATGTCACCTGCGGCAAGCTTAACGATATCCCCCGGCACCAGTTGGTCCAGCGGAACTTCGACATAAGCATATTCACCCTGTTCGTTGATCACACGCAGCACGGTCGCAGTGTTGCTAACCATCGCCTTCAGCGCATCCGCCGCGCGGGTGGAGCGGGTTTCCTGGATGAAGTTAAGCAGCGTGGAAATGACCACCATCAGCGCGATGACGCTGGCGCCAAACAGATCATCTTCCGTTGCGTAGGAGAAAATCCCCAGCGCCGTCAGCAGCAGGTTGAACGGGTTGCGGTAACAAACCCAGAGATGCACAAACCACGGCGCGGGCTGCTGCGCCGGGATCTGGTTCAGACCGTGGGTTTCACGCGCCTTTTCGACTTCGCGAGCGTCCAGCCCTTCCGGGTGGCTGCCAAACTCAACGTAGAGCTGCTCTTCGCTGGCGGCGGCATATTTCAGGCAGGCCTGGGTCAGCGTCGCCGGAATATCGGCGGCCTTCGCCACCACTTTCCCGTCAGGCATAGGATCGCGCTGCACCAGGCGGCGCGGCAGATGGCGGCTCAGCTGGGACATCAGCTGGCGTGTGAGGTTTTTGAATTGCATAAACGTCCTTAGCACCGTCTTGAGCGGTACCTAAGTTTCCTGCAGGCGCAACAAAGCTGCATCAGGCAGGAGAGCATCAACAAGCAGGGACGTAAAAGAGAGCGGTCGTCACTGCCTTACAAAACCGGTAAGGCAGCGGGCGTTAACCTGTGGCTTACCGGAAAATTCCTGTTACTTCAGGGTGAGGACTGGGATCGGGTTCCATGTCATCTCCGGTAGCGTTGAAAGAAAAATAGCATTACGCCTTCTGGCATAATGAGAATGCCAGGTATACTACGCCCGTAAAACTAAACCGTCTGTAAACCAGATTTTGCCCATATCGGGAACGGGATAGCGCGTTAAAACTTTACTCCTGATAAGTATATTCTAAATAATCCGGATTACAGGTTGGTGGCAAACGAGTGACAATCACCGCATTCGTGTCCCAAAGGGAACAGGGCTAGCCGCCATTGTCTAACCAGCCAATTTGCACCGTGACCGCCAGGGAAAAGAACAACCATGCAAAGTCGCCTTACCATCAAAGATATTGCCCGCCTGAGCGGCGTGGGGAAATCTACCGTTTCTCGCGTATTGAACAATGAAAGCGGCGTCAGCGCCCGCACGCGGGAACGGGTTGAAGCGGTAATGCAGCAGCATGAGTTTTCCCCCTCCCGCTCGGCGCGCGCGATGCGGGGCCAAAGCGATAAAGTCGTCGCCATTATCGTGACCCGCCTGGACTCCCTGTCGGAAAATCTGGCGGTGCAAACCATGCTGCCTTGCCTTTACGAGCAGGGCTACGATCCGATCATGATGGAAAGCCAGTTCTCACCAGAGATGGTTGAGGAGCATCTTGGCATGCTGCGCCGCCGCAACATCGACGGCGTGATTCTGTTTGGCTTCACCGGCATCAACGAGAAAGTGCTGCAGCCATGGCGTTCCACGCTGGTGCTGATGGCGCGAGACGCCAGCGGCTTCGCTTCGGTGTGTTATGACGATGAAGGCTCTATTCACATCCTGATGTCCACGCTTTATCAGCAGGGTCACCGGGACATCAGCTTCCTTGGCGTACCGCACGGCGACGTCACCACCGGTTACCGCCGCCACCAGGCGTATCTCGCTTTTTGCCGTGACCACGATATCGTTCCAAATGCCGCCCTGCCCGGCCTTGCCATGAAGCAGGGCTACGAGCATGTGGTTGAAGTTCTGACCCCGAAAACCACCGCCCTGCTGTGCGCCACTGACACCCTGGCGCTGGGCGCAAGCAAATATCTCCAGCAGCAAAACCGCAGCGATATTCAACTGGCGAGCGTGGGGAACACGCCGCTGATGAAATTCTTGCATCCTGAAATCATTACCGTTGACCCAGGCTACGCCGAAGCCGGTCGCGCCGCGGCTTTACAGCTGATCGGGCAGATTTCTCAGGGCCAACAGCTGCGGCAAATCGTCATCCCTAGTCACCTGCAATAAAGCCGCCCCTGATCGGGATTTTGTGATCTTCGCCCGGTTTCGGGAACGTTCCCATTTTCGCAAAATAGAAACCTGGCTACCCTTACAACAGGTCATTACCTCCTACCCAGGGTGTTACTTATGAGCAAAGTAAAACAACAAGACATCGACAAACTGATCGAACTGGTTGGCGGGCGCGAGAATATCGCCACCGTCAGCCACTGCATTACCCGACTGCGTTTTGTGCTGAACCATCCCGAAAATGCCCATCCTAAAGAGATCGAAAATCTGCCCATGGTGAAAGGCTGCTTTACCAATGCCGGCCAGTTCCAGGTGGTTATCGGTACCGATGTGGATGATTACTACATAGCGCTGATCGCCACGACCGGGCTGGACTCCGCCGACAAAGAGCAGGCCAAAACGGCGGCGCGTCAAAACATGAAATGGCACGAGCAGCTGATCTCCCACTTCGCAGAGATCTTCTTCCCGCTGCTGCCTGCGCTGATCAGCGGAGGCCTGATCCTGGGCTTCCGTAACGTCATTGGCGACCTGCCGATGAGCAACGGGGAAACCCTTGCCCAGATGTACCCGGCGCTGAAAACCGTCTATGACTTCCTGTGGTTGATTGGTGAAGCGATCTTCTTCTATCTGCCGGTGGGCATTTGCTGGTCTGCGGTGAAGAAAATGGGCGGCACGCCGATCCTCGGCATCGTGCTGGGCGTTACGCTGGTCTCCCCGCAGCTGATGAACGCCTACGAACTGGGCACCAAGATCCCGGAAGTGTGGAACTTCGGCTGGTTCACTATTGAGAAAGTCGGTTACCAGGCGCAGGTTATCCCGGCGCTGCTGGCCGGTCTGGCGCTCGGCTTCATCGAAACTCGGATGAAGCGCATCGTGCCGGATTATCTTTATCTGGTTATCGTGCCGGTTTGCTCGCTGATCCTGGCTGTTTTCCTGGCGCACACCGTCATCGGGCCGTTTGGCCGTATGATCGGCGACGGCGTGGCGTTCGCGGTTCGCCACCTGATGACCGGCAGCTTCGCCCCTATCGGCGCCGCGCTGTTTGGTTTCCTGTATGCACCATTGGTGATTACCGGCGTTCACCAGACCACGCTGGCCATCGACATGCAGATGATCCAGAGCCTGGGCGGGACACCGGTTTGGCCGCTGATTGCGCTGTCTAACATCGCGCAGGCTTCTGCGGTTGTCGGCATCATTATCTGTAGCCGCAAGCAGAATGAACGTGAAATCTCCGTCCCGGCGGCCATTTCTGCCTACCTCGGCGTCACCGAACCGGCTATGTACGGGATCAACCTGAAGTACCACTTCCCGATGCTGTGCGCGATGGTCGGTTCCGGCCTGGCTGGCCTGCTGTGCGGCCTGAACGGCGTGATGGCGAACGGGATTGGCGTCGGCGGTCTGCCGGGCATCCTGTCCATTCAGCCTAAGTTCTGGGGCGTCTACGCCATTGCAATTGTTATCGCGGTGATTGTGCCGATTATCCTGACCTCCATCGTCTACAAGCGTAAATTCCGCCAGGGCACGCTGCTGGTGGTGTAGTGAGATAAACCGGGGGCAGAAATGCCCCCTTTTCGTCAGAGCAAAGTGACTTTTTCTCGCTTTGTGGGTTATCAGCTGAAAATCAGCCCGTTGATTTTCCTTGTTTATTTTTGATGGCACTTACGGTTCTTTCTACTGCCAGAAGTTTGTCATCAGTTTATGGGGCAATTCCGCCCCTTCAGCTAGCAGGAACTCGCTATGAATATCACTCCTCCGTGGTGGCAGAACGGCGTCATCTACCAGATTTACCCGAAGAGTTTCCAGGACACGACCGGCAGCGGGACCGGCGATCTGAAGGGCGTGATTCAGCGTCTGGATTACCTCAAAACGCTGGGTGTAGATGCCATTTGGCTGACGCCGTTTTATGTGTCGCCTCAGATAGATAACGGCTACGACGTCGCTGACTACTGCGCGATAGATCCGACCTACGGCACGCTGGAAGATTTTGATTTGCTGGTGGCCGAAGCCCACAAGCGCGGTATTCGTCTGGTGCTCGATATGGTGTTTAACCACACCTCCACGGAGCACGACTGGTTCAAGCAGGCGCAGGATAAACACAGCCCGTACCGCGGGTTCTATATCTGGCGCGACGGCACGCCGGATATTCTGCCGAATAACTGGCGTTCTAAGTTTGGCGGCAACGCCTGGCAGTGGCAGGCGGAAACCGGGCAATACTATCTGCATCTTTTCGCGCCTGAGCAGGCAGACCTTAACTGGGAAAACCCGACGGTTCGCGCCGAGCTGAAGAAGGTTTGCGAGTTCTGGGCCAACCGCGGCGTAGACGGCCTGCGCCTCGACGTAATTAACCTGGTTTCAAAAGACCAGACGTTCCCGAATGACGTGCACGGCGGGGATGGGCGTCGTTTTTACACCGATGGCCCACGGGTTCACGAGTACCTGCGGGAATTCAGCCGCGATGCCTTTAAGCCGCTCGGCCTGATGACCGTCGGCGAGATGTCCTCCACCTCGCTGGATAACTGCCAGAAATATGGCGCTCTCGACGGCAGCGAGCTGTCGATGACCTTTAACTTCCATCACCTCAAGGTGGATTATCCTGGCGGTGAGAAATGGACGCTGGCAAAACCTGACTACGTGGAGCTGAAGTCAATCTTCAACCACTGGCAGCAGGGTATGCACAACGTGGCATGGAACGCGTTGTTCTGGTGTAACCACGACCAGCCGCGCATCGTGTCCCGTTTTGGTCACGAAGGCGAGCTGCGAACCACCTCCGCGAAGATGCTGGCGATGGTGCTGCACGGCATGCAAGGCACGCCGTACATCTATCAGGGGGAAGAGATTGGGATGACCAATCCGCATTTCTCCAGCATCGATCAGTACCGCGACGTGGAAAGCCTGAATATGTTTGCCGAGCTGCGAACCCTTGGACGCGACAGCAACACGCTGATGGCTATTCTTGCCAGTAAGTCACGCGACAACAGCCGCACGCCGATGCAGTGGGATGCGGGCAGTAATGCCGGCTTTAGCGAAGGCACGCCGTGGATTGGCCTGTGCGATAACTACCAGACGGTCAACGCCGCAGCGGCGCTGGAGGACAAAGAGTCGGTCTTCTATACCTACCAGCAGTTGATCAAGCTGCGTAAGGCAGAACCGGTGCTGACCTGGGGGAATTATCAGGATCTGCTGCCGGAGCACCCGCTGGTGTGGAGCTACAGCCGCCAACATGAAGGCCAGACGCTGGTAGTTGCCGCAAACCTTAGCGCAGAGGCGCAATGGCTGCAGCTGGAAGGGCACGAAGGTGAATGGGAAGTACTGATGAGTAACTACGCTGATGCCGCCCCTAAACCTGCGGAGATGAGCCTGAGGCCGTTTGAGGCGGTGTACTGGATTAAGCGTTAGTCTGATTACTGACAACCCCCAATGTCGCTTCTGACCCTCACCCTACCCCTCTCCCTGAAAGGGAGAGGGAATAGATTGAGTACTGCTTTACCCCGTTGTTTGCCCCCTCGCCCCTTTGGGGAGAGGGCCGGGATGAGGGGAAATCACCCTTTTAGCGCCTGAACCCGGCTCAGCCAGCCGTTAACGCCTTCGTCGATCAGCACTTCCGTAATCGTATTCGCCCCCTGAATAAGCGCAGGAGCCTGCCAGATCATACCGGTCTTATTCGCCATCGCGTGGAACGGCAGCAGCAGCTCTTCCACCGTGTAGCGGTTAGCACCTTCTGCACGATAAGCCTCCGCCTGGCCGCCCGTCGACGTCATGACCATCAGCTTTTTGCCGTGCAGCGCGGTGCCGTTAGTCCCGTAGGCAAAGCCAAAGGTTAGCACCTGATCCTGCCAGTCTTTGAGGATCGCCGGGGAGCTGTACCACCAGAACGGGAACATCAGCACAATCGCGTCATGTTCCACCAGCAGCGCCTGTTCACGCTCAACGTCAATCTGATGATCCGGGTACTCACGCTTAAGTTCGTGCACGGTGACGCCTGCGATGCTTTTCAGGGCCGTAACGCCAGCGCGGTTAATACGGGATTCTTCAGGGGCACGATGTGCCGCCAGCACTAATATTTTATTCATCTTTCAGACCTCATTTTTGGGATGAGGCTATCTTTTCAGATGACAGGACTTACCTGTAGTCCATAACATGGCACATCTGTTTCAACCAAAGGTTACAAGTATGATGCTTTCCGCTGACGTTCATCGGCTCATTCCCGCTTTTCTGGCGGCGGCAGACTGCCAGAGTTTTTCCGAGGCAGCCCGTCAGTTGGGCATTACGCCCGCGGCGGTGAGTAAAAGCATACGTCAGCTTGAACTGCGGCTGGGCATCGTGCTCTTTGTGCGCAATACGCACTTTGTGGTGCTGACCGAAGAAGGGACTGCGCTGCGTGAAGAGGTCGCTCCGCTGTGGCAGGCTCTGAACCAGGCGCTGGTTAATCCGGGGGCGGAACCTTCGGGGCTGCTGCGCGTCAGCGTGATCCCTGGCTTTGGCCGCCACTGCCTGATGCCGATCCTGGCCGAATTCCAGCGGCGCTATCCGCTGATTCGCTTTGAGATGTCGATGGAAGCCCGCAGCGTCAACCTCATTGGCGAGCGCATTGACGTGGCCATCGGCCACCGCACGGTAAGAGATAACCGCGTGGTGGCGCGCGAGCTGTATACCTCGAAAATGATTACGGCGGCGTCACCGGCCTATTTAGCTCAACACGGAACGCCACAAACGCCGGAAGATCTCGCGAAGCATCGCTGCCTCATCCACCGCAACTCCGGCACCGGGCGCCTTCAGCAATGGATGAATAACGAAACGCTGTTTGATGAGCCTTCAGCCTGGTTTATCTCCACCTCACCGGATTCTCTGATGGATGCCGCGCTGTCCGGCATGGGGATCGTTTATCTCGCCGACTGGTATCTCACCCGTCCCATCACCGAAGGCAAGTTAGTGCCGATTTTGCAGGGTTCAGCCCCCGAGCCGCAGCAGCTCTGGGTGAAGTATGCCGGAGGAAAAATCCCGCCAAAGACTCGGGTTTTTGTAGAATATTTATACGAAAAATTAATCGGATAATTTCCCTCCCATAGACAACGCCCGCCGTTTCTACCGCCCCCGATTTACTTTGTTCTGAATCAATAAAATCGCAAACATGTTTGATGCAAATCACTATATATAGAACTTAGAATGCATCCCGGCCCTACATGTTGTATTCATCGACTATTATAACGACAACGCCCTCAGGATAAGCTTGGGGATTATCTGTGGATAAAAAGGGCCAACTTTCGGGAAATTTTGGCAGGACAACTGGCTACGAGCTCCCGGAGATCCCCCTACATTTGTGGATAACCTAAAAATAAACGGAGAAATCATGACACCGCATGTGATGAAAAGAGACGGGTGCAAGGTACCTTTCACTTCAGAGCGCATCAGAGAAGCCATTCTGCGTGCAGCTAAAGCAGCGGGAGTCGATGACGCGGACTATTGCGCCACCGTCGCAGATATCGTCAGTCAGCAGATGGCCGGTCGCAGCCAGGTCGACATCGGCGAGATCCAGGTCGCCGTAGAAAACCAGCTCATGGCCGGAAACTACAAGCAGCTGGCGCGCGCCTATATTGAGTATCGCCATGACCGCGATATTGAGCGCGAGAAGCGTGGCCGCCTGAACCAGGAAATTCGTGGCCTGGTTGAGCAGACTAATTCCGCCCTGCTCAACGAGAACGCTAACAAAGACAGTAAAGTGATCCCCACTCAGCGCGACCTGCTGGCCGGGATCGTCGCCAAGCACTATGCCAAGCAGCACCTGCTGCCGCGCGACGTGGTGCTCGCGCACGAGCGCGGCGATATTCACTATCACGATCTCGACTACTCTCCGTTTTTCCCGATGTTCAACTGCATGCTTATCGATCTCAAAGGTATGCTGACCCACGGTTTTAAAATGGGTAACGCCGAAATCGAACCGCCAAAATCCATTTCTACCGCAACGGCGGTTACCGCGCAGATCATCGCCCAGGTTGCCAGCCATATTTACGGCGGAACCACCATCAACCGCATCGACGAAGTGCTGGCCCCGTTTGTGACCGAAAGCTTTAACAAGCACCGTAAAATTGCTGAAGAGTGGCAGATCCCCGACGCGGAGGGATATGCTCACTCCCGCACAGAGAAGGAGTGCTACGACGCCTTCCAGTCCCTTGAATACGAAGTGAATACCCTGCATACCGCCAACGGGCAGACGCCGTTTGTCACCTTTGGTTTTGGCCTCGGTACCCGTTGGGAATCACGCCTGATCCAGACTTCGATTCTGCGCAACCGCATCGCCGGCCTGGGTAAAAATCGCAAGACCGCGGTGTTCCCAAAACTGGTCTTTGCGATCCAGGACGGTCTGAACCATAAGTTCGGCGACGCCAACTACGACATTAAGCAACTGGCACTGGAATGCGCGTCCAAACGCATGTACCCGGACATTCTTAATTACGATCAGGTGGTGAAAGTCACCGGTTCGTTTAAAACGCCAATGGGCTGCCGCAGCTTCCTCGGCGTATACGAAGAAAACGGCGAGCAGATCCACGACGGGCGTAACAACCTCGGCGTGATCAGCCTGAACCTGCCGCGCATTGCGCTGGAAGCCAAAGGGGATGAAGCCACCTTCTGGAAACTGCTGGACGATCGCCTCCTGCTGGCGCGTAAAGCGCTGATGACCCGCATTGCCCGCCTGGAAGGCGTCAAAGCCCGAGTGGCCCCGATCCTCTATATGGAAGGCGCCTGCGGCGTGCGCCTGAAGGCCGACGACGACGTGTCTGAGATCTTTAAAAATGGCCGGGCGTCTATTTCCCTGGGCTACATCGGCATCCACGAAACGGTGAACGCCCTGTTCGGTAACCAGCACGTGTACGACAGCGAAGCCCTGCGAGAAAAAGCCGTTGCTATCGTGACTCGTCTGCGCGAAGCCACCGACAGCTGGAAGGCAGAAACCGGCTACGGCTTTAGCCTCTACAGCACGCCAAGTGAGAACCTGTGCGACCGCTTCTGTCGTCTGGATACCGCTGAGTTCGGCGTCGTGCTTGGCGTTACCGACAAAGGCTACTACACCAACAGCTTCCACCTCGACGTGGAGAAAAAGGTAAATCCTTACGACAAAATCGACTTCGAAGCACCGTATCCACCGCTGGCTAACGGCGGCTTCATTTGCTACGGCGAGTACCCAAACATCCAGCACAACCTGCGGGCGCTGGAAGATGTGTGGGATTACAGCTACAAGCACGTGCCTTACTACGGCACCAATACGCCAATCGATGAATGCTACGAGTGCGGCTACACCGGCGAGTTCGAATGTACCAGCAAGGGCTTTACCTGCCCGAAATGCGGTAACCACGATGCGGCGCGCGTGTCGGTTACCCGCCGCGTATGCGGTTATCTCGGCAGCCCGGACGCACGTCCGTTTAACGCCGGCAAGCAGGAAGAAGTTAAGCGCCGAGTGAAGCACCTGGGCAACGGGCAGATCGGTTAAGCCATAAAGCGAACTCCCCTCACCCTAACCCTCTCCCCTAAGGGGAGAGGGAACAGTCTGTGTAAATACTTACGCCGCGCGCTGGTTTTCTCCCTCTCCTGTGACAGAGGGCCAGGGTGAGTGAGACAGCTATGGCGTCAATTGAGATGCGAAAATGAATTATCACCAGTACTACCCCGTCGACATCGTCAATGGCCCCGGCACTCGCTGCACGCTGTTTGTCTCAGGCTGCGTGCATGAATGCCCCGGCTGCTACAACAAAAGCACCTGGCGCGTAAATTCGGGCATGCCGTTTACCGCAGAAATGGCCGATCGCATTATTACCGACCTGAACGACACCCGCGTTAAGCGCCAGGGAATCTCACTTTCGGGCGGCGATCCGCTGCATCCGCAGAACGTGCCCGAGATTCTAAAGCTGGTGCAGCGCGTGCGTGCCGAATGCCCAGGCAAGGACATCTGGGTGTGGACGGGATATAAGATTGATGAACTGAACGCCGCACAGCAGGAAGTGTTAGCGTTAATCAACGTGCTGGTGGACGGCAAGTTTGTTCAGGATTTAAAAGACCCGGCGCTTATCTGGCGAGGCAGCAGTAACCAGGTCGTTCATCATCTGCGTTAAATCAGGCTTCCCGATAGCCGGCGGGAAGCTTCACTGCAGCACATCATAGCGGTGTACGTTTCCCCATTCACACATCATATCCAACACCGGGATCAGCGACTTACCACGCTCTGAAAGGCTGTACTCTACCTTGGGTGGAATTTGCGGATATTCGTTCCGTATAATCAACCCGTCATTCTCCAGCTCTTTCAGCGTCAGGCTCAGGGTTCTGAACGAAATAGTCTCAATGCTGCGCTTGAGCTCGTTGAAGCGAATCACCGGCTTATGCTCAGCCAGCGCATAGAGAATGATCATTTTATATTTCCCATTCACCAGCGACAGCGTGTAGGCAAAGCCCGTGTCGCCCATAAATGCGCAAGAATCCGGCACAGCCTTTTCGCTCATAACACTATCCTTTGGTATAGTACATATCAACAATGACAGTATTGTACTTTAATTTAAAGCTCCCTATGATGCAAACATCAAACAAACGATAATGGACAGCGACCTCAAGAGGAATTAACCATGAAGACGTTAATTGTTGTTATTCATCCGAATATTAATGAGTCTAAAATTAATAAGCGTTGGATAAGTGAATTAGAAAATCATCCAGCGTTATATACCGTCCACAATCTTTATCAGGCTTATCCAGATGGCGTTATTGATGTGGAAAGGGAGCAGAAACTGATTGAACAACACGATAAAATTATTCTGCAATTTCCGCTGTACTGGTTTAATAGCCCACCGTTGTTAAAGCAGTGGCTGGATGAGGTCTTTACCTATGGCTGGGCCTACGGCTCTACCAGCGGGCATAAGCTCAGAGGCCGTAAGTTCGCGCTGGCGGTAAGCGCCGGTATTAAAGAGGCGGATTTTTCTCGTGATGGGCGCTATGAGCATTCGTTACAGGAAATACTTCTGCCGTTTGAAATGACCGCGAAATATGTCGAGGCGGATTATCAGCCCTTCTACGCATTTTATGGGGCTGAATATGAAGTTTCCGCCCAGCAGCTGGAAAATAGCGCCAAAGGATATATTGATTACCTGCAATCCTTTTAATATTTAGCCTTTAACACCTGACAGTTATCTTCTCAATAGTTTATTGAGCGGCATGCCTTTGCTATTAAAAAGCCACGTAATAATGTGGCTTTTATTTACAAAACCAACGTAAATAATGCCACATAAGCTCTCTGGAATAATTACTCCACGGCATAGTACTGAGCGCGTTCTCGTAGTTCGGCAGAATTAACAATCGTTACTCCTTCCCGAACGGGGTTGAACGCTTCAAAAAGCAGGGCTTTTGCCACGTCCAGCGATTCAATGGCTTTGAGATTGCCGGGCAGCATTTTAAAAATCGGCAGCATGACGACTTCGTTTAAGCGACGGGTTTGGCGATGTCCCAGCAGCATTGAGGGGCGGGCAATAGTCAGACGCGGCCAGGTTTGCGCTATCAGCGTATCTTCCATTTCACCCTTCACGCGGTTGTAGAAGAACGGCGAGCGGCTGTTCGCGCCCAGCGCGCTGACCACCAGCATCTGTTTTGCCCCAAGCCGCTGGCCCGTAAGAGCGGCGTCCACGACAAGTGTGTAATCGACCAGGATAAACGCCTCTTTGCTGCCGGCCTCACGAAGTGTTGTACCCAGGCAGCAAAAGACCGTATCAACCGGTTCCGTGACCTGCACGAACGCGTCTGACAGCTGTGGATCGTGTGGATTAACAACCTTGTTCAGCGCTACCGGCAGCGGGCGGCGGGTGGGCGCCACAATTGAGGTGATGCGCGAGTCCTGACTAAGCAGGCGGAGTAAATGGCCGCCCACAAGCCCCGTGGCGCCGACGATCAGAACACGACTCATACTGCCTCCTGAGAATGAATTTACTCGTCACGTAGCCAGTGTAGCTTTTTCCCGAAGCCGAGCGTGTTGTCCGTCATTTTTAGCTCATCCAGCCGAATTTCCCACATCGGGGCCGACATGACTTTGGCTATCGGGAAACGCTTCAGGTAGCGAATACGAAAGTCAGCCGCTTCTTCTGCCGCCAGCAGACGAATTTCCCCCCGGAACTGTACGCCCCGGATAAGCGCCACGGTTTTGGGCTGGCCGTTTATCGTCCCGGCGACCGGGGCCTGCTCCCCAATCAGCTCACCGTGGCGGGATGAAGTCTCGCTCAACAGATAAAAGGCCACGCGTTCAGGGTCGAAAATGTAAAACGCGTTCGCGCACCAAAGCGAGTGCCCACTGCCCACGCAGTAGCTGAGAACATGTTGTTTTGTCAGCCAGCGGCTGATGGCATTGAGTGATTCCATCGTCATCCTGAACAGTGTTACTCTGCGACAAATGTTAATTATGCGCCCGCCCTATGACTCCCTGGTATCTCTATTTAATTCGCTGCCCCGATAACCGCCTTTATACCGGCATCACCACCGACGTAGCTCGCCGCTTTGCCCAGCATCAGTCAGGGAAAGGAGCCAAGGCGCTGCGCGGCAAGGGGGAGCTGGATCTGGTATTTAGTCAGGTGGTGGGCAACCGGTCGCTGGCGCTGCGGGCCGAATACCGAATTAAACAGTTGAGCAAGGCCGAGAAAGAGAGGCTGGTAGTGGGCAAGGTAGCCCTTGAAGACCTGCTCGCAAGCCTTCAAGGGGAAACTCGCTAAACGGTGTTGAAGTGGTCAGAATATTCTACCAGGCCACTGACGCCGTTCAGGGCATCATCCGCCAGCGGATGAACCTGGAATGCCGCTTCGGTGCCAGGCCAGCGGCAGCGCAGATCGTAACGGGCCGCAGGCTGGAAGCCAAGATGACCATACATCTCCGGCGAACCCAGCGTGACCACGGCGGCATAGCCAAACTCATTCAGAGAATCCAGCCCTTCGTATACCAGCTGTTTGGCAATGCCCTGCCCGCGAACCGACTCATCTACCGCCAGCGGTGCAAGCCCCACCCACTGCAGCTCTTCGCCTTCTACAGCGACCGGGCTGAAGGCCACGTAGCCAATCACCTGCCCTTCATCGTCGGTGGCGACGAGACCCAGCGTTAACAGCCCGTCTTCCCGCAGTGCTTTCACCAGCTCAGCTTCACCCTCACCTTCAAAGGAACGGCGCAGCAGCGCGTCGATGCCGGGTGCATCAATGGGAATTTCTACACGAATTAACATGGCTCACCTATCGAATTACCTTCAGGGGCGGCGTTGTGTTTCAAACCCGCCTCAACAAAATCAGCCAGCTGTAATAGCAGGATGCGCAGCGGTTTAGGCATGGCATCCAGCTCAATGGCATCCATTAGATTCTTCACATATAACCCGAGTTCCGTGTCGCCTTCAATGACCAGACGACGCTGGAAAAACAGGGTATCAGGATCCTGCTTGCGAGCGGCGATCAGCAACAGATCGTTGGCCTCAGCGCTAAAGCTCACATCTGCAGGTGCATCGTCGCACACCAGCAGCTTATTGTCCTCAACGGAAGTAAACCACTTCAGGCCCAGATCGCGTACTTCAATACTTAGCCAGCGGCCTGCAAGAAAGTCCAGCTCGCCATCCTGCAGCGCCTGACGGAACTGCCAGCCCAGCACCTGCTCCAGGACCTGACGCTTAACGGCAAAAGGGGTTAGCTTGACCGGAACCCGCAGCAAAGAAGGACCAGCCTGAACCAGGCGAGAACGCAGTTTATCGAACACGGGTTTAACTCCTTTAAAAGATTTGTCGCTATTTTGCCATAACGACAATTCCCGATGGCGCGCCAAATCAACAATTCCGCAGGTTGCTGAGGGGCCGAATTGGCGGCGGCTACACTAAGCAATACGCCTTTCTCTGCCCCAAATCAAAAATTGTCGCCGACAGGTTAACTAAAATCCCGGTTCGTTAACAATTATGCTGCCCGTCCCTGTGCAGCGCGGGCACGTATTCATGCCCCCTATGATTCAGGATAAAATATGGAGTTGCTTTGCCCGGCCGGAAACCTTCCGGCGTTGAAAGCGGCCATCGATAACGGTGCAGATGCGGTGTACATCGGCCTGAAAGATGATACCAATGCGCGTCATTTTGCTGGTCTTAATTTCACCGAGAAAAAGCTGCAGGAAGCCGTCAGCTACGTGCATCTTCGCGGCCGTAAGCTGCATATTGCCATCAATACTTTTGCCCACCCGGACGGCTACTCCCGCTGGCAGCGGGCGGTTGATATGGCCGCCCAACTGGGGGCCGATGCGCTGATCCTGGCAGATTTAGCCATGCTGGAATATGCCGCTGAGCGCTATCCACACATCGAGCGCCATGTATCGGTGCAGGCTTCGGCCACCAATGAAGAAGCGATCCGGTTTTATCATCGCCACTTCGATGTTGCCCGCGTGGTGCTCCCGCGCGTGCTTTCTATTCATCAGGTCAAACAGCTCGCTCGCGTCACGCCAGTACCGCTGGAAGTCTTCGCTTTTGGCAGCCTGTGCATTATGGCGGAAGGGCGTTGCTATCTTTCGTCTTACCTTACCGGCGAGTCGCCCAATACCGTGGGTGCCTGCTCCCCCGCTCGCTTTGTACGCTGGCAACAAACGTCCCAGGGGCTGGAGTCCCGTCTCAACGACGTGCTGATTGACCGCTATCAAGACGGCGAAAATGCGGGCTATCCCACCCTCTGCAAAGGGCGTTATCTGGTTGACGACAGGCCTTACCACGCGCTGGAAGAACCCACCAGCCTTAACACGCTCGAACTGCTGCCGGAGCTGCTCGCCGCCAATATTGCGTCGGTGAAAATCGAGGGCCGCCAGCGCAGTCCGGCTTATGTGACTCAGGTGGCAAAAGTCTGGCGCCAGGCTATCGATCGCTGTATGGCCGATCCCAAAGGCTACCAGGCCCAACCTACCTGGATGGAGACCCTGGGATCTATGGCCGAAGGCACGCAAACAACGCTTGGTGCCTATCACCGCAAATGGCAGTAGGGAAAAGCATGAAATATTCATTAGGGCCGGTGCTTTACTATTGGCCAAAAGAGACGCTGGAAAAGTTTTATCAGGCCGCGGCGAAAAGCCGGGCCGATGTGATTTACCTGGGCGAAGCGGTATGCAGCAAGCGCCGGGCAACCAAAGTTAGCGACTGGCTGGATATGGCGAAAATGCTCGCAGGCCAGGGCAAGCAGGTGGTGCTTTCCACGCTGGCGCTGGTGCAGGCTCCGTCAGAATTGGGGGAACTGAAGCGCTATGTAGAAAACGGCGACTTTCTGATTGAAGCCAATGATATCGGCAGCGTGAATATGGCCGCCGAGCGCAAACTGCCGTTTGTCGCCGGGCATGCGCTCAACTGCTATAACGCCGTGACGCTGCGCCTGTTATTAAAACAGGGCATGACGCGCTGGTGTATGCCGGTCGAGCTTTCCCGCGACTGGTTAGCCAATATGCTCAACCAGTGCGATGAGCTCGGCATTCGTAACAAATTCGAAGTGGAAGTGCTGAGCTACGGCCATCTGCCGCTGGCTTATTCCGCCCGCTGCTTTACCGCCCGCTCCGAAGACCGCGCCAAGGACGAATGCGAAACTTGCTGCATTAAGTACCCCAATGGCCGGGATATGCGCTCTCAGGAGCAGCAGCAGGTCTTTGTGCTGAACGGCATTCAGACCATGAGCGGCTATGTCTATAACCTCGGCAATGAGCTGACGTCGATGAAAGGGCTGGTGGATATTGTTCGTCTGTCCCCCATGGGCTTAGGGACGCTGGATATTTTGAACGCCTTCCGCGCTAATGAGAACGGTAGCGCACCGCTGCCGCTGGCCAACCGCAGCGACTGTAACGGCTACTGGCGACGCGTCGCCGGGCTGGAGCTTCGGGCCTGATAATAGCTCACTTTGTTAACAAATTTGGTCATCGTTTAATGCACTATTAAAAGTGCAGCTTTTCTGGCCGGCGCGGTATTCCTGCGCCAGGCTGGAAGAAGACCTTCAATCTGATGACTACGCTGTAACTAAAGTGAGCGGTTATGACTGACAAAAATGTTGCTTTCTCGGTGCTGGATTTAGCGCCGATCCCTCAAGGCTCCTCGGCGCAGGAGGCTTTTTCCCACTCTCTGGATCTCGCCCGGTTGGCCGAAAAACGCGGCTACCATCGCTACTGGCTGGCGGAACATCACAATATGGTCGGTATTGCCAGCGCGGCAACCTCGGTGCTGATTGGTTACCTGGCCGCGAATACCACCACGCTGCATTTAGGTTCCGGCGGCGTGATGCTGCCGAACCATTCACCGCTGGTGATTGCCGAGCAGTTCGGTACCCTCAATGCGCTTTATCCGGGGCGTATCGATCTCGGACTTGGTCGTGCGCCGGGCAGCGATCAGCCGACCATGAGGGCGCTGCGACGCCATATGAGCGGCGACGTGGATAACTTCCCCCGGGATGTTGCTGAGCTGGTGGACTGGTTTGATGCCCGCGATCCGAACCCGCATGTACGCCCCGTCCCAGGTTATGGCGAAAAGGTACCGGTCTGGCTATTGGGCTCCAGCCTGTACGGCGCTCAACTAGCGGCACAGCTGGGCCTGCCGTTTGCTTTTGCCTCGCACTTTGCGCCAGATATGCTGTTCCGGGCGCTGCAGCTCTACCGCGAAAACTTCAAGCCGTCCGAGCGGATGGCAAAACCTTACGCGATGGTCTGCATCAATATCGTGGCGGCAGACAGCACCCGCGATGCCGAGTTCCTGTTTACTTCCATGCAGCAGGCTTTTGTTCGCCTCCGTCGCGGTGAAACCGGGCAGCTTCCGCCACCGGTGGAGAATATGCACCAGCTTTGGTCTGCCTCTGAGCAATATGGGGTTCAGCAGGCACTGAGCATGTCTCTGGTGGGGGATAAAGCGAAGGTGCGCCACGGCCTGGAGTCCGTTCTGCGTGAAACTGAAGCGGATGAAATTATGGTTAACGGCCAGATTTTCGATCACCAGGCGCGCTTACATTCGTTCGATTTGGCCATGCAGGTGAAAGAAGAGCTTTTAGGCTAACGTGGTGTGGGGCCCTCTCAGCTCGGAGGGCCCGTTAGTATTTATTTATAAACCGGCAGGACGTCGAAGGTAGACAGGATGTGTACCAGCGCATTACCCACGCCAAAGATCAGAATCAGGGCAATCATCGGCTTGCCACCCCAGACGCGGAATTTCGGGCTGCCGAAGCGTTTACGTGATTTTCTCGCCAGCAGCGCAGGGACAATGGCCGCCCAGATAGTCGCCGCCAGTCCCGCATAGCCAATCGCATACAGGAAGCCATTCGGCCACAGCAGGCCGCCGACAATCGGCGGGACGAAAGTCAGCAGCGCCGTTTTCAAACGCCCCAGTGAGGAATCGTCAAACCCAAACAGATCCGCCAGGTAATCGAACAACCCCAGCGTGACGCCGAGGAATGAGCTCGCCACCGCAAAGTTCGAGAACACCACCAGTAACAAATCTAGGCTTCGGCTGTTGAGCACGCCGCTCAGCGCCTGCACCAGCACGTCAATGTTGCCGCCCTTCTCCGCGATGCCAATAAACTCAGGGCGTGGAATATTCCCCATCGTTCCCAGCAGCCAGATGGTATACAGCCCCAGCGCCATCAGCGTGCCGTAAACCAGGCAGCGAATAATGGTGCGAGGATCTTTGCCGTAATACTTCATCAGGCTAGGTACATTGCCGTGATAGCCAAAAGAGGCCAGGCAGAACGGCAGCGTCATTAATAAATAGGGCGTGTAGGAGGCATTGCTCTCCGCCACGTTAAATAGCGTTACTGGCGTGACGTGCCCAAGCAGGCTGCCGAAGGTCAGGAAGAAAGTGATGACTTTGGCACCAAGCACAATGGCCGTCATGCGGCTAACCGCTTTGGTACTCAGCCAGACGATAAACGCCACAGCCAGCGCAAAGGCCAGCCCCGCCAGGCGAGCCGGCACGTCCAGCGACATCTCTGAAAACGTATGATGCAGGATGGAGCCGCTGGCAGAAATATAGGCGTAAGTCAGGATATAAAGCACAAACGCAATCGACAGGCCGTTGATCGCGTTCCAGCCGCGCCCCAGCAGATCTTTAGTGATAGTGTCGAAGCTGGAGCCGATGCGGTAGTTCAGGTTCGCCTCCAGGATCATCAGCCCGGAATGCAGCATGCAGAACCAGGTGAAGACCAGCGCAGCCAGCGACCAAAAGAACCAGGCCCCCGACATCACCACCGGGAGCGAAAACATCCCTGCACCAATGATTGTCCCACCGATGATCATCACCCCGCCAATTAACGAAGGCTTTGTGCCGGGGGCGGTTAACGTTGTCATATCGAATCCCTGAAAAACTGAGCACGACGAAATTGTCTTATGTGGTTCATTGTACCAGTACATGAGTACAAAAGGGATAAAAAAAACCCCGATTGCAATAACCGGGGCTTTTATCACTGCCGTTTAAAAGTAATACGGCAGATTATAGGTCAATTATGCATCACCGAAGCGACGACGAGCGGTTGCAGCTCCGTCTTCGCGACGCGGGCCACGGCCACCTTCACGGCGTTCACCGCTGAAGCTACGGCCAGCACCGGCACCAGCGCCTTCGCGACGTGGGCCACGACCGCCTTCACGACGCTCGCCGCCGAAGCCACGGCCACCGCCGTCACGACCGCCGCGGCGTTCGCCACTGCGCTCTGGACGAGGCTGCGCGTCACCCAGCAGTTGCATATTCATCGGCTTGTTCAGAATACGAGTGCGGGTAAAGTGCTGCAGAACTTCACCCGGCATGCCTTTCGGCAGCTCGATGGTGGAGTGGGTCCCGAACAGCTTGATGTTACCGATGTAACGGCTGCTGATGTCGCCTTCGTTAGCGATAGCGCCAACGATGTGACGAACTTCAACCCCATCATCACGGCCCACTTCAATGCGGTACAGTTCCATATCGCCAGCATCACGACGTTCGCGACGCGGACGATCTTCACCACCACGCTCTGGACGGTCGCCACGTGGGCCACGGTCATTACGGTCGCCGCGACGTTCGAAGCGATCGTCACGCTCTTTGAATTCGCGACGTGGGCGCATCGGTGCATCTGGTGGCAGGATCAGAGGACGTTCACCCTGAGCCATTTTCAGCAGTGCTGCAGCCAACGTTTCGATGTCCAGCTCTTCTTCAGCGGAAGGCTGAATTTTTGCCAGCAGGCCACGGTACAGATCCAGATCGCTGCTTTCCAGCTGCTGCTGAACTTTAGCGGCGAATTTAGCCAGACGACGCTCACCCAGCAGATCTGCGTTTGGCAGTTCTACTTCAGGAATCGTCAGCTTCATGGTGCGTTCGATGTTGCGCAGCAGGCGACGTTCGCGGTTCTCAACGAACAGCAGCGCACGGCCAGCACGGCCAGCACGACCGGTACGGCCGATACGGTGAACGTAAGACTCGGAGTCCATCGGGATGTCGTAGTTAACAACCAGGCTGATACGCTCCACGTCCAGGCCACGAGCCGCAACGTCGGTGGCGATCAGGATATCCAGACGACCATCTTTCAGGCGCTCCAGGGTCTGCTCACGCAGCGCCTGGTTCATGTCACCGTTCAGTGCGGCGCTGTTATAACCGCTACGCTCCAGCGCTTCAGCCACTTCCAGAGTCGCGTTTTTGGTACGAACGAAGATAATCGCCGCATCAAAGTCTTCTGCTTCCAGGAAACGAACCAGCGCTTCGTTTTTACGCATGCCGTAAACAGACCAGAAGCTCTGGCTGATGTCCGGGCGAGTAGTCACGCTGGACTGAATGCGCACTTCCTGAGGATCTTTCATGAAGCGACGGGTAATACGACGAATCGCTTCCGGCATGGTGGCAGAGAACAGCGCGGTCTGATGTTCAGCCGGGATCTGCGCCATGATGGTTTCAACGTCTTCGATGAAGCCCATACGCAGCATTTCGTCCGCTTCGTCCAGGACCAGACCTTTCAGGCCGGACAGGTTCAGAGTGCCGCGTTTCAGGTGGTCAAGCAGACGCCCTGGGGTACCCACAACAATCTGTGGTCCCTGACGCAGAGCGCGCAGCTGCACGTCATAACGCTGACCGCCGTAAAGGGCAACAACGTTCACGCCGTGCATGTGTTTAGAGAAATCCGTCATGGCTTCAGCAACCTGAACCGCCAGTTCGCGGGTCGGGGCCAGCACCAGGATTTGCGGTGCTTTCAGCTCAGGATCGAGGTTGTTCAGCAGCGGCAGAGAGAACGCTGCGGTTTTACCACTACCGGTCTGGGCCATACCCAGAACGTCGCGGCCATTCAGCAGGTGTGGGATACACTCAGCCTGAATGGGTGATGGCTTTTCGTAGCCCAGATCGTTCAGGGCCTGAATGATGGAGGCGTGCAGCCCCAGATCAGAAAAAGTGGTTTCGATGATATCAGTCATGTAGTACATGTGCCTCGTTGATGGCGGCCAGTCTACGTAACTCATCGTGAAATTGATCTGCAATTTTCATTGAAAAGTGTGAACCGGCTCAAATTTGATTGATTAACGAACAAAAACGCCCTCACCCGTGAAGGTGATGACTTTAGTTAAAAAGTTTATGGGACGATCGTTGTTCGTCAGCTATTGCTGGTCCGATTCTGCCAGGTCGTCTTGCTCCTGGCCCAAGAGCGCTAATTCCAACAATGCATAACGATGCTCAACGTAGTTGTGTACGTTGTTAGCAACCGCTAACTTGAACAGTGCCTTGGCGCTGTCCTTATCCCCCAGACTTAGGTAGTACTTACCTAAATAGAAGTTGGTTTCACTGAGATGCTCAGCGAGCGAGGTGTTATCCGTTGCGTCCGCCTTGAGGCGTTCCATTAGCTCTTTTTCGCTAATGTTGCCCAGGTAGAACTCGACAATATTCCATCCCCATTGCTCTCTATCCGATTTCTCGAGACGCTGTTGTAGCGCCACTTTGGCCTGTTTTTCGTCCAAATTGCGTTCAGCAATATAGAGCCACAGGCTACGGAAAGGATCGTTGGGATCGTCTTGATAAAACGCCAGCAGATCATCTTGCGCTAAACGATAACGACCACCGTAATAGAGGGCGATACCGCGATTTAAGTGCGCGTAGTTGTAAGTTGGATCAAGCTCAAGTACAGAATCAAACGCTTCATAGGCAGCATCAAAATTGCCTGCCTGCGTTAAATAAATGCCTAAGTAATTGAATACTTCAGGCATATCGGGACGGATGGCCAGCGCTTGTGAAAAATCATTCCGCGCCAGAGCCCTCAGACCGAGGCTATCATACAACACTCCGCGCTCATATAAAAGCTGTGCGCGTTCGTCATCGGTTAAAGCCCGACTGGCAAGTATTTGTTCCATGCGTGCCAGAATCACTTCCTGCTGCAGCGTAGGCTGCAATGGCACCGCTAATACTTCGTTCTTACGCCAGGCAGAGTTGCTGCATCCGGCCAGCGTGATAGCTGTCGCAACGAAACACCAGCGCAAAAAAGGCTTCATTTCCTACTCCCGAAGACAACAAATGGATGAACGTCCTGTCCCCCGGCTGCAAACGAGACATCCTGTCCCGTAACAAACAGCTCTCCATGTCACCATGGAGAGCTTAATTGGCAAACCTTACTCAGCTTCTGGCGCGGCTGGTGCTGCACCTTCTGCCGGAGACTGCTCGGTTGCTTCTTTAATGCTTAAACGGACGCGGCCCTGACGGTCAACTTCCAGTACTTTCACCGGAACTTCCTGACCCATCTGCAGATAGTCAGTCACTTTCTCTACGCGCTTGTCGGCGATTTGAGAGATGTGAACCAGACCTTCTTTACCGCCGCCGATAGCAACAAACGCACCGAAATCAACGATACGAGTGACTTTACCGTTATAGATACGGCCCACTTCGATTTCCGCGGTGATCTCTTCGATACGACGGATAGCGTGTTTCGCTTTGTCGCCGTCGGTCGCTGCGATTTTAACGGTACCGTCATCTTCGATTTCGATGGTGGTGCCGGTTTCTTCAGTCAGCGCACGAATTACAGCCCCACCCTTACCGATCACGTCTTTGATCTTGTCTGGGTTGATTTTAATGGTGTGAATACGTGGTGCGAACTCAGAAATATCGCCACGCGGTGCGTCGATAGCCTGCTCCATCACGCCCAGAATGTGCAGACGCGCACCCTTAGCCTGGTTCAGAGCCACCTGCATGATTTCGCGGGTGATACCTTCGATTTTGATATCCATCTGCAGCGCAGAGATACCTTCACGGCTACCGGCTACTTTGAAGTCCATGTCACCCAGGTGATCTTCGTCACCCAGAATGTCGGACAGAACAACAAAGTTGTCGCCTTCTTTCACCAGGCCCATCGCGATGCCCGCAACGGCGGCTTTGATTGGCACACCAGCGTCCATCAGTGCCAGAGATGCACCGCACACAGAGGCCATGGAAGAAGAACCGTTAGATTCGGTGATTTCAGAAACCACACGAACGGTGTACGGGAATTTGTCAGCTTCTGGCATAACGGCCAGAACGCCACGCTTCGCCAGACGGCCGTGACCAATTTCACGACGCTTAGGCGAACCTACCATCCCGGTCTCGCCTACGGAGTACGGAGGGAAGTTGTAGTGGAACAGGAAGCTGTCAGTGCGCTCGCCCATCAGCTCGTCCAGCGTCTGTGCGTCACGTGCAGTACCCAGCGTGGCGGTAACCAGCGCCTGAGTTTCACCACGAGTGAACAGTGCAGAACCGTGAGTGCGCGGCAGAACACCAGTACGCACGTCCAGACCACGAATCATGTCTTTTTCGCGGCCATCGATGCGCAGTTCACCAGCCAGGATGCGGCTACGAACAACGTTTTTCTCGATAGCGTGCAGAATGTCAGACAGTTCAGCGGCATCCAGAGATTCGTCTTCTGCGGTCAGCGTCGCGATAACGTCAGCTTTGATGACGTCAACCTGTGCATAACGCTCTTGCTTCTCAGTGATGCGGTAAGCATCGCTCAGACGGGATTCAGCCAGCGCGGCAACGCGCGCATTCAGCGCTTCGTTCACGGCCTCAGGCTGCCAGTCCCAACGTGGTTTGCCGGCTTCGGCAACCAGCGCGTTGATTTCTTTGATGACAACCTGCTGCTGATCGTGACCGAAGACAACGGCACCCAGCATCTGGTCTTCGCTCAGCAGTTCAGCTTCGGATTCAACCATCAGCACTGCGCTTTCGGTACCGGCAACAACCAGATCCAGCTTGCTGGTTTTCAGTTCTTCAGCGGTCGGGTTCAGCACGTACTGGTCATTGATGTAACCCACACGAGCGGCACCGATTGGGCCGTTAAACGGAATACCGGACAGGCTCAGTGCTGCAGAAGCACCGATCATGGCTACGATATCAGGGTGAACCTGTGGGTTAACGGAGACAACGGTGGCGATAACCTGCACTTCGTTGACGAAACCTTCAGGGAACAGCGGGCGAACCGGGCGGTCAATCAGACGCGCAATCAGGGTTTCCCCTTCGCTTGGACGGCCTTCACGACGGAAGAAGCTACCTGGGATACGACCAGCAGCGTAGGTACGCTCCTGATAGTTAACGGTCAGCGGGAAGAAGTCCTGGCCTGGCTTGGCTTTTTTCTGGCCAACAACGGTAACGAATACCGCGGTGTCATCCATGCTTACCATTACAGCAGCGGTAGCCTGGCGAGCCATCATGCCGGTTTCAAGCGTGACCGTATGCTGGCCATACTGGAATTTACGAACGATCGGATTCAGCAAAATAAGATCCTTTAAAATGACGGGCAGCACGTGGCTTCACGCGCCGCCGTTGGTACCCGACCTTCATCGCATCCTCGCGACTAATGACAATCCTAACCCGCTCTGACGGGTAAAGCCTCTCATTAGCCGCGCGAACCTCTGCAATAAAGATCACACTCAGCAACAATACATTAGTTTCCATAGAATTGCTGCCGTCTGGTTGAAAAAAGGGGCCCTTACAGGCCCCTTTTTCTGAAACTCGCAAGAACTAGCGACGCAGACCCAGGCGCTCGATCAGGCCAGTGTAACGTGCTACATCTTTACGTTTCAGGTAGTCGAGCAGTTTACGACGCTGAGAAACCATACGCAGCAGACCACGACGGCTGTGGTGATCTTTTTTGTGCTCTGCAAAGTGACCCTGCAGGTGGTTAATCTGTGCAGTCAGCAGTGCAACCTGAACTTCGGTAGAACCGCTGTCGTTAGTACCACGACCAAACTCGGAAACGATTTTAGCTTTAGCTTCAACGCTTAGAGACATTTTCAACTCCAACATTATAGATAAATAAACAGGGTGCCGATCTCTAATTCAGCAACCCCAGTGCACGCCTGAACCGTTTGTTAAACAATCGGCCAGCCGTTAAGCCGCGCTATTTTACCTGTAGCGCCCTTTTACCGCAAGGTAGCGGCAAAAGTCAGACGGGATATTCGACGACCAGACGACGCGGAGCAACCCGGCCCTCGCCATCGATTTCACCCATACCGATGAATTTCTTCTCTTCGCCTTCGGTGACGCGCACCAACCCTTCGGCCTGAACGCCTGCCACCCGAACTGGATTACCGTTTTTAAAGTAGACGGCAACTTCAGGCAGCAAATTCACCAGCGGGAAATCGGAGGCTGGGCTGTCCATCGGCATCAGCAGCGGATCCAGCATTTCCGCTGGCTCGCGCCCCTGCCGATGTGCCTGTTCTACCAGCTCATTAAGCTGCTCCAGAGTGACCATCCGCTCAATCGGATATTTACTTACAGCCAGACGACGCAGGAAGATAACATGCGCCCCACAGCCAAGTTTTTCACCGAGATCGTCAACGATCGTACGAATGTACGTTCCCTTAGAGCAATGGACTTCCAGCTCCAGTTCATCCCCTTCATGGCGAATAAACAACAGCTCGTACACCGTGATTGGGCGAGCTTCACGTTCAACCTCAATCCCCGCGCGCGCGTATTCGTACAGGGGCTTACCCTGATGCTTAAGCGCAGAGTACATCGATGGAACCTGCTCGGTATCCCCGCGGAAGCTCTCCAGCGCGGCAGCAAGCTGCTCGGTGCTAAAGTTAACCGGGCGCTCCTGAACCACAATGCCGTCGGCATCTGACGTGTCCGTGCGCTGCCCAAGTTTGGCAATCACGCGATAACGTTTGTCGGAGTCCAGCAGGTACTGGGAGAACTTCGTCGCTTCACCAAGGCAAATCGGCAGCATACCGGTCGCCAGCGGATCCAGCGCCCCGGTATGACCCGCGCGGTTCGCGTTATAAAGACGTTTTACTTTTTGCAGTGCGTCGTTGGACGAAAGGCCCTGAGGCTTATCGAGCAACAGTACACCATGAATATCACGACCGCGACGACGAGGACGACTCATCAATCCTCCTTGCTGTCGTCCGTATTCACGCGACGCTCGTCATCATGACGGATGACATTGGAAACCAGGTTAGACATGCGCATCCCTTCAACCAGCGAGTTATCGTAGAAGAAGGTCAGCTCAGGCACGATGCGCAGACGCATTGCCTTGCCAACTAAAGTTCGGATATAGCCCGACGCGTCCTGCAGAACTTTGATGCCTTCTTTGATGGCATCTTCGTCTTTGTCGTTCAGGAAGGTCACAAATACTTTGGCATACGCCAGGTCACGGGAGACTTCGACCCCAGAAACGGTAGTCATCATGCCCAGACGCGGGTCTTTAATTTCACGCTGCAGGATAATGGCAATTTCTTTCTGCAATTCCTGAGAAACGCGCTGCGGGCGACCAAATTCTTTCGCCATAATAATTTCTCCAGACAAAACGGGGGGCACACGGCCCCCCTAAGATAGTTGATGCGGTACGGCTATCAGGAGATGGTACGCTTGATCTCGATAATTTCGAAGACTTCGATCATATCGCCCACGCGCACGTCGTTGTAGTTCTTAACGCCGATACCACATTCCATACCGTTACGGACTTCGCTTGCGTCATCTTTGAAGCGGCGCAGGGATTCCAGCTCGCCTTCATAGATAACCACGTTGTCGCGCAGTACGCGGATTGGGTTGTGACGTTTCACCACACCTTCGGTAACCATACAGCCAGCAATCGCGCCAAACTTCGGTGATTTGAAGACATCACGAACTTCAGCCAGGCCGATGATCTGCTGTTTCAGCTCTGGAGACAGCATACCGCTCATCGCCGCTTTCACTTCGTCGATCAGGTTATAGATGACGGAGTAGTAACGCAGATCCAGGCTTTCTGCTTCAATCACGCGGCGCGCAGACGCATCAGCACGGACGTTGAAGCCAACCAGAATGGCGTTGGATGCTGCAGCCAGCGTTGCGTCAGTTTCGGTGATCCCACCCACGCCGGAACCGATGATTTTAACTTTAACTTCATCGGTAGACAGTTTCAGCAGGGAGTCGCTGATTGCTTCCACAGAACCCTGAACGTCTGCCTTCAGCACGATGTTCACTTCGGACACTTCGCCTTCGGTCATGTTGGCGAACATGTTTTCCAGTTTGGATTTCTGCTGACGAGCCAGTTTCACTTCACGGAATTTACCCTGACGATACAGAGCAACTTCACGAGCTTTCTTCTCGTCACGAACAACGGTCACTTCGTCACCCGCGGCAGGCACGCCGGACAGGCCGAGGATCTCAACTGGAATAGAAGGACCCGCTTCGGTCACTTCACGCCCCATCTCGTCACGCATCGCACGTACACGGCCGTATTCGAAGCCACACAGAACGATATCGCCTTTGTTCAGAGTACCTTCACGCACAAGAACGGTAGCAACCGGACCACGACCTTTATCCAGGAAGGATTCGATGACCACGCCGCTTGCCATACCTTTACGGACGGCTTTCAGCTCCAGAACTTCGGCCTGCAGCAGGATTGCATCCAGCAGGTCGTCGATACCGGTACCGGCTTTTGCAGAAACGTGGATGAACTGGCTTTCGCCGCCCCACTCTTCCGGCATGATGCCATACTGGGACAGTTCGTTTTTAACGCGATCCGGATCCGCTTCTGGCTTATCGATTTTGTTCACCGCGACAACTACCGGTACCTGCGCCGCTTTTGCGTGCTGGATAGCTTCGATAGTCTGTGGCATTACGCCATCATCGGCAGCAACAACCAGAACAACGATATCCGTTGCCTGAGCACCACGAGCACGCATAGAAGTAAATGCTGCGTGACCTGGGGTATCCAGGAAGGTAACCATTCCGTTGTCGGTTTCTACGTGGTAAGCACCGATGTGCTGGGTAATACCACCCGCTTCGCCGGAGGCAACTTTAGTAGAACGGATGTAGTCCAGCAGAGAAGTTTTACCGTGGTCAACGTGACCCATGATGGTCACAACCGGTGCACGGGTTTCTGCCGCAGCGCCGGTGTCACGGTCGCTCATTACCGCTTCTTCCAGCTCGTTCTCACGACGCAGGATAACTTTGTGGCCCATCTCCTCAGCAACCAGCTGAGCGGTTTCTTGATCGATAACCTGGTTGATGGTCGCCATTGCGCCCAGCTTCATCATCGCTTTGATGACCTGAGAGCCTTTAACGGCCATTTTGTTAGCCAGTTCAGCAACGCTGATGGTTTCACCAATCACAACGTCACGGTTAACGGCCTGTGCTGGCTTGGTGAAGCCCTGCTGCAGGCTGCTTGGCTTACGCTTACCTTTGCCACCGCGAACGGCTGCACGAGCTTCTTCACGGTCAGCTTTAGACTCGCCGTGCTTACCGCCAGCTTTTTTCTGACGCGGCGCTTTAGCTGCAGTACGACCACGACCACGACCGCCTTCAACTTCACGATCGTTTTCGTCTTCTGCCTGACGAGCGTGCTGGGAAGTGGTGACGTGATAGTCAGACTTATCGTCTTCCACCTTCTCCTGCTCTTCCCAAACGCCAGCGTTAGCTTCAGCCATTTTACGGGCTTCTTCCGCCACGCGACGGGCATCTTCTTCGAGTTTGCGACGGGCTTCTTCTTCAGCTTTACGCTTCAGTTCAGCAGCTTCCGCTTCACGGCGAGCCTTCTCGGCGTGGGCGGCTTTCGTCATTTCATCAGTTTGTTGATTGCTCACTTTGTCTTTTTCCGCAGCTTCACGTTTCGCTTTATCAGCGGCTTCGCGCTTAGCTTGTTCTTCAGCTTCACGCTTAGCTTTATCTTGTGCCGCACGTTTGGCAGCTTCCTCTGCCTCACGCTGGGCTTGCTCTTCCGCTTCACGCTGCGCCTGTTCTTCCGCAGCAAGGCGTTCTGCCTCTTGCGGATCACGTTTCACAAAGGTGCGCTTCTTGCGGACTTCGATTTGTACCGATTTACTTTTCCCACCGGTACCTGGAATGTTTAAAGTACTGCGCGTTTTGCGCTGTAAAGTCAACTTGTCTGGGCCTGAACCATGTTCGTGGTTCAGGTGAGCCAGCAGCGTTTGTTTCTCTTGCGCCGAAACGGAGTCATCAGCAGACTTCGGGATCCCTGCATCAGCAAATTGCTGTACCAGGCGGTCCACGGAGGTCTGAATCTCTGCGGCCAGCGCTTTTACGGTTACATCTGTCATGCTGTTCCTTCCTGCTACAGTTTATTACGCTTCGCCGCCAAACCAGCAAATGTTACGCGCTGCCATGATCAACTCGCCGGCTTTCTCATCCGTTAAGCCTTCGATATCAGACAGGTCGTCAACACCTTGCTCGGCAAGGTCTTCCAGCGAGCTAACACCACGAGCAGCCAGTTTAAAGGCCAGCGGGCGATCCATCCCTTCGAGGTTCAGCAGATCCTCAGTAGGTTTTTTATCGCCAAGGCTCTCTTCTTGTGCCAGAGCCAGTGTGGTGAGCGCGTTTTTAGCGCGATCGCGTAATGCTTCCACGGTATCTTCATCAAGGCCGTCGATTTCCAGCAGCTCTTTCATTGGCACATAGGCCAGTTCTTCAAGCGTGGAGAAACCTTCTTCGACCAACACGGTGGCGAAATCCTCGTCAATATCGAGGTATTTGGTAAAGGTATCAATAGCCGCATGCGCTTCAGCCTGATGTTTAGCCTGCAGGTCATCAACGGTCATAACGTTGAGTTCCCAGCCGCTCAGCTGTGATGCCAGGCGAACGTTCTGACCGTTACGGCCAATGGCCTGTGCCAGGTTGCCTGCCTCTACCGCGATATCCATCGTATGTTTGTCTTCGTCGACAACAATGGATGCTACGTCGGCCGGTGCCATTGCGTTGATAACAAACTGCGCCGGGTTGTCGTCCCACAGCACGATATCAATACGCTCACCGCCTAACTCAGTAGAAACCGCCTGAACGCGCGCACCGCGCATACCAACGCAAGCACCGACCGGGTCGATACGTTTGTCGTTTGTTTTCACGGCGATTTTGGCGCGAGAGCCCGGATCGCGTGCGGCGGCTTTAATTTCGATAACTTCTTCACCGATTTCCGGCACTTCAATGCGGAACAGTTCGATCAGCATTTCAGGTTTGGAACGGCTAACGAACAACTGCGCACCGCGAGCTTCAGGACGTACTGCGTAAAGCACGCCGCGAATGCGGTCGCCCGGGCGGAAGTTTTCACGTGGCAGCATATCTTCACGCAGAATCACAGCTTCAGCGTTGCCGGACATGCCTTCCGATTTCAGTTCAAGGGAGATATTGTCGCGGTTAACTTTTTTCACTACACCGGTAACAATCTCACCTTCCTGATCGCGGAACTGATCTACTACCATCGCACGTTCGGCTTCGCGAACCTTCTGCACGATAACCTGCTTCGCAGTTTGAGTGGTGATACGGTCAAAGGTGACGGACTCAATTTCGTCTTCAACGTAATCGCCGAGGCCGAGAGCCGGATCTTCAAACTGAGCCGCTTCGAGAGTGATTTCACGCGTAGGTTGAGTGACTTCTTCAACGATAACCCAACGGCGGAAGGTATCGAAATCACCGCTTTTGCGGTCGATCTCAACGCGAACGTCAATTTCTTGCTCGTATTTTTTCTTGGTCGCCGTTGCCAGCGCACTTTCCAGCGCTTCGAAAATCTTCTCACGCGGCAGCGCTTTTTCGTTGGAAACTGCTTCAACAACAGCCAAAATTTCTTTGTTCATCCTGGGTTTTCACCTCAATCCAAACTATTAAAAGTGGGGTACCAGGTTCGCTTTCTGGATGTTGCTCAGCGCGAACACTTCGTCTTTTCCTTCGACCGTTACCGTGATCATCTCACCGTCTACGGCTTTAATAATACCCTGCCATTTGCGGCGGTTTTGCACAGCCATACGCAATACAATGCTCACTTCTTCGCCGGTAAAACGAACGTAGTGTTCTGCGGTGAACATTGGGCGATCGAGGCCAGGTGAGGACACTTCCAGGTTATAGGCCACGGTGATGGGATCTTCGACATCCAGTACGGCACTGACCTGGTGACTGACATCAGCACAATCATCAACATTGATGCCATCTTCACTATCAATATAGATGCGCAGCGTAGACGTGCGGCCCCGAACGAATTCGATGCCTACAAGTTCATAGCCCAGTGCTTCGACCGGTGCTGAAATCATCTCTGTTAATTTTTGCTCTAATGTGGACAAGCCCACCCCCAAGACATAAAAAAAGGGCATATAGCCCAGTTATTCTAAAGTCAGATAACAAAAAACCCCGATAAATCGGGGCTTTATATAACTGAACCCTGTATGCCGCAACTGCGGCCCGGACACCGTCCAGGAGAATTTTTTTCTAAATTCTTCGCGAAGGCACCGAAACTGGTGTTCACAGTATATTTGAAAAAGAACTCTCAGGGAAAGTGGTTGCGGGGGCCGGATTTGAACCGACGACCTTCGGGTTATGAGCCCGACGAGCTACCAGGCTGCTCCACCCCGCGTCCGAAAACGTGGCAAATACTACGCCAGAATTGCATTAAATGCAAGAATTGCTAGGATTTGGTACCGAGGACGGGACTTGAACCCGTAAGCCCAATCGGGCACTACCACCTCAAGGTAGCGTGTCTACCAATTCCACCACCTCGGCACTCTTTGAACACGGTAACCTTCATGTCACCGCATTGAAGCTGACAAACTTACTGTGGGATATCGCTGCTCGGCTTGGTAGGTGCCGCTGGCGCAGTCTGCTCAGTTTGTGCTGGCTGACTTAAATTTTCCCACTCGCTTCCTTTACTGGTTTTGTTGGTGCTGAGGTTACCCAGAACCAGGCTCAGGATAAAGAACAACGTTGCGAGCACACCGGTCATGCGAGTCATGAAGTTACCAGAACCACTTGAACCGAATAACGTAGCGGAAGCGCCTGCTCCGAAGGAGGCTCCCATATCAGCGCCTTTACCTTGCTGCAGCATGATAAGACCTACAAGGCCTAACGCTACAATAAGGAAAACAACTAAAAGAGCTTCGTACATAATCAACCTGTTCCTTGCGGGGTTACCGCACGCCAATTGCTTCAAACCAGTTAAGCGGATACGTTTGTCATTACCCACTGAAGCGGGTGAGAATACTAACCAAAGCCAGACTGGTGCGCAAGGGCAATTTATTAACAATGCACTGACTGCGGAAAAAAACAGCAAACAAGTAATTTCCACCAAAGAAACAGGCGGCAACTGCCGCCTTTTCAATCAGTTTGCGAAGAAAAAATATTAAACGGCCTTCACTGCGTCTGCGATCTGATGAGCAAACGCGGTAACCTGGGCTTCATCTTCACCCTCGACCATCACGCGAATGAGTGGCTCCGTTCCGGATTTACGCAGCAACACCCGTCCACGGCTGCCCAATGCAGCTTCCACTTCAGCCGTAACGCGCTTAACCTCTTCGTTTTCAAGCGGATCGCCGCTGCCTGCGGTAAAGCGAACGTTAACCAGAATCTGCGGGAACAATTTCATTCCGCTGCAGAGATCGTGCAGGCTCATATGGTTACGAACCATTGCGGTAAGCACTTGCAAACCTGCGACTATGCCATCACCGGTGGTGGTTTGGTCCAGCAGAATGACGTGACCGGAGTTTTCAGCCCCAATTCGCCAGCCTTTCTCCTGCAGTTTTTCCAGAACATAGCGGTCGCCAACTTTCGCGCGGGCAAAAGGAATACCCAACTGCTTCAGCGCGACTTCAAGTCCCATATTACTCATTAGCGTACCCACGGCACCGCCGCGAAGCTGCCCCTGACGTAATCCTTCCCGGGCAACGATATAAAGGATCTGATCGCCATCGACTTTAAGGCCCTGGTTATCCACCATAATTACCCGGTCGCCGTCGCCGTCAAACGCGATGCCTAGATCGGCTTTTTCCGCCAGCACGCGCTCTTGCAGCATACGCACATCGGTCGCACCGCATTTTTCATTAATATTCACCCCATCCGGCTCACAGCCGATGGCAATGACTTTTGCACCCAGTTCACGCAATACATTCGGGGCAATGTGGTAAGTCGCGCCGTTGGCGCAGTCTACGACGATTTTAAGGCCATTAAGGCTCAGTTCGTTCGGGAACGTGCCTTTGCAGAATTCAATATAGCGCCCTGCTGCATCGACAATACGGCTGGCTTTACCCAACTCCGCCGAATCCACGCAGGTGATCTCTTTTTCCATCTCCGCTTCAATAGCTTCTTCGACCTCATCCGGCAGTTTAGTCCCGTCGATCGAGAAGAATTTTATACCGTTATCATAGAACGGGTTGTGTGAGGCGGAGATAACAATCCCGGCTTCAGCGCGGAATGTACGAGTTAAATAAGCAACCGCAGGCGTAGGCATTGGACCAGTAAACGAAGCAGACAACCCGGCTGCAGCCAGACCTGCTTCCAGTGCAGATTCCAGCATGTAGCCGGAAATACGCGTGTCCTTACCGATAATAATCTTACGCGAACCATGACGAGCCAGGACTTTACCCGCAGCCCAGCCAAGCTTCAGAACAAAATCAGGGGTAATAGGTGCATCGCCCACGCGACCACGGATACCATCGGTGCCAAAATATTTACGGTTACTCATAGTATTTGTTTTCCTTCACTGAAAGCGTAGCTTCGACCACGCGCATAGCTTCAACAGTCTCTTTTACGTCATGAACGCGAAGAATTTGAGCCCCCTGCATCGCAGCAATCACCGCGCAGGCAAGGCTACCGCTCAGGCGCTGATCCGGGCCAACATTAAGCAGTTGCCCGACCATCGATTTACGGGACATGCCTACCAGTAGCGGCATACCGTAGTGATGAAATTCCGAAAGGCGAGCCAATAACTGATAATTGTGGGTGAGATTCTTACCGAAACCAAAGCCCGGGTCGAGCAGCAATTTATCTTTTGAAATCCCTGCGGCTTCGCAGCGGGCAACGTGCTCCACAAAAAAGCGATTCACATCGGAAAATACGTCATCGTACTGTGGTGCCTGTTGCATCGTTTTCGGTTCGCCCTGCATATGCATCAGGCAAACAGGGAGCCCCGTTTCCGCAGCGGCAGCTAGCGCACCTGGTTCCGTTAAGGAACGAATATCGTTGATAAGATGCGCCCCTACTCGTGCAGATGCACGAATAACTTCGGCTTTTGATGTATCCACTGAGACCCAGACTTCAAACCGTTGAGCGATCGCTTCGACCACCGGAATAACGCGCTCAAGTTCTTCTTCTGTGCTCACCTCTGCCGCGCCAGGCCGGGTTGACTCTCCGCCAACGTCGATGATTGTCGCCCCGGCATTGATCATCGCATTTGCATGCTTGAGGGCCTCCACCAGGGAATTGTGCTGACCACCGTCGGAAAAGGAGTCCGGCGTGACGTTTAAAATCCCCATGACGTGAGGATGCGAGAGATCCAACGTGGAGCCTTGCGCGGTGAGTTTCATGCTTCTTCCTTTGCGTTCGTCTTAGGCTGTACAAAAACAAAAACCCCGGGGCAGGCCCGGGGTTTATAGATTACTGCAAAAACATCTGCGTGAGCGTCTTATTTGTCGCCCAACTGCTCAGACATCGTGTTGCCCGGATTTGGCGTACGCGGTTCATCAACCGGGCGTGGTGCATTCGGGGTACCGTTGTTGTCAGAGTTATTGCTGTTTTTGCTCGCATCTTCCCAACCTGCTGGCGGGCGAACTTCACGGCGCGCCATCAGATCGTCAATCTGCGGGGCATCGATGGTTTCATACTTCATCAATGCGTCTTTCATGGTGTGCAGAATATCCATGTTCTCATTCAGCAACTGGCGAGCACGGGCATAGTTGCGTTCAATCAGGGATTTAACTTCCTGATCGATGATACGCGCAGTCTCATCAGACATATGCTTCGCTTTTGCCACTGAACGGCCCAGGAATACTTCACCGTCTTCTTCCGCATACAGCAGCGGGCCAAGTTTGTCGGAGAAGCCCCACTGAGTCACCATGTTACGAGCCAGGTTAGTCGCTACTTTAATGTCGTTCGACGCACCGGTAGAAACATGTTCTGCCCCGTAGATAATCTCTTCAGCCAGACGACCGCCATACAGCGTGGAAATCTGACTTTCCAGTTTCTGACGGCTGGCGCTAATTGCGTCGCCTTCAGGCAGGAAGAAGGTCACACCGAGGGCGCGGCCACGAGGGATAATCGTTACCTTATGGACCGGATCGTGCTCCGGTACCAGGCGACCGATAATCGCATGGCCTGCTTCGTGATAAGCGGTCGATTCTTTCTGCGCTTCCGTCATCACCATGGAGCGACGTTCTGCCCCCATCATGATTTTGTCTTTCGCTTTCTCGAATTCAACCATCGACACCACACGCTTGTTACCGCGAGCAGCAAACAGCGCAGCTTCGTTTACCAGGTTAGCCAAATCGGCACCAGAGAAGCCAGGTGTACCACGAGCGATAATTGCGGCATCGATGTCCGGTGCAAGCGGTACGCGACGCATATGAACTTTCAAGATTTGCTCACGGCCACGAACATCTGGCAGACCCACGACAACCTGACGGTCGAAACGACCAGGACGCAGCAGCGCAGGGTCAAGCACGTCAGGACGGTTAGTTGCCGCAATAACGATGATCCCTTCGTTACCTTCAAAGCCATCCATCTCAACCAGCATTTGGTTCAGGGTTTGCTCACGTTCGTCGTGACCACCGCCCAGACCAGCACCACGCTGACGACCTACGGCATCGATTTCATCGATGAAGATAATACAAGGTGCCGCTTTTTTGGCCTGTTCGAACATGTCACGCACACGGGATGCACCAACACCAACGAACATTTCAACAAAGTCAGAACCGGAAATTGTGAAGAACGGTACTTTCGCTTCGCCAGCAATCGCTTTTGCCAACAGCGTTTTACCCGTACCCGGAGGGCCGACCATCAGGACGCCTTTCGGGATTTTACCGCCCAGTTTCTGGAAGCGGCTCGGCTCACGGAGGTATTCAACCAGCTCACCCACCTCTTCTTTCGCTTCATCACAGCCAGCGACGTCAGCAAAGGTGGTTTTGATTTGGTCTTCCGTTAGCATGCGCGCCTTGCTCTTACCGAACGACATGGCACCTTTGCCACCGCCGCCCTGCATTTGACGCATAAAGAAGATCCAGACCCCAATCAGCAGCAGCATTGGGAACCAGGAAATGAAGATAGTTGCCAGCAGACTTTGCTCTTCAGGCGGTTCGCCCACAACTTTCACGTTCTTGGTAATCAGATTATCAAGCAGCTTGGGATCATTAACGGGGATGTAAGTCGTGTATCGGTTACTATCTTTCTTGGTAACGTTGATTTCACGTCCGTTGATGCGCGCTTCGCGAACCTGGTCCTGATTAACTTCAGACAGGAAAGTGGAGTAATCCACCCTACGGCCATTTGACTCGCTGGGCCCAAAGCTCTGGAATACAGACATTAGCACAACGGCAATGACCAGCCAGAGTATTAGGTTTTTCGCCATGTCACTCAAGGGATTAACCTCATATTACAACTGTGTTAACAAACAGCGTCAGGGTACTATAGTTTGCGCCCGGTCGCTACAATGTACACTTCACGTGAGCGGGCACGAGAAGAGTCCGGTTTACGAACTTTAACCGTCGTAAACAGGGAGCGAATTTCTCGCAGGTATTCATCGAAACCTTCGCCCTGAAACACTTTCACTACAAAACTACCGCCCGGCGCCAGCACGTCCCGACACATTTCCAGTGCCAGTTCAACCAAGTACATAGCGCGGGGAATATCGACTGCCGGTGTCCCGCTCATGTTTGGCGCCATATCTGACATGACAACCTGCACTTTACTGTCACCAACACGTTCCAGCAGGGCCTTGACGACTAATTCATCACGAAAATCGCCCTGAAGGAAGTCCACACCAACGATAGGATCCATTGGTAAAAGATCGCAAGCGATGATTCGCCCCTGATTCCCGATTTGCGTCACGACATATTGTGACCACCCGCCAGGTGCAGCACCAAGATCAACAATAGTCATTCCTGGCTTAAAAAGTTTGTCACTTTGCTGTATTTCATCAAGTTTAAACCAGGCACGGGACCGCAACCCCTTTTTCTGTGCCTGTTGAACATATTTATCGCTAAAGTGTTCCTGCAGCCAGCGACTGGAGCTGGCAGAACGCTTCTTACCTGTCATCTCAATATCCAACTTTGTTCATCGTGAATAGCAGGCTAACTAACAATCAGCACAGCCGATTTGGCGATACACTGGAGATGGCGGTAGAATGAACCGTTTTCAATCCCAACGTAAGCAAAAAATACGATGAATCTGAGTACTAAACAAAAACAGCACCTAAAAGGTCTGGCCCATCCGCTCAAGCCGGTGGTTATGCTTGGCAATAATGGTTTGACCGAAGGGGTACTGGCCGAGATTGAACAAGCGCTTGAGCACCATGAATTAATCAAGGTGAAGATCGCAACGGAAGATCGCGAAACCAAAACCTTAATTGTGGATGCCATCGTGCGGGAAACCGGCGCCTGTAATGTACAGGTCATCGGTAAAACGCTGGTGCTCTACCGCCCTTCTAAAGAGCGTAAGATTTCTCTGCCGAAATAAGCAGAGGTGTGCAAAATGCCACGCTATGTTCGTTGATAAAAGGCCGCTATGCGGCCTTTTTCTTTTCTTTACAATACGCCAACCCTTTAGCCAGCGTAGTAAAAATTACAAATATTCTACTTTTAAGATTTCGAATTCGACATCACCGCCCGGCGTGCGAATTACGACAACATCGTCGCATTCCTTGCCCACAAGACCGCGAGCAATAGGCGAGTTTACAGAAATAAGATTCTTTTTAAAATCAGCCTCATCGTCGCCAACGATGCGATAAGTAAGCTCTTCATCACTGTCCAGGTTCAATACTGTTACGGTAGTACCAAAGATCACACGGCCGTTATTTGGCATTCTTGTGACGTCGATCACCTGAGCATTAGAAAGCTTCGCTTCGATATCCTGGATGCGGCCTTCGCAAAAGCCCTGTTGCTCACGCGCGGCATGATATTCAGCGTTTTCTTTCAGATCGCCATGCTCGCGAGCTTCAGCAATCGCAGCAATGATTTCAGGGCGACGAACGGACTTCAGGAAATCCAGTTCTTCGCGGAGTTGTTCAGCGCCACGTAAGGTCATCGGAATAGGTTGCATTTGTTATACCTCTTAAAATCAGTCCTCTGCAGCAGGGTAAACACCGTGCTGGCTTAAGAGCATGGCCGGTAACGCAAGTCTCTCCGGCAACAAATAAAAGAAAACCGACCCGGGGTAATGACTCCAGGTCAGTAACAGTTTTCAAATTGACCGGTATTTTACCCTGGAGTTCCCTGAGGGTCATCGTTTACTTTGCACCATAATGCACCGTAGTATGGCGGTCACGTTTCCAGGCCGTTACCGCGAGATTATGCGATTTTTGAGATTTGTCATTGGGTTGACCGCTGCCGTAGCCATCAATGTTCAGGCTGCGAACGTTGAAGAGTACACCTCCCAGTTGCCTGACGGGGCGAACCTGGCGCTGATGGTACAAAAAGTCGGTGCGACAAGCCCGTTCATTGATTATCACAGCCAACAAATGGCTCTGCCTGCCAGTACGCAGAAAGTGATTACGGCGCTAGCGGCGCTCCTTCAGTTGGGCCCGGATTTTCGTTTTACCACCACGCTGGAAAGCCGTGCTCAAATCGATAATGGCGTACTTAACGGCGATCTTATCGCTCGTTTCGGCGGAGATCCTACGCTAAAGCGTCAGGATATTCGCAACATGGTTGCCGAATTAAAAAAAGCGGGCGTCCAACAGATTAAGGGCAACGTGCTGGTCGACACGTCTATTTTCGCCAGCCACGATAAAGCACCGGGCTGGCCGTGGAACGACATGACACAATGCTTCAGCGCACCACCCGCCGCCGCCATCGTGGACCGTAACTGCTTCTCTATTTCCTTATACAGTGCGCCAAAAGCTGACGATTTAGCCTATATCCGCATTGCTTCGTACTATCCGGTCGTGATGTTTAGTCAGGTCAGAACGCTGGCCAAAGGTTCTCCTGACGCTCAATACTGCGAACTGGATGTTGTCCCGGGCGATCTCAACCGCTATACGCTTACCGGCTGCCTTACACAACGTGCCGATCCGCTGCCCTTAGCCTTTGCCATTCAGGATGGTGCAAGCTATGCAGGTGCCATCATTAAAGATGAACTGAAGCAGGCAGGGATCAGCTATAGCGGAACACTACTGCGCCAGACTCAACCCAACGAACCGGGCACTGTGATAGCCAGCAAACAGTCAGCCCCGTTGCATGACCTGCTTAAAATCATGCTCAAGAAATCCGACAACATGATTGCCGATACCGTATTCAGGACCATCGGACATAACCGGCTGGGTGTTCCTGGCACCTGGCGGGCAGGTGCTGATGCTGTACGCCAGATATTGCGCCAAAAAGCGGGCGTAGATTTGGGGAACAGTATTGTCGTCGATGGTTCAGGCCTTTCGCGTCATAACCTGATTTCACCGGCCACAATGATGCAGGTGCTGCAATACATCGCGCAGAACGATAATCAGCTAAACTTTATCTCCATGCTGCCGCTCGCGGGCTACGATGGCTCTCTGCAGTATCGTGCCGGCCTACATCAGGCTGGCGTGGATGGGAAAGTGTCGGCGAAAACGGGTTCATTGCAGGGTGTTTATAATCTGGCTGGCTTCATCACCACGGCAAGCGGGCAGCGCATGGCCTTTGTGCAGTATCTCTCTGGTTATGCCGTTGAACCAGCGGACCAGCGTAATCGCCGCATCCCGTTAGTGCGCTTCGAAAGCCGGCTTTACAAAGACATTTACCAGAATAACTAGTTATGAAACTGCTTATTGTTGAAGACGATTTACTGTTACAGGAAGGTCTTGCGCTGGCGTTAGGAGGGGAAGGCTACGCGCTGGACTGCGCCGCGACGGCTGCGGAGGCTGATGCCTTGCTGCAAAGCGGTGAATACAGCCTGATCATTCTCGACCTGGGGCTCCCGGACAAAGACGGTGCCACGCTGTTGAGTCAATGGCGTCGGCGTGGGGTAAAAAATCCGGTGCTTATCCTGACGGCTCGTGACGCGCTTGAAGACAGAGTAAATGGTCTGGACTCCGGCGCGGATGATTATCTGGTTAAGCCTTTTGCGCTTGCAGAACTGCAGGCGCGTGCGAGAGCGCTTATCCGTCGCTACCAGGGACACAGCGACAATCTGCTTCAGGAAGACGATTTAACCCTCAATTTGCAGACTCAGCAGGTGCTGCTCGCCAATCAGGCTGTAGAAATTACGCCCAAAGAGTTTGCTCTTCTGACACGCCTGATGATGCGAATCGGCCAGACGGTCCACCGTGAAACGCTACAGCAGGATATTTACAGCTGGCAGGACGATCCCGGCTCCAACACCCTTGAAGTACACATTCACAACCTACGCCGAAAATTAGGCAAAGACAGAATCAAAACCGTGCGCGGCGTTGGCTACCGGCTGGAAAGCCGCTCATGAACAGCATGCGCCGGCGCCTGATGATCCTGCTGGCGCTTATTCTTCTTTTCTTCCAGTTGATTAGCGTTGTCTGGCTGTGGCATGAAAGCCGTGAGCAGATTGGTTTTTTGGTGAGTGAAACGCTCTCCGCAAAAGCCCGAAACCAGCAGGTCGAAAAAGAGATTCGTGAAGCGATTGCTTCCCTGTTGGTGCCTTCTCTGGTCATGGTTGCCTTTACGCTGTTTTTCTCTTTCTGGGCAATTACCTGGATAACCCGCCCGCTGAATCAGCTGCGTTCAAGCCTGGCTAACCGCTCAGCCGACAACCTCACTCCCCTGCCTATGTTTTCCGACATGGACGAAATGGTGGCCGTAACCAATTCCCTCAACCAGCTGCTTGGCCGGCTGGATCATACGATTCAACAGGAGCGCTTATTCACTGCCGATGCGGCCCATGAACTGAGAACACCGCTTGCTGGTCTCAGGTTACATCTGGAATTGATGGTAAAAAATGGGGTAGCGCAGGCCCCGATGCTGCTAACACGTATAGATCAGCTTATGCATACCATTGAACAGCTCCTGATGCTTTCGCGCGCCGGGCAAGTTCTGGCCAGCGGGCATTACAATACGCTGGTCTGGAGTGACGACATCATTGCGCCGCTTAAAATGGAAATGGAAGAGTTGGCGGCACAGCGCTCGCAAAAGCTAATCTGGCCTGCAGCATCCGCTCTGACCGTGCAAGGTGATGCCGTGCTGCTGCGTTTAATGTTGCGTAACCTGCTGGAAAATGCCTCCCGCTATAGCACGGAAAAAGGCGAAATTCATATAGCATTGACGGAAAAAGAGGGTGGAACGCTCTTGAGCGTGGCCGACAGCGGCCCGGGCATTAAAGACGAATATCTTCAACAAATCACGGAACCCTTCAGGCGTATGGATCAGCGCTATGGCGGTAGCGGACTGGGTCTGAACATTGTGCAGCGGATTATTCAGCTTCACCATGGCCGCCTGGCGTTGGGCAATCGTGTGGAAGGCGGCTTGCAGGCTGACTGCTGGCTTCCGAACAGCATCCAATAAAAAAGGCCGGGAGCACCGGCCTTCTTCGTTGAAACTTACTTCTGGTAGATAATTTCGACGCCTTCGTCGTCTTCATCATCCCAGTCGTCATCCCAGTCTTCTTCTGCTTCAGCTTCCATTTCATCGAGCTGCTGGCGATGGTAATCATCCCACATAAACTCGACTTTCTCTGGCTGCTTAGCGACCTCAGCCGCCGTAATCGGGTTCTCGATGATAAAGGTCATCACATCCCAGCAGAGATCTTTCACGCCCATCTGACTGGCAGCGGAGATCAGGTAGTATTTATCTTCCCAACCAAGCGCTTCGGCAATGGCTTTCGCTTTTTCTTCGGCCTGCGCTTTATCCATCAGGTCGATTTTGTTAAACACGAGCCAGCGAGGTTTTGACGCCAGGCTTTCGCTGTATTTCTCCAGTTCGCCAACGATGATGCGGGCGTTTTCAACCGGGTCAGAGCCATCGATAGGTTCAATGTCAATGAGATGCAGCAATACGCGGCAGCGCTCAAGGTGCTTAAGGAAGCGAATGCCCAAACCAGCGCCGTCAGCGGCGCCCTCGATAAGCCCCGGGATATCCGCGACAACGAAGCTCTTTTCATTGTCCATACGAACAACGCCCAGGCTTGGCACTAGCGTAGTAAACGGATAATCAGCCACTTTTGGCTTCGCTGCAGATACCGCGCGGATAAAGGTAGATTTACCCGCATTTGGCATACCCAACATACCGACATCGGCCAGCAGCATCAGCTCTAGCTGCAGATCGCGTTTTTCACCCGGAGTCCCCATCGTTTTCTGACGTGGGGTACGGTTTACGGAGGATTTAAAACGGGTATTACCCAGACCGTGCCAGCCGCCTTTGGCAACCATCAGCTTTTGACCATGCTGCGTCATATCGCCCATGGTTTCACCGGTGCCCTGATCGATCACTCGGGTACCCACTGGTACCTTTACAGTGACGTCATGCCCACGTTTACCGGTACAATCGCGGCTTTGGCCGTTCTGGCCACGCTCTGCGCGGAAGGCCTTTTCAAAACGATAATCGATAAGCGTATTCAGGTTCTCGTCGGCTTCAAGCCATACGTCACCACCGTCACCACCATCACCACCGTCCGGGCCGCCTCTCGGGATATATTTTTCACGACGGAAGCTAACGCAGCCGTTACCGCCATCACCTGCTACGACCAGGATCGTTGCTTCATCAACAAACTTCATCTTACTTCTCCGTAAATCATTCGCCCGAACGCTGCACCGGCGTGACCGTTTCGGTTTTATGCCAGCGCCCCCAAAGGCGGTGGCCAATCGCGGAATACATCGCACCAGCCACAACCACGAGAGCCCCGATATAACCCACAAGGTTAAGCATCGGTATGGCGAAATACTCGGGCCAGGCCTGAGACAGCAGGTCTGAGAACAGCAACGTAAATAACGGGGTTAGCGTAATGATGGCGCTAACCTGGGAGGCCTGCCAGCGCGCCATCGCCTCAGCGAGCGCGCCATAGCCTACCAGCGTATTCAGACCGCAGAAAACCAGACATGCCAGTTGCCAGCTACTGAGCTGGAAAATCACACCAGGTTTTGCCAGCGGCAAAAGTGCAATAGTACATAAAGTGTACAACAAAAAGAGGATCTGCTGTGAGGCTAACCGGCGTAATAACACCTTCTGTGCCACACCATAACTGACCCAAACCGTTGCCGCCAGCACGCCGAAGATAACACCAAGGGTGTAATCCGTCAGGCGGGTAAAAATCTCTACAAGACTGGTGTTGAAGAACATCACCAGACCACACAAGAGCATCATGGCACCAATAATCTGCGTGCCACGCATTCTCTCTTTTAGCACTACTACGCTCGCCACCATCATCCCGACAGGAGAAAGCTGGCCAATAACCTGAGACGCAGTAGGACTTAAATACTGCAGAGAAGAACTAAAGAGCAGAAAGTTGCCAAATAATCCCCCAGTGGCGATCGCTAACAACACTAGCCACCGCGGCTTACGGAACATCCTGAGCGGCGGTAATTTCCCCCGAATCGCAAGGAAAATACCCAGGCCAATACTGGCCATCAGAAATCGATAAAATACCACGGTCGGTGGCGCCATCACCGGAAGCACCTGCTTCATCGCTATGGGTAACGCCCCCCAGCACATCGCCGTGGTTAACGCTAAAAGAATACCGATTCCCGCCTGCTGCCCCATGCCCATTCCCTGTCTTAATTTACAAGGCGTACAATGTAAAAAGCCCCGCAACACGTTGCGGGGCTTTCATCCGTTACCGGACCGAAAAACTTACTCAGCAACGATGCTGATGTATTTACGATTGTTCGGACCTTTAACTTCGAATTTCACTTTACCGTCTGCTTTAGCAAACAGGGTGTGGTCACGACCGCAACCTACATTGTTGCCAGCGTGGAATTTGGTACCACGTTGACGAACGATGATGCTACCAGCCAGTACAGTTTCACCACCAAAGCGTTTTACACCCAGGCGTTTTGCTTCTGAATCGCGACCGTTACGAGTTGAGCCGCCAGCCTTTTTATGTGCCATTTAATCTACTCCTCAGGTCTTAGGCGCTGATGCCAGTGATTTTCACATCAGTGAACCACTGACGGTGGCCCGCTTGCTTACGATAGTGTTTACGGCGACGGAACTTAACGATTTTAACTTTCTCGCCACGACCGTGAGCAACGACTTCAGCTTTAATAACGCCACCATCGACGAAAGGAACGCCGATTTTGACTTCTTCACCGTTTGCGATCATCAGAACTTCAGCGAACTCAACAGTTTCGCCAGTTGCGATGTCCAGCTTTTCCAGGCGAACGGTCTGACCTTCGCTTACTCGGTGTTGTTTACCACCACTTTGGAAAACCGCGTACATATAAAACTCCGCTTTCCGCGCTTACCTTATATAGGTTTCAGGTAGCGCTATAAATATTCACAATAGGGCGCGAATATTACGCAAATCGTGAGGGTTTGACAAGCCCGATCGTCAATTACCGTAGAAAAAAAACGCAACAGCACACACACCGTTTATCTGCCTCGTTTTTTCAGTACAATCTGTACTACAGTATCGAACCTCAACCCTCTCGTTATGCCATATGGATATGGAATAAACAGGACGAAAGCCAGACTTTTGCGATGAATTTAGAAAAAATTAATGAGTTAACCGCGCAAGATATGGCGGGTGTCAATGCGACAATCCTTGAGCAATTGAATTCCGATGTTCAACTGATCAACCAGTTGGGCTACTACATCGTCAGCGGTGGCGGTAAACGCATCCGCCCAATGATTGCCGTACTTGCCGCGCGGGCGCTTGCTTACGAAGGGCAAGCACATGTCAGAATTGCAGCGCTGATCGAATTTATACATACCGCCACGCTACTTCATGATGACGTCGTGGACGAATCAGATATGCGTCGGGGTAAAGCCACAGCCAATGCCGCTTTCGGCAACGCTGCGAGCGTTTTGGTCGGTGATTTCATCTATACGCGAGCATTCCAGATGATGACCAGCCTCGGTTCGCTGAAAGTGCTGGAGGTGATGTCAGAGGCCGTAAACGTTATCGCTGAGGGCGAAGTGCTACAGCTGATGAACTGTAATGACCCAGACATTACTGAAGAAAGCTATATGCGGGTCATTTACAGCAAAACGGCCCGCCTGTTTGAAGCTGCGGCTCAATGCTCGGGGATTCTGGCAGGCGCAACGGAGATTCAGGAAAAAGCGCTGCAGGATTATGGGCGCTACCTGGGTACTGCGTTTCAACTCATTGATGACCTGCTGGATTACAGCTCAGATGGGCAAACGCTGGGTAAAAATGTCGGCGATGATCTGAACGAAGGCAAACCGACGCTGCCGCTGTTACACGCCATGCGCAACGGCTCACCAGAGCAGGCTCAGATGATTCGTGAAGCGATCGAACAGGGAAATGGCCGTCATTTACTGGATCCCGTACTGAGAGCTATGTCGGATTGCGGTTCTCTGGAATGGACTCGTCAACGCGCCGAAGAAGAGGCAGATAAAGCAATCGATGCCCTTTCAGTGCTGCCTGATACTCCTTACCGTGAAGCGCTAATTTCTTTGGCACACATGTCCGTTCAACGCGACCACTAACATCAACTTTAGCGCGCCAGTTGGCGCGCTAAAGTTTCCAGTAAAACAGATCCTCAACCCTTCCCTCTTTCCTGAATATTTCATTCTCACTAGCTTTCATAATATTTGCGGATGAAAACACAGAATCTATTATTCCTTGCACTTACTGGAATCATTTGGAAATTTTTATGTTATAAATTTCCTGTGCCATCGCTCATCTCAGAGCAGGATTAGTAAGATCACAGGGAGAGATTATGGAAAATCAATTTGTGGACTGGCATCCGGCGGACATTATTGCCGGACTGCGAAAAAAGAAAACGTCGCTCGCCGCCTTATCACGCCAGTCAGGTTTAAGCTCATCAACGCTCGCCAATGCGCTGTCTCGCCCCTGGCCCAAAGGGGAGTTTATTATCGCTAAGGCTTTAGGTGTTGCACCACAGGTTATCTGGCCTTCACGCTACCACGACCCGGTGACACGTGAGTTTATCGACCGAACACGGAAGATCCGACAGCTATAAAAAAGCCGGGGCATGCCCCGGCTATCCGTCTTTAAGGGAGGATGTTTACTCGCTTCCCTTGACGCGCTCGATCTTAGCCCCCAGCGCCTGAAGCTTATCTTCAATACGCTCATAGCCGCGATCAATGTGGTAAATACGATCCACTATCGTTGTCCCTTCTGCGATGCAGCCCGCCAGAACCAGACTTGCAGACGCACGAAGATCGGTTGCCATTACCTGAGCACCGGAAAGCTTTTCGACACCGTGGCAGATAACTGTATTGCTTTCGATCTCAGCATGCGCGCCCATACGGATTAATTCAGGCACATGCATAAAGCGGTTTTCGAAGATAGTTTCGGTGATAACGCCCGTCCCTTCCGCCACCAGGTTCAGCAGGGTGAATTGCGCCTGCATATCGGTAGGGAAACCTGGGTGTGGAGCAGTACGCACCGTTACGCCTTTTGGACGTTGGCCATGCATATCAAGACTGATCCAGTCTTTACCCGTTTCAACTTCCGCGCCAGCTTCACGCAGCTTCGCCAGAACAGCATCCAGAGTATCCGGCTGCGCGTTACGGCAAAGAATTTTACCGCCAGAGATTGCCGCAGCCACCAGGAACGTCCCGGTTTCAATACGGTCAGGCAGCACGCGGTAAACGCCCCCGCCCAAACGAGCAACGCCTTCGATAGTAATACGATCGGTGCCCGCACCGCTGATCTTCGCGCCCAGGGTGTTAAGGAAGTTCGCAGTGTCGACGATCTCCGGTTCACGGGCAGCGTTTTCAATGATCGTTTTGCCTTCCGCAAGCGTGGCCGCACTCATGATGGTCACGGTTGCACCCACGCTGACCTTATCCATCACGATATGAGCACCTTTAAGGCGGCCATTTACCGACGCCTTAACGTAGCCTTCTTCGAGCTTAATCTCCGCGCCCAACTGCTCCAGACCAGTAATGTGCAAATCCACCGGACGAGCGCCAATGGCACAACCACCAGGCAGAGAAACCTGCCCTTGGCCAAAGCGAGCAACCAGTGGCCCTAGCGCCCAAATAGAGGCTCGCATGGTTTTCACCAGGTCATATGGCGCACAGAAAATATTTACGCCGCTGGCGTCAATGTAGACGGAACCGTTGCGCTCAACTTTGGTACCCAGCTGGCTCAGCAGCTTCATCGTGGTATCAATGTCTTTCAGTTTTGGAACGTTCTGAATCTCTACCGGCTCTTCCGCCAGAAGCGCGGCGAAGAGGATTGGCAGCGCGGCGTTTTTAGCCCCTGAGATTGTGACTTCTCCACTCAGGCGGGTAGGCCCCTGCACACGAAATTTATCCATTGAAACTGCTCTCTTTTAAATTCAAAACGTTATCACCAGCCTGAGCCGATGATTCAAAAACCATTCAGTTTGCGATCGCGCGCCCACTCTTCTGGCGTATAGGTCTTAATAGACACAGCATGCATGCGATTATCCGCGATAAATTCCATCAGCGGGGCATACACGGTTTGCTGTTTTTTGACGCGACTTAACTCGGCGAATAACTCACCCACCGCTATAACCTGAAAGTGGCTGCCATCGCCTGAGACGTGGACTTCCTGGAGGGGCAGTGCGTTCATCAGCACTGTCTGAATTTCATGATTTTCCATGGGGTATCTATTCGTCGATTAATAAATGATGAAATAAGCCACACATCTTAGAGGAAAGTGGCGTCCGCTTAAATAAGCAAAAAGCCCCAGAACTTAGCAGTTCGAGGGCTTTGAAAGTAACGTGCTGAAATCATTAGCCTGCCAGATGTGGCAATAGCGCCTCTGGCAGATTGTAGAGTTGAGCCAGTGTGCGCAAATTATCAGTAGCGCCCCTAAGCTCAATCTTGTTCCCCTGGCGAGCCACGATGGCTGTCAGGTGAATAAGCAACGCCAGCCCGGCGGTATCAACGCGAGTTAAGCCACTTAGCTCAAAGAGATTGATACCCGTGACCATTTTCTCACGCTGCTGCCAAAGCGAATTAACGGTGACGCCATCCAGCTCTCCGAAGAAATGCAGCGTTGCACCGTCCTGCTTCCAGCTTAGTTCTTCCGCCATTACTTTTTACTGTCCAGGGTAATTGGCTGTTTCGAAATCGACTGCAGCTGCGCGGTCAAACCATCGATACCTTTCGTACGGAGCAGGTCGCTCCACTCGTTTTGTTTGGTGGTGATCATGCTGATCCCTTCGGCAATCATATCGTATGCCTGCCAGTTCCCGGTTTGGCTATTTTTACGCCATTGGAAATCAAGACGCACTGGTGGACGCCCATTTGGATCGATTATCGTCACACGGATCGCCACAATATCAGCATTACCAAGAGGTTGCTCCGGGGCGATTTGATAAGTCTGACCGTGATACAGCGCCAGCGCCTGACCATAGGCCTGCTTCAGGTACTCTTCAAAAGCCTTGAAGTAAGCGTCACGCTGCGCAGGCGTGGCATCTTTGTAGTAACGCCCTAACACCAGCGCCCCCGCGTATTTTACCTGAACATAAGGCAGCAGTTCCTGGCCAACGATATCCCGCAGATAATTCGGATTCTGTCGAATTTGAGGCTGCTCGTTTTTCAGGCGATCAAAGGTCTTCTGCGCCGCCTCATTCATTAATTTGTAAGGGTTGGTCTGGTCTGCCGCCATCGCAAATGGGGCGATAACCAGCATAGCTACCATCATAAGACGCTTAAACATCACTTGTTCCTCTTAAATTAATTCGTAGTACCTGACTGCGGTGCAGCATCAGTATGGCCTGCGGAATGCGCTTCAGCATCGCCAGAATTCTTATTGTCGCCGTTGCCGCTCTTGTAAAGGAACTGACCTATCAGATCCTCAAGAACCAAAGCAGATTTCGTATCCTGAATGGTGCTGCCATCTTTCAGCATAGATGACCCCAGTTCCGGGTCGTCAAAGCCGAGGTTAAGAGCAATATATTGCTCACCCAACAGGCCAGACGTGCGAATCGCCAGAGAGCTGGTATCCGGAATCTGGTTGTAGCGCTGTTCAATGTCCAGCGTTACGCGAGGCAAATAGGTTTTCGGGTCAAGAGCGATACCATCAACTCGACCAATAACAACACCACCAAGACGAACCGGCGAATTCATTTTCAGGCCACCGATGTTGTCGAAGGTGGCATATACCCGATAAGTCGGTTCGCTACGCAGAGAGGTAACATTCGCCACTTTCAGACAGAGAAAAATAATAGCGACCAGCGCGACCAGCAGAAAAGCACCAACCCAAACTTCAAATTTCTTTGTTTGCATGAACTCAATTCCCAAACATCAGTGCTGTCAGCACAAAATCGAGGCCCAAAACGGCCAGAGAAGCGTGCACAACGGTGCGCGTGGTTGCCCGGCTAATCCCGGCAGAAGTCGGAATAGCATCGTACCCGTTGAATAACGCAATCCACGTTACGGTAATGGCGAAGACTACGCTTTTAATAACGCAGTTAACCAAATCCAGCCGCCATGAGACTGCATTTTGCATTGCTGACCAGAAGAAACCGGCATCAATACCTTTCCAGTTCACGCCCACCAGAGCACCACCCCAAACGCCCACGGCAACGAAGATAAGCGTCAGAAGCGGCAGCGAGATAACCCCAGCCCAAAATCGCGGTGAAACGACGCGGCGCAGCGGATCGACAGCCATCATCTCCATGCTGGACAGCTGTTCCGTCGCACGCATCAGGCCAATTTCGGCGGTTAAAGCAGAACCCGCACGCCCGGCAAACAGTAGCGCGGCAACAACCGGGCCAAGTTCACGGAGCAGTGAAAGCGCCACCAGCATGCCTAGACTCGACTCAGCGCTGTAAGTCGTCAGCACAAGATAGCCCTGTAAGCCAAGCACCATCCCGATGAACAGGCCGGAAACCATAATGATCAACATCGACAGTACGCCGACATTATAAAGCTGACGAACCAGCAACGGCGCATGCTTGCGAAACTCCGGTTTCCCTACCAGCGCGTTGAATAACATCAGTCCGGCACGTCCAAACGAAGCGCAGGTTTTTATCCCGCGTCTCCCGAGAGATGCCAGTGCATTTAGCAGCATGAGCAGTTTAGCTCCTCGTTCCAGGTAATAAATCTTGTTGATAATCCCCGGCTGGATAACGGAATGGCACCGGGCCATCCGCGATCCCATCAAGGAACTGTCTAACGCGTGGATCGTGGTTTTCACGCAGTTCCGCCGGGCTACCTTGAGCAACAATGTGCTGATCGGCAGCAATATAAGCGTAATCCGCGATGCTTAATACTTCTGGTACATCGTGTGATACCACAATGCAGGTGACGCCAAGAGCGCTGTTAAGTTCTGAAATAAGCTTAACCAGCACGCCCATGGTAATGGGATCCTGTCCGACGAAAGGTTCATCAAACATAATCAAGTCTGGCTCAAGCGCTATAGCACGGGCCAACGCCGCGCGGCGCGCCATCCCGCCAGATAATTCAGAAGGCATAAGATTGGCCGCCCCGCGAAGCCCCACGGCTTCCAGTTTCATCATCACCGTGCTGTGCAATAGCGGTTCTGGTAACTGAAGATGTTCACGCAGTGGATAAGCCACGTTTTCAAACACATTAAGATCGGTAAATAAGGCGCCGGATTGGAACAGCATACTCATGCGTTTACGCACGGTAAAAAGCCGTGAGCGCGACATCGACGGTACGTTCTCACCATCAAAAAGGATCTCGCCGCTGTCCGGCTGGATCTGCCCACCAATAAGCTTCAACAGCGTAGTTTTACCGATCCCCGATGGCCCCATGATCGCCGTCACCTTGCCGCGTGGTACCGTCAGCGAAATATTCTCGAAGATCTGGCGCTCGCCGCGAGAGAAACTCATCCCACGGATCTCAACCAGATTGGCTTCTGTCTGACTCATCGCCCTTCCTTTTTTATGTTTGCCGGCAAGCATGGCCTCAAAGGGATGCTAAAACCCAACATTTTTACAGAATATTACCTGCGCAGGTTAGCGAAAGCTGGCATTTGTTTTACTTTTTCGCCGCATAAAGTCAGAATTAAGACTTATCGCCAGGCTCAGGCTGCACTTCGTTTTGCCCGACCCTTCAGCCCCTCAGGATCGGCGATTATACCCTAATAAAGGATTTTTCATGCTGTTAGCTACGGCGCTATTAATTATTGGTTTACTCCTGGTGGTCTATGGTGCCGACCGTTTAGTTTTCGCCGCAGCGATACTTTGTCGCAGCATCGGGATCCCGCCGCTGATTATCGGCATGACGGTGGTCAGCATTGGCACTTCACTGCCTGAAATTATCATCGCCAGTACGTCAGCGCTGCACGGCCAGTTGGATTTGGCCGTAGGGACAGCTATCGGCTCAAATATCACTAACATTATGCTGATCCTGGGGCTCGCCGCGCTGCTGCACCCATTTACCGTTAATTCCGATATTCTACGTCGTGAATTGCCTCTAATGTTGGCGGTGAGTGCCGCCGCAGGTCTGTTTCTCTATGACGGTGAACTGACGCAGGCCGAGGGCGTCATGCTGCTGACAATCGCAGTGTTATATCTACTCTTTATCATTAGAATAGGCCGCCTTGCGGAACGACAGGGGATCGATAGTCTGACGCGGGAGCAGCAGGCCGAACTCCCTCAAGAAGGCAGTCTGTCCGTCGCATTTTTATGGCTGGGAGTGGCGTTGGTTATTATGCCGATGGCAACGCGGATGGTCATCGATAATGCCTCGGTGCTTGCCCATTATTTTGGCGTAAGCGAACTGGTTATCGGTTTGACGATCATTGCGATTGGTACCAGTCTGCCGGAATTAGCGACCGCCATAGCCGGCGCGCGCAAGGGCGAAGATGACATTGCGATTGGTAATATCATCGGTTCGAACATTTTTAACGTTGTGTTTGTGCTTGGCATTCCTGCGTTGGTGGCACCGGGCCACCTCAACCCGTTAGCTTTTGCCCGGGATTATTGGTTGATGTTAGCGGTAAGTGCTGTTTTTGCCCTGCTCTGCTGGCGCAAACCTCGCCAAATCGGCAAGCTCGCGGGCGCTCTGTTAACATGTGGATTCATCATATGGATTGTGGTGCTGTGGTTCGTTGCGCCACCTGTCGTCGAATAAAGCGGAAACGGGAATTATGTCTCATATAGATTTAGCGCCGGGTTTTGACTTTCAACAAGCGGGCAAAGACGTGCTCAATATTGAACGTGAAGGCCTGGCTCAACTCGACCAGTACATCAACGACGATTTCTCGCTGGCCTGTGAGAAGATATTCTATTGTCCCGGTAAAGTTGTTGTCATGGGGATGGGAAAATCGGGTCATATTGGGAAAAAAATCGCGGCAACCTTTGCCAGTACCGGCACGCCAGCCTTTTTTGTGCACCCAGGAGAAGCCAGCCACGGTGATTTAGGCATGGTCACGGCACAGGATATCGTCCTGGCGATTTCTAATTCCGGCGAGTCGAACGAAATTTTGGCGCTCATCCCGGTATTAAAGCGCCTTCAGGTGCCTTTGATTTGCATGACCGCCCGCCCGGAAAGCTCAATGGGCCGTGCAGCGGATATTCATCTGTGCATCAAAGTGCCTCAGGAAGCTTGCCCTCTCGGCCTCGCGCCAACCTCCAGCACAACGGCGACGCTGGTTATGGGCGATGCGCTGGCCGTGGCGTTACTGAAGGCTCGTGGTTTTACCGCTGAAGATTTTGCTCTGTCTCATCCTGGCGGCGCGCTGGGGCGTAAGCTATTACTCCGCGTGAACGATATCATGCACACGGGTGATGATATCCCGCACGTAAGCAAAGAAGCCTCTTTGCGGGATGCGCTGTTGGAGATTACCCGTAAAAATATGGGGATGACGGTCATCTGCAATGACCTGATGAAAATAGAGGGCATCTTTACCGATGGCGATTTACGTCGCGTGTTCGATATGGGTGTTGATTTACATACCTTACGTATTGCGGATGTCATGACAACGGGAGGCATTCGCGTACGCCCTGGCACATTAGCTGTGGACGCATTAAACCTGATGCAGTCACGCCATATTACTTCGGTTATGGTGGCGGATGGCGACCAGTTGCTGGGTGTGGTACATATGCATGACATGCTACGCGCGGGCGTAGTTTAAAAAAGGATTAGCCTTAATGAGTAACCATGATGCGCTGCTTAATACCTGCTACGGGCCGGTAAGCGCGCAGGTCATAGCGAAAGCGAAAGAGATTCGCCTGCTGATTCTGGACGTTGACGGCGTAATGTCTGACGGCCTTATTTACATGGGCAACAGCGGTGAAGAGCTGAAAGCCTTTAACGTACGCGATGGCTATGGCATTCGCTGCGCCCTGACCTCCGGAATTGAAGTCGCTATTATTACAGGCAGGAAAGCAAAACTGCTGGAAGATCGCTGCGAAACGTTGGGCATTACCCACCTTTATCAAGGGCAATCCGATAAAGTTGTGGCGTTCCACGATCTGTTGTCAAAGGTTGCGCTTTCTCCCGATCGGGTTGCCTACATTGGCGATGACCTGATCGACTGGCCAGTCATGGAACGGGTCGGTTTAAGCGTTGCCGTTGCAGACGCCCACCCATTATTGACGCCAAAAGCGGATTACGTGACCAGAATCAGCGGCGGGCGAGGCGCAGTGCGGGAAATCTGCGATCTCCTGTTGATGGCGCAAGGCAAGCTTGATGAGGCAAAAGGGCAATCCATATGAGCAAGACCAGACGTTGGATTATTTTCCTGCTTGCCATTGCGGCATTAGTGCTTATCGGCCTGAATCTGACGGAGAAGGACGAGTCCGGCGTAACCGTTAACAGCGATACGCCAACTTATCAAAGCGAATTTTCCACGACAGTCGTATACAACCCACAGGGCGCGCTGAACTATAAGCTTATTGCTCAACACGTTGAATACTTCTCGGATACGGGTATTTCATGGTTCACCAAGCCTGTCATGACCCAGTACGATGAAAATAAAATCGCCACCTGGGAAATTCAGGCGGATCGCGCCAAACTTACCGATGACAAAATGCTTTATTTGTATGGCAACGTCGTCGTCACAGCGTTAACACCTGACTCTCAGTTACGCAGAATCACGACGGACAATGCGCAGGTGAATTTAATTACTCAGGATGTCGCTTCTGACGACCTGGTGACTTTGTACGGCACCACATTTAACTCCAGTGGCCTGAAAATGCGTGGCAACTTACGCAGCCAAACTGCACAGCTGATTGAAAAGGTTAAAACCTCATATGAAATCCAGAATAAACAAACTCAGCCTTAAACTTGTTCTGCTTGGTTCGCTTTTTGCCGTACCGCTGTCAGCCTGGGCACTGACCGGTGATACCGACCAACCTATTCATATCGAATCCGACCAACAGTCTCTCGATATGCAGGGCAACGTCGTTACCTTTACCGGCAATGTCGTTGTGACTCAGGGCACGATCAAAATCAACGCCGATAAAGTCGTTGTGACCCGCCCAGGCGGTGAACAAGGCAAAGAGGTGATTGATGGCTACGGTAACCCAGCTACTTTCTATCAAATGCAGGACAACGGTAAGCCGGTAAAAGGCCACGCGTCCACCATGCATTATGAATTGGCTAAAGATTTCGTTGTACTGACCGGCAACGCTTACCTTGAACAGCTGGACAGCAACATCACCGGCGACAAGATCACCTACCTGGTGAAAGAGCAAAAAATGCAGGCGTTTAGCGAGAAAGGCAAACGCGTGACCACCGTGCTGGTGCCGTCTCAGCTGCAAAACAAAAACGGCCAGCAACCGGCACCAAAAAAGAGTAACTGATTCGTTATGGCAACTTTAATTGCGAAAAACCTGGCCAAAGCCTACAAAGGCCGCCGCGTAGTCGAAGACGTCAGCCTGACCGTTAAATCAGGTGAGATCGTTGGGCTGCTCGGGCCAAACGGCGCCGGTAAAACCACGACGTTTTATATGGTAGTGGGGATCGTGCCCCGCGATGCAGGTAACATCATTATTGATGAAGAAGACATCAGCTTGCTGCCACTTCATGCTCGTGCGCGTCGCGGCATCGGCTATTTGCCGCAGGAAGCGTCCATTTTCCGCCGCCTGAGCGTGTTTGATAACCTGATGGCGGTGCTGCAGATTCGCGATGATCTGACGTCAGAGCAGCGTGACGATCGCGCTAACGAGCTGATGGAAGAGTTCCATATCTCGCACCTGCGTAATAACCTCGGGCAGTCACTGTCCGGCGGTGAACGCCGCCGCGTAGAAATTGCTCGCGCGCTTGCGGCAAACCCGAAGTTCATTTTGCTGGATGAACCCTTTGCCGGGGTTGATCCTATTTCCGTTATTGATATCAAACGCATTATCGAGCACCTGCGTGACAGCGGCCTCGGCGTATTGATTACAGACCATAACGTCCGCGAAACGCTGGCCGTCTGCGAACGCGCCTACATCGTTAGTCAGGGGCATCTGATTGCCCACGGTACACCGGAAGAAATCCTTGAAGACGAGCAAGTTAAGCGAGTCTATCTGGGCGAAGAGTTCAGACTCTGATAGGGTGGGAAGTCTTACACGACTTATTTGAGGACGTTTGCTCTGAACATGAAGCAAGGTTTGCAATTACGGCTTAGCCAACAACTTGCTATGACGCCCCAGCTGCAGCAGGCCATCCGTCTGCTTCAGCTCTCAACGTTAGAGCTTCAGCAAGAACTCCAGCAGGCACTGGACAGTAATCCATTGCTTGAGCAAACCGACCTGCATGATGAGATCGATACTCAGGAAGTGCCTGAGAGCGAAGCAATGGACACCCGTGAAGCCCTCGAGCAGAAAGAGATGCCCGATGAGCTGCCGCTGGATGCCAGTTGGGATGAAATTTACACCGCTGGAACGCCTTCAGGTACGGGAACTGACTATCTGGACGACGAGCTGCCTGTCTACCAGGGCGAGACCACCCAGTCCCTGCAGGACTACCTGATGTGGCAGGTCGATTTGACGCCATTTTCCGATACGGACGCCGCTATCGCGACGTCTATTGTCGATGCAGTGGATGAAACCGGGTATCTCACCGTGCCGCTGGAAGACATTCTGGAAAGTCTGGGCCACGACGATGTAAGCCTTGACGAAGTGGAAGCCGTCCTCAAACGCATCCAACGTTTTGATCCCGTCGGCGTCGCAGCGCGAGACTTACGCGATTGCCTGTTAATTCAGCTTTCTCAGTACGCCAAAGAGACCCCATGGCTGGCGGAAGCCCGGCTTATTGTTAGCGATCATTTAGATCTGCTGGCAAATCACGACTTCCGGACGTTGATGCGGGTCACGCGTATCAAAGAGGACGCGCTTAAAGAGGCCATGTGCCTGATTCAGTCCCTCGATCCTCGCCCCGGCCAGTCGATCCAAACGGGTGAACCTGAGTACGTTATTCCTGATGTACTGGTGCGTAAGCACCTGACGCGCTGGGTTGTAGAGCTTAACGCAGACAGCATCCCGCGCCTCAAAATCAATCAGCAATACGCAGCCATGAGCGGCAACACGCGCAATGACAGCGACTCGCAGTTCATCCGCAGCAACCTGCAGGAAGCGAAATGGTTGATTAAAAGCCTGGAAAGTCGCAATGATACGTTATTGCGCGTGAGCCGATGCATTGTCGAACAGCAGCAGGCCTTCTTTGAGCACGGTGAAGAGCATATGAAACCGATGGTGCTGGCCGATATTGCTCAGGCAGTGGACATGCACGAGTCGACAATTTCGAGGGTGACCACTCAGAAATATTTGCATAGTCCACGCGGCATCTTTGAATTGAAATATTTCTTCTCCAGCCACGTCAATACCGAAGGCGGCGGTGAAGCCTCCTCCACGGCAATTCGGGCGCTGGTGAAGAAGTTAATTGCTGCGGAAAACCCCGCCAAACCGCTGAGCGACAGTAAGTTAACCTCAATACTGTCGGATCAAGGTATTATGGTGGCGCGCCGCACAGTTGCGAAGTACCGAGAGTCTTTATCCATTCCACCGTCAAACCAGCGTAAACAGCTGGTGTGACTTTACCGATAAGGAAGACACTATGCAGCTCAACATTACGGGACAAAACGTCGAGATCACTGAAGCACTGCGTGAATTTCTGAACTCGAAGTTTGCCAAACTGGAGCAGTACTTCGAAAGAATCAACCAGGTCTATATTGTATTAAAGGTGGAAAAAGTCACCCATACAGCGGATGCTACGCTGCATGTGAACGGTGGAGAACTGCATGCCAGTGCCGAAGGCCAGGACATGTATGCGGCGATTGACGGCCTGATTGATAAACTGGCCCGACAGTTAACGAAACACAAAGATAAACTAAAACAACACTGATAATCCGGGCATCCGATGTGCATATGGCCGGCCCGCTGCTTAAGTCGCGGGCCGTTTGCACAAAAGTGCTTAGGTGAACTTATGATGAACAACGATTCCGCTCTACAACTGAGCAATGTCCTTAACCAGGAATGTACTCGCAGTGGCGTCCACTGCCAGAGTAAAAAACGTGCGCTGGAAATCATCAGCGAACTGGCAGCCAAACAGCTTGGCCTTCCACCGCAGGTCGTTTTCGAAGCCGTACTGACCCGTGAGCGTATGGGCAGTACCGGCATTGGCAACGGTATCGCTATTCCCCACGGCAAGCTGGAGGAAGATACGCTTCGCGCCGTCGGCGTCTTTATTCAACTGGAAACGCCAATCGCTTTTGATGCCATCGACAATCAACCGGTTGACCTGTTATTTGCGTTACTGGTACCTGCTGACCAGACAAAAACCCACCTGCACACGCTTTCCCTGGTGGCCAAGCGTCTGGCGGATAAAACCATTTGTCGCAGGCTGCGCTCAGCCGGCAGTGACGAAGAGCTTTACCAGATAATTACTGAAACAGAAGTCGATCACGACAGCGAAAATGAATAATCGGCGCGTTTGATGTCTCAGACAGATAAATCGGGAGAATGATTACATGGTGCTGATGATTGTCAGCGGCCGCTCAGGTTCAGGGAAGTCTGTAGCCTTGCGCGCACTGGAAGATATGGGATTCTATTGCGTGGATAACCTGCCGGTTGTCCTGTTGCCAGAGCTGGCAAAAACGCTTGCCGATCGGCAAATCTCTGCTGCCGTCAGCATAGACGTGCGCAACATGCCGGAGTCGCCGGAAATCTTCGAGCACGCAATGGACAGCCTGCCGGACGCTTTTTCTCCGCAGCTGCTGTTCCTTGATGCCGATCGTAATACGCTAATCCGCCGCTACAGTGACACGCGCCGCCTTCATCCGCTTTCCAGCAAAAATCTCTCTCTGGAAAGTGCGATTGACGAAGAAAGCGATCTCCTCGAACCACTAAAATCCCGCGCGGACCTGATCATCGACACCTCCGAAATGTCGGTACACGAATTGGCGGAGATGCTGCGTACTCGTCTGTTGGGTAAACGTGAACGCGAACTCACCATGGTGTTCGAGTCTTTTGGCTTTAAGCACGGCATACCGATTGACGCCGATTATGTGTTCGACGTGCGTTTTCTTCCTAACCCGCACTGGGATCCAAAACTGCGTCCAATGACCGGCCTCGATCGCCCTGTCGCCGCCTTCCTCGACAGGCACACAGAAGTACACAATTTTATCTACCAGACCCGCAGCTATCTTGAGTTATGGTTACCGATGCTTGAAACCAACAACCGTAGCTACCTGACCGTGGCGATTGGCTGTACCGGCGGTAAACACCGTTCGGTTTATATTGCAGAGCAGCTGGCTGACTACTTCCGCTCACGCGGGAAGAACGTCCAGTCCCGTCACCGCACGCTGGAAAAACGTAAAACATGAGCGTAAAGCAGACCGTTGAAATCACCAACAAGCTGGGCATGCACGCGCGCCCGGCGATGAAACTGTTTGAGCTGGTACAAAGTTTTGACGCAGAAGTGATGCTGAGAAACGAAGCGGGCACCGAAGCTGAAGCCAGCAGCGTGATTGCCCTCCTGATGCTGGACTCCGCCAAAGGAGGCCACATAGAAATAGAAGTCACAGGCCCGGAAGAAGAGCAAGCCCTGGCGGCCGTGATTGCTCTGTTCAATGCCGGATTTGACGAAGACTAACCGCCGTGCGCGGATCTAACCGCGCCCAATTTTCCATACTGCGGCAACGTTACGCGCTGTCACGCAAATATTCTCACCCGCCTTTTCCAACGCCTCCGCCAGCGTCTGAACCCGATTAAGCACCGAAAATACAGCGTCGAGCCCGTGCTGATGGACTACGCCGTAATCAGTCGTCATACCGCCAGCCAGCGCGATAACCGGCACCTGAAAACGCTTCGCCACTCTCGCCACGCCTATCGGCGTTTTGCCATAAATGGTCTGGCTGTCTATACGCCCTTCTCCGGTGATAACCAGGTCCGCCCCCTGAACAGCCTCGGCAAGCCGCAAAGCTTCGGTGACAATTTCCACACCGGGCTGCAGGCGGGCATGAAGCAAACCAAACAAAGACGCCCCCATGCCCCCTGCCGCCCCGGCACCTGCTACGGCAATCACATCCTTACCGCTGATGTGCTCCAGCTGTTCGCCATAATGCCTGAGTGCAGTATCAAGCTGCATAACCTGCTCGGGCGTAGCGCCTTTCTGCGGCCCAAAGACCGCTGACGCACCGCGCTCACCGCACAGCGGATTATCGACATCACAGGCCACCAGAATGTCGCACTGTGCCAGGCGGGCATCCAGTTGGCTAACATCAATCTCTGCAAGCTCAGCCAGGGCAGCACCGCCTGCGCAAAGCTCATTACCCTGTGCATCACGAAGCCTGACGCCCAGCGCCTGCATCATGCCGGCCCCGCCGTCGTTGGTTGCGCTGCCACCGATACCAATAATGATTTTACGTGCGCCGCGATCCAGCGCCGCCAGAATAAGCTCCCCGGTGCCAAAAGTGCCGGTCAGCAGCGGATTTCGTTTTTCGGGCGGCACCAGATGCAGCCCTGAAGCGGCCGCCATTTCAATGATGGCTGTTTCGCTATCGCCCGTGATGCCAAAGAAAGCCTCAACAGGCAGCCCCAGCGGGCCGGTCACCGTTACAGGGATAATTTGCCCGTGCGTCGCGGCAACCATCGATTCAACGGTCCCTTCTCCTCCGTCGGCCATCGGCAGCTTGATATACTCTGCGTTCGGGTAAATCTCGCGAAAACCTTGCTCAATGGCCTCGGCGACCTGCATCGCGCTCAGGCTCTCTTTGAAAGAATCGGGGGCAATAACAATTTTCATGGCAACCTCATTAACCCGCTAAATTAAACACACCAAACATCAGGGTTGAAACAAAAGCGATGGCCAAACCAACGGCTGTTTCGTAGGGAAGCAGTTTTAAGCGTTCATGAACCTGCATATTCACGCTGCCCCCGGTGGCATGGAAAAAGCTGCCGTGCGGCATATGGTCAAGCACCGTCGCCCCGGCATGGATCATTGCCGCCCCGGCGAGTGCAGAAATTCCCATATCGACAAGCGTTGAGCTAAACACCGCAGAAGCCACCGCCGTTCCTGCCGTTGTTGATGCGGTAGCCATGGACATCAGCGCCCCGGAAAAAGGTGCCAGAAGGTAGGACGGCATACCGGAGGCCGTTAAACCGTTAATCAGCACATCCTTCAAGCCGGAGTTGGCGATGATCCCGGCCAGCGTTCCGGTCCCCAGCAGCATAATCGCCACCGGAGACATACGCGCCAGCCCCGACACCATAAAATGATTTGTCTGCCGCCACTGCCCCATCACTATAGCCCCAATCAGGCCGCCTATCGGCAACGCAACCAGCGGATCAATCGCAATGCCGGCAATCGGGCGAAGTGCAAGCAGGCAAATAGCCACCAGCGGCGCCGCTATTGCCGCGCCAAACGCAGGCAAGGCCTTTTCTTTTTCCCCGGCAATCAACTCACTGCTGGCAACTTTAGAGCCCCGATGCTGCAACCGCTTCGCCAGAAAATAGGCGAGCGCCAGCCCAAACAGACCCGGTACAACGCCCGCCATCATTAAGTCGGTGAGTGGAACGTGGAAAGCGTCAGCCGCCGCAATCGTATTAGGATTGGGCGACATAACGTTCCCGGCCTTCCCGCCGCCAATCATCGCCAGCAGTATAGCCATTTTCGAAATGTCGGCCCGGTGGGCAATCGCCAGGGCAATAGGAGAGACCGTGATAACGGCAACATCAATAAATACGCCGACGGCGGTCAGCAACATGGTCGCCACTGCCAAAGCGAACAGCGCCCTTTTCTCACCCACCTTACGGACAATGGTTTCGGCAATTGTGTTGGCTGCCCCGGACTCAATCAGCACGCCCGCCAGTATGCCTGCCCCGAGAATGCGCAGTACCGCATTGGTAATCCCCTGCGCCCCGGTAATCATAAGCGAAAGCGTCTGCACTAAATCAGCGCCGCCAACTAACCCGCCAGCCAGAGCGCCAGCAATCATGCCGTAGGCCGGAGGAACCTTGCGTAAAATTAGGACAATAGAAACAACCAGCGCCACCAGGGCGCCCAGAGCCGAAACCGTGGTCATGAATCACTCCTGTTTTGATTTTTTTAGGGAGATCGAAAGGTACGGCGGGACATTACCCTGAGCGGGCTGCAAATAGCTTGAGAGAAAACACCAGAAAATGGGCGGTGAAAGAAACGTTTTCTTGTGGATTACTACAAATCAGTCGCTGAGCTGCATACCAATAAACAGCTGAAGAGTCGAATCTAACTTATTAATATCTAAAGCCGTTATCGACTCTATTTTACTTAGCCGATAGCGCAATGTATTGACGTGAATATGCAGCAATTTTGTCGTTTGAGACAGATCACAATTCTGTTCAAAATAGCAGCGCAGCGTGCGACGAAGCACGCCTTTCGGATCGGCTTCACAAAGCGTTTTCCATGCTCGCCCCATTTCCTCGGCCTGCCAGCTGCCGGAAAGTCCGTTGAGCAGCACAGGCAATAAAAGATCCTGATAGTACAAAATCGACCGGCCAATTTTTTGCCGTGAAGCCATCTCATGCAGCGCCACGGCGCTAAGCCAGGATCGTCGTAACGCGTCGTCGCCGTCGAAGCATCCCCCAACTGACAGGGTGACTTCAAAATGCGCCAGCAGCTGAGAATGAAGTTTGCGCAGCGTTTTTTTCAGCAATGCCTGCCACTCCTCAGGCCGGCCACCGCCCAGGGGTAGTAGCATTGCGATTTGTTCAAAACCGAATGGCGTGACTAATGCCTGGTTGTCGTAGCCGCCAAGCCGCTCGAGCAGCTCCCGCTGACGCAAAACATCTCGAGAGGGAAAATGAATCATTAGCGCAACCCGTGGCAATTCAAGGTCTACGCCAAGGCCGCTGGCCATAGGGCGCAGTTCCGCCAGACTTTGCTGGCCTGAAATAATCTGCGCGGCGAGCTGCTCCCGGTAGCGCTTTTCCCACTGATTTTGCTCAAGCATTTCCGCCTGCTCAAGGATCAGCTCGGCCGCCATTTTGACCAGTTCGGCATAAGCCTGCACTTTCTCTGGCTCACCAGAAATCCCCACCACGCCAACGATTTTCTGGCGAAAGACGATGGGCAAATTAATACCGGGTTTAACCCCTTTCAGCCGCCGGGCAGAAGCCTCATCAATAATCACGGTCCGGTTTTCCGTCAGCGCCAGGACAGCACCTTCATGGCGCTGATACAGACGGCGTGGATCGCCAGAGGCAATAATCACCCCCTGCTCGCTCATCACATTCACCGAGTGATCGATGATGTTCATGGTGCGCTGGACAATTTGCCGGGCGGTATCTTCTTTCAGGCAAGAGGTCATCATAGCGTTTACCTTGTCGTGGAGAGCGCGCGAGTGCGTTGGATGCGGCTTATTTTAAATTGTGCTGCTCAAGGAACAACTCACCGCCCAGCTGGCGCATCTGTCGCAAAATCCACTGCTGGCGCTGGCGAATATAACCTGAAGGCGCATTAGCCTTAAAACGAATTGGGTTAGGCAGGACGGCGGCGAGCAGCGCTGCTTCGGCAGGTGTCAGGCGGCTAGCTGGCTTGTTGAAGTAACGACGGGAGGCTTCTTCCACGCCGAAAACACCTTCACCAAATTCGGCGATATTGAGATACACCGTCAGAATACGTCGCTTGCTCCACGCGGTTTCGAGCCCCACCGTAAGGCCGGCTTCCAGCCCTTTACGTAGCCAGCTCCGTCCATCCCACAGGAACAAATTTTTTGCGGTTTGCTGGGAAAGCGTCGACGCGCCTCGTACCCTATTTTCGTTGCGTTCATTATGGGCCAGCGCCTTTTCGATGGCATCAGTATCAAAGCCCCAGTGCTCGGGAAATTTTTGATCTTCAGAGGCGATCACTGCCAGCCCCATCCACGGCGAAATATCATCCATGGAAACCCAGTCAGAATGGGCAACGTAACCGAAGTTACCGCTGAACCACGCGCTGAACTGCCGCTCCACCATCACTGCGGAAAACGGCACCGGGAGGAAGCGGAAGGTCATGATGCCCATGAACCAAATCGCCAAAACCGCCAGAACCGCTTTTAACAGCCAGCGTTTAACCCACTGCCACGGCGCGAAACGCCCTTTACTCATGCGCTAAGTTCCAGCACGCGGGCAACCAACTTGTCGATCCCGGCAGCGGCCTCAGCGATATTTTGCGCGAGCATGTAAGCAGGAGTGGTGACAACCTTTTGTTCTTCGTCCACCACGATATCATCCACCGGGCAAGGGATGTGTTCTGCCCCCATGGCTTCCAGTAACTCTGCGGTATCGATGTCGGTGCCGATGGTCAGACGCACAGGCATATCCAGAATCTTTGGCAGCATCGCCGGGGCAATACACATAAAACCGAGCGGCTTGCCCTGTTCGTGGCATTCCCGTGCAACGCGACGGAGATCGACATCAACCTCACAATCTGCCCCCTTTGAAGCAAAAGTGCTTAGATTTTTCGCCGCGCCAAAACCGCCGGGCACAATCAATGCGTCAAGGTTTTCAGACAAAGCTTCACGCAACGGCTGAATATTGCCACGAGTAATACGCGCAGCCTCCACCAGCACGTCGCGAGTTTCTGCTGCAGCTTCGCCGGTTAAATGATCGATCACGTCAGACTGAGGTTTATCCGGCGCGAAGCAAACGGCTTCCGCACCAGCGCGAGAAATGGCCAACAGCGTTAATACGGCCTCATGAATCTCACTGCCGTCATAAACCCCACAGCCGCTCAGCACTACGCCTATTTTTTTCATCCGTCAGTTCCTTTTCGTTCCGGGTGAATCAGTATCAGCCACGTTAATTTGATCGCTATGCTTCACATATTTTACTGATTCACGTAACAAATATTTTAAGGTTTGCTATCTTATATGGCTGACAGCCCGCGAATTGCTGGTTGTGCCGTTCAATAATTCAACGCTAAAAAAGGCGCAACCCTGTTTTCCCTGGTGTTGGCGCAGTATTCGCGCACCCCGGCCTGGCCGGGGTCATTTTTTTCCAGCTTCCGCAACCCACGCTTTTAATACGCTAACGTCATGTTGCCACTCTTGTTTCAGCTCTTCGATCCATTCACCGACATTATCAGACCACGCAGGCAAGTCCGGGGACTGAATTTGCTGGGCAACCTGCTGTAAATGTCGCAAACCAACGGAGCCTGCCGCACCTTTAATTTTATGCCCCTCTTCCACCACGCCTTTGTTATCCCGCGCGGTCATATTGGAATCGAGCACCTCTAAATAACCCGGCATCATTTTTTCAAACATCGCCAGGCCATCGGTAATGAGTTTTGGGCCCACCAGCTCGATATATTGTTCGAGCATCGGAATATCGAGTAATGCTTGCTGTTTTTCACTATCGACTTTTGTCACCACAGGCTCCTTATCCGTTATCTGCTTATCCCAGAATTTTTGGATCATCGACATCAAGGCCGGCACGGCGAGCGGCTTACTCAGCACGTCATCCATCCCGGCCTCAAGATACTCAGTCTTGTTTTTCAGCACGTTGGCCGTGAGCGCCACCAGCGGCGGCAGTTCCTCTTTGCTAAAGCGTTTATTCAGCTCGCGAGAAATATCAAGCCCGGTCATATCCGGCAACTGGATATCCAGCAGCACAAGGTCATATTCGCCCGGTATAAACATCTCCAGCGCATCTTTCCCAGTCATTGCTACGTCAACGCTATTGCCAAGCTTCTCGAGTACAGAACGCGCCACGATGACGTTAAGCTCAATATCCTCCACCAGCAGCACATGCAGGGCTGGCAGCGGCATATCGTCATCTTCCAGCGTGTCTTCCACTTCCTCAGCCACGCTCGGCGCCTGAACGGTCAGCGTGAACAGCGAACCTTCACCCGGCTTGCTGGTCACGGTAATATCCCCGCCCATGCTTTTTGCCAGACGGCGAGAAACCGCCAGCCCAATCCCCGTTCCTGTCGCGGGCTTGCCGCCGTGACTGTCTTTAACCTGATAGTACATAGCAAAGATTTTGTCCTGCTCGTCCACCGGAATGCCAATCCCGGAGTCCTGAACCTCAAAGCGTAGGCAGCTCTCTTCTTCGTAACGAACGCGTACCGTGACTAATCCCCCCTTCGGCGTGAACTTCACGGCATTGCTGATCAGGTTCCAGAGGATCTGGCGCAGACGCGTCCCGTCAGTCACCACCTTGTGCGGCAGCGGCAGCGCTGGGTCCATCACAAATGACAGCCCTTTCTGCTGAGCCTGCAGGCCTGAGAGGTTTTCCAGATCGGCAAGGAAGCTGGTGAAATCCACCGGCTGGTTATCGAGCTGCACTTTGCGGCGCTCGAGCTTATCCATATCAATGATATCGTTGAAAATATTTCCCAGCGTGATGGCCGACACGTGGATCGTTTTCAGGTAATGGGTCTGCTCGGCGGTGAGATCGGTGTCCAGCAGAATACGGCTCAGGCCGACAATGCCATTCAGCGGCGTACGCAGCTCGTGGCTGATGGTGGAGATAAAGGTGGTCTTGTCCCGGCTCGCACGCTCCAGCGCGTCCTGATAGCGTTTACGCTCGGTAATATCGCGGCCAAAGCCCATCAGCCCGTGGCGTTTACCGACACGGTCGTAATAAGGCACTTTACGAATTTCAAAGCAGGCTTTGCGGCCATCCGGGTAATCCAGCCACTGCTCATAGGTCAGAGAGACATTATGACGAAACACTTTTTCGTCTGTTTCCAGCACTTTCTCAGCGGCTTCGGCAGAGTACACATCCTGCGGCTTGAGATGGATAAGCTGTTTCTCGCTCTTGCCGGTCAGCAGCTCCATCGCCCGGTTGCAGCCTGAAAACTCCCGGTCTTCGTTGCGGTAGAAGACCAGATCGGGCGAAGCATCAAGGAAAGAGCGCAGGAAAGAGGATTGTTGCTCAAGCCGGATTTGCGTCTCTTCACGCTCCTGCATCTCAACTTTAAGCTGCTCCAGCATGGTCTGGCGCTCGGCCTCCGCTTTGACACGGTCGGCGATTTCCTGGTTTAGCTGGGCTATATTGTCCTTAAGCTGCACGTTCAGAATGAGGTCGCGCTCGCGCATCTCCTCCAGCTTTTCCACCAGCTTCGACAGCCGCTGCCTGGACTCCTCAAGCTGTTCAACCACAACCGACAGGAAGTAAACCGCCCAGGGCGTAATCAATAAACCAAAGAAGATAGAGCGGACAACGTCGATACTTTCAACCTGGCCGCTCAGCAGCATGGTGACGGCCATTTGCACCACCATCGCCAGCACGACCAGCGCCGAGGCCAGCAGCAGGGAGAAGCGCACCAGCCCCAGCTTCACCATAAGATCAACGTAATACTGCGCCAATAACCGAATTTGCTTCATGGAACGATTCCTTCGCCTTGGATGCGCTAAATATACCGCAAAAAGGAACCGGGCTCAGGATTTACGAAAGAACTGAGAGATCCCACGGCGTACCCAGCGCTGACCCCTGCGCCCCGTGCGTCAGCAAATACCTGTCGATATCCACCATCGCGGCCCAGCGGTTCTCACACCATAAAGGCGCAAGCAAGGTTGGGCGCCGGGCATTAGCCGAAATACGATGGAACACGACATCAAGCGGTGTATGGCGAATCATTTCTCCCGCGGTGACGACATACTCATCCAGCGCGATCCCCTCAAGGCGACCAGCCCGCCAGCTTTTGGCCATTATGCTGCCGTCAACAATATGCAAAGGATGCAGCTTCAGGCCGTCCACACCGGTTTCAACCACTTTCTCCAGCGTGTCCATACATTGCTGCTGGCCTTCACCCGGTAAACCGACAATAAGATGGCTGCAAACTTTTAAACCTCTCGCTCGGGCCCGGCGGGTAGTTTCCTGATAACAGGCAAAATCGTGCCCCCGGTTGATACGGTGCAGCGTTTTGTCATTCGCCGTCTGTAACCCCAGCTCCAGCCATACCTCATAGCCCTGTGCATGATAATCGCTTAGCAAATCCAGCACGCTGTCGGGCACGCAGTCAGGCCGGGTACCGACGCACAGCCCCACGATGCTGGTCTGGCTCACCGCCTGCTGGTACATCGACCGCAACACCTGCACTTCAGCCCAGGTGCTGGTATAGGCCTGGAAATAGGCCAGATAGCGCTGAGCGCGGTTCACCCGGCTGGCCTGGTGTGCGAGCTGCTCAGCGATGGAATTGTGCTGCTGCGTTTCGTCAGCGAAAGAGGCCACGTTGCAAAAAGTACAGCCGCCTCGCCCGATAGTCCCATCGCGATTGGGGCAACTGAAACCACCATGCAGCGTGAGTTTATGGACTTTTTGCCCATAGCGACGAGAGAGATCGCCGCCAAACATATTGACTAATTTCTGTAACTGCATAATCTGATGGGCCGTCCCGAAAAAGGGACCTAGCCTGCCATTTTCTTCTCGCACCGGCGATGACCTGGATCAATCGCTTCGGCGCAGCCTTATCTATTGCATATAAACTCAAAATAAGTGCAACTCTATTCACATAACACTTGATTACTTTTCCTTATGACGCCACCCTTTATTTAAAGAATATGACGAACGGTGAAAAACAGTGTCATGCTGCACTCCGCGGGGGTTAAGCAGCATATCATGCTGGCAATATCATTCATGCCAGCATGGTCTGGAGTTTCACGGCCTTTCGGATAGTGAGGACGATCACATAACACTCGGCGTTCACCGTCGTCCCCTCACAGCCAAAAAAGCAAAAAAAACCATTAAATTCATTTAATTAAGCCACTCTTAGTACGATTCCGTATAAATAAGAATGCCATTTGACCTGTGTGCTCTTTCCCGATAAGTTGGAAATCCGCTGGAAGCTTTCTGGATGGGTTCTGTGCCCATCATATTTATGCAGTAATTGAGATTCCCTCTAAAGCAAGTCCTCAACACTTGTGACACCGGATGCGTTGGACATTAAGAGGGCGACACGCGAGGCAAGCGTATGATGCGCAAACCCCGTCGCCATGCCCTTGCTGCGTCCACGCGCAAACGGTTGGGAGTAACGTAGAGCCTGGGGAGGTTCACTGATATGTTGTACGATAAATCCCTTGAGAAGGATAACTGTGGTTTCGGCCTGATCGCCCACATAGAAGGCGAACCTAGCCACAAGGTAGTGCGTACCGCTATTCACGCGCTAGCCCGCATGCAGCACCGTGGTGCCATCCTTGCCGACGGTAAAACCGGCGACGGTTGTGGCCTGCTGTTGCAAAAACCCGATCGTTTCTTCCGCATTGTTGCAGAAGAACGCCAGTGGCGTTTGGCCAAGAACTATGCCGTTGGCATGATTTTCCTGAACCAGGATGACGCGCTTGCCCGCGCCAGCCGCCGCATTGTTGAAGAAGAGCTGCAAAACGAAACTCTGTCTATTGTTGGCTGGCGTGAAGTGCCGGTGAACAAAGACGTGCTCGGTGAAATCGCCCTCTCCTCTCTGCCACGTATTGAACAAATATTCGTTAACGCCCCGGCGGGCTGGCGCCCTCGTGATATGGAACGCCGCCTGTTTATCGCCCGTCGCCGTATCGAAAAACGTATCCAGGAAGATAAAGACTTCTATATCTGCAGCCTGTCTAACCTGGTGAACATTTATAAAGGTCTGTGTATGCCGGCTGACCTGCCGCGCTTCTACCTGGACCTGGCTGACCTGCGCCTGGAATCGGCCATTTGCCTGTTCCACCAGCGTTTCTCCACCAACACCGTGCCACGCTGGCCGCTGGCTCAGCCGTTCCGCTATCTGGCGCACAACGGCGAAATCAACACCATCACCGGTAACCGCCAGTGGGCGCGCGCCCGTACCTATAAATTCCAGACGCCGCTGATCCCCGATCTGCACGACGCTGCGCCGTTTGTGAACGAAACCGGCTCCGACTCCAGCTCCATGGATAACATGCTTGAGCTGCTGCTGGCCGGCGGGATGGATATCGTGCGCGCCATGCGTCTGCTGGTTCCGCCTGCATGGCAGAACAACCCGAACATGGACCCCGAGCTGCGCGCCTTCTTCGACTTTAACTCCATGCATATGGAGCCGTGGGATGGCCCGGCCGGGATCGTGATGTCTGACGGACGTTTCGCCGCCTGTAACCTGGACCGTAACGGCCTGCGTCCGGCGCGCTACGTGATCACCAAAGACAAGCTCATCACCTGCGCCTCTGAAGTCGGAATCTGGGACTACCAGCCGGATGAAGTGGTAGAGAAAGGCCGCGTTGGCCCGGGTGAGCTGATGGTTATCGACACCCGTGTCGGGCGTATTCTGCACTCCGCTGAAACCGATGCCGAGCTGAAAAGCCGCCATCCGTATAAAGAGTGGATGGAGAACAACGTTCGCCGCCTGGTGCCGTTTGAAGACCTGCCGGATGAAAAAGTAGGTTCGCGGGAGCTGGACGACGATACGCTTGCCAGCTATCAGAAACAGTTTAACTACAGCAGCGAAGAGCTGGATTCAGTGATCCGCGTGCTGGGCGAGAATGGCCAGGAAGCCGTGGGTTCAATGGGCGATGACACCCCATTTGCCGTGCTTTCCAGCCAGCCACGCATTATTTACGATTACTTCCGCCAGCAGTTTGCGCAGGTGACCAACCCGCCAATCGATCCGCTGCGTGAAGCGCACGTTATGTCCCTGGCCACCAGCATTGGCCGTGAAATGAACGTCTTCTGCGAGGCAGAAGGCCAGGCACACCGCCTGAGCTTTAAATCGCCGATTCTGCTGTGGTCTGATTTCCAGCAGCTCACCACGCTGGAAGAGGAACACTATCGCGCCGATACGCTCGACATCACCTATGACGTGACCGAGAAGTCGCTGCACGAAACGGTGATGGCGCTGTGCGACGAAGCTGAACGCATGGTTCGGAATGGCACCGTCTTGCTGGTGTTGTCCGACCGTAATATTGCGAAAAATCGCCTGCCGGTTCCGGCCCCGATGGCCGTAGGCGCCATCCAGACTCGCCTCGTTGAAAAGAGCCTGCGCTGCGATGCCAACATCATTGTTGAAACCGCCAGCGCCCGCGATCCGCACCACTTCGCCGTGCTGCTGGGCTTCGGTGCGACCGCTATCTACCCGTATCTCGCCTATGAAACCCTGGCGAAGCTGGTCGACAACGGCGCCATCGATAAAAACTACCGCACAGTGATGCAAAACTACCGCAACGGCATCAACAAAGGGCTGTACAAGATCATGTCCAAAATGGGCATCTCGACTATCGCCTCTTACCGTTGCTCTAAGCTGTTCGAAGCGGTGGGTCTGCATAAAGAAGTGTCCGAGCTTTGCTTCCAGGGTGCGGTCAGCCGCATCGGCGGGGCAGGCTTCGGCGACTTCCAGCAGGATCTGCTGAACCTGTCCAAACGCGCCTGGCTGGTACGTAAGCCGTTGGATCAGGGTGGCCAGCTGAAATTCGTTCACGGCGGGGAATACCACGCCTATAACCCGGACGTAGTGCAGACGCTGCAAAAAGCGGTGCAAAGCGGCGAGTACAGCGACTATCAGCAATACGCGAAACTGGTTAACGAGCGCCCGGTCGCCACGCTGCGCGATATGCTTGCGCTGAATCCGCAGGACGAGTCCGTCAAAATTGAAGACGTTGAGCCAGCGACCGAGCTGTTCAAACGCTTCGATACCGCGGCAATGTCCATCGGCGCTCTGAGCCCGGAAGCACACGAATCCCTGGCTGAAGCGATGAACAGCATCGGCGGGAACTCTAACTCCGGCGAAGGCGGTGAAGATCCGGCGCGCTACGGCACCAATAAAGTGTCCCGTATCAAGCAGGTTGCTTCCGGCCGCTTCGGGGTGACGCCTGCCTACCTGGTCAACGCCGACGTTATCCAGATTAAAGTTGCGCAAGGCGCGAAGCCGGGCGAAGGCGGTCAGCTACCGGGCGATAAAGTGACGCCTTATATCGCCAAGCTGCGCTACTCCGTGCCGGGCGTGACGCTGATTTCCCCTCCGCCTCACCACGATATTTACTCTATCGAGGATCTGGCGCAGCTGATTTTTGACCTGAAGCAGGTTAACCCGAAGGCGATGATTTCCGTGAAGCTGGTTTCCGAACCGGGCGTCGGCACCATCGCAACGGGCGTAGCCAAAGCCTATGCGGACCTGATTACTATTGCCGGCTACGACGGCGGCACTGGGGCAAGTCCACTGTCATCCGTGAAATACGCGGGCTGCCCGTGGGAGCTTGGTCTGGTGGAAACCCAGCAGGCACTGGTGGCTAACGGCCTGCGCCATAAGATTCGTCTGCAGGTGGACGGTGGCCTGAAAACCGGCCTCGACATCATCAAGGCAGCAATTCTTGGGGCAGAAAGCTTCGGTTTCGGTACCGGGCCAATGGTTGCGCTGGGCTGTAAATACCTACGAATTTGTCACCTGAACAACTGCGCTACCGGCGTGGCAACTCAGGATGACAAACTGCGTAAAAACCATTACCACGGCCTGCCGTTCAAAGTGACCAACTACTTTGAATTCATCGCCCGCGAAACCCGAGAACTGATGGCGCTGCTGGGCGTGAAACGTCTGGTTGATTTGATTGGCCGTACCGACCTGCTGAAAGAGCTGGACGGGTTTACGGCGAAGCAGCAGAAGCTGGATCTCTCTGCCCTGCTGAAAACGGCTGAACCGATGCCGGGCAAAGCGGTGTACTGCACCGAGCATAACCCGCCGTTCGATAAGGGCGACCTTAACGCACAGCTGCTGAACCAGGCACAGGCGTATGTGGACGACAAGCAGAGTAAAACGTTCTGGTTTGATATTCGCAACACCGACCGTTCGATTGGAGCTTCTCTCTCCGGCTACATTGCCCAGCAACATGGCGATCAAGGCCTGGCGTCTGACCCAATCAAGGCGCACTTTAACGGCACCGCAGGCCAGAGCTTCGGCGTCTGGAACGCGGGCGGCGTTGAGCTGCACCTGACCGGCGATGCCAACGACTATGTCGGTAAAGGTATGGCGGGCGGGCTGATTTCTCTGCGTCCACCGGTAGGCTCAGCCTTCCGCAGCCACGAAGCGACCATTATCGGCAACACCTGCCTGTATGGTGCCACCGGCGGGAAGATGTATGCCGCAGGCCGTGCAGGCGAGCGTTTCGCGGTGCGTAACTCCGGGGCGATCACCGTGGTTGAAGGCATCGGTGATAACGGCTGTGAATACATGACCGGCGGCATCGTCTGTATTCTGGGCAAAACGGGGGTTAACTTCGGGGCCGGTATGACGGGCGGTTTCGCCTACGTACTGGACGAAGACGGTGAATTCCGCAAACGCGTGAATCCGGAACTGGTTGAATTACTGAATGTGGAAGAGCTGGCGATTCATGAAGAGCACCTGCGAGGCATGATCACCGAACACGTTCAGCTGACCGGCTCCCAGCGCGGCGAAGAAATCCTGGCCAACTGGCCGGCATTCGCCTCGAAATTCACCCTGGTTAAACCGAAGTCCAGTGATGTTAAAGCATTGTTGGGTCACCGCAGTCGTTCCGCAGCTGAGCTGCGGGTGCAGGCGCAGTAAGAGGTCACGATGAGTCAAAACGTTTATCAATTTATCGACTTGCAGCGCGTTGATCCGCCGAAGAAGCCGCTGAAGATCCGCAAAATTGAATTTGTGGAAATCTACGAGCCGTTCTCTGAGGGGCAGGCCAAGGCTCAGGCCGACCGCTGCCTCTCCTGCGGCAACCCGTACTGCGAGTGGAAGTGCCCGGTTCATAACTACATTCCAAACTGGCTGAAGCTGGCCAATGAGGGGCGCATTATTGAGGCAGCCGAGCTGTCTCACCAGACCAACAGCCTGCCGGAAGTCTGCGGCCGCGTCTGCCCTCAGGACCGTCTTTGCGAAGGCTCCTGCACGCTGAACGACGAGTTCGGGGCGGTGACTATCGGTAACATCGAGCGCTATATCAACGATAAAGCGATTGAGATGGGCTGGAAGCCGGATCTGACCGGCGTGAAGCAAACCGGTAAGCGCGTGGCTATCATCGGGGCAGGCCCTGCCGGGCTTGCCTGTGCCGACGTTCTGGCACGTAACGGCGTGAAGGCGGTGGTTTACGACCGACACCCAGAAATCGGCGGTCTGCTGACCTTCGGTATTCCAGCCTTTAAGCTGGAAAAAGAGGTGATGACCAAGCGTCGCGAAATCTTCAGCGGGATGGGGATTGAATTCAAACTCAATACCGAAGTGGGCCGCGACGTGCAGATGGACGAGCTGCTGAGCGAATACGATTCCGTGTTCCTGGGCGTCGGCACCTATCAGTCGATGCGCGGTGGTCTCGAAAATGAAGACGCGCCTGGCGTGTATGACGCCCTGCCGTTCCTCATCGCCAATACCAAGCAGATCATGGGCTTCGGCGAAACAGCTGAAGAGCCGTATGTCAGCATGGAAGGTAAACGCGTTGTCGTGCTGGGCGGCGGGGACACCGCTATGGACTGCGTGCGTACTTCAGTGCGCCAGGGTGCAACCCACGTGACCTGTGCCTACCGTCGTGACGAAGAAAATATGCCGGGCTCTAAACGCGAAGTGAAAAACGCGCGCGAAGAAGGCGTGGAGTTCCAGTTCAATCTGCAGCCGCTGGGCGTGGAAATTAACGCAAATGGCCGGGTGTGCGGTGTGAAAGTGGCCCGTACCGAGCTGGGTGCGCCGGATGCGAATGGCCGTCGTCGCCCGGAGATCGTCGCCGGCTCCGAGCACGTATTGCCTGCCGATGCGGTGGTAATGGCCTTCGGTTTCCGCCCTCACAGCATGACCTGGCTGGAGCAGCACAGCGTTGAGCTGGACAGCCAGGGGCGCATTCTCGCACCAGAAGCTAGCGAGAACGCTTTCCAGACCAGTAACCCGAAAATCTTCGCCGGTGGCGATGCGGTTCGTGGTTCCGATCTGGTGGTCACCGCTATTGCTGAAGGGCGCAAAGCGGCTGACGGGATTATGAACTGGCTGGAAGTGTAAAAGGCCATCCCGGCTCCCCAAAATAGGCGAATGCTTATGGATGGGGAGCCGATATTTTCACCCTCAATACTACTGTCCTCTCTCTTTGAAAGCTGCTCGCAAATCCCGCCGAAACTGGATGTAATTCAACCATCACAGATTGACCCCTTTACCCGTCGAGCGTATTGATGACGCTATCTTGCCTGGTTCGTTCACAGATAGCACTGGCAGCACGGAAAACTGAATCGGATGAGTATTGACCATCAGCCCGCCATGGCACAACCTCCCCTCAAACCGCTCCCAAGGGGGGGATATCTTTTAGCCTTCCAGCAGACTAGCCCCTACCTTCACCACCACTTTTTTGATTTCCTCCGCTTCATCTACCCAACAGCCCGGTTTATGCGGCTCCCCCGGCATAAACACGGCGAACATGCCCGGCGTCAAAGTCACGCTCTGTTCATTAGCCATCTCACGACAAAGCTGATAGTCGTCTTCCACATGCCAGGTTTCACAGTAACGAGCGCTCCCGCTGACGCCAAACGCAACCTGCTCCGTACCGGATAACAGCAGCTGAATGTCGATATACTTTTGATGCAGCTCCGCTTTTTTACTTTCCGCAGGCTGCGTGGTAAACGCCATGACGTTCATAAAAATATCATCCCCCTGCAGCTCATAGCGCCCCGGGAGTTGCTCCTTCGGGATGGCGGTTAACGCCAGCTTTAGCGCCTCAACCAGTACGGGATGTAACCCCACTATATCCAGCGCCTGAATATCACCTATGACCATCACTTCTCTCCCTGAGCCAACAACGCGGCCCCCAGTAAGCCGGCATCGTGCCGATAATGTGCCGGCTGTAACCTAACCTGATAGGCCTCCGGCTCCTGCGCCAGATAGGTTTCAACCTGTGCCAGATAGCCTTCCGCCAGCCCTACGCTGCCGCCGATAACGACACACTGGCAGTCGGTGGTCGCTTTAATATCGGCTACCAGCCGCGCCAGCGTGTGCGCCGAGCGGTTAATGAGGCGAGTGGCCTGCTCATTACCCTGCCCGGCGCGTGTGAAGACCGTTTTGGTATCACATCCGGCCAATTCACCTTGTGCTGCGGCCGTAATACCGCGCCCTGAGGCGATCGCCTCCACGCAGCCACGGCGGCCACAGCCGCATGTCGGCCCACCAGGATCGGCCAACGTATGCCCGAAATGCCCCGCAAGTCCCCCGGCACCGCGCAAGAGTTTGCCGTCATTTACCACACCGCCTCCCACGCCGGTTGAGACGGTAATAAATACCATGTCACGAAAGTCGCCGCGCAAGGCGTGGTATTCCGCCCAAGCCGCCGCCTGGGCATCATTCACCGCCAGCGTCGGCAAACCGGTCAGTTCCTGTAGGGTATCGACCAGGGGAAAATGTAGTAGGCCCCCCAAGTTATCGGGATTAATCGCCAGCAGTACGCCGTCGCGAATAATACCGGTAGAAGCTATCGCTACCCGCTGCGCGCGGGAAATCAGCGGGGCGACGAGCGCCTGCAATGCCGCACGCAGAGCATCCGGCGTTCGGCTGGCGGGCGTAGCAAGTTCACGACGCTCATGCAGGCTCAAGTCGTCGTCCACCAGGGCTGCGGCAAGTTTGGTACCGCCAATGTCAATCGCTAACGTGGTCATAGCACCGCCTGTTTCAACGCTACGTTATACCACTGGCAAATATGTTCCAGACGCGTGATCGCCGATCCCACTGTCACCGCCCAGGCACCGTTTCGCATGGCTTGTGCCGCCTGCGCAGGCGTGTTGTATCTTCCTTCAGCAATAACGCGGCATCCCGCATCACTTAAGACTTTAACCAGCGCAAAGTCAGGTTCATCTGGCGTTTCTGCGGTGGTGTAACCGGAAAGCGTAGTGCCGATGATGTCTGCGCCCAGCCGCTGGCAGACCATGCTATCCTCCTGGGTTGAGCAATCGGCCATCGCCAGTAAACCGTGCCGATGAATCGCTGCCAGCAGCGATATGACCGTAGATGGGCGAATGCGGTCCGTGCCGTCGATGGCGATAATATCGGCACCGGCCAGTGCCAGCGCATCAACATCCTCGGGGAAAGGCGTAATACGCACCGGAAAGTCGTTCAGGTCACGCTTGAGAATCCCAATAATCGGAATGGAAACCACTGCGCGGGTTGCGCGTAAGTTCGCAATACCTTCAATACGCAGCGCCACGGCTCCCGACTGCTGCGCTGCCAGCGCCATCGCGGCCACAATATCAGGTTTGTCCAGCGGGCTGTCTGGAACCGGCTGGCAGGACACAATCAGTCCGCCTGACTGAGAAATACCTTCATTCAGTTGCTCGAGTAAAGACATCGTCACTTCCTCATGGATTGCCCGACAGACGCCGGGCTCCCTCATTAATTTTTACTTTTCACCCATCCGCTCTTGCTGCTGCCAAACGGCACCGCCCCGCTGAACGGCCTGCCATCAATGGCGTCGTGAGTGCGCAGCGCTTCCGGGCGGATCCACCGCTGGACACGCGTTGGCATATCGAGGCCAATCAGTAAGATCACTACAAACGTCAGGCAGAAGGAGAGCGAGCCAAGCGCGGTGCCCAGATCCAGTCGCTGGGCGATCAGTGCCCCCAGGATCGGCGCCAGTGCACCGCCAAGCGCCCCCACGTTGTAGGTAAAACCTAATCCCGCCGCGCGCTGGTCGGTATCGAAATAGCCACCGATAAGTTTCGGTAAGATCCCCGAGATCCCCTGTCCCAACATCTGCTGGAAGAACAGTAAGAAGCCCAGTACCCACACGTTGGTACCGCCAATGGCAAAGACCGGGATGATCAGCAGTTGAGAGGCCAGCAGGCTGCAAACATAGGCTTTACGGGTTCCTAACCAGTCACCGAGGAAACCGCCGACGCAGCAGCCCACAGCCGCGCCGAAGCCGCTGAAGAACAGCACGTTAGCAACGGTGTGTGGATCGTAGGCCAGCTCGGTTTTCAGGTAGGTCGGCAGTAATGCCTGAATTGGCCAGGAGTAGAGGAAGGCAAACAACACCACCACCATTAGCATCACGCTGGTCGGCCAACGCTTTCCACTGCTCTGTACCATAAAGCTGATGAAGATAATGGCGCATACCAGCCCCAGCAGCGCCACCAGCCCGGCAATACGCATCCCGCCGGCAAAGCAGTACCACAGCGACACTCCTGCCACGCAGGTCATGATAATGTTCATCACCCGATACTGACCGCGATAGAGAATATCGACCATGGTGCGAACCGGCGCTTTACCTTCGTGTTTCTGCTTCCAATCTTCAGCTTCCGGGATGTTTTTACGTAGCCAGAGCGCGAAGACAATCGGGACGATGCCGATGAAAAAGAGCGCGCGCCATCCCCAGACCGGCACCACAAGGCTATAGACCTGGGCTGCAACCACTGCGCCGACGGAAAAACCCGAGATTAAAAAGCCGCTGGCTTTATTACGCAGATGCTTTGGCCAGCTTTCGATAACGTAGGTCGCGCTAGAGCCATATTCCCCCGCCATCCCCATGCCAATCACCAAACGAGCAATAAACAAGGAGGTGTAGCCCGGTGCGAAACCACAGGCTAGCGTGCCGACGGAAAAGAGAATAATGCTGGTGACCATCGCCAGCCGCCGGCCATAGCGGTCACCCATCGCGCCAAGCATCAGGCCACCAAACCAGCGAGAGATAAAGGCGGCCGAAATCAGACTTGCGGCCTGAACGGTCGTCAAACCAAATTCACCCTGTACTTCCGTTAGGACCAAAGCGATTAAGACAAAATCAAAACCATCAAGCAGATAACCCAGCCAGGCGGCGGAGAAAGCTCGCCATTGCGCTCGGTTGAGACAGCGATACCACGGGATATTCTGGGCAGAAGGACTCATTGTATGCTCCCGACGATCTTTATTTTCGTTGTTATGCCGGATGGCGTCTGCGCCTTATCCGGCATCCACTTAGCCGCGTTCCTGCATTAGCTGCTGCGCCAGCGCTTTAAGCTCTGGCAAATATTGTTCATCAACGGGGGCAAACGGATTGCGGCACAGCGGCACTGTCAGCACATCCATAAAGTGCAGAACCGTTTTCAACCCACGGAAGACACCCACTTTAATCAGCGTGTCGATAACTTTATTACACTCGGCCTGTAGCGCTTGGACCTTCAGGATATCGCCTTCTTTCAGCGCCTTAACGATTCCCATGTAGCGCCAGCCCATGATGTTGTATGTGCTACCGATGCCACCGTCCGCACCGGCCAACAGGCCGGAGGCGAAGATCTCATCGTAGCCGTTGTACAGCACTAGATCCGGGTGTTCACGGCGGATCTGCTCCATCTGATAAAGATCGCCGGATGTTTGCTTTAATGCGCCAACGCCGGGCAGCGTCACCAGAGTATTGATCTGATCCAGCGTCAGTTTTACCCCACTTAGCGCCGGAATGTTGTAGACCACCATCGGTAATCCATCAGCAGAATCAATAATTGCCCGATAGTGATCGCAATGCTCGCCAAAGCTGAATGGGTAATAAAACGGCGTGACCGCTGAAACCGCATCGAAGCCGCAACGCTTTGCCGCCCGTGCCAGCTGCTGGCTTTCCGCAGTGCTGATGCAACCGACGTGGGCAATGAGGGTGATTTTGCCTTTTCCCTCTTCGGCGACAATTTCCAGCACCTCTTCACGTTCAGCGAGACTCTGGGTAAACGCCTCCCCGGTTGATCCTCCGACATACAGCCCATCAATACCCAGAGCAATGTTGAAACGAACCAACCGCCGCAGGCTGTGCTGGTCAATCTTCTGCTGTGCATCGAAAGGGGTTAGAAGCGCGGGTATCACGCCGCGTAAATTGCTAGCCATACATACCTCGTAGTGATGTTTAACTGAATCATCTGTGTACCTTTATACCTGTTATACCAGATAGCTTTTACCACGGCGTCATACAGAAAGCTTATTGTGGGATCGACTTCACTAAATCGATCGTGACGCGAGGATCATGTACAGGATTTTTTGGCTTTACCGAAGGCGTGCCAGGTGGCAGAAACGCTATTGAGGTGAGTTTGTAGAGCGCGGTCAGCTTCATCCGGATCGCGGGCGCGAATGGCATCGACAATAGAGATATGCTGTTGATAGCTCACGTTATTGTGTTCGTGAAGCGCCTGTTCGGCCACCTTAGGACGGGCGGCAATCAGCCAATCAAGCAGCGCGACGTGGATCGCCATGAAGATCGGGTTGCCGGGAATTTCCGCCAGCACGCGGTGGAAGTCGACGTCTGAACGCATAAACTGAGCGTTGTCATCCAGCGACTGGCTGTTGATCTCCAGCGCTTTGCCCAGCAGCGCAATCTGTTCATCCGTGGCATGTTCGGCGGCATAGCGTACCAGGCTTGATTCGAAAAACAGCCGCAGCTGCTCGAAATGGGCGATACCGCCTGGGTGTGACAGGAAATCTTTCGCCATCCCAGAGAGCTCGCCAATAATAGTATCCGCCGAAGGACGCGAGACGCGCGCGCGTTCGCCATTATTGATTTGTACCAGTCCCTTACGCTTGAGCGCGGCCAGCGCTTCACGCACCGATGGGCGCCCGACGTTAAAGAACGCCATCAGTTCACGCTCGGACGGCAGCTGCCCTTCCTCACCAAACTCGCGGCGGCGGATCATCTGCTCCAGCTCTTCTTCCACCATTTCAGACAGTTTTTTGCGCGCCAAAGGACGGCGACGCAGGCTGTTGCCGATAGTGTCTTCTGAGTTGGCGTCAAATTCGCTCATGGGTACCGTTTAACCAGGATAATGGGGAAAATTTATAACATTTTCATCATATCACAAAACGTGCGGGTGAAATGAGAGTGAGGACAGGAGTGAAAGGCTGAAAAAAAACAGACCCATTGGGTCTGTTTTCAGCTTTTACTTCACGACCCGGAGCGCCGGACGACCACCGCGAGGCGGCGGCGGATCGTCATCCGGGTTATTGTCATCATCGCCGTGATCCGGGCGATCGCCGTCAATAACCTGCATAACTGTTTCAGTCTCACCGATAACGGGCTGGTCATCGTTGTGGCTTTCAGCGTCTTCATCATAGCCCGCTTCCGGCTCAAACATGGTGCCCGCGCCATTTTCACGTGCATAGATAGCCAGCACGGCAGCCATAGGTACGTTAACCTGGCGAGGTACGCCGCCGAAACGCGCGTTAAAGCGCACTTCGTCATTGGCCAGCTCCAGATTCCCTACGGCTCGCGGGGCGATGTTCAGCACAATTTGCCCGTCACGCGCATACTCCATCGGAACCTGTACGCCCGGTAGTGTGATATCTACCACCAGATGCGGCGTGAGCTGGTTATCCAGCAGCCACTCATAAAAGGCCCGCAGCAGATAAGGACGGCGCGGCGACAGCTGCGACATATCCATCAATTAGCCTCGGGTCTGCAGACGCATTTCGCGCTCAGGTTCGGTCAAAGAGGCCAGGAAGGAGTCACGCTCGAAGACGCGGGTCATGTACCCTTTCATCTCTTTGGAGCCCGCACCTGTCAGCTCAATGCCCATCTGCGGCAAGCGCCACAGCAGCGGAGCCAGATAGCAGTCGACCAGGCTGAACTCGTCGCTCAGGAAGAAAGGCTTCTGGGTAAAGACCGGGGCGATACTCAACAGCTCTTCACGCAGCTGCTTACGAGCGGCTTCCGCTTCCTGCGCTGAGCCGTTCATCACCACGTTCATCAACGAATACCAGTCTTTCTCAATGCGGTGCATGTACAGACGGCTTTCACCACGCGCAACCGGATAAACCGGCATCAAAGGTGGGTGCGGGAAACGCTCATCAAGGTATTCCATGATGATGCGGGATTCCCACAGCGTCAGCTCGCGGTCAACCAGGGTCGGTACGCTGTGATTGGGGTTGAGGTCAATCAGATCCTGAGGCAGGTTATCCGTTTCCACATGCTCAATTTCAACGCTAACACCTTTCTCAGCCAGGACGATACGGACCTGGTGGCTGTAGATGTCAGTAGGACCGGAAAACAGCGTCATCACCGAACGTTTGTTGGCAGCGACAGCCATGAAAACCTCCAAGTTTATCCAGAAAATTACTGCTAATAGCCGCAAGCGGCGACTAACCTGACCGTTATTACCCAATGCTTCGCCGAAACATCGCTGACGCCTTATCAGGGCGAAAACAACTGGATGCCGACATTTGGGCAGAAAATTGGATGATAGTTTACCAGATTTTACTGGTTTTGTGGTGGTCGTATATCGAATTTGCCTGAAAGGCAAATAATTTCAAAATGTTAGAAGCAATAATATAAATTACAGGCATAAAAAAACCCGGTACCAGGACCGGGCTTTTTGCCAACTGTCTTGCTGCCTGAACAGGCAGAGAACAATTAACGTTTGGAGAACTGAGGACGACGACGTGCTTTACGCAGACCGACTTTCTTACGTTCAACCTGACGAGCATCACGGGTAACGAAGCCAGCTTTACGCAGCTCGGAACGCAGGGACTCATCGTACTCCATCAGAGCGCGGGTGATACCGTGACGGATCGCACCAGCCTGACCAGAGATACCACCACCTTTAACGGTGATGTACAGATCCAGTTTCTCAACCATGTCGACCAGTTCCAGCGGCTGACGAACTACCATGCGGGCAGTTTCACGACCGAAGTACTGTTCCAGAGAACGTTGGTTGATAACGATTTTGCCGTTGCCCGGTTTGATAAACACGCGAGCTGCGGAACTTTTGCGGCGACCAGTGCCGTAGTATTGATTTTCAGCCATTGCCTATAATCCCGATTAAATGTCCAGAACTTGCGGTTGCTGTGCCGCGTGGTTGTGCTCGGTGCCCGCGTAAACTTTCAGTTTACGGAACATTGCACGACCCAGCGGGCCCTTTGGCAGCATGCCTTTAACCGCGATTTCAATCACACGCTCAGGACGGCGGGCAATCATCTCTTCAAAGGTCGCTTGTTTGATACCACCGATGTGGCCGGTGTGGTGGTAGTACACTTTGTCAGTACGCTTGTTGCCGGTTACAGCAACTTTGTCAGCGTTCAGAACGATGATGTAATCACCAGTATCAACGTGCGGAGTGTATTCCGCTTTGTGCTTACCGCGCAGACGGCGAGCCAGTTCAGTAGCCAGACGACCTAAGGTCTTACCTTCAGCATCAACGACATACCAGTCGCGCTGTACAGTTTCTGGTTTAGCTGTAAAAGTTTTCATTAAAAGCTTACCCAATATATAGTTACACGTTGGTGAACACCCAAACGTTTAAAATCAGTCGAGGTTCACGCGACATTGTCCAGCAAACCTACCCCTTCGAATAGCCTATGCCGGCACGACAAAAGTTTTGGGAAAAAAACTTTGGTTGTAACGTGGGGTCGCAAGATTATAGAGAAGTCGACCTCAAAGATCGACCACAATTTGTCGTTGATATCACATATTCATCGTCACGGCAGATGAGGCCGGCGTAAATACTCTTCACTTTGCATTTCCTGCAGCCTGGAAAGACAACGCTGGAACTCAAACTTAAGCCTTTCCCCTTGATAAATATTGAATAGCTCGGTCTCAGCAGACACCACCAGCTTGACGTGGCGCTCATAGAATTCGTCCACCATAGCGATAAAACGGCGTGCCTCACTCTCCATCAACGTTGTCATCACCGTTACATTAAACAGCAGAACGGTGTGGAACTGGCGCGAAAGCGCGATGTAATCATGTTGGCTGCGCGCGTCCACGCATAGCGTGTTGAAATCGATAGCCAGCGTCTGGTTTGCGGCCCCCATCGTCACCATTGGCCGATGGTTGATTTCCAGTACCGGCGCCCCTTCGCGCTTTGCCCCGGCCAGAGCGACATAAAGCTTTTCCATTTGCAGCGCGGAGTCTGCATTCAGCGGTGACAGCCAAAGGTGCGCCTGAGTCAGCGTTCTCAGGCGGTAATCAATCCCGGCATCCACGTTCATCACGTCGCAATAGCGTTTGATTGCTTCGATGGCGGGTAAGAACCGCGCGCGCTGCAGCCCATTGCGGTACAAATCATCCGGCGGGATGTTCGACGTGGCCACCAGCGTGATGCCTCGCGCAAAAAGCGCTTTCATTAATGTACCCAGCAGCATGGCATCGGTGATATCAGAGACAAAAAATTCGTCGAAGCACAGCACATCCGTTTCGGTCTTAAAGCCGTCAGCAATAATTTCCAGCGGATCCGTGTGGCCCTGCTGCTGCGCCAGCTCTTCGTGAACCCGAAGCATAAAGCGGTGAAAGTGGAGCCTGAGTTTGCGCTCTCCCGGCAAACTCTGAAAAAACATATCCATCAGCCAGGTTTTACCTCGCCCCACGCCTCCCCACATATACAAACCCCGGGCGGGCTCCTGCCCGGCCTGAACCTCTTTTTTACCGAACAGCTTGCCGAACTTAGTCAGCAACCCACCGGCAGGCGCGGGCGTAGGTGCAACGGACAATGCTTGCCAGATAGCGTCCAGGCGCATAATCGCTTCGCGCTGCACATCATCAGGTTGAAAACTGCCTTCTGCCAGGGCCTGCTGGTAGCGCGATGCAGGAGAGAGATTTTGCATGGTATTATTATCTTCCCTTTATAATCGGATAGCCGTTCACTGCCTTTTTCGAACCGGTTGTCCAAAAAAAGGCCGTTCTACCCTAAGCGATGCAGCGTCAGGATTCCACTTCTCTTAGGTTAACGGTTATAGTGGCTACATTACCCTACGGAATCACAAGATAACGGGAGAAGTTCATGACTTGGGAATATGCGCTTATTGGGTTAGTAGTGGGCCTTATTATCGGCGCCGTAGCCATGCGTTTCGGCAATCGTAAGCTGCGCCAACAGCAAGCTCTGCAGTATGAGCTGGAAAAAAACAAAGCGGAGCTTGAAGAGTACCGCGAAGAGTTAGTCAGCCATTTTGCCCGCAGCGCCGAGCTGCTGGATAACATGGCGCACGATTATCGCCAGCTGTATCAGCACATGGCAAAAAGCTCCAGCAGCCTGCTGCCGGAGATGACAGCGGAAGCCAATCCGTTCCGTAACCGTCTTGCCGAGTCTGAAGCCGGGAACGATCAGGCGCCGGTTCAGATGCCGCGCGATTATTCAGACGGTGCTTCCGGCCTGCTTCGCGCCGGTGCAAAACGCGATTAATCCCTGTTTTAGCTTTTCCGGGGCACAGTTCAGGTGCCCCATCCTTTCCTGACCCAGCTATCATTTAATTATCTTGTGCTTTCTTATTACGCCATTGTGAGTCGATTGATCTTTCAATAACATCAATTGCGTGAGTGGGCATTCCTTTTTCCAGGTGACGAGAGCCAGCATCCAATGAAGAAACAAACACGGCTGTTGAATGCATTAGCGTTAAGCGTCGCTCTGACGCTCGGCGTATCCCCTCTGGCAAGCGCGTCACTGCCTTCCCAGGTTCCAGGCCAGCCGGCTTTGCCAAGCCTTGCGCCGATGCTGGAAAAAGTCTTACCGGCGGTCGTCAGCGTACAGGTTGAAGGCACCGCCTCAGCGTCCAGCCAGAAAGTGCCGGAAGAGTTCAAAAAATTCTACGGCGATGAAGCCCCCTCCGACACACCTCAGCAGTTTGAAGGCTTGGGTTCCGGCGTCATCATCAACGCCACAAAAGGCTATGTCCTGACCAACAATCATGTGATTAATCAGGCACAGAAAATCAGCGTGCAGCTGAATGACGGGCGTGAATTTGATGCCAAACTGATTGGCGGGGACGATCAGAGCGACATCGCGCTACTTCAGTTGCAAAACGCGACCGGGCTTACCGAAATCAAAGTGGCCGACTCTGACAAGCTCAAAGTGGGTGATTTTGCGGTTGCGGTGGGTAACCCATTTGGCCTCGGTCAAACAGCGACTTCCGGCATCGTTTCCGCACTGGGCCGCAGCGGCCTGAACCTTGAAGGTCTGGAAAACTTTATTCAAACAGATGCTTCAATCAACCGGGGTAACTCCGGCGGCGCGCTGCTCAACCTGAACGGCGAACTGATTGGCATCAACACTGCGATTCTTGCTCCCGCAGGCGGCAGCGTAGGGATTGGTTTTGCTATCCCGAGCAATATGGCCCAAACCCTCGCCAAACAGCTGATGGAATTTGGTGAAATCAAACGTGGCCTGCTGGGAATCAAAGGCATGGAGATGAACGCCGACATCGCCAAAGCGTTTAACCTTTCCACCCAGCGCGGTGCCTTTGTCAGTGAAGTTCTGCCTCAGTCAGGGTCGGCAAAAGCGGGCGTTAAAGCCGGGGATATCATCACCAGCCTGAACGGTAACCCGCTGAGCAGTTTCGCCGAATTACGAGCGAAAATTGCCACAACCGAGCCCGGCACCGTGGTGAAACTGGGCTTGCTGCGCGACGGCAAACCACTGGAAGTGAGCGTGACGCTGGACAAGAGCACCGCCTCTTCCGCAAGCGCAGAAATGATCCTGCCGGCGCTGCAGGGTGCCACGCTAAGCGATGGGCAACTGAAGGACGGCGGCAAGGGCATTCGTCTGGATAACGTGGATAAAGGCACGCCTGCGGCTCAGGTTGGTCTGCACAAAGACGATATCATCGTCGGCATTAACCGTGAGCGAATTCATACTATCGCCGAAATGCGCAAAGTGCTGGAAACCAAGCCTGCGGTCATTGCGCTGCATGTTGTTCGCGGCGAACAGAGCCTCTATTTGCTATTGCGTTAACGGAAGCAGAGAAACGGACATCGTCTGTACGATGTCCGTCCAACTCATGCTATTCTGCGGTCGATCTCTCACTTATTAACTCAAACTCATGTTTCTAAAGATCTTACGTTCGGTGATCATTGGGCTGATTGTTGCGGGGCTGCTGCTGCTCGCGATGCCGTCGTTACGCAAAGCCGTTGGCCCACTTGCGCCTGCACAATATGACAGCACCGACGAAACGCCGATGAGCTTTAATCCGGCCGTGCGCCGCGCTGCCCCGGCGGTAGTGAACGTGTACAATCGCAGCGTCGGCAATAACGGCCAAAACCAGCTTCAAATCAAGACGCTAGGCTCCGGCGTTATCATGGACGGACGCGGCTACATCATTACCAATAAACACGTGATCAACGATGCCGAGCAGATCATCGTTGCGCTCCAGGACGGGCGAGTGTTTGAAGCCCTGCTTATTGGGTCCGATAGCCTGACCGACCTGGCTGTGCTGAAAATCAACGCCACCAACCTGCCGATCATTCCTATTAACGGCAAGCGCCAGCCCCATATTGGCGATGTGGTCATGGCCATCGGTAATCCTTACAACCTGGGGCAGACGGTCACGCAGGGCATTATCAGCGCGACCGGCCGCATCGGCCTGAGCCCTTCGGGCCGACAGTCGTTCCTGCAAACTGACGCCTCAATTAACCGCGGTAACTCCGGCGGGGCGCTGGTGAATTCGCTCGGGGAACTGATGGGCATCAACACCCTGTCGTTTGACAAGAGCAATGACGGCGAAACGCCGGAAGGGATTGGTTTTGCGATACCGACCCAACTGGCGACCAAAATAATGGATAAGCTCATCCGCGATGGCCGGGTTATTCGAGGCTACATCGGCATTGGCGGCAGAGAAATCACCCCGCTGCATGGCCCTTCCACCGGCATCGATCAGCTACAAGGGATTATCGTTAATGCTGTATCCCCGGACGGCCCGGCAGCTCAGGCTGGTATTCAGGTTAACGACGTGATTATCTCGGTTAACCACAAACCGGCTATCTCGGCGCTGGAAACCATGGACCAGGTGGCGGAAATTCGCCCAGGCTCGGTGATTCCGGTCGAAGTCATGCGTGAAGACAAGAAACTCACGCTGCAGGTCACCGTGCAGGAATATCCCGCCGGAAGCTAAACGGCAGACATAAAAAAACCGGAACCTGAGTTCCGGTTTTTTTTATCCAGGGTCGATTACTTAACGAATTCTTCGCCCAGTTGGATATCTTTCTTCAGGGTATCCAGCATGCCTTCCATCGCGTTTTTCTCAAATGCGCTGAGGGTGCCGATAGCTTTACGCTCAACGATACCATTTTTACCCAGCAGCAGCGGCTGGGAGAAGAAACGTGCGTGCTCGCCGTCGCCTTCAACGTAAGCGCATTCCACAACGTTGCTTTCGCCTTTCAAAGCGCGAACCAGAGACAGACCGAAACGAGCCGCAGCCTGGCCCATAGACAGCGTTGCGGACCCGCCACCGGCTTTCGCTTCAACCACTTCAGTACCCGCGTTCTGGATACGTTTGGTCAGGTCAGCGACTTCCTGCTCGGTGAAGCTCACGCCAGGGATCTGGGACAGCAGCGGCAGAATGGTTACGCCAGAGTGGCCGCCAATCACCGGGACTTCGATATCCGTTGGCTGCTTGCCTTTCAGCTCAGCAACAAAGGTGTTGGAGCGGATGATATCCAGCGTAGTGACGCCGAACAGTTTGTTCTTATCGTAAACGCCCGCTTTTTTCAGCACTTCTGCGGCAATCGCCACGGTGGTGTTTACCGGGTTGGTAATAATACCGATGCAAGCTTTAGGGGCGGTTTTCGCCACTTGCTCGATCAGGTTTTTCACAATACCCGCGTTCACGTTGAACAGGTCGGAACGATCCATACCTGGTTTACGTGCAACACCTGCGGAGATCAGCACCACATCTGCACCCACCAGCGCAGGGGTAGCATCTTCGCCGGAGAAACCTTTGATTTTCACGTCAGTCGGGATATGACTCAGATCCACCGCAACCCCTGGGGTTACTGGCGCAATGTCATACAGAGAGAGTTCTGAGCCTGAAGGCAGTTGGGTCTTAAGTAGAAGGGCAAGCGCCTGGCCGATACCGCCAGCTGCGCCGAGGACTGCAACTTTCATCCTAAACTCCTTATTATGGTTAGCAAAATCGTGCCGTAACTCCATGCGGTGGCGACCATAATCCAGAGAGGAGGTAATTACAATCTTCCCGCCGCCAGATTGCGATATAAAGCAATCACCGACCGCGTTGCTGCTGCATTTACTCGCCGGGAGGAACGACGCCATAGCGCCCGGTCACGACCTGATGTGGTTACATCAACGGCGGTTACATTACCCCTCCGCGCACACCAAAACAACATCATTTTGATAACATTTAATTTACTTTGAAGCTTATTTGCGAGTCGTGACACAGGCATGTTCGCCGATAACGAAATTTGATAAAATCGCCCGCTTTCATAACATTATTTCAGGCTGATCTCCGCCGGATGATTCTCCCACGCTATTCAGGCCGCCGTAAAATCAGGCACCTGAAGGAAGATGAACAATTTGCATAAAAATTCATTTAAATGCATAATAATGTTATCTCTTTTACCCAGGATAGGTTATTTATGCGTAACTCCTCAAAACAAGAAGAATTAGTAAAGGCTTTCAAAGCATTACTTAAAGAAGAGAAATTCAGCTCACAGGGCGAGATAGTTCAGGCGTTACAAAACGACGGCTTCGAAAACATCAACCAATCCAAAGTGTCCCGCATGCTGACTAAATTCGGCGCGGTAAGAACGCGTAATGCAAAAATGGAAATGGTCTACTGCCTGCCTGCCGAGCTGGGCGTCCCGACGACCTCCAGCCCGCTAAAAAACCTGGTTCTGGATATCGACTATAACGACGCCGTCGTAGTGATCCATACCAGCCCTGGCGCCGCACAGCTCATTGCTCGCCTGCTGGACTCACTGGGAAAAGCGGAGGGTATTCTGGGCACCATTGCCGGGGACGACACTATTTTCACCACGCCAGCCAATAACTTCACGGTGAAAGAGCTGTACGAAGCCATCCTGGTGCTGTTCGAACAAGAGCTGTAATCACTCCCCCTCTTCTCAGCCCGCCGTCATGACGCGGCGGGCCTCTCAGTCGGTAATCTTCCGTAAATAAACCTCAATCCAGCGTATGGAATTGCTTCAATACCATTCCACAGGGCATTGTTCTGCATGTTACCGCACAAATAGTCAAATTCACCCATATCTATGATTTTACTTATATTTAACAAAAAAGCCGTGATAAAAACGTCTTTTTAATAACTATCAGGAATAAAAAATCATTTCGTTAATTTAAAGTTGCATAGGCAACAATTAGCAGGGTATTAATTTTTCCCGTAACTAGTGTATACTTGATTTCGTGATGAGGGTCACAGAACGATGACCCAACCAAAAGAATACGACGAGGAAAAAACCATGAACATGAAAGCCACTTTAGTTACCGCCAGCCTGCTCTCCGCTCTGTCATTCGGCGTTTTCGCCGCTGACTCTATCGACGCTCAGCAAGCGCAGAATCGCCAGTCACTGGGTACCGTTTCCGTTGATGACATCGGCAGTTCTCCGATGGATATGCACGAGATGCTGAACCAGAAAGCAGAGCAAAACGGCGCTTCCGCTTATCGCGTGATCGAAGCACGCACCGGTGGACACTGGCACGCAACGGCAGAACTGTACAAATAAGCGTTCTTAGCCCTAAGCCAGTTGAATAGAGTTGAGTAGAAACGTTAGGCCTCGGCGGCCCCAAGTAGAAAAATCGCGATTAAGCCCTTCCGGCCGCCACGTTAAACCTTCAGGAGTAAAGACTATGAAAACCAAATTAACTATCGCCGCACTGAGCCTGCTGTCCGTTATCTCTTTAGGCGCTAACGCTGCCGCACACCAGATCAACAGCGAACAAGCTCAAGGCCTGCAATCCATGGGTTCCATTTCTGTAAGCCAGGTCGGCAGCGCACCAATGGATATGCGTCAGGAATTGTCCCAGAAAGCCACAGAACAAGGTGCCTCTGCTTACCGCGTGATTGAAGCCCGTAGCGGCGATAACTGGCACGCAACCGCAGAGCTGTACAAATAAACCCTCGTCGTACTTGTCCTACGACTTTGCCCCCGCTCGCCGGGGGCTTTTTTATGGCCGCTGATCAAACGCTAGCCGTGAATGTTAAAGCGGAGCTGGCCTTCCAGTTCTTCTTCTGCCTCGTCAAAAAGCAGAATGAGCGCCCCGAACCTGCGCCGCTTGCTCTCCGGCAAATGCGCAAATTCGATCTCCACGGGCAGCGGTAACATTGACGCCGTGACCACGTCCCACAGGCTATCCAGGTCGTGAACCTGCTCTTTGCGTAGCGCGAGTTGCTCCGCAAACTGGCGATAGAAAGCCAGGTTGTCCTCGATGTGGTTAAAATCAAAAGTAAATTTTTTCATCGCTGCCGCCCCGACTCTTCTAAGCAAGCGCTGAGCTAAAGCCCGCCGATATGTAGCGTTTTCACTTCAAGGAACTCGTCCAGCCCCAGTACGGAGCCTTCACGCCCTAACCCCGACTCTTTCACGCCGCCGAAGGGCCCCAGTTCCGTAGAAACAGCACATTCATTGATCCCAACCATGCCACTTTCCAGAGCCTGAGAGACGCGGAAAACGCGCTGTAAATTCTGGGTATAGAAATAGGCCGCCAGCCCAAATGGCGTATTGTTGGCTCTTTCGATGACCTCTTCTTCCGTTTCAAAGCGGAAGCAGGCCGCAAGGGGGCCAAACGTCTCTTCCCTGGCCAGTTTCATATCATCGTTAGCGTTGATGATAACGGTGGGCTGCCAGAAATTGCCGCCCAGCGCATGGGGCTTGCCGCCGACAAGCGCTTTCCCACCTTTCGCCAGCGCGTCATCAACATGCTCTCGTACTTTTTCCACCGCAGATTGCTCAATCAGCGGCCCGACAATCACGCCCTCTTCCAGGCCGTTGCCTACTTTCAGCTTCCCAACCTCTGCAGCAAGCTTATTCACAAAACTGTCGTACACATTTTGCTGGATGAAGAAACGGTTAACGCTGACGCAAACCTGGCCAGCATTACGGAATTTGTTAGCAATGGCACCTTTTACCGCCGCATCAATATCCGCGTCATCAAACACGATATAAGGCGCATTGCCCCCCAGCTCCATCGACACTTTTTTCATCGTTTCTGCGGCATTACGCATCAGCGTTTTGCCCACCGCCGTTGAACCCGTGAAGGAGATTTTGCGCACCTGATGGCTGGCCATAATGGCATCGCTAATTTCCTGGGTTTTCCCGGCCACGGCATTCAATACGCCGTCCGGCAAGCCGGCCTGCTTCGCCAGTTCCAGCAAAGCAAAAGCGGAAAGAGGCGTGTTATTCGCGGGCTTTATCACTCCGGTACAGCCAGCGGCCAGAGCAGGCCCGAGCTTGCGGGTCAGCATCGCCATGGGGAAATTCCACGGCGTGATTGCCGCGACTACGCCGACGGGTTCACGCGTGGCCAGAATGCGAGAACCGGGCTTAACCGGAGGAATAATCTCGCCGTTGGCGCGTTTGCCCTGTTCAGCAAACCACTGAATGAAGCTGGCGGCGTAATCCACTTCACCCTCAGCCTCTTTGAGCGGCTTCCCCTGCTCAAGGGTCATTAACCGGGCGAGCCAGCTTTTGTTCGCCAGCATCAGTTCAAACCAACGGTAGAGAATTTCAGATCGCTGTTTGGCGGTTTTCGCCCGCCAGGCGGGGAAAGCTTTGCTGGCGGCCTCAATCGCGGCTTCGGTTTCTAGTTTGCCGGCCCTTGCCACTCTGGCCACTATTTCTCCCGTAGCAGGATTCAGCACATCAAAAGTGTCTTCGAGCGAATGCCACTTGCCTGCGACCAGATAGCCGGTTTTAAAGAGCTCACTTTGCGGGAGTGTCTGATTCGTCATAATAGCTCCTGTTCATAAGTGTTCATCCCATGGACCGCAGTTAAGTATAGATAGAAAAAAGCCGACGCAGGCGTCGGCTCTTCAGGCTAAGGTTGGGCTCAGGCGTTAATCAGCGTGTGCCGGTAGCGATGTAAAATGTCTGCCAGCCGCTTCACCGGCTCGGTGACCTGCCGCGGCGCTTCCCACAGGCGAAGTTTCTCTTGATAGATTTCCAGCTCGCCTAAAAGGCTTTCGTAATAGCGCTCTCGCTTATCATCACTGCTGGCAGAAATCACCTTATCCGCCGTTTTACGCAACTGCCGGTGGAAGGCAGAGAGATCGTCATTGACCGGGATAGGCGCATCGCGCAGGCGTTGATGCGCGATGATTAGCGTCAGCGCAAGGCGATAACGATCTATGTCGCCAGGGAACATGTTCAACAGTAAAAACAGCTGCTGATACAGCGCCGGAAGGTGGTTCTCTTTCCGCCGGGCATTATTGGTCGTCAGCGCCGATACCGCAGCGGAGACAAACTGGTTCAGTAGCGTGCGGCCCGTGCGCTCTTTCGAATTATCTCGGATCAGCAGGATCACCATCATGGCCAGGAAACAACCGACGATCTGCCCCAGTGCGCTGTCGAGGAAGCTGCTGAAATGGAAAGTCATCGGGTTATCCAGCACGATAATATTTATCGTCCCGGCCAGCGCCCCCATAGAGCCCAGCCGCCGCTTCTGCACCTCAATGCCCATAAAGAAGCCCAGCAGGGCAAGGCTGATACACAGCAGCAGCATACTCTGCTGCGTGGACGGCAGCACCACAAGGAAGTAGAACGCGCCGAGCGGCAGCGCCACCAGCATGCCATACAGGAAGTCGAGCGAAACCATGCGCGGGTTAGGCAGGCGCATTGCTAGCGCCGTCACCACCGCAATCATCACCATCGCGCCGCTGCCGGATGTCCAGCCGGTCCAGAGCCAGAACAGGCTTCCAAGCACGCAGGAAATCGTCGTGCGCCAGAAGTTAATCATCGCGTGGTGGCCCTCGGCGGATTCCACCTTCACCACCGCTTCACCGTTCAGCACTTCTTCTTCAATCGCGCTCACGCGGCTATTACTGATAAACCCGCGCTTCAGCAACAGATAGCGGGTCGAGGCGGAAACCCAGGATCCGATGGTTATCGGTGTGGCCTTTTCGCCCATCGCAGATATCGCTCGGCGCAGCACTTTCATCCGCTTATAAACGTCGTCGGCGGTTTCCACTTCGACGGCAAAAAGCTGGCGGAATTCTGGCGTGACGTATTCGGGCCGGGTGTTTTGAATCAGGAAAGTTTCACAGGCCTGGGTGATCAGCGTCAGCGAAAGGGTGTTGATCGCTTTCAGGCGTCGGTTGGCCTTCGCCCAGCGGGCGGATTCCATATTCAGGTTGGCACGCATGCCGTTCAGCGCGGTGACTTTACGCACCAGCCCGCTCCAGGCTTTATCCACCTCTTCTTTGTCGCCGTGGGCAATACAAAGCTGCATCAGGCGGTATTGGTCCACCAGCAGGTTATCCAGTTCCCGGTCAATCTCCTGCTTGATGGAACGCGGAGAAAACAGCAGGTCGGCGACGATGGCACACACAATCCCGATAACGATTTCGCTACAGCGTTCAACGGCAAACTGCGGCGTAGTCAGCGGAGCAACCTGAATAGTGACCACAATAATCAGCGCAGTGTAGCCCGCGAGGCCCCAGGCGTAGGAGTTTTCGACGCGAACAAGCGAGGAGATCCAGGTACAGAATCCGGCCCAGATACAGCACACCAGCAGCATGACAACCGGGGCACGGATCAGCGTGATAATGATGACCAGCGCGGCCGCACAGCCAATAAATGTCCCGATAATACGCAGCATCCCGCGGTAGCGTATGGCCCCGGAATAAGGCTCTCCTCCAGCGGCAAAGGCTGGCCCGGCGGCCACAATCGCGGCGGTCAGCACCGCCCAGCGCGGCGTTTCCAGCTCAAAGTGAAAACCGACAAACACCGCCAGAACAATGGCGAAAGCGAGCTTTATCGCAAAGCGGACGTGCAGCCTGGAAATGTTATACATAGCGGCCTGCTTAACCGAACTCGCGCAGACGATGCATCAGCTTAATAAAGGCTGAGTCATTCTCCGCTTTGCGGTCTTTTTCTCCCGTCACAACGACGGTGGCCGTTGTCCCGGCGGGATACAGATTCCCCATCTGTTCATCAAGGCGGATTCTGACCGGCACACGCTGAGCAAGGCGCACCCACTCAAGGTTGGAGTCGACCGTTGCCATGCCTTTTGAATCGCTGGTACTGCTGGCGTTTGTCACCCCGGCAGAGATGCTGTCGACGCTGCCGCGCAGCACGCGGTTACTGCCAAGCGGCGTGATCTGTACGCGATAGCCCGGACGAATTCCTTCCAGTTTGGTTTCTTCCATGTAGGCCAGAATGTAGAACGAATTCTGTTTCACCAGCGCGACGGACGCCGCGCCGCGGTTAATAAATTCCCCGGTGTGCACGTTAAGGTTGGTTACCCAGCCGTCCGCTGGGGCACGAATGACCGTGCGCTGCAGGTCTAGTTTGGCCAGATCGCGCGTCGCCTGGGCTTTATCTAGTTGATGAAGAACGGTTTGCAGCGAGTTGTTGGACTGATCAATCTCTTCGCGCGACATGGCCTGAATGCCAAGGGAGTTACGCCGTCCGGCTTCACGACGTTTTTCAGAGGACAGCGCCTGGTAATAAGCCACGTCTGCTTCGGCCTGCTCGAGCGCTTTCTGGTAGCGCGGCTGGTCGATGGTGAACAGCACCTGGTCTTTTTTCACCAGTTGGTTGTCCTGAACGTTCACGCTGGTGATAAGCCCGGACACGTCCGGCGCAATGGCAACAACGTCAGCGGTGAAACGCGCGTCTCGTGTCCACGGGGATTCGGTGTAAAACACCCACGCACGGAAGATAGCGATGAAGGCCAGCAGCACCAGCAAAAGCGTGATAGCGGTACGGGTTATGTTTCTTGTTAGTATTTTCACATCAACCTCAAACGAACAAACGCGAAATCAGATAAAAAAGGCAGCAATAGAGCGCTGTATTGAATAATGCAGGGTGCCAGACAAAATCATAAATGCCGGTTGGGGTCAGCAGCCGACGCGCCAGCCAGAACGCGGCGAGCGACAGAATTAATTCGAAGAATATCGGCGGAAAGGAAAGACCGAATATTACGATAACCGGAAATAGACTCATTTTGACCTTGATAAGATAATGCAGGCGATACATAACTCGACGACAAACCGCGACGGAGAGGCCAGAAAAGGCGGGCGAGCGTGCGGTATGAGCTATGTTAATAATAATATATTAACGTAACTGTTACCCTGTTATCTATAATGTGTGATCTAAATCACTTTTCACTCAGAGTGAACAATGGAACGACTGAAACGTATGTCGGTGTTTGCCAAAGTCGTTGAACTTGGCTCCTACACCGCTGCCGCAAGGCAGCTACAAATGAGCGTCTCTTCCATCAGCCAGATCGTGTCCAAGCTGGAAGATGAGCTACAGGTTAAGCTGCTTAACCGCAGCACCCGCAGCATTGGCCTGACCGAAGCCGGCAAAATTTATTATCAAGGCTGCCGCAAAATGCTGCACGAAGCACAGGAAGTCCACGAGCAGCTTTACGCCTTTAACAACACGCCTATCGGCACGCTGCGCATCGGTAGCTCTTCAACTATGGCACAGAATGTTCTCGCCGACATGACCGCCGAAATGCTGCGTGAACATCCCGGCCTGACCGTCAACCTGGTCACCGGCATACCGGCACCTGACCTGATTGCCGATGGTCTTGATTTGGTCATTCGCGTCGGCGCTTTGCAGGATTCTAGCCTGTTTTCCCGCAGGCTGGGGTCAATGCCAATGGTGGTTTGTGCCGCCAAAAGCTATCTGCACATTCACGGTACGCCGGAAAAACCGGCTGATTTGGCTAACCATTCATGGCTGGAATACAGCATCCGGCCGGATAACGAATTTGAGCTGATTGCGCCCGAAGGGATCTCGACCCGCCTGTTGCCGCAGGGCCGCTTTGTCACCAACGATCCGATGACGCTCAGCCGGTGGCTGAAAGCCGGGGCAGGTATTGGCTATGCGCCGCTGATGTGGGTGATCGACGAGATCAATAGCGGACAGCTGGAGATCCTGTTCCCACGCTATCAGTCCGATCCCCGTCCTGTGTACGCGCTGTATACCGAAAAAGACAAACTGCCGCTGAAGGTGCAGGTATGTATTAACTATCTGACGAACTATTTTGTGAAGGTAGCGGAGCTTTATCAGGGCGTGCAGGGCAGGAACGGGAAGGCAAAACAAACGGGCCGGAGCTAGTCCGGCCTCATATTAACTCAGGCAGTGCCGCCCACGGTCAGGTTATCAACCTTCAGGGTTGGCTGGCCGACGCCAACCGGCAGGCTTTGGCCTTCTTTACCGCAGACGCCGACGCCGTTATCCAGCGCCAGATCGTTCCCAACCATCGAAATTTGCTGCATGGTTTCGATGCCGGACCCAATCAGCGTGGCACCTTTCACTGCCCTGGTCACCTTCCCTTTTTCAATCAGGTAGGCTTCCGAGGTGGAGAACACAAACTTGCCGGAGGTGATGTCTACCTGACCACCGCCGAAGTTTGGCGCGAAGATGCCGTAATCCACGGACTCGATAATCTCCTGCGGCGTGGATTTCCCGGCCAGCATGTAGGTGTTGGTCATGCGCGGCATCGGCAGGTGGGCATAGGACTCACGGCGACCGTTCCCGGTAGGCGCAACGCCCATCAGGCGGGCATTGAGCTTGTCCTGCATATAGCCTTTAAGAATGCCGTTTTCGATCAACACGTTGTATTGACCCGGCACGCCTTCGTCATCAATAGAGACGGAACCACGGCGGTTAGCCATCGTGCCATCATCCACCACGGTACAGAGTTCGGAGGCCACCAGCTGGCCCATCTGGCCGCTGAAGACCGAAGTCCCGCGACGGTTAAAGTCGCCTTCCAGACCGTGCCCGACCGCTTCGTGCAGCAGCACGCCTGGCCAGCCTGCGCCCAGTACCACGGGAAGCATTCCCGCCGGAGCAGCAACGGCGGACAAATTAACCATCGCCATGCGCACGGCTTCTTTCGCCCAGGCATCAGCCCGCACTTCGCCGTTCACGCTTTCCAGGAAATACTCATAGCCAAAACGACCGCCGCCGCCGCTTGCACCGCGCTCGCGCTTGCCGTCTTCCTCAACCTGAACGCTAACCGACAGGCGCACCAGAGGGCGAACATCAGCCGCCAGCGTCCCGTCCGTGGCCGCAACCAGGATCAATTCATACACGCCGGTCAGGCTGGCGCTAACTTCCTGCACTCGGGCATCCGCGGCGCGCGCAACGCTGTCCACGCGTCTCAGGATGTCGAGCTTCTCTTCACGCGTCATGCTTAGCAGCGGATCGGCGCTGGTATAAAGCGCACTATGCGGAACGTTACCCAGCGTACGGGCGCGTCCGTCGCCCTGCTCACGAACGATGCTGCGAGCCGCATGAGCGCTTTGCTCCAGCGCTTGCAAAGTAATTTGATCGGCATAGGCAAACCCGGTTTTCTCACCGCTAACCGCACGAACGCCAACGCCCTGATCGATATTCCATGAACCGTCTTTAATAATGCGGTCTTCCAGCACCCAGGATTCATGATAGCTGGACTGGAAATAGAGATCGCCGTAGTCGAGACGGCGCTCGGACAGCTGCCCGAGAATGGAAAACAGATCTTGATGGGTTAAGCCATTCGCAGACAGCAACTGCTCACTTACCAGGTTAAGACTCATCGTTTCGCTACTCTTATTGCTTATCGCCCGTTTGGCGAGGAATGGTTTATTTATGGAGCTTGCGGCAATTAACCGCTAACGTCAAATCAGTGAGCTTCGCTGGTGCGCGGCTGCCGCAGCACTTCATCAATTTTCGGTTTATCTACCGGGCCGGTAATGCTGTAGCGCAGCACCGAGATTTTGCTCCACAGCGGGCCAAGCACTTTACTGGCGGCAAACACCGCGGCGCCGACTATTGGGTTAACCGCAAAAGCGGTAGCCACGCCTACCGTCGCGGAGATTTCAGGGGCAACAACCGCTTCCATATTTAGCTCACGACGGACTAAGTCCACCGAGCCTTTCATCGCGATATCCGCCTCAAGCCCGTCAACCAGCGTGTCGTCAGTATGCAATACGCCATCTTTTATCCAGGCGGTGCTGCGAATCGAGTCGTAGTAGAATCCGCTGCCAAAGGTATCGCTAAAATCGAAACGGAGTTTGCGAAGCAGCGCGTCAAAGCTGACCAGGCGCAGAAGTTGGCCCGCATGGCCCGTGCTGACGTCGGTAATTTGCCCTTTCCCCAGCCTGGTATGCAGAATACCGTTCAGCGAAGCTTCATCCGGCTTCCAGGGTACCGCCCGCCAGTGCAGGTCATAATCAACGTCGAAAGAAGAGCCCTGCAGCGGCGTTTTCACGCCAAAGAAGTTCGCGGCCGCGTCGAGCTTCTCGCCCTTCAGCTTGCCTTTCAGGGAAGTACGTTCGCTGCCGGGCTTATTCACCCATTCACCGTCGGCGGTGAGGCGAGCAAAGCCGGTATCAATCAGCCCATTGGCCAGCTGCAGCGTGTCGCCATTAATGGTCACATCCCCATCGATACGGCCATATTTCTGTCCCCACAGCCAGCACTCCGCGCAGCGCAACTGCACATTTGGCCAGCCACGGAAGCTAAGCGTATCGCCGCTTTCCGGGACCTGCTGCGTCTTCGTTCCGTTTGCACCACTCGGGAGAACGCTCCAGTTCGGGTTGAAATAAAGATACTTAACGCTGGCCTGCCAGGGCGCGTTGTTCTTCATGCTCAGCGAGGCATTAATTTCACGCCCCTGGGCCTCAACCTGCGTGCCGTTCATCTCCGGGCGAGAAACCAGGCTCAGGTTATGCCATTGCTGGCCCGCCAGCGTTAATGCCGGGGTCCGCAGTGTCACTGCGGACGGGAAGACGGCAGATCCCCCAACGCTGTCCGCCGCGCCTTCACTGAAGAGCGCCAGCCACTGAGCGCCGTCCATTGCAGGGAGATCGAGCTCCACGCCCGGTTGCTCTGGCAGAGGCGGCACAGTTTTACTGTCCGTCGCCCAAATAGCCCGGTCGAGGGTGAGTTTCTTATTCAGCAGCCAGCGGCTGGAGAAGTGATTGAGCGCGCCTGCATTGCCCGTGAGATCGAAACTCTTTAAGTCGCCCTTAACCGCGATATTCAGCGGCAGCGCTGCCCCGGATTTTTTATCCACAGGCGCAGGTAAGTGACTGCTCACATTCTTCAGATCGCCCGCCAGATCGACCTTGTAACTGGCGCTGCCGTGATAAGGCAGCGTAATACCCACGTCGCCTTTCCACGCGATGTTTCCGCTGAGCGCGTCGTTGACCTGCTTCGGCAACACACCGGTTTTATTGGGCTGCCAGTCGCCGCTCAGGTTGACGCCAATCTGATAGTCTTTATCGCCAGTTTTAGTGTTGAAGTTCAGGCTCACCGGCTGATTAAACCAGCTCGCGCTCATCGCTTCACTCTGCAGGTCACCGTTGGTAAAGCTGAATTTGCCGCTCAGATTATGCAGCGTACTGTTCAGCGGTTTGATCAGCAGCGTGTTGTTGTTCAGCCGCACATCGCCTTTGGCCGTTGTCATTTCACCAGTGAGAGGAATATCCAGATGTAAGCGGGCATTCACATCGCCGCCAATCTGGAGTTCATCCAGCGCGGCAGCCAGGGAATCCTCCAGCGGCGTATCTTTGAAATAAGGCCCTACCGCATTGCCCGGGCCATTGATGTCGGCATCTATCAGCAGCTTTTCTTTGGCATAATCGGGGATGTTTGCCGTCAAGTTAGTGGCCGTTACACCGCCCAGCTTGACCGACTTGCTGTTCATCCACAGCCCGTTATTGATGAAATCTAGCGTGATATCGAGGTTTTCCAGCGCAGGCCAGTCCGGCTGGAAAGCAAATTTTGCGTTACGAAGCGGGACGTACACCTCAAACTGGCCTTCATTGTGCTCGTAGGGGAAAAGATGTGGGTTGCCGCCGTACACCAGCGTGGCGTTATCGGCCTGGCCACCCTGAATCGCCGAGCTGAGATAATCCGTCAGCTCTTTGCCCATCAGGTTTTCCGGGAAGTAGCGCCAGGCGTCCGCACCGTTATCGGTGCTAATGCCCGCCAAAATGCCCAGCCACGGATCGCCGCTGGCGGGCTGGAAGTAGCGGAAATCGCCACGCGCCCAAACGGAGCGAGCCTTAACGTCGATATTCTTGCCGTCTAGCTGGAAGCCGTCTGCGTTTTTCTGCCAGGCAAGCGTCGCTACGCCTTTCTCAATCTCAAGCGGCGCGCGGAAGACGGTTTCATAAGGCATTTTTGCGTCGGTTATTTCGGCATTAAGCTGCCCGTTTGCGACGCTGCCGGTCACCGATCCTGAGAAGTGCTCCGCGCCAGGCAACAGTTTCCACTGCTTCCAGCTCACATCTTTCCACCGGGCCTGCAGACGAGTCAGCTCGGTTTGCTGGAGCGGAATGTCCAGCGCCAGCACGTCAATGTGGCCCTGAGGCTGCAGCGAAGTCCAGATATCCCCCAGCTGCGGCGAAATTTTGGCGGCAATCGGCAACAGGCCATTAAACCTGTCCAGTTCCATATTGCTGGCGCGTACGCGAAGTTCATCGCTGCGCTGGCTTTGTTTCCCGCCTACATCCTGCGGGGCTACCCAGGCCACAGAGAGCGAGCCTTTCGGCCACGCCTGGTCATCCAGCGTGATATTGGTAGAAGGGACGGAGATCTGCCAGCTGGATTTCTCCCGGCTGACCTGAGCGGTAAGATTATCGACCGAAAGCGAGTGCGTCACGCTGCCGGAACCCGGCCAGCTTGCCCCGCCTTTTTTCAGCCAGATGCTGCCGCCGTTGATATCCCCTTCTTTCACATCCATCCAGGCTTCGAGGCTAAAACGGGCGCTTTTCAGGTCGACATTGTCTTCCATCCATCGGCCCAGCCAGGGCTTCACGTCGACGTCATCTGCCTGCAGCCAGACCTTGCCGTTGTTCAGAATCCCGTTTTCATCCCGCAGATCCATACGAACGTTGGCCACGCCGTGCTGGCCGTTAAAGCTGGACAGGCTGACCTGGCCTTCTGCGCGGTGGCGGTTTTTACCGTTAAGCCAGGTCAGTTGAGGAATAGAAAGTTCGGCCCGCTGGCCGGAGAGCGTCAGGAAGCTAAGGGAGCTGTCGCGAAGATCGAAGTGATCGAACTGACGAAGGAAAAGATCGCTGATTTTGTCCGCTTCCAGCGTACCATCTCCACCGTTCTGGCTGAGCGGCGTGTTGGTACGCATTTGCAGCTGATAGAAGGTCAGGTCGCGAAACTGCCAGCGAGCGTGCAGCAGGCTTTGCCAGACATCCAGCGCCAGCGTAACGCGTTTGATACTCAGCGTGCCGCCGTCTTTGAGGCCGGCCTTAACGTCGCGAACATCAAGCGTGGGGCCAAAATTCTCCCAGCTTGCCTGTAACTTACTGACTTCCACCGGCAAACCTGTGGCGGCTTCAATTTTATCCAGCAGCGCGGGCCGCCAGGCATCCAGGTGCGGCAAAACGAGCCGCAGGCCACTCACCAGTAGCGCGACGATAACAACCAACGTTACGCCTGTGAGCAGCAGAATGCCGGGCAGTCGCCTCACCTTTCTCTCCTTGTCAGCCTTACGGGCAAAATGCACATCCGCACATTTGAGGTTGCTGACAAAGAGGGAAAAAGCGTGGTTTTTCCCTCTTTGTGATTATCAGCCGAAAATCAACGAATTGATTTTCCTGTTTTTTTTGACTAAACGTCTGGTATTTCTTCTATCATCAGAGGTTTGTCAGTCGTCTGCAATGCGCATTTACATCATCACGACGTCGAACTGCTCCTGATTGTAGAGCGGTTCAATCTGAACTTTGACCTGTTTACCCACAAAGATTTCTACTTCAGCCAGCGCGTGAGACTCTTCGCTTTTCAACGCCTCGCCCACCGCAGGAGAAGCATAGACCAGGAAACGGTCGGAATCGTAGGCATGATGCACACGAACGATTTCACGCATAATTTCGTAGCAAACCGTTTCCACCGTCTTTACGGTGCCGCGACCGTGGCAGGTCGGGCATTCGTTGCACAGCACATGCTCTACGCTTTCGCGCGTGCGCTTGCGAGTCATCTCGACCAGGCCGAGCTGGGAGAAGCCGTTAATGCTGGTCTTCACGCGATCTTTGCTCAGCGCCTGCTCGAGAGAATGCAGCACGCGGCGGCGGTGATCTTCATTACTCATATCGATGAAGTCGATGATGATAATGCCGCCCAGATTACGCAGCCGGAGCTGGCGCGCGATGGCCTGAGTCGCTTCGATATTTGTATTAAAAATTGTGTCGTCGAGATTGCGATGGCCCACGAACGCGCCGGTATTAATATCCACCGTGGTCATCGCTTCGGTCTGGTCAATCACCAGATAGCCGCCAGACTTCAGTTCCACCTTACGCTCCAGCGCACGCTGGATTTCATTCTCAACGTCGTAGAGATCGAAAATCGGCTGGCGGCCGCTGTAATGCTCGATTTTGCTGGTCATCTCCGGCATGTACTCGGCGGTAAATTCCAGCAGCATTTCGTAAGTCAGGCGGGAATCAACGCGAATTCTGTCCAACGCCGCGTCGGCAAAATCACGCAATACGCGCTGGGCCAGCGCCAGTTCACCGTACATCTGGTAGCGGGTTTGATTTCGTTTTTTACGCTCGCTGACCTTGGTCCATACGCGCTTCAGGTAAGCCGCATCAGAGGCTAAATCTTCTTCACACACGCCTTCCGCAGCGGTACGAATAATGAAACCACCTTGCTCATCGCAATACTCATTCACGATACGCTTCAGGCGGTCGCGCTCGGCTTCGCTTTCGATACGTTGGGAAACACCCACGTGAGAAGCACCGGGCATGAAAACGAGGTAACGGGAAGGAAGCGTGATGTCGGTGGTCAGGCGAGCGCCTTTGGTGCCCAGCGGATCTTTGACCACCTGCACCATTAAATCCTGCCCCTGGCGAACCAGTTCGGCGATGTCGCGCACGCTAAAGTTCTTTTGCTCCTCACCGGCGACGCACTCGGTGTGCGGCATAATGTCAGAAGCATGAAGGAATGCCGCCTTGTCCAGGCCAATATCTACAAACGCCGCCTGCATTCCAGGCAACACCCGGCTAACGCGACCTTTGTAGATATTCCCTACTATTCCGCGGCGCGCTTCGCGCTCAATATGAATTTCTTGCAGTATGCCACCGTCAATATAGGCCACCCGCGTCTCTGATGGGGTAACGTTGACTAATAGTTCAGCCGTCATCTTTTCCTCGTCCGTCACGCAGCGCGTGAAAATTGCTCAGCAACTCACCAGTTTCCACCAGCGGTAATCCCACCACTGCATGATAACTGCCATTAATCCTTTTAACGAAACAGCCACCAAGCCCCTGAATGCCGTAAGCTCCGGCTTTGTCCATAGGTTCACCGCTGGCAATATAATTGGCAATATCCTGTTCGGATAAGCGGCGGAACGTCACATCGGTCACCACCAACGCTTCCAGCATCTGACTGGCGTCGGCGATAGCAACTGCCGTCATCACCTGATGCTGATTGCCGGAGAGCAAACGTAGCATCTGTGCGGCATGCTCTGTATCCCGTGGTTTTTCCAGCACTTCGCCGTTGAAGATAACGATTGTATCCGCACCCAGTACAGGCAAATCTTCGGCGGCCATCTCCACCCCGGCCTGCGCTTTTTCGCGCGCCAGACGGCGAACATACTGTTCCGCGCTTTCGTGCGGCTGCCGCTGTTCTTCAATGCCAGGCACGAGGCGCTCGAAAGAAACGCCCAGCAGGGTCAGAAGCTCCTGACGGCGAGGCGAACCGGATGCCAGATACAACGTAGTCATGTTTACCTTTTATTGCACAGCGAATTGCTGGCGAACTTTGCGCATTAACAGGAAAATCCAGGGCCACAGGATACCGTTAACTACACTACTCCAGAACACTTCCGGTCTGAAAGAGACGTTGATCACTAAAAATTCTGACCAGAAAACAATGATGTCTGTGACCAGCGAGAGCAGCATGACAACCAGCGCCTGCTGCCAAAGGGCGAGGTTACGGAAAAGCTGGTATTTCAGCGCCACCAGGTAAGCCACAATACTCAATGATAGAGCACGCACGCCGAGCGTGGAGCCGCTAATCAAATCCAGTATGGCGCCCACAATAAAACCCGTCCCGACGTTAACGCGGTGCGGCAGGGCTAAAATCCAGTAAAGCAGAATCAACAATACCCAATCCGGCCGGTAAAACTTGAGGTCATCCGGCCAGGGCATGACCTGCAGTAGCAGGGCAATCAAAAATGAAAGCCAGATAACCCAACGGCCCTGGCTGCGATAACTTCCCACTACTGTGCTCCCGTAGCAGGCTGTGTGATACCGGTTGCTGGCGCTGGGACCGGCGCAGGAGGGCCCATTGAACCCGGCGGCGGCAGAACCTGAGGCATCATCTGCATCAGGCGCTCATTGGCCACGCGGTGGACTTCCTCTGGCGGCATTGGCGACGAGCCGTTTTTATCCGCGCCCCAAAGCAGCAACAGATAACGCAGACGCTGCAGACCGGCGGTAGGACGAGCCTGAATCACGGTATAGGCGCGCTGGGTATCCAGCTTAACGGATGATACAACGCCAACCGGGTAGCCTTCAGGGAAACGACCGCCAAGACCAGAAGTCACCAGCACATCGCCGACACGAATATCGGTATTGGCCGGCAGATGCTCCAGCTGCAGATCGTCCGTGCAGCCGTTACCGGCGGCAATCACGCGGATATCGTTACGCAGTACCTGAATAGGCAGCGCGTGAGTGGCATCGCAAATCAGCAGCACCCTGCTGGTCAGCTTCGCGACTGCGACAACCTGGCCGACAACGCCTTTATCACTGATAACCGGCTGACCTTCGTACACGCCGTTCACGCTGCCCTTGTCGATCACCACCTGATCGCTGTACGGATCGTTAACGGTGGAGATGACCTGGGTCACCATTTTTTGTTCATCCTGACGCAGCGGGGAACCGAGCAGCTCGCGCAGGCGCGCGTTCTCCTGCCGGTATTGACCCAGCATCAGCAATTCACTGTTTTTCAGGATTAACTCCTGACGCAGAACCCGATTTTCAAGTTCAAGCTGGTCGCGCGAGGCCAGCGTTTGAGACACGCTGTCGAGTAATTCACGGGGACCATTAGAGACAAAATAGAAAGGACTGACGGCTGTATCCATGTATGTTCGAATCTGGCTGAACATACCGAGGCGACTGTCGGCGATAATGACACCAAGCGCCACCAGCACCGCCAAAATAAGGCGAATCTGTAGCGACGGGCCACGGCTAAAAATTGGCTTCATAGGCTATGCGTATTCCCAAACCAGCAAGCAGGGGCAGCGCAAAGCTCCCCCTGGCCTGTGGCTGTTACTCTTCGCTAAACAAGTCGCCGCCGTGCATGTCGATCATTTCCAGTGCCTTGCCGCCGCCGCGGGCAACACAGGTCAGTGGATCTTCTGCAACTACTACCGGGATACCCGTCTCTTCCATCAGCAGGCGATCGAGGTTACGCAGCAATGCGCCACCGCCGGTCAGAACCATACCGCGCTCGGAGATATCGGATGCCAGCTCTGGCGGGCACTGTTCCAACGCAACCATCACCGCGCTAACAATACCGGTCAGTGGCTCCTGCAATGCTTCGAGGATTTCGTTAGAGTTCAGGGTGAAGCCGCGTGGCACACCTTCAGCCAGGTTACGGCCGCGAACTTCGATCTCACGCACTTCATCGCCCGGGTAGGCAGAACCGATTTCGTGTTTGATACGTTCCGCGGTCGCTTCACCAATCAGTGAACCGTAGTTACGGCGCACATAGTTAATGATAGCTTCATCGAAGCGGTCACCGCCGATACGTACGGAAGAGGAGTAAACCACGCCGTTCAGGGAGATAACGGCCACTTCGGTGGTACCGCCACCGATATCCACAACCATGGAGCCGGTTGCTTCAGATACCGGCAAGCCTGCGCCAATTGCCGCAGCCATAGGTTCTTCAATCAGGAACACTTCACGTGCGCCTGCACCCTGTGCGGATTCACGAATAGCACGGCGTTCAACCTGGGTAGCACCTACCGGCACACACACCAGCACGCGCGGGCTTGGGCGCATGAAACTGTTGCTGTGAACCTGTTTGATAAAGTGCTGCAGCATTTTCTCAGTCACGAAGAAGTCAGCGATAACGCCGTCTTTCATCGGACGAATAGCCGCGATGTTGCCCGGGGTACGGCCCAGCATCTGTTTAGCATCATGGCCTACGGCCGCAACGCTTTTTGGCGAGCCGGCGCGGTCCTGGCGAATGGCCACAACGGAGGGCTCATTCAGTACGATGCCTTGTCCTTTCACATAAATCAGGGTATTCGCAGTACCCAGGTCAATGGACAGGTCATTGGAAAACATGCCACGAAATTTTTTCAACATACTAAGGGATAATCCTGAAAGCTGGGGCGGATACAAAATCCGCTTACTTTACCAACCACACGCTACAGCGACAAGGCGCAAAAATGTTCTGCAACGGTGAAAAATAGTGCAGTTCACTACGGCTGTAACACTTTTGAAACGTCTTCCTACATGGCGTTCAGAAATGCGGCAAACGCGGTAGAATAAACGAACAGCTAACAGCAGCAAACCGGTTCATAACGGCTGCGACAATCTGGCTGGCAGGCTGACTAGCCCCCTTGAGATGCAGCGCGCGTTATTCTACGTGAAATAATGGCAAACGGCAGGTTAAACCGAGTATCTTTGTGAATATTTTTTCACATTACTGTCAAGCGGCTGAGATGCGGCGATAAAATCGCCCTGCGCCCCCGCAACCCCGTTATCAATCAGCGTCTGCCACTCGCCGCGGGTCCTCACTCCTGTGGCAAAAACATGGATTCGCGTCCCGTTACAGGCTTCAACCAGGCTCTTCACAAAAAGCTGGTTTTCGGTACGCTTGCCGATGTTTCTGACCAGACCCGGATGCAGCTTAATTAACTCCACATCCAGCTCTTTTATATAAGTTGTGCTGACGACCGTTAATCCCGCCTGGATAATCACAACCCTTGCCCCTAATGCAGTGATTAACCTTACAACATGTTGCAATCGGCTGATGTGTTGACAGACATCTGCCTCAGCAAGTTCAAAAATAATCCGTGCGCGCTTCGATTTTTCGCACTGCATCAGCGAATCACGCAGCCAGCGCTGGAATGGGGCGCGGATCAGCGAGTCAACGGTAATTTGAATGGCAAGGGTTTCTTCCGGCCAGAAGTTTAGCAGCGGCAACAGCCTGGACACGATCTGCCGATCATATTGTTCGGATAAACCAAATTGCCTGACCATCGGCATGTATTCAGCCGACAACACCTCCTGCTCACCGTCGAAGATACGGCACATGATTTCACGGTGGTGAACCACCCCATGTTTATCAACCGCGGGTTTCTGGTAAAAGCGCGGGCCGCCCTGCTTGAGGACCTGCTCAAGCAAAGTGCGCCATTTCACGTTGCCCCGACCCTGTTCCGGGAGCTTGTCGTCGTATACGGACCAGCTGTTGGCCCCCTGGAAAGCGGCGTTGCGGGTCGCGATTTCCGCATGCTCCATAACCTGCTCTTTTGTTTGCCCGCTGCGCCATGCGCAAATGCCAATGTGCAGCATATCGCTACGATCAACCATACGGGTTGACGGCAGTGCATCCACGGAATTCAGCAGTTGGCTGGCAATACCATCCGCTTCTTTCAGCGTACGGTGCGGCAGCAATACCGCAAAATCACTGCGGAAATAGCGGGCTAATAACGCGCCAGGGTAGCGCATCACAAAGGTCGAGAGCAGGTTAACCAAAGTGAATAAGTATTCTTCAACCGGGCCGTTGCCCCAGGTCTCTTTTAATAGCTCGAAATCAGGCAGGCGAATCATCATCACCACGCCGTGAGCACCGACTTGCTCCTGGCCTTCCAGCAGCGTGGCCAGTTGGTTATCAAAGAACAAACGGTTATTGAGGCCGGTTTTAATGTCCTGGGCGGCAAATGCCCTGATGAGGGTATCCACGCGGCTTCGCTGCTCGCTGGCGCTTTGCAGGTCCGAAAGTAGAGCATCCATTGCGCTGCTCACCAGCGGCGGCCATTCATGCACGGAACCACGCACTTCTGCCCCTCGCTCCCCGCTAATGATTTTTCCGGCTCTGATTTCCAGCAGCTCTTGCCCGGAAAGCTGTCGTCTCAGCCAGCGCCCGGCCAGGAAGAGCACCACCAGCATAAAAGCGACCGCCGCAGTTAATGGCGTCGTGGTAAACATGGCGTGATAGTAGACAGCAATCGGGTCGAGATAAGTCAGCTGCAGCGTCATACCTGGGTGCTTCATCAACGCGACGTTAATAGTGCGGTAGGTATATTGCGTCCCTGCCGGGCGATAGCCTTCGGGTAAAACGTGCTGGAAGAGGTAAGTTTTATCCGCCATCAGGCGAATTTCGGTGATATCCACCGGTATCATCAGCTCGCTAAAGTGATCCACCAGATCCTGGGGCGAGCGTGAGACTAGTTGGTTATCAACGATCGTGGCAACCGCCATAATGCGCTGCTGAGTTTTGTCGTGAACAGAGTTATAGAAACTTAGCAGGCACCCAAAGAGCGTAACGAAAATCGCAAGCCCGGTTAAAAGGGTAATAAAGGCTGAAAGTTTCGTCGTTAATCGCATCCCTGTGTTAACTCCGGTTAGTGAAAATTAACCACACTCATCATGGGCCCCAAACGAGGAAGCATTAAATAGCAAAGGCCGACCTCAGGCAAACGAAACCCCTCGGGAATTTCTGAGCATTTATTGCGTCAGGTCGGCTCTTCACATCAGTATCGGAGTATAGTCTGCTAAGATTTTTTTCCCATTGCTACCGACCGAGGAACGCCCATGCAGGCATTAATCCTGGAACAGTCCGAAGGCCAAACCCTGGCCGCGGTAAAAACGATCGACCACGACGCGTTGCCAGAAGGCAACGTCACCGTGGAGATTGATTACTCCAGCCTGAATTACAAAGACGCGCTGGCCATCACCGGCAAAGGCAAAATCATCCGTAATTTCCCGATGGTGCCGGGCATCGACTTTGCTGGCAAAGTGCTCACCAGTGAGGACGCTCGTTTTCAGCCGGGCCAGGCGGTGCTGCTCACCGGCTGGGGCGTTGGAGAAAACCACTGGGGTGGCCTGGCAGAAGCCGCACGGGTAAAAGGTGACTGGCTGGTTGCAATGCCCGAAGGTTTAGATGCGCGCAAGGCGATGATTATCGGCACGGCCGGTTTTACCGCGATGCTCTGCGTGATGGCACTTGAAGACGCAGGTGTGACGCCAGAAAGCGGCGAAATCGTCGTCACTGGCGCAAGCGGCGGCGTAGGCAGCACTGCCATCGCGCTGCTGCACAAACTGGGCTATAAGGTGGCCGCCGTATCCGGCCGCGAAAGTACGCATGATTACCTTCGCAGCCTCGGTGCCGACCGTATTCTTGGCCGCGATGAGTTCGCCGAAACCCGTCCGCTGGAAAAACAGCTCTGGGCCGGCGCCATTGATACCGTCGGCGATAAAGTGCTGGCGAAAGTTCTGGCGCAAATGAACTACGGCGGCTGCGTGGCGGCCTGTGGCTTAGCAGGTGGCTTCGCGCTACCAACCACCGTCATGCCGTTTATTCTGCGTAATGTTCGCCTGCAGGGTGTGGATTCCGTCATGACGCCGCCGGATCGCCGCACGGCCGCCTGGGCACGCCTCGTGAAAGACTTGCCGGATGCCTTCTACCAGCAAGCAACGACCGAAATCGGCCTGGCAGAAGCGCCAAAGTACGCCAGCGATATCATTAACAACGCCGCTCAGGGCAGAACCCTGGTAAAAGTGCGTTAAACCTTGCCCGAGGAGCGACGCCCTGTCGCTCCTCAAATTTCAATTTTTCGTGACATATTCGCCGGAACGCTTTCTCTCGGTCATGCTTAGGCTATCGCTACGAGGAGAACGTCATGAAAAAGGTCACCCGGCTCACCGAAGCCGACGTTACGCCAGAATCCGTGTTTATGATGAAGCGCCGCCAGGTACTGAAAGCGCTGGGCATCAGCGCGGCCGCCCTGTCACTCCCTCAGACAGCCAACGCCGATATTCTGTCCTGGTTCAAAGGTCACGATCGCCCCCCGGCACCTGCCGGCAAACCGCTGACGTTCACTAAGCCAGAAGAGTACCAGGCCAAACTGGCCCTGACCCCGGAAGACAAAGTCACGGGCTACAACAACTTCTATGAATTTGGCCTGGATAAGGCCGACCCTGCCGCTAACGCCGGCGGGCTAAAAACCGATCCCTGGCAGATTAAAATCAGCGGCGAAGTGGCTAAACCCATGACGCTCGATCACGATGACCTTTATAAGCGCTTCCCGCTGGAAGAGCGCATTTACCGCATGCGCTGCGTTGAGGCATGGTCGATGGCCGTCCCCTGGATTGGCTTCCCGCTTCACAAGCTGCTCGCTATGGTTGAGCCCACCAGCAACGCAAAATACGTTGCCTTTGAAACGCTTTATGACCCGGAGCAGATGCCGGGCCAAAAGGACCGGTTTATCGGGGGCGGGCTGCAATACCCTTATGTAGAAGGATTGCGGCTGGATGAAGCGATGCATCCGCTCACGCTGTTAACCGTGGGCGTTTATGGTAAAGCTCTGCCGCCGCAAAACGGCGCACCGATTCGCCTTACGGTGCCGTGGAAATATGGTTTTAAAGGCATTAAATCGATTGTCAGCATAAAACTGGTGCGCGAGCTGCCGCCTACGACATGGAACCTTGCCGCACCGAATGAATATGGTTTCTACGCCAACGTAAACCCGCACGTTGATCACCCTCGCTGGTCACAGGCTTCAGAACGCTTTATTGGCTCGGGCGGCGTGCTGGACGTTAAGCGCCAGCCCACCCTGCTGTTCAACGGCTACGCAGACCAGGTCGCCTCGCTGTATCGCGGCCTGAACCTGAAGGAGAACTTCTGAGTGCGCCTGACGGTAAAACAGATTACCTGGCTGAAAGTGGGGCTTCATCTGGCCGCTTTCCTGCCCTTCGTCTGGCTGTTTTACGCGGCAAGCCAGGGACTTTTTAGCGCCGACCCGGCAAAAGACATTCAGCATTTTACCGGCAGAATGGCGCTCAAACTGCTGCTGGTGACGTTACTTGTCACGCCACTCGCGCGTTACGCTAAACAGCCGCTATTGATTCGTACCCGCCGCCTGTTGGGCGTGTGGTGCTTCGTCTGGGCGACGCTGCACCTCACCAGCTATTCCCTGCTTGAGCTAGGGATCAGCAATCTTGGCCTGCTTGGCCAGGAACTGGTTTCCCGCCCTTATCTTACGCTGGGTATCATTTGCTGGATTATCCTGCTGGCGCTGGCCGTGACGTCGACCCAGCGAGCGCAGCGTTTTTTGGGTGCCCGCTGGCAGAAATTGCATAACTTCGTCTATCTGGTCGCGATCCTCGCACCGATTCATTTCCTCTGGTCGGTTAAGATTTTGTCCCCTCAACCCTTGCTTTATGCGCTGGGCGCGATCATTCTTCTTGCACTTCGCTACAAGAAGTTTCGCCAGTGGTGGCGCTAGCCAAAAAGCGTGTGCTTCTCCGCAGAATAAACATCGATCGGTATCCTTAACTGGATATCGGTTGATCATCTTCCCTGATAAGACCAGTATTTAGCTGCCAAATGCTACGAAATCGTTATAATGTGCGACTTCGGTTTTTTCTGACGACCATTTTCGGTTCGAAAAGGTGACAACCGGAAAACTTAGGTATATTTTGTAAATTGCCTACTAATCGCAGGAGATGGCAGCACGATGTCGGGTGAATTTCACATTTTGCTTTTGAATGGCCCTAATCTAAACATGCTGGGCACGCGGGAGCCGGAGAAGTACGGCCACCAGACGTTAGCAGAAATTGTTAACACGCTTGAGGCGGAGGCAACCAGCCTTGGCGTGACGCTCAGTCACCTGCAATCTAACGCCGAATATGCGTTGATTGACCGAATTCATCAGGCCAAAGACACTGTCGACTTTATCCTGATTAATCCGGCCGCGTTCACGCATACCAGCGTCGCGCTGCGCGATGCGTTACTGGCGGTGGATATCCCGTTTATCGAGATTCACCTCAGCAATGTGCACGCGCGTGAACCGTTCCGCCATCATTCCTATCTATCAGATAAGGCCATCGGCGTGATCTGCGGATTAGGCGCTGACGGCTATTCATATGCTTTACAGACGGCGGTAAAACGCCTGTCAAAATCCATCTAAACAAAGAGTACGGAACCCACTCATGGATATTCGTAAGATTAAAAAACTGATCGAGCTGGTTGAAGAATCAGGCATCGCTGAACTGGAAATTTCTGAAGGCGAAGAGTCTGTACGCATCAGCCGCTCCCCGGCAAACGCTGGTTTCCCAATGATGCAACAGGCTTACGCTGCGCCAATGTACCAGCCGCAGCCACAGCCGGGTCTGGCTCAGGCCGTTGCACCAGCCGCAACCCCAGCAATGGAAGCCCCTGCAGCTGCTGAAGTCAGTGGTCACATCGTACGTTCCCCAATGGTCGGTACCTTCTACCGTACCCCTAGCCCGGATGCCAAAGCGTTTGTGGAAGTGGGCCAGAAAGTTAACGTGGGCGACACCCTGTGCATCGTTGAAGCAATGAAAATGATGAACCAGATCGAATCAGATAAAGCCGGTGTGGTGAAAGCAATTCTGATTGAGAATGGTCAGCCGGTAGAATTTGACGAGCCGCTGGTCGTCATCGAGTAACGAGGCGAACATGCTGGATAAAATTGTCATCGCCAACCGCGGCGAGATTGCACTGCGTATTCTTCGTGCCTGTAAAGAACTGGGCATCAAGACTGTCGCTGTGCACTCAAGCGCGGACCGCGATCTGAAACACGTATTACTGGCGGATGAGACGGTCTGTATCGGCCCGGCTCCGTCCGTAAAAAGCTACCTGAACATCCCGGCAATCATCTCTGCGGCGGAAATCACCGGCGCGGTAGCGATTCACCCGGGTTACGGCTTCCTGTCAGAAAACGCCAACTTTGCCGAGCAGGTTGAGCGTTCCGGCTTTATCTTCATCGGCCCGAAAGCTGAAACTATCCGCCTGATGGGCGACAAAGTTTCCGCGATCACCGCGATGAAAAAAGCGGGCGTACCGACGGTACCAGGTTCTGACGGCCCACTGGACGGCGACATGGATAAAAACCGTGCCCATGCAAAACGCATCGGCTACCCGGTGATTATCAAAGCCTCCGGCGGCGGCGGCGGTCGTGGTATGCGCGTAGTGCGCAGCGACGCGGAGCTCGAGCAATCCATCAACATGACCCGTGCGGAAGCCAAAGCGGCTTTCAACAACGACATGGTTTACATGGAGAAATACCTCGAGAACCCACGCCATATCGAGATTCAGGTTCTGGCCGACGGCCAGGGGCACGCTATCTATCTGGCTGAACGTGACTGCTCCATGCAGCGCCGCCACCAGAAAGTCGTTGAAGAAGCACCAGCCCCGGGCATCACGCCTGAGCTGCGTAAATTCATCGGCGACCGCTGCGCCAAAGCCTGTATCGACATTAACTATCGCGGCGCAGGTACCTTTGAGTTCCTGTTCGAAAACGGCGAGTTCTATTTCATCGAAATGAACACCCGTATTCAGGTAGAACACCCGGTTACCGAAATGATCACCGGCGTTGACCTGATCAAAGAGCAGCTGCGTATCGCAGCCGGTCAGCCGCTGTCCATCAAACAGGAAGACGTTCACGTTACCGGCCACGCGGTGGAATGCCGTATCAACGCCGAAGACCCGAACACCTTCCTGCCAAGCCCGGGCAAAATCACGCGCTTCCACGCGCCTGGTGGTTTTGGCGTGCGTTGGGAATCGCATATCTACGCCGGTTACACAGTACCGCCGTACTACGATTCAATGATTGGGAAGCTCATCTGCTACGGCGAAACGCGTGAAGTGGCTATTGCCCGCATGAAAAACGCCCTGGCAGAACTGATTATCGATGGCATCAAAACCAATATCGATCTGCAGACCAAAATCATGAACGACGAAAACTTCCAGCACGGTGGAACCAACATCCACTATCTGGAGAAGAAACTCGGTCTTCAGCACTAAGTTTCCGTTGAACATGTCGACAAAAGGCCGGATTTCCGGCCTTTTTCTTTTTTTATCCTCCGACAGGATGGATGCGTTACAATCCCCGCTTTCTGCGAACTCAAGGGACAAAAATGGACAACCGTTTTGTTCAGGCCCATAAAGAAGCGCACTGGGCGCTCTGGCTGACCTTGCTCTATCTTGCTGCATGGTTAGTGGCTGCTTACTTACATGACAATACACAGGGGATCACCGGCTTGCCGCACTGGTTCGAGATGGCCTGCCTGCTGGTGCCGCTACTTTTTATCCTGCTTTGCTGGCTGATGGTGAAATACTTATTCCGCGACATTCCTCTGGGGGATGACCATGCAAAATGAAGTGATTGCCGTGCTGGTTATCTACCTGATCGCGGTCTTTGGTCTTTCCGTTTACGCCATGCGCCAGCGCACATCCGGCACCTTCCTGAGTGAATATTTCCTCGGCAGCCGTTCGATGGGCGGCTTCGTCCTGGCCATGACGCTCACCACCACCTACATCAGCGCCAGTTCGTTTATCGGCGGCCCGGGTGCAGCCTATAAGTTCGGCCTAGGCTGGGTGCTGCTGGCCATGATTCAGATCCCGACGATCTGGCTTTCTCTGGGGATCCTCGGGAAGAAATTCGCTATCCTGGCACGCCGCTATAACGCCATCACGCTGAATGACATGCTCCAGGCTCGCTACCAGAATCGGGCCGTTGTCTGGATTGCCAGCATTAGCCTGTTGGTCGCGTTTGTTGGCGCGATTGCCGTCCAGTTCATCGGTGGCGCGCGTCTGCTGGAAACCGCCGCAGGGATAAAGTATGAAACTGGCCTGCTGATTTTCGGGATCACCATCGCGCTCTATACGTCCTTCGGCGGCTTCCGCGCCAGCGTGCTCAACGACACCATGCAGGGCATGGTAATGCTCATAGGCACCATCGTGCTGCTGGTCGGCGTGGTTCATGCCGCTGGCGGGCTGGGCAACGCGGTACAAACGTTAGAATACATCGATCCGAAACTCGTCAGCCCTCAGGGCGCGGGTGACATTCTGACGCCAACGTTTATGGCTTCCTTCTGGGTACTGGTCTGTTTTGGCGTGATCGGCCTGCCCCACACGGCGGTACGCTGTATCTCTTATAAAGACAGCAAAGCCGTGCACCGCGGCATCATCATAGGCACCATTGTGGTCGCAATCCTGATGCTGGGTATGCACCTTGCTGGCGCGCTGGGCAGAGCGGTACTCCCGGGCCTGACGGTGCCGGATCTGGTTATCCCTACGCTGATGATGCAGGTTCTGCCGCCCTGGGCCGCTGGGTTATTCCTAGCCGCGCCAATGGCCGCCATTATGTCCAACGTGAACGCCCACTTGCTGCAGGCCTCCGCGACGATCGTGAAAGACCTGTGGCTTAGCGCAAGTCCGACTAAAATTCATCAGGAGCGCCGCCTGAAGCGCATTTCCACCACCACTACGCTGGTGCTGGGCATTCTGATGATGCTGGCCGCCTGGCGACCACCTGAGATGATTATCTGGCTTAATCTGCTGGCCTTCGGGGGCCTTGAGGCCGTTTTCCTGTGGCCGCTGGTGCTGGGCCTCTATTGGGAGAAAGCGAACGCAGCAGGCGCGCTGAGCGGCATGATTGTCGGCGGCGGACTATACGCGGTGCTCGCCAGTTTTGGCCTGCAGCTTCTGGGCTTCCACCCGATTGTGCCTTCGCTCCTGTTCAGCTTGCTGGCGTTCCTGATAGGTAACCGTTTTGGTCGTGCCGTTCCGGAGCCCCTTCTTGTTTCCACTACTGATAAATAAAGAGTTTCGCCATGCCATGGATCCAACTGAAAATTAACACCACCGGCGGCAACGCTGAAAGCTTAGGCGATGCGCTGATTGAAAGCGGGGCGGTTTCCGTCACCTTCCAGGACACCCACGATACGCCGGTCTTTGAACCGCTGCCGGGTGAAACTCGCCTTTGGGGCGATACCGACGTTATCGGCCTGTATGACGCGGAAACCGACATGGAAGAAGTTGTCGCTATCCTCGAGCACTGCCCTTTGTTAGGCCAGGGTTTCCACCACAAAGTGGAACAGCTGGAAGATAAAGACTGGGAGCGCGAATGGATGGACAACTTCCACCCAATGCGCTTCGGCAACCGCCTGTGGATCTGCCCAAGCTGGCGCGATGTGCCGGATGCAACTGCCGTGAACGTGATGCTCGACCCGGGTCTGGCGTTTGGCACCGGAACCCATCCAACCACCTCGCTGTGCCTCGAATGGCTCGACGGCCTGGACCTGGCGGGCAAAACTGTGATCGACTTTGGTTGCGGCTCCGGGATCCTGGCGATTGCCGCTCTTAAACTGGGGGCCGCAAAAGCTATCGGCATCGATATCGATCCGCAGGCAATTCAGGCGAGCCGCGATAACGCTGAGCGTAACGGTGTTTCTGACCGGCTTGAGCTTTACCTGCCGAAAGACCAGCCAGAAGTCATGAGCGCCGACGTGGTGGTCGCTAACATCCTGGCAGGCCCTTTGCGTGAGTTAGCGCCGTTAATCAGCGTGCTGCCTGTTGAGGGCGGTTTACTTGGCCTTTCCGGCGTTCTGGCAAGCCAAGCCGAAGGGGTGTGTGAAGCTTATGTCGATAAGTTCACGCTTGACCCGGTTGCGGAAAAAGAAGAGTGGTGCCGTATCACCGGCCGCAAGCAAGGCTGATCAAAATAACGGCATACGGACATCGCGCCGTGTGCCGTTTTCAGCCAGTTTTAGTGAACAAGCCACATGTAAAAATGAGAGCTTGTTCGCATAAAAACCCCAAAACTGACCACAAAAACAGCGGTTTATCTGGTAAAAATAGCCTGTTGGACAGCATATTTCTGCTAACTTTCAGGAAAATTTAAAACAGCATGAAATAAACGAAAAATCCTAACCATCTGATTAATTGAATGAATTACGTATTCTGGCCGCATTTGTTGCCGCTTCATTGATCTGTGACAGAGGATTGTTCAAAGTTTGGCCTTTCATCTCGTGTGAAAAATGCGTAATATACGCCGCCTTGCAGGCACAGTATGGTCATTTCTTAACTCATGCGCATCGGACACCACCAGCTCAGAAATCGCCTGATCGCAGCACCTATGGCTGGCATCACTGACAGACCATTCAGGACGCTGTGCTACGAGATGGGAGCCGGGTTAACCGTTTCCGAGATGATGTCCTCTAACCCAGAAGTTTGGGCGAGCGATAAGTCCCGTTTACGCATGGTTCATGTGGATGAACCGGGTATTCGCACCGTGCAGATTGCCGGCAGCGTACCGGAAGAGATGGCAGAAGCCGCGCGAATTAACGTGGCTAATGGCGCCCAGATTATTGATATCAATATGGGTTGTCCGGCAAAAAAGGTGAATCGTAAGCTGGCAGGTTCAGCGCTTCTACAGTACCCGAGTCTGGTAAAGGACATCGTGACGACGGTAGTGAAGGCAGTGGATGTTCCTGTGACGTTGAAAATTCGTACCGGCTGGGAGCCCGCGCACCGTAACTGTGTAGAGATTGCCCAACTGGCTGAAGACTGTGGGATTCAGGCTCTGACAATTCATGGACGCACACGCGCCTGTTTATTCCAGGGCGATGCTGAATACGACAGCATTCGGGCAGTTAAGCAGAAAGTTTCCATTCCGATTATCGCGAATGGTGACATTACTGACCCGCTTAAAGCCAGAGCTGTACTTGACTATACGGGGGCTGATGCCCTGATGATAGGCCGTGCGGCTCAGGGAAGACCCTGGATCTTTCGGGAAATCCAGCATTATCTGGACACTGGAGAGCTGCTGCCCCCCTTGCCTCTGGCAGAGGTGAAGCGCTTACTTTGCTCGCACGTTCGGGAACTGCATAGCTTTTATGGCGATGTAAAAGGTTACCGAATAGCTCGTAAACACGTCTCCTGGTATCTCCAGGAGCACGCTCCAGATGACCAGTTTCGGCGCACATTCAACGCCATTGAGGATACCAGCGAACAGCTGGAGGCGTTGGAGGCATACTTCGAAAATCTTGCGTAATGAAATAAAGAGCTGACAGAACTATGTTCGAACAACGCGTAAATTCTGACGTACTGACCGTTTCCACCGTTAACTCTCAGGATCAGGTAACTCAAAAGCCCCTGCGTGACTCGGTTAAACAGGCACTGAAGAACTATTTTGCTCAACTGAATGGTCAGGATGTGAATGACCTGTATGAGCTGGTACTGGCTGAAGTTGAACAGCCACTGTTGGACATGGTGATGCAATACACCCGCGGCAACCAGACCCGCGCTGCCCTGATGATGGGTATCAACCGCGGTACGCTGCGTAAGAAACTGAAAAAATACGGCATGAACTGATACTAATCAGTTAGTGTTGTGAAAAGGCGCGACTCGGCATGGGAAAGCGCCTTTTCTCTTTTCTACACCCCGAATCTGACGTTTTTCCTCATCATTCATCGCTGCATCGCCCTTTCCTTCACTTTGTTTACACTTCACACGCTTTGCAATTATTCCCCGATCCTGTGGTCTGAGTCGCAGTGGTAAAATAGACACATTCACACCGGTGCAGCATCCGTGAAAGCTTCGTACCTTTATGGGCACCTACGAGAGCAATCCCTGTTCCGGCGTTTGGTAAAACCGAGGTTCAAAATGACTAAATTCATCGCTGTCGCGTTGCTCACTACTTTTCTGGCTGGCTGTGCGACCGATTCCCCTTGCGTACCGGTCTATGATGACCAGGGGCGCCTGGTGCACACCAATACCTGTATGAAAGGCACCACTCAGGATAACTGGGAAACCGCTGGCGCGATTGCCGCCGGTACCGCTGCCGTGGCAGGCGTAGCCCTGGGTATCGTGGCACTCACCAAATAAGTTCTCCCCTCGACCAAAGCGCGAGGCTCTCGCGCTTTTTTGTTTCTTCTTCCTGCAACACCTGAATCATTTTGCTCTGAAATGCGCCGTTAGTTGCAGGCCTGCACTATTTCGGCGCATTTTCTTGCCCATACCTTCATGGCTACCTGCCTTCTTCTTCATAAGACGCCCCCGCAAAAACCTGGCATCCCCTTTGCTTTAAAGACTATGACTCGGGCATTTGCCACGAATACGGATCTGGCACCTCCCGGATGCCATTTCGCCAATAATGATAATTTTGCCACTCAGGATGCATTTATGAAGAAGATGATGATCGCCACTCTGGTCGCTACCGGCACGCTGTTTGCGATGGCTAATCAGGCTCATGCAGGCACCACGCTGGATGCCGTCAAAAAGAAAGGCTTCGTGCAATGTGGAATCAGCGATGGTCTGCCGGGCTTTTCTTACGCTGACGGCAGCGGCAAGTTTACCGGTATCGATGTGGATGTTTGCCGTGGCGTGGCGGCGGCAGTCTTCGGCGATGCTTCTAAAGTCAAATACACGCCTCTGACAGCAAAAGAGCGCTTTACGGCGCTGCAGTCCGGCGAGGTAGATATTCTTTCCCGTAACACCACCTGGACTTCTTCCCGCGACGCGGGCATGGGGATGGTGTTCACCGGCGTCACTTACTATGACGGTATCGGCTTCCTGACCCACAATAAAGCCGGCCTCAAAAGCGCGAAAGAGCTCGACGGTGCCACGGTTTGTATTCAGGCCGGAACCGACACCGAGCTGAACGTCGCCGACTACTTCAAAGCCAATAAGATGAAGTACACGCCGGTCACCTTTGACCGTTCAGACGAGTCGGCCAAAGCGCTGGAGTCCGGGCGCTGCGATACTCTGGCCTCAGATCAGTCTCAGCTGTACGCCCTGCGCATCAAGCTCAGCAATCCGGCAGAATGGCTTGTGCTGCCAGAAGTCATCTCTAAAGAACCCCTGGGACCCGTTGTACGCCGCGGGGACGATGACTGGTTCTCCATCGTGCGCTGGACGCTGTTCGCCATGCTGAATGCCGAAGAGATGGGCATTAATTCTAAAAACGTCGACCAGATGGCCGCCAACCCGACCACGCCGGATATGGCGCACCTGTTAGGGAAAGAGGGTGATTTCGGCAAAGACCTGAAGCTGGACAACAAGTGGGCCTACAACATCGTGAAGCAGGTCGGTAACTACGCTGAGATTTTCGAGAGTAACGTCGGTGCCCAAAGCCCGCTGAAAATCAAACGCGGCCAGAACAACCTGTGGAACAACGGTGGGATTCAGTACGCCCCACCAGTTCGCTAAGCGACATACCAGAACAGGGCACTGCCCATTGCGGTGCCCCAGATTTATGTTCCTGTTACTGAGGTTTGCTTATGCGTCATCACCGCCCAGCCGTGAAGGCCGACTTATCTTTTTCTAACCCCTCGGTTTGCGCCTGGCTGTATCAAATCATCGCCATCGCCTTGGTTATTGGCGTGGCGGTTTATTTGATTCACAACACCATTACCAACCTGGACAGCCGCGGTATTACCTCCGGTTTTGCCTTTCTCGATCGCGCCGCCGGGTTCGGCATTGTCCAGCATCTTGTCGACTACGATCAGGGAGATACCTACGGCAAAGTCTTTGTTGTTGGGCTGCTGAATACCCTGCTGGTGTCTGTTCTCTGTATTGTATTCGCGACATTTATCGGCTTCTTTGTGGGCCTGGCACGCCTCTCTGATAACTGGCTGGTGCGTAAACTCTCTACCTTTTATATAGAGACATTTCGCAACATCCCCCCGCTGCTGCAAATTTTCTTCTGGTACTTTGCCGTGCTGCGTAATCTGCCGGGCCCACGCCAGGCTCTGGATGCCTTTGGCCTGATGTACCTGAGCAATCGCGGGCTGTCTCTTCCGGCTCCGATTATGGGGGAAGGTCTGCTGGCATTTGCGGTTGCCATTCTGTGCGCACTGATCGTTTCTGCTGGCCTGTATCGCTATAACAAAATGCACCAAATGAGAACCGGGCAGATTCGTCGCACCTGGCCCGTGACGATCGCGTTTATCGTTGTGCTTCCGCTGCTGGCGCATTTGATCTTCGGGGCAGCCCTTCACTGGGATATTCCAGCTCTGCACGGTTTCAACTTCAGCGGTGGGATTGTACTTATCCCTGAACTGGCGGCTTTAACGCTGGCGCTGTCGGTTTACACCTCGGTCTTTATCGCGGAAATCATTCGCTCAGGTATTCAGTCCGTCCCCTTTGGCCAGCATGAGGCGGCTTTGTCCCTGGGTCTGCCTAAGCAGGTGACGCTTCGCCAGGTGATTGTGCCCCAGGCGCTGAGAGTCATCATTCCGCCGTTGACCAGCCAGTACTTGAACATCGTCAAAAACTCTTCCCTGGCAGCAGCCATTGGTTATCCGGATATGGTGTCTTTGTTTGCCGGCAGCGTGCTTAACCAAACGGGCCAGGCTATCGAAACCATCGCTATCACGATGTCCGTTTATTTGCTTATCAGCCTGGTTATTTCGCTGCTGATGAACGTCTATAACCGCCGTATCGCCCTCGTCGAGCGTTAAGGAATATCGATGACTAAAGTTTTAACGGCGCACGACGCCCGCCAGGCAGCTAACCACCCGGAACGAATCTGGCGCTGGATGCGTAAAAATCTCTTCTCCAGCTGGCTGAATACTCTGCTCACACTGCTTTGTCTCGGGCTGATGTGGACGCTTATCCCTCCGCTTCTGAACTGGGCGGTTTTCCAGGCGAATTGGGTAGGTGAGACAAGAGCCGACTGTACTCAGGGAGGGGCGTGTTGGGTCTTTATCCACGACCGCTTCGGGCAGTTTATGTATGGACTTTATCCTCACGAATTGCGCTGGCGCATCAACCTTGCACTGATCATTGGGTTACTTTCCGTAGCCGCAATGTTCTGGAAGTCGCTTCCTCACCGTGGTCGCTATATCGCCGCCTGGGCCGTGACCTATCCGCTCCTCGTTTGGCTCTTGATGTACGGTGGATTCCTGGGGCTGGACCGCGTGGAGACTCGTCTTTGGGGCGGATTAACCCTCACGCTGATCATTGCTTCCGTCGGCATCGCAGGCGCCCTACCGCTGGGTATTGTGCTGGCACTGGGCAGACGATCGCGCATGCCGGTTGTGAGAATCCTTTCAATAATGTTTATCGAATTTTGGCGAGGTGTACCGCTGATCACGGTGCTGTTCATGTCTTCCGTGATGCTGCCGCTGTTTCTACCGGAAGGCACCACCATCGATAAACTGATTCGGGCATTGGTCGGGGTGATTTTATTCCAGTCAGCCTATGTGGCCGAGGTGGTTCGTGGCGGGCTGCAGGCTCTGCCCAAAGGGCAATATGAGGCAGCAGAGTCATTGGCGCTTGGTTACTGGAGAATGCAAGGATTGGTGATTTTACCTCAGGCCCTGAAGTTGGTGATCCCGGGGCTGGTGAACACGATTATTGCGCTGTTTAAAGACACCAGTCTGGTGATCATCATCGGCCTGTTCGATCTGTTTAGTAGCGTACAGCAAGCCACTGTCGATCCGGCCTGGCTGGGGATGTCGACAGAAGGCTATGTCTTTGCCGCTATCGTCTATTGGATTTTCTGTTTCAGTATGTCGCGCTATAGCCAGCATCTGGAGAAGCGCTTCCACACCGGCCGCACGCCGCACTAAGGATTATGATGAGTAAAATGACACTGCAGGCTGCCGACACGATGATCACATTGGAAAATGTGAACAAATGGTACGGGCAATTCCATGTTTTAAAAGATATTAATCTCAATGTGAAGCAGGGTGAGCGTATCGTGCTGTGTGGGCCATCGGGCTCCGGGAAATCAACGACTATTCGCTGTATTAACCATCTTGAAGAGCATCAGCAGGGGCGTATTGTCGTTGACGGCACAGAGTTGAATGACGATCTCCGCAATATAGAAAAAGTCCGTACCGAAGTCGGCATGGTCTTTCAGCACTTTAACCTGTTCCCGCATTTAACGGTCTTGCAGAACTGCACCCTGGCTCCGATTTGGGTGCGTAAGATGCCGAAGAAAGAAGCGGAAGCGCTGGCGATGCATTATCTCGAACGAGTGCGAATCGCTGAACATGCGCATAAATTCCCGGGGCAAATATCCGGTGGCCAGCAGCAGCGTGTGGCCATTGCTCGCTCGCTATGCATGAAGCCTAAAATCATGCTCTTCGATGAACCGACGTCTGCACTTGACCCGGAAATGGTGAAGGAAGTGCTGGATACCATGATTGGCCTGGCCGAATCCGGGATGACGATGCTGTGCGTGACTCACGAAATGGGGTTTGCGCGTACCGTTGCCGACAGGGTTATCTTTATGGACCGTGGAGAGATCGTAGAGCAGGCACCACCTGAAGAGTTTTTTGCCCATCCGAAATCGGAAAGAACGCGAGCTTTCTTGTCTCAGGTTATCCATTAAACGACAAAGGCCGCTGACGCGGCCTTTTTTATGCTGTTTTGCACATCTCTGAAAGCAAAAAACCCCGGCCTTTCGGTCGGGGTTAATGCTTTATTTGATGCCTGACAGTTCCCTACTCTCGCATGGGGAGACCCCACACTACCATCGGCGCTACGGCGTTTCACTTCTGAGTTCGGCATGGGGTCAGGTGGGACCACCGCGCTACTGCCGTCAGGCAAATTCTTTTCTACGTGCCGAACTTTAACCTAAAAAGTGGTGCTGATACCCAGAGTCGAACTGGGGACCTCACCCTTACCAAGGGTGCGCTCTACCAACTGAGCCATATCAGCACGCTTAATTTGATGCCTGGCAGTTCCCTACTCTCGCATGGGGAGACCCCACACTACCATCGGCGCTACGGCGTTTCACTTCTGAGTTCGGCATGGGGTCAGGTGGGACCACCGCGCTACGGCCGCCAGGCAAATTCTGTTATTGACCGTTATATCTCTATATAACCATCAATCTAATCCTGAACTAAGCTGAAAATCTTTCGTCTCTGAAAACACCTTCGGTGTTGTAAGGTTAAGCCTCACGGATCATTAGTACTGGTTAGCTCAACGTATCGCTACGCTTACACACCCAGCCTATCAACGTCGTCGTCTTCAACGTTCCTTCAGGACCCTTAAAGGGTCAGGGAGAACTCATCTCGGGGCAAGTTTCGCGCTTAGATGCTTTCAGCGCTTATCTTTTCCGCATTTAGCTACCGGGCAATGCCATTGGCATGACAACCCGAACACCAGTGATGCGTCCACTCCGGTCCTCTCGTACTAGGAGCAGCCCCCCTCAATTCTCCAGCGCCCACGGCAGATAGGGACCGAACTGTCTCACGACGTTCTAAACCCAGCTCGCGTACCACTTTAAATGGCGAACAGCCATACCCTTGGGACCTACTTCAGCCCCAGGATGTGATGAGCCGACATCGAGGTGCCAAACACCGCCGTCGATATGAACTCTTGGGCGGTATCAGCCTGTTATCCCCGGAGTACCTTTTATCCGTTGAGCGATGGCCCTTCCATTCAGAACCACCGGATCACTAAGACCTGCTTTCGCACCTGCTCGAGCCGTCACTCTCGCAGTCAAGCTAGCTTATGCCTTTGCACTAACCTCACGATGTCCGACCGTGATTAGCTAACCTTCGTGCTCCTCCGTTACGCTTTAGGAGGAGACCGCCCCAGTCAAACTACCCACCAGACACTGTCCGCAACCCGGATCACGGGTCTACGTTAGAACATCAAACATTAAAGGGTGGTATTTCAAGGTTGGCTCCACGCAGACTGGCGTCCACGCTTCAAAGCCTCCCACCTATCCTACACATCAAGGCTCAATGTTCAGTGTCAAGCTATAGTAAAGGTTCACGGGGTCTTTCCGTCTTGCCGCGGGTACACTGCATCTTCACAGCGATTTCAATTTCACTGAGTCTCGGGTGGAGACAGCCTGGCCATCATTACGCCATTCGTGCAGGTCGGAACTTACCCGACAAGGAATTTCGCTACCTTAGGACCGTTATAGTTACGGCCGCCGTTTACCGGGGCTTCGATCAAGAGCTTCTCCTTGCGGATAACCCCATCAATTAACCTTCCGGCACCGGGCAGGCGTCACACCGTATACGTCCACTTTCGTGTTTGCACAGTGCTGTGTTTTTAATAAACAGTTGCAGCCAGCTGGTATCTTCGACTGCCTTCAGCTCCACCCGCGAGGGGTTTCACTTACCGACAGCGTGCCTTCTCCCGAAGTTACGGCACCATTTTGCCTAGTTCCTTCACCCGAGTTCTCTCAAGCGCCTTGGTATTCTCTACCTGACCACCTGTGTCGGTTTGGGGTACGATTCAATGTTACCTGATGCTTAGAGGCTTTTCCTGGAAGCAGGGCATTTGTTACTTCAGCACCGTAGTGCCTCGTCATCACACCTCAGCGTTAATAAGCGTCCGGATTTACCTAAACGCTCCGCCTACATGCTTAAACCGGGACAACCGTCGCCCGGCTAACATAGCCTTCTCCGTCCCCCCTTCGCAGTAACACCGAGTACAGGAATATTAACCTGTTTCCCATCGACTACGCCTTTCGGCCTCGCCTTAGGGGTCGACTCACCCTGCCCCGATTAACGTTGGACAGGAACCCTTGGTCTTCCGGCGAGCGGGCTTTTCACCCGCTTTATCGTTACTTATGTCAGCATTCGCACTTCTGATACCTCCAGCAAACCTCACAGTTCACCTTCGACGGCTTACAGAACGCTCCCCTACCCAACAACACATAGTGTCGCTGCCGCAGCTTCGGTGCATGGTTTAGCCCCGTTACATCTTCCGCGCAGGCCGACTCGACCAGTGAGCTATTACGCTTTCTTTAAATGATGGCTGCTTCTAAGCCAACATCCTGGCTGTCTGTGCCTTCCCACATCGTTTCCCACTTAACCATGACTTTGGGACCTTAGCTGGCGGTCTGGGTTGTTTCCCTCTTCACGACGGACGTTAGCACCCGCCGTGTGTCTCCCGTGATAACATTCTTCGGTATTCGTAGTTTGCATCGGGTTGGTAAGCCGGGATGGCCCCCTAGCCGAAACAGTGCTCTACCCCCGAAGATGAGTTCACGAGGCGCTACCTAAATAGCTTTCGGGGAGAACCAGCTATCTCCCGGTTTGATTGGCCTTTCACCCCCAGCCACAAGTCATCCGCTAATTTTTCAACATTAGTCGGTTCGGTCCTCCAGTTAGTGTTACCCAACCTTCAACCTGCCCATGGCTAGATCACCGGGTTTCGGGTCTATACCCTGCAACTTAACGCCCAGTTAAGACTCGGTTTCCCTGCGGCTCCCCTATACGGTTAACCTTGCTACAGAATATAAGTCGCTGACCCATTATACAAAAGGTACGCAGTCACCCCATAAATGAGGCTCCCACTGCTTGTACGTACACGGTTTCAGGTTCTTTTTCACTCCCCTCGCCGGGGTTCTTTTCGCCTTTCCCTCACGGTACTGGTTCACTATCGGTCAGTCAGGAGTATTTAGCCTTGGAGGATGGTCCCCCCATATTCAGACAGGATACCACGTGTCCCGCCCTACTCTTCGAACTCACAGTATGTGCATTTTAGTGTACGGGAGTATCACCCTGTACCCTGCGACTTTCCAGACGCTTCCACTAACACACAAACTGATTCAGGTTCTGGGCTGCTCCCCGTTCGCTCGCCGCTACTGGGGGAATCTCGGTTGATTTCTTTTCCTCGGGGTACTTAGATGTTTCAGTTCCCCCGGTTCGCTTCATTACGCTATGTATTCACGTAATGATAGTGTGACGAATCACACTGGGTTTCCCCATTCGGAAATCGCCGGCTATAACGGTTCATATCACCTTACCGACGCTTATCGCAGATTAGCACGTCCTTCATCGCCTCTGACTGCCAGGGCATCCACCGTGTACGCTTAGTCGCTTAACCTCACAACCCGAAGATGTCTCGTAAGACACAATCGATATTGTGAAAATTTGAGAGACTCGAACATGTCTTAACCTCATTCTTTATTACGGAAGAATGAGACGACATGTCGTTTCAATTTTCAGCTTGTTCCGGATTGTTAAAGAGCAAATACTTCGCAGTACACCGTCACCGGTACACTCTGAAGTAAGTTTTGGTGCATGAAATGATGGTGGAGCTAAGCGGGATCGAACCGCTGACCTCCTGCGTGCAAGGCAGGCGCTCTCCCAGCTGAGCTATAGCCCCATCGATTTCGTAAAACCTTTGATTACCATGATTTTCATCTGGTCAAGGCGCAACTTAGCGACGCATACTGAGGTATGCGAGTCTGAGGTGCAACGCAGAACAGGGGAAAATTTGGTAGGCCTGAGTGGACTTGAACCACCGACCTCACCCTTATCAGGGGTGCGCTCTAACCACCTGAGCTACAAGCCTATAAGGTTTTACTGCTCGTTTTCTATCAGACAATCTGTGTGAGCACTACGCGGGTTGTATCTATTAGGTAAGGAGGTGATCCAACCGCAGGTTCCCCTACGGTTACCTTGTTACGACTTCACCCCAGTCATGAATCACAAAGTGGTAAGCGCCCTCCCGAAGGTTAAGCTACCTACTTCTTTTGCAACCCACTCCCATGGTGTGACGGGCGGTGTGTACAAGGCCCGGGAACGTATTCACCGTAGCATTCTGATCTACGATTACTAGCGATTCCGACTTCATGGAGTCGAGTTGCAGACTCCAATCCGGACTACGACGCACTTTATGAGGTCCGCTTGCTCTCGCGAGGTCGCTTCTCTTTGTATGCGCCATTGTAGCACGTGTGTAGCCCTACTCGTAAGGGCCATGATGACTTGACGTCATCCCCACCTTCCTCCAGTTTATCACTGGCAGTCTCCTTTGAGTTCCCGGCCGAACCGCTGGCAACAAAGGATAAGGGTTGCGCTCGTTGCGGGACTTAACCCAACATTTCACAACACGAGCTGACGACAGCCATGCAGCACCTGTCTCAGAGTTCCCGAAGGCACCAATCCATCTCTGGAAAGTTCTCTGGATGTCAAGAGTAGGTAAGGTTCTTCGCGTTGCATCGAATTAAACCACATGCTCCACCGCTTGTGCGGGCCCCCGTCAATTCATTTGAGTTTTAACCTTGCGGCCGTACTCCCCAGGCGGTCGACTTAACGCGTTAGCTCCGGAAGCCACGCCTCAAGGGCACAACCTCCAAGTCGACATCGTTTACGGCGTGGACTACCAGGGTATCTAATCCTGTTTGCTCCCCACGCTTTCGCACCTGAGCGTCAGTCTTTGTCCAGGGGGCCGCCTTCGCCACCGGTATTCCTCCAGATCTCTACGCATTTCACCGCTACACCTGGAATTCTACCCCCCTCTACAAGACTCAAGCTTGCCAGTTTCGAATGCAGTTCCCAGGTTGAGCCCGGGGATTTCACATCCGACTTAACAAACCGCCTGCGTGCGCTTTACGCCCAGTAATTCCGATTAACGCTTGCACCCTCCGTATTACCGCGGCTGCTGGCACGGAGTTAGCCGGTGCTTCTTCTGCGAGTAACGTCAATCACCAAGGTTATTAACCTTAATGCCTTCCTCCTCGCTGAAAGTACTTTACAACCCGAAGGCCTTCTTCATACACGCGGCATGGCTGCATCAGGCTTGCGCCCATTGTGCAATATTCCCCACTGCTGCCTCCCGTAGGAGTCTGGACCGTGTCTCAGTTCCAGTGTGGCTGGTCATCCTCTCAGACCAGCTAGGGATCGTCGCCTAGGTGAGCCATTACCCCACCTACTAGCTAATCCCATCTGGGTTCATCTGATGGCAAGAGGCCCGAAGGTCCCCCTCTTTGGTCTTGCGACGTTATGCGGTATTAGCTACCGTTTCCAGTAGTTATCCCCCTCCATCAGGCAGATCCCCAGACATTACTCACCCGTCCGCCGCTCGTCACCCAGGAGCAAGCTCCCCGTGCTACCGCTCGACTTGCATGTGTTAGGCCTGCCGCCAGCGTTCAATCTGAGCCATGATCAAACTCTTCAATTTAAAAGTGTTTGATGCTCAAAGAATTAAAACTGTTTATAAAATCAGTAGTCACTCTTCAAGACTTGATATTTGTTTGCATCCGAAGATGCTGAGATATCAATCCTGCGAGTGCCCACACAGATTGTCTGATAAATTGTTAAAGAGCAGTGAGTTAGGCGCTTTCGCTTGCTAACTCGAGGTGGCGTATATTACGCTTTCCTCTTTCAGAGTCAACCCCGATTTTCAGGATTTTTTCTCTTTATCGAACCGGCTAATTTGTGAAGTGATTCACTGTGCCGTCTCGATGGAGGCGCATTATAGGGATCCCACTTTTTAGCACAAGTACTTTTTCGATCTTTTTTTCTGAATGTTTAGTTTTCACTCTTTTCGCTGAGATCCTGTTCGATCTGCCCTCTTTATCGCCCTTTACTCCCTTGCCATTGCTCAAGAAAGCGGCCACAGTCTATTTCTGTAATGAATTTCCCTGAGGTGTTTATGTCTGCGGTACTGCGTGCTTTTCAAAAAACTTTCCCTCAACTCGATGAACGAGTCATGGTTGATCCCACCAGCGTGGTCATTGGTGACGTAAAACTGGCGGATGATGTCAGTATCTGGCCGTTAGTTGCTATTCGAGGGGACGTAAACACCGTGACAATTGGAGCACGCACCAACATCCAGGATGGCAGCGTGCTTCATGTTACCCATAAGTCCTCTTATAAACCTGAAGGGAACCCGCTGATCGTTGGTGAAGATGTGACGGTGGGCCATAAGGTAATGCTGCACGGCTGCACGATCGGCAATCGCGTCTTGGTTGGAATGGGGTCGATCCTATTGGATGGAGTAGTAGTAGAAGATGATGTGATGATTGGTGCCGGTAGCCTGGTCCCCCAGAACAAGCACCTGGAAAGCGGCTTTCTCTATTTAGGCAGTCCGGTGAAACAGATTCGCCGCCTGACTGAAGCGGAGCTGGCCGGATTAACCTACTCCGCTAACAATTATGTGCGCTGGAAAGATGAGTATCTGGCTCAGGATAGCCAGTACCACCCTTGATTGCCTTCCTGCTCACTTTCTATCAGGCCTTCGGCTTCTTCTTCAAGATCCCAACGATATTCCCGAAATAAAGAAAGCCACTCTTCGGCGCCATTGCCGCCGAAGCGGCTGGCAATGGCCAATGAGCTTATCGCGCACTCAACCTGGAACCCCTGCACCAGCGCAGGAAAACGGATAGCCTGCCGCTCTTCATCCCAGACTTCACGATCCGGGAACTGAATGGCCTGGTTCACGCCGCCATTTCTCTTTTCAACGCCTCAATAACTGGCGCGACATCTGGCATGACGCCGTGCCAAAGCATAAAAGCGTGTGCAGCCTGCCCCACCAGCATGCCAAGACCATCCGCGTAAGACACTACACCGTGACTCGTGGCCCAGTTCAAGAATGGCGTCAGCCCTTTCTGGTAAAACATGTCGTAGCAACTTACACGGTGGGAAAGGAGAGAAACCGGCAGCGCAGGGATCTCACCGCCAATCCCGCTGGACGTGGCGTTGATCAGTAAATCGAATTCATGCCCCTCGAGCTGATCCATTGCCACGGCGTTAACACTTCCCGTATGGCTGAATAAATCAGCTAGTTCTGCCGCTTTGGCAAACGTACGGTTGGTTATCGTGACCGCACAATCTAATGATAACAAGGGCAACAGTACACCACGCGCTGCGCCGCCGGCCCCCACCAGCAGAATACGATCGCCGGGTTTGATCAGTTTCAAACGTTCAAGATCGCTCAACAAGCCAATACCATCCGTATTGTCTCCAAGCAAACGTCCATCTTCCTGGCGCTTGAGCGTATTGACCGCACCTGCCAGCGCCGCCCGCTCTGTTAGCTCGTCTGCACGAGTAAAAGCTTGTTCTTTAAAAGGGACGGTGACGTTGGCTCCCCTTCCTCCTTTATTGAAGAAGGCTTCAAGTGTTTCAGCAAAAGTGTCTAACGGAGCAAGCACGCGTCCATAAGGATGTTCAATTCCCAATTGTTCTGCGAAAAGGCGATGAATAAGAGGAGATTTGCTGTGCTGAATAGGGTTACCAAAGACGGCGAAAGTTTCCATAATTACCCCTGACGGAAGAGTTCGCCGGTTAAGGCATCGCGTATTTCTGAAGGATTAAGCCGCCCACCGGTATCCCCCATAAGTACAGGGAAACTTTGGCCAAACTGCTGCTGAACTTCTTCCGAACTGCGACACGGAGGCAAGCCCGTAAGGTTCGCACTGGTAGACACCAGAGGCTTACCGTAGGCAAGACATAGCTCTTTCACAAGCGGATGATTGGTCACACGCACCGCCAAAGAATCAAAACGCCCGGTCAGCCACTTTGGGGTGGAAGGCAAAGCCGGGAAAACAAACGTCACCGGGCCAGGCCAGTTTGCAAACACCACCGAAAGCTGTGCTTCATTAAGCGCAGCGGCATCAATATAAGGTTTCAGCTGCTCAAAATTGGCGGCGATAAGGATAAGTCCCTTCTCTACCGGACGCTGTTTCAGCTCAAGCAGGCGAGTAACTGCGAGTTCACTATCGGGATCGCAACCAACGCCAAAGACGGCTTCGGTTGGGTAGGCGATGACTTGTTCTTCTTTCAGGGCCGCTACGATCTGCGCGAGCTGGCCTTCAGGCAGGTTATTATTCACTGGCTTGTTCCGTCGTTACCGGCTTTCCACATTGTTTATTGGCGCAGAAACGTTTCACGCCCTGAGCCGTTTTCTTTTCAATAAGCAGCGGATACTGACATTCAGAGCAGATACCCGCTACCGGTTTAACATTAATGACAAACTGACAGTCCGGGTAGCTGTTACAGGACCAGAACGTTTTCCCGTAGCGAGAACGACGCTGAACCAGTTGCCCTTTTTGGCATTGGGGGCACGCTATTGCCGTCTCATCGGGTTTATCAATGATTTCCGTGTGTTCGCATTCAGGGTAATTGCTGCAGCCGATAAACATGCCAAACCGCCCCTGACGTAGCACGAGCGTCGACTGACATACCGGGCATTGCTGGCCATCAAGTACTTTAACAATATGCCCATCCGCCTGGCTCTTTAACGGGCGAACATAATCGCATTCCGGGTAATGGGAACAGCCCAAAAATGGGCCGTGTTTACCGGAACGTATTGCTAACTCTGCCCCGCATTGGGGGCAGGGTTCATTTTTTGGCACCGAGAACAGTGCTGACTTGGCCATAACATCTCATGCTGCAACTTAATTTAGTGCAGCATACCTTCATTTGCCTCGAAGAGTAATTCTTCCATTTGCTGGTAGGCGTTTTCACACCCCGGAATGTTGAACAGCACCATCAGTACAACCCACTTCAGATCTTCCAGTTCGAATTCTGCTGTGTCCAGCGCCAGCACGCGCTCAATCACCATTTCGCGGGTTTCGAGATTTAACACCTGAATCTGTTCAAGGAACAGTAAAAAGCCCCGACAGTCTGCATCAAGCCGCTGGCTCTCTTCTGCGGTAAAAATACGCATAGAGAGAGGATCGGCAGCAAGCTGCATCGGTTCGGTCAAGCCATCCTGATAGTCGGCCAGCTTTTCAAGCCACACTAATGCGTTAAAAATGTCCTCACGATCAAAACCAGCGTCGGTGAGATCGCTCGTCAGCTTATCCTGATCAACGCGCATTTCTGCTTCGCTGTGGATGTAGGTTTCAAATAAGTACATTAGTACGTCGAACATGGCATGCCCTCCTCAATCGGACATAGCCGCCGGGTACAGCTGCGATCCATCCTGCTAACTCCAGTTCGAGTAACTGAGCTACCGTCTCTGGCACAGGTTGGCCGGCACGTTCAGCGACGACGTCAACAGGTGTAACCTCATCTCCTACGTTAGCCAACAGATGGGGAAATGGCAATGCGCCGTCCTGTTGATTTGGCGAATATATTGACACATTGTGCGAAGCGGGAAGCCAATGGAGTTCAGAGGCGAGATAATCGAGGATATCCTGCGGACTTCGTACTAGATTAGCCCCTTGCTGAATAAGCCAGTGTGGGCCATCGCTCCGAGGACTTCCTACCGTACCGGGCAGAGCAAATACCTCTCTTCCCTGTTCAACGGCATAGCGGGCAGTCACCAGGGATCCACTTCGTTCACCGGCTTCTACGACAAAAACGGCTCTACTCAGCCCACTGATGACACGATTACGCCACGGAAAGTTCGAGGGCCAGGGCGTACAGGAAAGGGGAAACTCGGATAGCACTGCCCCTTCTTGCTCGAGAATTTTCCGGGCTAACATCGCATGACGTTTAGGATGAACGCTGCCTAATCCATTCCCCAACACAGCAATGGTTTTACCCTTGACTCTCAGTGCCGCACGGTGCGCCACCCCATCAATGCCCAATGCCAACCCGCTGGTTATCACCAGTCCAGACTGTGCAAGCGCTTCACTGAACTGCCGGCAAAAGCGCTCGCCGTAATCTGACAGGTTACGACTACCAACAACCGCAAGCTGGTTCTGGCTGAGTAGTGAAGGTTCACCGGCAACAAACAGAGCGGCAGGATAATCATTTATGGCTCTGAGCTGCTCAGGATAAAGGGCGTCTTCCGCCGTCAGCAGATGGTGATTTGGCTTATCGAGCCAAAGAAGGCTAGCTTCAAGCTGGCGCTCATCGAATGCAGTAAATAATGCACATTCTCGGGCATTTAATCCCGCCGCGAGCAGACTCTCCCTTTCTACCCTTGGGCATCGTTCCAGGAAGTGGGCTATTTTTAGGAACTTATCCCCACTCAGCCCCTTAACAGCCATAAGACGTAGCCAAATCTCCATTATCTGCACTCAATCCCCCTGCCACAGGCCATCAAAGCAATCCTTGCGATTGGTCACTGATGCTGTCAATCAGCCGGGGAAATGTCTAGAATAGAGGGAATAATCCTTTCTACTACTGAACACAGCTCTGGAAATTTATGGCAGTTTTGCAAGTATTACATATTCCCGACGAGCGCCTTCGCAAAGTCGCTAAACCGGTTGAAGAAGTGAATGCGGACATTCAGCGTATCGTTGATGATATGTTCGATACTATGTACGCCGAAGAAGGCATTGGCCTGGCGGCTACGCAGGTAGATATTCACCAACGCATCATCGTGATTGATGTATCCGAGAACCGTGACGAACAGCTGGTACTGATTAACCCGGAACTGCTGGAAAAAAGCGGTGAGACCGGTATTGAAGAAGGTTGTCTGTCCATCCCTGAACAGCGTGCGCTGGTACCTCGTGCGGAAAAAGTAAAAATTCGCGCGCTCGATCGTGACGGTAAAGCCTTTGAACTGGAAGCAGATGGCCTGCTGGCGATTTGTATCCAGCACGAAATGGATCATCTGGTCGGTAAACTGTTTATCGATTATCTGTCGCCGCTGAAACAGCAACGTATTCGCCAGAAAGTTGAAAAACTCGACCGTTTGAAAGCGAAAGCTTAAGGACAACAAACAACGTGTCAGATTCTCTGCGTATTATTTTTGCCGGAACCCCAGACTTCGCAGCGCGTCACCTTGACGCGCTGTTGTCTTCTCAGCACCAGGTCGTTGGTGTATTTACCCAACCAGATCGTCCGGCAGGCCGCGGTAAAAAACTCATGCCAGGCCCGGTAAAAGCGCTGGCAGAAGAGAAAGGCATTCCTGTCTTTCAGCCGGCTACGCTGCGTAAAGCGGAAAATCAGCAGTTGATTGCCGACCTCAACGCCGATGTTATGGTGGTGGTTGCATATGGCCTGATTTTGCCTCAGCCGGTACTCGATATGCCTCGCCTGGGCTGCGTAAATGTTCATGGTTCACTGCTGCCGCGCTGGCGTGGTGCGGCACCGATCCAACGTTCTTTGTGGGCCGGGGATGCTGAAACTGGCGTCACCATTATGCAAATGGATATCGGTCTCGATACCGGCGACATGCTGTATAAACTCTCTTGTCCGATTGAGGCAGAAGACACCAGCGGAACCCTCTACGATAAGCTAGCAGGGCTGGGTCCTAAAGGCCTTCTGGACACGCTGGAACAGCTAACCAACGGTACCGCTACGCCGGAGGTTCAAGACGAAGCGCTGGTGACCTATGCTGAGAAACTCAGCAAAGAAGAAGCCCGCATCAACTGGAACCTTTCTGCCGTTCAACTGGAACGCTGTATCCGTGCTTTTAACCCATGGCCAATGAGCTGGCTGGAAATCGACGGGCAGCCGCTAAAAGTCTGGCGCGCGTCGGCGATCAGCACCCAGACAAATTCAGCACCGGGCACCATTCTGGCCATCAGTAAACAAGGTATCCAGGTTGCGACCGCCGAGGGCATTCTGAATCTTGAAGAACTGCAGCCTGCAGGTAAAAAAGCCATGAAAGCGCAGGACCTACTGAACTCACGCCGTGAATGGTTTGAACCTGGTACAGTCCTCTCCTGATAAAGCCGCATTTATACGCCCAGGGTAACCTGGGCATTTTTGTTTATAGCGCTGGAAAAACCAGAGCACGATAATGAAAAAAACACTGAATCTTCGCAGCCTGGCTGCCCAAACAATTGAACAAGTTGTCGAGCAAGGACAATCATTAAGTAATGTACTGCCTGGGGTACAGCAGAAAGTGTCTGATAAAGACAGAGCCCTGCTGCAGGAGCTGTGCTTCGGCGTGCTGCGTACCCTTCCGCAGCTGGACTGGTTGGTTGGCAAACTCATGTCACGCCCGATGACTGGAAAGCAGCGCACAATCCATTACTTAATTATGGTCGGCATCTATCAGCTTCTGTATACCCGTATTCCTGCGCATGCTGCGCTGGCTGAAACCGTTGAAGGTGCCATCGCGATTAAGCGCCAGGCTTTTAAGGGCTTAATCAATGGCGTACTACGTCAGTTCCAGCGCCAGCAAGAAAACCTGATGGCAGAAGCTGCTAAGCATGAAAGCCGTTTTCTGCACCCGGCCTGGCTGCTGCAGCGTTTGAAAAAAGCTTACCCGGACTGCTGGGAATCCATTGTCGATGCTAATAACCAGCGCCCTCCAATGTGGCTGCGCGTAAATCGCCAGCACCATACGCGTGAAGCATGGATGGCTTTGCTGGCTGAGGCTGGTCTGGAAGGCCATATACATCCCAAATACCAGGATGCTGTTCGCCTTGATTCACCCGCTCCCGTTCAGGTATTACCTGGTTTTGAGCAAGGCTGGGTGACCGTGCAGGATGCTTCAGCTCAGGGCAGCGTCGATCTTTTAGATCCGCAAAACGATGAAACTATTCTGGATCTTTGTGCCGCACCGGGCGGTAAGACAACGCATATTCTGGAAGCGGCCCCGAATGCAAAAGTGATGGCCGTCGACGTTGACACCCAGCGCCTGAAACGCGTGCATGAAAATCTTGAACGCCTTGGCATGAAAGCAGAAGTAAAACAGGGAGACGGCCGTTTCCCTGCTCAGTGGTGTGGCGAAACTAAGTTTGACCGTATTTTGCTTGATGCGCCATGCTCAGCAACCGGCGTTATTCGTCGCCATCCAGACATCAAATGGCTGCGTCGCGACAGGGATATCGCAGAACTCGTTGCTTTGCAGAAAGAGATTCTGGATGCTATCTGGCCTCACCTTAAAACCGGCGGGACGCTTGTCTATGCCACTTGTTCTATTCTCCCCGACGAGAATAAGGATCAGGTGAGCGCGTTTCTGGCGCGTCATGCCGATGCCAAACTGGTAGAAACCGGTGACAATAAGGCTCCGGGCATTCAAAATCTGCCTGCAGCAGACGACGGTGACGGCTTCTATTACGCTAAGCTAATTAAGAGCTGACTCCCTGCAGGGTGAGTCATAAGTTTCATCACTCGTGAAGCGATAAACGATGAAAATAATCATTCTGGGTGCGGGCCAGGTCGGCGGCACTCTGGCAGAAAATCTGGTCGGTGAAAACAACGATATTACCGTCGTCGATACTAACCAGGCCCGCCTGCGCAGCCTGCAGGACAAGTTTGACCTCCGCGTAGTCCAGGGCCACGGCTCTCATCCCCGCGTACTTCGTGAAGCAGGGGCCGATGACGCAGACATGCTGGTCGCAGTCACCAGCTCTGACGAAACGAACATGATCGCATGTCAGGTCGCTTATTCGCTGTTTAATACACCGAACAGAATTGCCCGCATTCGAGCCCCCGATTATGTTCGCGATGCAGAAAAACTGTTCAATGCAGAAGCCGTTCCCATTGATCACCTGATTGCTCCTGAGCAGTTGGTTATCGACAATATTTACCGCCTGATTGAGTACCCGGGGGCACTTCAGGTCGTGAATTTTGCCGAAGGGAAAGTTAGCCTGGCAGTAGTAAAAGCCTACTATGGTGGTCCGCTGGTGGGTAATGCACTTTCCACCATGCGCGAACATATGCCGCACATCGATACTCGTGTCGCAGCCATTTTCCGTCACGACCGCCCTATTCGCCCGCAGGGTTCAACCATTGTTGAAGCCGGTGATGAAGTCTTCTTTATTGCCGCGTCACAAAATATCCGTGCGGTAATGAGCGAGCTTCAGCGCCTCGAAAAACCTTACAAGCGCATCATGCTGGTGGGCGGCGGTAATATCGGCGCAGGTTTAGCGCATCGTCTCGAGAAAGATTACAGCGTAAAACTGATCGAGCGCGATCAGCAGCGAGCTTCTGAACTTGCAGAAATGCTGCAAAATACCATCGTATTTTATGGTGACGCCTCAGATCAGGAACTGTTAGCAGAGGAACATATCGATCAGGTTGATCTCTTTATTGCGGTCACCAACGATGATGAAGCTAACATCATGTCGGCCATGCTGGCTAAGCGAATGGGCGCCAAAAAAGTCATGGTCCTCATACAGCGTAATGCCTATGTCGATTTAGTGCAGGGGAGCGTGATTGATATTGCGATTTCACCTCAGCAGGCAACCATTTCTGCTCTACTCGGACATGTGCGTAAAGCCGATATTGTTGGCGTTTCATCTCTTCGCCGTGGCGTTGCAGAAGCCATTGAGGCCGTGGCTCATGGAGATGAAAGCACCTCTCGCGTTGTGGGTCGAGTCATCGATGAGATTAAACTGCCGCCTGGCACGATCATTGGTGCAGTTGTACGTGGCAATGATGTGATGATTGCCAACGACAACCTACGTATAGAACAGGGCGATCACGTCATTATGTTCTTAACGGATAAGAAATTTGTCAGCGATGTCGAACGCCTGTTCCAGCCAAGCCCATTCTTCCTCTAAACTCAACAGAGCAGAAATATTTTCTGCTCTGTTTCTTCATACAAAAACCATTTTTAAATTATGGAATTAACAAAAAATTCTTATTTCTTGTAGCAATGGAAATTAAGATAACCTTTGTTAGAATTATTACTGTCAGCCGGCACAAGGAGAGATTAATGAGTATTTTAAAAGAGTTTCGCGAATTCGCGATGCGCGGGAACGTTGTTGATTTGGCAGTAGGTGTGATTATTGGCGCAGCATTCGGGAAGATTGTTTCCTCCCTGGTAGCGGATATTATTATGCCACCACTGGGTTTGCTGATTGGTGGCGTTGATTTTAAACAGTTTGCTTTAACATTGCGTGATGCCCAGGGTGATGTTCCTGCGGTAGTTATGCACTACGGCGTATTTATTCAGAATATTTTTGACTTCGTGATTGTCGCGTTTGCCATCTTCATGGCCATCAAAGTGATCAATAAACTGAATCGTAAAAAAGCGGAAGAGCCTGCCGCACCTCCGGCACCGTCTAAAGAGGAAGTTCTGCTGAGCGAGATTCGTGACCTGCTGAAAGAGCAGAACCAACGGAATTAATACTGGTTATTAAAAGCAGAAAGCCAGTGGTAAAAAAGCGAATTGCTTGTTTGCCACTGGCCTCCCAGTTACCTCTCTTGCCGTGTTTCTCATTTCTCTGATAACTGCCTTTCCCTTTCTTATTCTTCTCAACTCTTTGCCTGAACAGTGGGTCATGTAATAGCGCTTCAATGGCGTTATCTTTAATTTGCCCTTTTCGATGGCGATATTTGGTGCTCATAGTTACTCCAGATGGGTTAAAGGATCGCCGCGAGTCTATGCCTGAGCCTGTAAAAGATCAAGCGGCTATTTTTTGCTGCTTGCTCCCTGTTCCAGCGCTTCAAGGATAGAACAATAAACGCTACTGTGTGCACTGCCACAACAAGCATCATTCAGACGCTGCAGCGAGCGCCGCATATTCTGCAATTCTTTGATTTTAGACTCAACCTCACTCAACCGGCTCTGCACAATCCCTTTCGATTCCTGGCAAGTATGATGCTCAGGATCGATACGGATCGATAAAAGCTCCCGGATGGCCTCAAGCGTGAAACCAAGTTGCTTAGCGTAACGAATGAATTTAAGACGCTGAAGATCGCTGTCGCTATACAGGCGAAAACCACCTTCAGTTCGCACTTCGTGATCCATCATGTTTTGCTTTTCGTAGTAACGAATAGTATCCGGCGTCACATCCGCCAGTTTTGCCAGTTCACCTATACGAAACATCACCTTTCCTCATCGATATGCTGCATCAATTTTACGGCATACTCACCACGTAAGAAGTCGGTGCTTATACCCGCCTGTCGGAGCTTAAGCTCAAGCAGTGCGAGCTTTTTACCGATCGCCTGATATTCCTCGCTCTGAATATGCACCGTTTTTAGCAGATCAACCAGCTCAATGGCATCCTTCCGCTGCTGCATCTCTGCCGGCAAGCAACCTGCATTTTTTAGCAGACGGTATCCGGCACGGAGCTCGGGAGGAACATGACTGTCATCGTCGAGCAATATAGGCTCACCGCTACCGGCTAGCCCCTCGAACTCTCCGTTTCGCTGCGCATCAAGAATATGCCGTTCTGCCCATTGATCAAGCAACCACATAGCGACCTCAAAATTATCGGGAGTAATACAAGAATACGGGGAAAAGAGAGAAGGGGATATTCTGGATATAAAAAAACCGGGCAAGCCCGGTTTTTCTACGTTACTACAGATTACTCTGCAGCAGCTTCTGTTTGAGACTCGGCGCGATCAACCAGCTCGATGTAAGCCATCGGAGCATTGTCACCAGCACGGAAGCCACACTTCAGAATACGAGTGTAACCACCTGCACGGCTCGCGAAACGCGGACCCAGTTCATTAAACAGTTTTGCCACGATCTCGTTATCACGAGTGCGGGCGAATGCCAGACGACGATTAGCAACGCTGTCAGTCTTGGCAAGAGTAATCAGCGGCTCAACTACGCGACGCAGCTCTTTCGCTTTAGGCAGGGTCGTCTTGATGATCTCATGACGAACCAGTGAACCTGCCATGTTGCGGAACATAGCCTGGCGATGGCTGCTGTTGCGGTTCAGTTGACGACCACTCTTACGATGGCGCATGACCTTATCCTTCTCAGTAAAACCTTAACCTGTGATCCGGTTACTCGTCAGCAATGCTTGCTGGTGGCCAGTTTTCCAGGCGCATGCCCAGAGACAAACCACGAGAAGCCAGCACGTCTTTAATCTCAGTAAGAGATTTTTTACCCAGGTTAGGCGTTTTGAGCAGCTCAACCTCGGTACGCTGTACCAGATCACCGATATAGTGGATAGCTTCTGCCTTAAGGCAGTTAGCAGAGCGGACAGTCAATTCCAGATCGTCAACAGGGCGCAGCAAGATCGGATCGAATTCTGGTTTCTCTTCTTTAACTTCCGGCTGACGTACATCACGCAGGTCAACGAAAGCTTCAAGTTGTTCTGCCAGAATGGTCGCCGCACGACGAATCGCCTCTTCAGGATCGATTGTGCCGTTGGTTTCCATTTCGATGACCAGCTTGTCCAGGTCGGTACGCTGTTCTACACGCGCGGCTTCAACATTGTAGGCAATACGCTCTACAGGGCTGTAGCAGGCGTCGACCAGCAGACGGCCGATTGGGCGCTCATCTTCTTCCGAATGAATTCGGGTAGAAGCCGGCACATAACCGCGACCGCGCTGAACTTTGATACGCATGCTAATAGCAGCGTTCTCATCGGTCAGGTGGCAGATCACATGCTGCGGCTTGACGATTTCGACATCACCATCATGGGTGATATCGGCTGCGGTCACAGGGCCAATGCCAGATTTATTCAGGGTAAGGATAACTTCATCTTTACCTTGAACTCTTACCGCCAGCCCTTTCAGGTTGAGCAGGATTTCCAGGATATCTTCCTGAACGCCTTCTTTGGTGCTGTACTCGTGCAGTACACCATCAATCTCAACCTCAGTCACCGCGCAACCCGGCATCGACGAAAGCAGAATACGGCGCAGTGCGTTACCAAGAGTATGGCCAAAGCCACGCTCTAACGGCTCAAGGGTCACCTTGGCGTGCGTCGAACTCACTTGCTCGATATCTACCAGGCGTGGTTTTAGAAACTCTGTCACAGAACCCTGCATTGTGTCCTCTCTTTGGTACTAAGCTTTACTTGGAGTAAAGCTCGACGATCAGGTGTTCGTTAATGTCCGCAGACAGATCGGTACGCTCAGGCTTACGCTTGAACACACCTTCCATCTTGGCAGCATCAACTTCCAGCCAGGTTGGCTTTTCACGCTGCTCAGCCAGCTCCAGAGCGGCCTTAACGCGAGATTGCTTTTTGGCTTTCTCACGGATGCTGACTACGTCATTCGGAGTTACCTGATAAGAAGCGATGTTAACAACGCGACCATTTACCATGATAGCTTTATGGCTAACCAGCTGACGTGCTTCTGCACGAGTAGCGCCGAAGCCCATACGGTAAACAACGTTGTCCAGACGGCCTTCCAGCAGAGCCAACAGGTTTTCACCGGTGTTGCCTTTCAGACGAGCTGCTTCTTTATAATAGTTACGGAACTGACGCTCCAGCACACCGTAGATACGGCGAACTTTCTGCTTTTCACGCAACTGCACACCATAGTCAGACAGACGCGGTTTACGCGCACCGTGCTGGCCAGGAGCTTGTTCAATTTTACACTTGGTATCGATCGCGCGAACGCCAGACTTAAGGAATAAGTCGGTGCCCTCACGACGGCTCAGCTTGAGCTTAGGACCCAAATATCTTGCCATTTTCTTTCTCCAACAATCCTAGAAAACGGACGCGTTATACGCGACGTTTTTTCGGCGGACGACAACCGTTATGAGGGATTGGAGTCACATCAGTAATATTAGTGATGCGGAAACCAGCGGCGTTCAGAGCACGAATAGTTGATTCGCGGCCTGGGCCAGGACCCTTAACCATAACTTCCAGGTTCTTGATACCGTATTCTTTCACGGCTTCTGCGCAACGCTCTGCTGCAACCTGAGCTGCAAACGGAGTGGATTTGCGAGAACCACGGAAACCGGAACCACCGGCAGTTGCCCAACCCAACGCATTACCCTGACGATCGGTAATAGTAACGATGGTGTTGTTGAAAGAAGCATGGACATGAGCCACGCCGTCAGAGACTGTTTTTCTTACACGTTTACGTGCACGAATTGGTGCCTTTGCCATTATTCAATCACCCCGATTATTTCTTGATCGGTTTGCGCGGACCCTTACGGGTACGTGCGTTGGTCTTAGTACGCTGACCGCGCACTGGCAGACCACGACGATGACGCAAACCGCGATAGCAACCAAGGTCCATCAGACGCTTGATGCTCATGCTCACTTCACGGCGCAGATCACCTTCAACGACAAATTTGGCAACTTCGTCACGCAGCGTGTCGATTTGTTCTTCAGACAGCTCACTGATCTTAACATCTTCAGCAATACCCGCCGCAGCGCAAATGGCCTTGGAGCGAGTCTTGCCGACACCGTAGATCGAGGTTAACGCGATCACGGCGTGTTTTTGATCAGGAATGTTAATGCCTGCTATACGGGCCACTATGCACTCCTACTATTTAGATTATGCGTCCCATGCCGAAAAGCCCGTTTTCAGGATACTCAAATGGAAACGCATAGACATACAAAAGATTGGCTGGCTAATCTAGCCAGCTCAACCCAACTTTGCAAGAAAAATATGCGAGATAATCAGCCTTGACGCTGTTTATGCTTCGGCTCTACGCTGCAAATCACGCGAATAACACCGTCACGCTTAACGATTTTGCAGTTACGACATAATTTCTTGACGGAAGCACGAACTTTCATTTTTACTCTCCGTAACTTCTCAAGCGACGATTAACGGCCGTAGCCTTTCAGGTTCGCTTTCTTCAATGCAGACTCGTACTGACTTGACATCATCAGAGTTTGCACTTGAGCCATAAAGTCCATGATAACGACAACAACGATCAGCAGTGAGGTCCCACCGAAGTAGAACGGCACTTTCATTGCATCGCGCATGAACTCCGGGATTAGGCAGATAAAGGTAATGTACAACGCACCAACCAGAGTCAGGCGGGTCATTACTTTATCGATGTACTTCGCCGTTTGTTCTCCCGGACGAATTCCTGGTACAAATGCACCGGACTTCTTCAGGTTATCTGCTGTTTCACGCGGGTTGAAGACCAACGCCGTGTAGAAGAAACAGAAGAAGATGATTGCAGACGCATAGAGTAACACATAAAGCGGTTGCCCAGGCTGCAAATACAGCGAAATTGTTGTCAGCCAGTTCCAACCGGTACCGCCCCCGAACCATGACGCGATGGTCGCCGGGAACAGAATAATACTGGAGGCGAAGATCGCAGGGATAACCCCGGCCATGTTCACTTTCAGCGGTAAATGTGTGCTCTGCGCAGCATAGACACGACGACCCTGTTGACGTTTAGCGTAGTTGACCACAATGCGGCGCTGGCCACGCTCAACAAAAACAACGAAGAAGGTCACTGCAAATACTAATACTGCAACCAACAGCAACAGGAGGAAGTGCAGGTCGCCTTGCCTTGCTTGCTCGATGGTATGGCCAATGGCCGGCGGAAGTCCCGCAACGATACCCGCGAAGATTATGATTGAGATACCGTTACCGATACCACGTTCAGTAATCTGTTCGCCCAGCCACATCAGGAACATTGTCCCGGTGACAAGACTTACAACAGCGGTGAAATAGAATGCAAAGCCTGGGTTTAACACCAGGCCCTGCATACCAGGCATATTCGGTAAACCGGTAGCAATACCGATTGACTGGAATATTGCCAGCACCAGAGTGCCGTAACGGGTGTACTGGCTAATCTTACGACGACCAGATTCCCCTTCTTTCTTCAGCTCTGCCAACGCGGGATGAACCACGGTAAGCAGCTGAATGATGATCGATGCCGAAATGTACGGCATGATACCCAGTGCGAAGATAGAAGCACGGCTGAGAGCACCACCAGAGAACATGTTAAACATCTCAATGATGGTGCCTCGCTGTTGCTCAAGCAGTTTGGCAAGTACAGCGGCATCAATACCAGGGATCGGAATAAAAGAGCCAATACGAAACACAATCAGCGCACCGATAACAAACATCAGTCTGCGTTTCAGCTCGCCGAGGCCGCCTTTAGCACTTTGAAAATCTAATCCCGGTTGTTTTGCCATCTGCTACTTATTCCTCGATTTTACCGCCAGCAGCTTCGATAGCAGCACGAGCGCCTTTGGTCACACGCAGGCCGCTAACAGTTACCGGACGAGTTACCTCACCAGACAGGATCACTTTCGCGAACTCGATCTGAATACCGATAATGTTTGCTGCTTTCAGCGTGTTCAGGTCAACTACGTCGCCTTCAACTTTCGCCAGATCGGACAGACGAACTTCTGCCGTGATCATTGCTTTGCGAGAGGTGAAACCGAATTTCGGCAGACGACGGTACAACGGCATCTGACCACCTTCGAAACCACGACGTACGCCACCACCAGAACGAGAGTTCTGACCTTTGTGACCACGACCGCCGGTTTTACCGAGGCCAGAACCGATACCACGACCCAGACGCTTGGAAGCGTGCTTAGACCCTTCGGCCGGAGACAGAGTATTTAAACGCATCTCTTACTCCTCAACTTTAACCATGTAGGAAACCGCGTTGACCATACCGCGTACAGCAGGAGTATCCTCGCGCTCTACGGTGTGGCCAATACGACGCAGACCCAGGCCAAGCAGCGTTGCCTTGTGTTTCGGCAGACGACCGATTGCACTGCGGGTTTGAGTGATTTTAATAGTCTTTGCCATGGTCAATTACCCCAGAATTTCTTCAACGGATTTACCACGCTTGGCAGCGACCATTTCTGGAGATTTCATATTCGCCAGGCCATCGATAGTTGCACGAACCACGTTAATCGGGTTAGTGGAACCATACGCTTTAGCCAGGACGTTATGAACACCAGCGACTTCCAGGACGGCGCGCATTGCACCACCGGCGATGATACCGGTACCTTCGGAAGCCGGCTGCATGAACACGCGGGAACCTGTGTGCACGCCTTTAACAGGGTGCTGCAGGGTGCCGCTGTTCAGCGCGACGTTAATCATGTTGCGACGGGCTTTTTCCATCGCTTTCTGGATCGCTGCTGGAACTTCACGCGCTTTACCGTAACCAAAACCAATACGACCGTTACCGTCGCCTACCACTGTCAGAGCAGTGAAGGAGAAAATACGACCGCCTTTAACGGTTTTAGATACGCGATTTACCGCGATCAGCTTTTCCTGCAGTTCGCCAGCTTGTTTTTCGATGTGAGACATCTTACACCTCTACCTTAGAACTGAAGGCCAGCTTCACGGGCAGCATCTGCCAGTGCCTGGACACGACCATGATATTGGAAACCAGCACGGTCAAAAGCAACAACGGTGATGCCTTTTTCCAGAGCGCGCTCAGCAACAGCTTTACCTACAGCTGCAGCGGCGTCTTTGTTTCCAGTGTACTTCAGTTGCTCAGTGATAGCTTTTTCTACAGTAGATGCAGCTACCAGAACTTCAGAACCATTTGGAGCAATTACCTGTGCGTAAATATGACGCGGGGTACGATGTACCACCAGGCGAGTTGCACCCAGCTCTTTGAGCTTGTGACGTGCGCGGGTCGCACGACGGATACGAGCAGATTTCTTATCCATAGTGTTACCTTACTTCTTCTTAGCCTCTTTGGTACGCACGACTTCGTCGGCGTAACGAACACCCTTGCCTTTGTAAGGCTCAGGACGACGGTAGGCGCGCAGATCAGCTGCAACCTGACCGATCATCTGCTTATCAGCGCCTTTCAGCACGATTTCAGTTTGAGTCGGACATTCAGCAGTGATACCCGCAGGCAGCTTATGCTCAACAGGGTGAGAGAAGCCCAGGGCTAAATTCACCACGTCGCCTTTAACGGCTGCACGATAACCTACACCAACCAGCTGCAGCTTCTTAGTGAAGCCTTCGGTAACACCGACAACCATTGCGTTCAACAGCGCACGAGTGGTACCCGCTTGGGCCCACGCGTTTGCAAAGCCTTCGCGCGGAGCGAAAGTCAGAGCATTTTCAGCGTGTTTAACTTCAACAGCATCGTTGATAGTACGAGTCAGCTCGCCGTTTTTACCTTTGATCGAAATAACCTGACCGTTGAGTTTTACCTCTACGCCTGCAGGAACAACGACCGGTGCTTTAGCAACACGAGACATTTTATTCCTCCAATTACGCTACGTAGCAGATAATTTCGCCACCAAGACCAGCCTGGCGCGCTGCACGATCAGTCATAACACCTTTAGAGGTAGAAACGACAGCAATACCCATGCCGGCCATAACTTTAGGCAGCTCATCTTTTTTCTTATAGATGCGCAGGCCTGGGCGGCTGACTCGCTGAATGCTCTCTACCACAGCCTTGCCCTGGAAATACTTAAGAGTCAGTTCCAGTTCAGGCTTGATGTCGCCTTCAATTTTAAATTCTTCAATATAACCTTCTTCCTTCAGCACGTTGGCGATTGCCACTTTCAGCTTGGAGGAAGGCATGGTGACCGCAACTTTGTTCGCGGCCTGACCGTTACGGATACGGGTCAGCATATCCGCGATCGGATCTTGCATGCTCATCTGTCTCTACTCCCGTGATTCAATTGGTGACAATTACCAGCTAGCCTTTTTCAAGCCAGGTACTTCACCGCGCATGGCGGCTTCACGTAACTTGATACGGCTCAACCCGAACTTGCCCACATAACCATGTGGACGACCAGTCTGGCGGCAGCGTTTACGCTGACGGGACGGGCTGGAATCACGCGGCAGAGTTTGCAGCTTGAGAACAGCGTTCCAACGGTCTTCGTCGGTCGCGTTCACATCAGAAATGATAGCTTTCAGTTCTGCGCGTTTAGCGAAGAATTTTTCAGCCAAAGCAACGCGCTTTACTTCGCGTGCTTTCATTGATTGCTTAGCCATGAAGTAACCCTACCTTACTTGCGGAACGGGAAGTCAAAGGCAGCCAGCAGAGCACGGCCTTCATCATCAGATTTCGCAGTAGTGGTAATGGTAATATCCAAACCACGGACGCGATCGACTTTGTCGTAATCGATTTCTGGGAAGATGATCTGCTCACGGACACCCATGCTGTAGTTACCACGACCGTCGAAAGACTTAGCGGACAGGCCACGGAAGTCACGGATACGAGGTACAGCAATAGTGATCAGACGCTCAAGGAACTCCCACATGCGTTCGCCACGCAGAGTTACTTTACAGCCGATCGGATAGCCCTGACGGATTTTGAAGCCTGCAACAGATTTGCGTGCTTTGGTGATCAACGGCTTTTGACCGGAGATTGCTGTCAGATCAGCTGCTGCGTTATCCAGCAGTTTCTTGTCAGCGATCGCTTCACCAACACCCATGTTCAGGGTGATCTTCTCGACCCGAGGGACTTGCATGACAGAATTGTAGTTAAACTCAGTCATGAGTTTCTTAACTACTTCGTCTTTGTAGTAATCATGCAGTTTCGCCATCGTACTACTCCAAATTACTTGATAGTTTCGCTGTTAGACTTGAAGAAACGGACTTTTTTGCCGTCTTCGAATCTAAAGCCTACACGGTCAGCCTTGCCGGTTGCCGCGTTGAAGAGAGCAACGTTAGAAACCTGAATTGCAGCTTCTTTTTCAACGATGCCGCCTGGTTGGTTCAGGGCCGGAACCGGCTTCTGATGTTTCTTAACCAGGTTGATACCTTCAACAATGACCTTGCCGGAAGACAGGACATTTTTTACTTTACCGCGCTTACCTTTATCTTTACCGGTTAACACGATAACTTCGTCATCACGACGGATTTTCGCTGCCATGATTCGCTCCTTAGAGTACTTCTGGTGCCAGAGAGATAATTTTCATGAACTTCTCATTACGCAGTTCACGAGTTACCGGCCCAAAAATACGCGTGCCGATTGGCTGCTCACTGTTATTATTTAAAATAACGCATGCATTGCCATCGAAGCGAATGACAGAACCGTCCGGGCGACGAACACCCTTCTTGGTGCGCACCACTACCGCTTTCAGCACATCGCCTTTCTTCACCTTACCGCGAGGAATTGCTTCCTTGATGGTAATTTTGATGATGTCGCCGACGCCTGCGTAGCGACGGTGCGAGCCACCCAGAACCTTGATACACATTACGCGACGTGCGCCGGAGTTGTCGGCCACGGTCAGCATAGTCTGTTCTTGGATCATTTCAGTGCTCCGCTAATGTCAACTACTACTTCGGGACCTGGAAATCAGGTCGTTAAAAAGCCCCATAAACGAGGGCGCGGCATTATAACACCGGTTCCAGGATATGGGTAGAAAAAATAAACGGCTCATCGCTGAGCCGTTTATTTGTTTGAGAAAGGGTACTGTATTACAGAACCGCTTTCTCTACAACGCGAACCAGCGTCCAGGACTTAGTCTTGGACAGCGGACGGCATTCGCGGATTTCAACCACGTCACCAATACCGCATTCGTTGTTCTCGTCATGTACGTGCAGTTTGGTCGTACGCTTGATGAATTTCCCGTAGATCGGGTGCTTCACAACACGTTCGATGGCAACAACAATGGATTTCTCCATTTTGTCGCTGACAACGCGACCTTGCAGAGTACGGATTTTATCGGTCATTACGCACCCGCCTTCTGAGTCAGTAAAGTCTTAACACGTGCAACATCACGACGAACCTGCTTCAGCAGGTGAGTCTGTTGCAGCTGGCCACTTGCAGCCTGCATGCGCAGATTGAACTGCTCACGCAGCAGGTTCAGCAGCTCGGTGTTCAGCTCTTCGACGCTCTTTTCACGCAGCTCTTTTGCTTTCATTACATCACCGTCTTAGTTACAAAGGTGGTTTTGATAGGCAGTTTTGCTGCTGCCAGCTTGAAGGCTTCACGGGCCAGCTCTTCAGGTACGCCGTCCATTTCATACAGGACTTTACCTGGCTGGATCAAGGCAACCCAATACTCCACGTTACCTTTACCTTTACCCATACGCACTTCAAGCGGCTTTTCGGTGATCGGTTTGTCCGGGAATACACGGATCCAGATCTTACCCTGACGCTTAACTGCACGGGTCATTGCACGACGTGCTGCTTCGATCTGACGGGCAGTCAGACGACCACGGCCAACAGCTTTCAGACCGAAAGTGCCGAAGCTAACATCCGTACCCTGCGCCAGACCACGGTTGCGGCCTTTGTGCACTTTACGGAATTTTGTACGCTTTGGTTGTAACATCAGCGACTCTCCTTACTTACGGCCTTTACGCTGCTGCTTTTTAGGTTGAGCAGCCGGTTCCGGTTGTTCAACAGCAGCCATACCACCCAGGATCTCACCTTTGAAGATCCATACCTTAACGCCGATTACACCATAAGTGGTGTGCGCTTCAGAGGTGTTGTAGTCGATGTCAGCACGCAGAGTGTGCAACGGCACGCGACCTTCACGGTACCATTCGGTACGTGCGATCTCGGCGCCGCCCAGACGGCCGCTAACTTCAACTTTGATACCTTTAGCGCCCAGACGCATTGCGTTCTGTACAGCACGCTTCATCGCACGACGGAACATCACACGACGCTCCAGCTGAGAAGTGATGCTGTCAGCAACCAATTTTGCGTCCAGTTCAGGTTTACGAACTTCGGCGATATTGATCTGTGCAGGAACGCCAGCGATATCCGCTACGACCTTGCGCAGTTTTTCTACGTCTTCACCTTTCTTACCGATAACGATACCTGGGCGAGCGGTGTGAATGGTCACACGGATGCTCTTAGCAGGACGCTCGATAACGATACGAGATACAGACGCCTTAGCCAGTTCCTTAGTCAGGTACTGACGTACTTTAAAATCGCTGTCCAGGTTGTCAGCGAATTCTTTGGTGTTCGCAAACCAGGTTGAGTTCCATGGTTTTACAATACCCAGGCGAATACCATTAGGATGTACTTTCTGACCCATTGCTAGTCTCCAGAGTCTCAGCGATCGGACACAACCACAGTAATGTGGCTGGTGCGCTTCAGGATGCGATCTGCACGACCTTTTGCACGAGGCATAATGCGCTTCATGCTAGGGCCTTCGTCTACGAAGATTTTCGCGACTTTCAGATCGTCAATGTCAGCGCCATCGTTGTGTTCAGCGTTAGCAATGGCAGATTCCAGTACTTTCTTAACCAATACAGCCGCTTTCTTATTGGTGTAGGTCAGAATATCCAGAGCCTGCGACACTTTCTTACCGCGAATCAGGTCAGCAACAAGGCGAACCTTCTGAGCAGAAGAACGAGCATGGCGATGTTGAGCTAAAGTTTCCATCTCTTCCTCCTACCTTATTTCTTCTTCGCTTTTTTATCAGCAGCGTGGCCGCGATAAGTACGAGTCGGTGCGAATTCACCCAGTTTGTGACCGACCATTTCGTCGGAAACAAAGACTGGAACGTGCTGACGACCATTATGGACAGCGATGGTCAAACCGATCATGTTAGGAAAGATCGTTGAACGACGGGACCAAGTGCGCAGGGGCTTCTTGTCACCGCTTTCCACCGCTTTCTCTACCTTCTTCAGCAAGTGCAGGTCAATAAAAGGACCTTTCTTGAGAGAACGTGGCATGGCTTATCCTCTAAAATTATTTGCTACGGCGACGTACGATAAATTTATCAGTACGCTTGTTGCTGCGGGTCTTCTTACCTTTGGTCTGAACGCCCCACGGGGATACCGGGTGCTTACCAAAGTTACGACCTTCACCACCACCATGTGGGTGATCGACTGGGTTCATCGCGGTACCGCGAACGGTAGGACGAACACCACGCCAGCGAGCAGCACCTGCTTTACCCAGAACGCGCAGCATATGCTCAGCGTTGCCAACTTCGCCCAGGGTAGCGCGGCAGTCAGCTTCGACTTTACGCATTTCACCGGAGCGCAGGCGCAGGGTAACGTAAGCACCATCACGAGCAACGATCTGCACGTAGGTACCAGCGGAACGAGCCAGCTGACCGCCTTTACCTGGTTTCATTTCTACGTTATGAACGGTAGAACCAACCGGGATATTGCGCATCGGCAGGGTGTTACCCGCTTTGATTGCAGCATCAACGCCAGACTGAATCTGGTCGCCAGCTTTCAGGCCTTTAGGGGCCAGGATGTAACGGCGTTCGCCATCTTTGTACAGAACCAGCGCGATGTTCGCGGAACGGTTCGGATCGTACTCAAGACGTTCAACAACTGCCGGGATACCATCTTTGTTGCGTTTAAAGTCAACAATACGGTATGCCTGCTTGTGACCACCACCGATATGACGGGTAGTGATACGACCATTGTTGTTACGGCCACCGGATTTGCTGTTTTTTTCCAGCAACGGAGCAAAAGGCTTGCCCTTGTGCAGCTCAGGGTTAACCACTTTAACTACGTGGCGACGACCCGGAGATGTCGGTTTACATTTAACAACTGCCATTGTCTTTCTCCTCCGACTTACTCAGCGCCGCCGACGAAGTCCAGATTCTGGCCTTCCTTCAGGGTGACGTAAGCTTTTTTCCAGTCGCTACGACGACCAACACGCTGTCCGTGACGTTTAGTTTTCCCTTTAACTACCAGGGTGTTAACGTCTTTTACTTCAACTTCGAACAGCTTCTGTACAGCAGCAACGATCTCTGCTTTGGTCGCGTCAGTCGCAACTTTGAGTACGATGGTGTTGGTTTTTTCCATCGCGGTAGACGCTTTTTCAGATACGTGCGGCGCGCGCAGTACTTTCAGCAGACGTTCTTCACGGATCATGCCAGCATCTCCTCAACTTGCTTAACTGCTTCCGCAGTCATAACGACTTTGTCGAAGGCGATCAGGCTAACTGGGTCGATTGCAGCTACATCGCGCACGTCAACCTTATGCAGGTTACGAGCAGCCAGGAACAGATTCTCATCCAGTTCACCGGTCACGATCAGCACATCTTCCAGAGCCATATCTTTCAGTTTCTGAGCAAGCAGCTTGGTTTTCGGTGCTTCAACAGAGAACTGCTCAACAACGATCAGACGATCCTGACGTACCAGTTCGGACAGGATGCTTTTCAGCGCGCCGCGGTACATCTTTTTGTTAACTTTTTGACTGTGGTCCTGCGGGCGAGCAGCGAAGGTTACGCCACCGGAACGCCAGATCGGGCTCTTGATAGAACCAGAACGCGCACGGCCGGTACCTTTCTGGCGCCACGGCTTTTTGCCGGAACCAGTTACTTCAGCACGGGTCTTCTGAGCACGAGTACCCTGACGGGCGCCTGCTGCATAAGCAACAACAACCTGGTGTACCAGCGCTTCGTTGAAGTCACGACCGAAGGTAGTTTCGGAAACAGTCAGCGCGCTTTGCGCGTCTTTCAATACTAATTCCATTGCTATCCCCTTACGCCTTCACAGCTGGTTTAACGATCAGGTCGCTACCGGTTGCACCCGGGACCGCACCTTTCACCAGCAGCAGGTTGCGCTCAGCGTCAACACGTACTACGTCCAGGCTCTGAACAGTGACACGTTCGTTACCCAGCTGGCCTGCCATTTTCTTGCCTTTGAACACTTTGCCCGGAGTCTGGTTCTGACCGATAGAACCCGGAACGCGGTGAGACAAGGAGTTACCGTGGGTAGCGTCCTGGGTACGGAAGTTCCAGCGCTTAACGGTACCTGCGAAACCTTTACCTTTAGAGGTACCGGTTACGTCAACTTTTTTAACGTCAGCAAACAGTTCAACGCTAATGTCCTGACCTACGGTGAACTCTTCGCCTTCAGCAAGACGGAATTCCCACAGACCACGGCCAGCTTCAACGCCAGCTTTAGCGAAGTGACCAGCTTCCGGCTTGGTTACACGGTTAGCTTTTTTAGCACCAGTGGTCACCTGAACAGCACGGTAGCCGTCGTTAGCCAGGTCTTTAACCTGAGTAACACGGTTTGCTTCTACTTCGATTACGGTTACTGGGATAGAAACGCCGTCTTCAGTGAAGATACGGGTCATACCCACTTTTTTACCGACTAAACCAATCATTGTTTCAACCTCTCAATCGTCAATGACCTGATTAACCCAGGCTGATCTGCACGTCTACACCGGCAGCCAGATCCAGACGCATCAGAGCATCAACGGTTTTCTCAGTTGGCTCAACGATGTCAACCAGACGCTTGTGAGTGCGGATCTCGTACTGATCACGCGCGTCTTTGTTGACGTGCGGGGAGATCAGAACGGTAAAGCGCTCTTTGCGGGTCGGCAGCGGGATCGGACCACGGACTTGCGCACCAGTGCGCTTAGCAGTCTCGACGATTTCCGCAGTTGATTGATCGATCAGACGATGATCAAACGCTTTAAGGCGGATACGGATTCTTTGGTTCTGCATGAGACCAGAGCTCCAATTATTTTATAGACGAAAAAAATTACTACTCACATCCATTACGATTGATGGAGGAGTGTAATCGTTCATACATAGTCCCCCAATTGGGGACATTGTTTGATAGCAACTGAATTGCTTCGACTGACTGCTATCAGGGTTCATATTGAACCAGCGGTCTATTAAGACAGCCCGCGCATTATACGGGTTTCAAGGCAGCTTGCAAGTCATATGGGTTGAAATTTCACCGGCATCCTGCATTTAGTGAGTTTCATGCCTTACCTTCCCTATATCTTCGAGGCATTGCGCATTATCACACGCCAAATTAGAAGGTTGATAGGTTTAGCCAGCACACCCGCGTAGCATCCGAGGGCTTAATCCTCAGCGGGATAAAAAGATGATACTGACCGACATACAGATCGCCTGGCTACTCCCCGTCGCTGCGTTGCTCTATTTTTGCCTGGCTCTGGCGCTAAGCTTAAGTGATTTCAAAACCATGCTTCTACCAGACAGACTTACCCTACCCTTACTGTGGCTGGGATTGTTGTTTCATAGTCTGGTTAACCCCCACCATGTTCATCATGCCGTATTCGGCGCGATAGCCGGCTACCTCTTCCTGTGGGTTATCTTTCAAGTATTCCGTTATGCTACCGGCAAAGAAGGATTAGGTTATGGTGATTTCAAACTGCTGGCGGCAATTGGAGCCTGGAGCTACTGGCAGCATCTGCCTGTCATCGTCGCTTTGGCATCTTCCCTGGGCATCGCTTATGCAGGAATACTTTATCTGATCGGGTACCGTGACAGCGCTGAAATGCCTTTTGGCCCCTGGCTTGCGCTCTCAGGATGGGGGAATTTTTGCTGGCAGGTATTTGGATAAGGTTTCAAAGAAGACAGAGGGAAATCCCTCTGCCTTGATCATACGGGGTTACTCTTCGCGTATCTGGGCCTGCAGGTAGTTCTGAATGCCCAGCTTCTGAATGAGGTCCAGTTCCGTTTCGAGCCAGTCGATATGGCCTTCTTCATCGGCCAGAATTTCGATCATCAGGTCACGGCTAACATAATCATGCACTTTATCGGCATAGGCGATGGCTTCACGCAAATCCTTTGCACCCTCCAGTTCCAGCCTCAGGTCAGAGCGAAGCATTTCTTCGACATCCTCCCCAATACCCAGCTTGCCGAGGTCCTGCAGATTTGGAATGCCTTCGAGGAAGAGAATACGTTCGATGTACTTATCGGCGTGCTTCATTTCATCGATGGACTCGTGGTACTCAACGTCGTTCAGACGTTTTAATCCCCAGTTTTTGAACATGCGGGCATGCAGAAAATACTGGTTAATCGCGACAAGCTCGTTTCCCAATAATTTATTGAGATAATTTATTATCTTAACATCACCTTTCATTTTGACATCCTCCGCTTCCACTTATTGAAGCGTAGATGTCACAGGGTGTAAGTCAAAAAAATGAGCGTGTTTTAAGCGATCTCTTTAAATTCCGGGATCTGCATCAGTTCGTCTTGCATGATTTCACGCGCCTGTCGAACGCACTTCCCGCACTGATTTCCCACCGGGATAAACTTTCTAAGTTGCTGAAAAGACTGCGGGTGATGTTGTCGCACCGCCTGACGAATTGTCTTATCGCTTACACCGTTACACAAGCAAACGTACATGATCACTCCCGCTCAAAAACTGCGCAAATTGTAAATGAGAATGATTGGCTTTACAAGGAGTACGGCGGGGCAGAAGACAGAGAATGGTAATCAAATGCAAAAACTGATGCCAACTGCAGTAAGCGATCGCTTTCGCTGGCAAACAGCAAAGTTCAAACATAAAAAAGGGCATCCTAAGATGCCCTTTTCACTATTGCATTAAAGTATCAGAGGATTAGCTCAGAACTTTTGCAACAACACCAGCGCCAACGGTACGGCCGCCTTCACGGATTGCGAAACGCAGACCGTCGTCCATCGCGATTGGGTGAATCAGGGTAACAACCATTTTGATGTTGTCGCCTGGCATTACCATCTCTACGCCTTCTGGCAGTTCGATGGTACCGGTCACGTCAGTTGTACGGAAGTAGAACTGTGGACGGTAGCCTTTGAAGAACGGAGTATGACGGCCGCCTTCGTCTTTGGACAGGATGTACACTTCAGATTCGAACTTGGTGTGTGGCTTGATTGAGCCTGGCTTAGCCAGTACCTGACCACGTTCGATTTCTTCACGTTTGATACCACGCAGCAGAACACCTACGTTCTCACCAGCACGGCCTTCGTCCAGCAGTTTGCGGAACATTTCAACGCCGGTACAGGTAGATTTCGCAGTATCTTTGATACCAACGATTTCAACTTCTTCACCTACTTTAACGATACCGCGCTCTACACGACCAGTAACAACGGTACCACGACCGGAGATGGAGAATACGTCTTCGATTGGCAGCAGGAACGGCAGGTCGATTGCACGTACTGGTTCTGGGATGTAAGAATCCAGGAAGCCAGCCAGTTCAACGATTTTAGCTTCCCACTCAGCTTCGCCTTCCAGCGCTTTCAGAGCAGAACCACGGATGATTGGGGTGTCATCGCCTGGGAAGTCGTACTGAGACAGAAGTTCACGCACTTCCATTTCAACCAGCTCCAGCAGCTCTTCGTCATCAACCATGTCGCATTTGTTCAGGAACACGATGATGTAAGGAACGCCAACCTGACGACCCAGCAGGATGTGCTCACGGGTCTGAGGCATAGGGCCGTCAGTCGCAGCAACAACCAGGATAGCGCCGTCCATCTGAGCAGCACCGGTGATCATGTTTTTCACGTAGTCGGCGTGCCCTGGGCAGTCAACGTGCGCGTAGTGACGAGTCGGGGTGTCGTACTCAACGTGGGAGGTGTTGATGGTGATACCACGAGCTTTTTCTTCTGGTGCGTTATCGATCTGGTCGAATGCACGAGCAGAACCACCGTAGGTTTTAGCCAGAACGGTAGTGATTGCAGCGGTCAGAGTGGTTTTACCGTGGTCAACGTGGCCGATAGTACCAACGTTAACGTGCGGTTTTGTACGTTCAAATTTTTCTTTAGACACGGCTATATTCCTTACTATTGTGCCCTCCCCTTGTGGAGAGAGCACGGGATCATTGTGTTAAAAGCGTTGGCTTATTTGCCACGAGCTTCGATTACGGCCTGAGCAACGTTGTTAGGTGCGTCATCATACTTCAGGAATTCCATGGAGTAAGATGCACGACCTTTGGTCAGAGAACGCAGCTGAGTTGCGTACCCGAACATTTCAGACAACGGAACTTCAGCATGAATCTGTACGCCAGTAGCGTTAGATTCCTGGCCTTTCAGCTGACCACGACGACGGCTAAGGTCACCGATAACGTCACCGGTGTTCTCTTCCGGAGTTTCAACTTCAACCTTCATGATAGGCTCAAGCAGAACTGGTTTAGCTTTCTTAAAGCCATCTTTGAAGGCAATAGAAGCGGCCAGTTTAAACGCCAGTTCGGAGGAGTCAACGTCATGGTAAGAACCGAAGTGCAGACGCACGCCGAGATCAACAACCGGGTAACCCGCCAGTGGACCAGATTTCAGCTGCTCCTGGATGCCTTTATCAACGGCAGGGACGTATTCGCCAGGAATTACGCCGCCTTTGATGTCGTTGATGAACTCGTAACCTTTAGGGTTAGAGCCCGGCTCCAGTGGGTACATGTCGATAACAACATGACCGTACTGACCACGACCACCAGACTGCTTGGCGTGTTTACCTTCGATATCGGTAACTTTAGCGCGAATCGCTTCGCGGTAAGCAACCTGAGGTTTACCGACGTTCGCTTCAACGTTGAATTCACGCTTCATACGGTCAACGATGATGTCGAGGTGCAGTTCACCCATACCGGCGATGATGGTCTGGTTAGATTCTTCATCAGTCCATACGCGGAATGATGGGTCTTCTTTAGCCAGACGGCCCAGAGCCAGACCCATTTTTTCCTGGTCAGCTTTGGTTTTTGGTTCAACGGCGATGGAGATTACCGGCTCTGGGAATTCCATACGCTCCAGAATGATAGGCGAATCTGGATCACACAGGGTGTCACCAGTAGTTACGTCTTTCAGACCGATAGCAGCCGCGATGTCGCCTGCGCGAACTTCTTTGATCTCTTCACGTTTGTTAGCGTGCATCTGAACGATACGGCCAAAGCGCTCACGAGCAGCTTTAACGGAGTTCAGCACGGTATCACCGGAGTTAACAACGCCGGAGTAAACGCGGAAGAAGGTCAGGTTACCAACGAACGGGTCAGTGGCGATTTTGAATGCCAGAGCAGCAAACGGCTCGTCGTCAGTTGCGTGACGCTCAGCCGGCGTGTCTTTACCGTCATCCAGAATACCGTTGATTGCCGGTACGTCGGTTGGTGCTGGCAGGTAATCGATTACCGCATCCAGCATCGCCTGAACACCTTTGTTCTTAAATGCAGAACCACAGGTAACCAGGATGATTTCGTTGTTCAGAACGCGCTGACGCAGAGCTTTCTTGATTTCTTCCTCGGACAGCTCTTCGCCGCCCAGGTATTTTTCCATCAGCTCTTCAGAGGCTTCTGCAGCGGACTCGATCAGGTTCTGGTGCCATTCGTCAGCCAGGTCCTGCATGTCAGCTGGGATATCTTCGTATTCGAAGGTAACGCCCTGATCTGCATCGTTCCAGTTGATGGCTTTCATTTTCACCAGGTCGATAACGCCGGTGAAACCTTCTTCAGCACCAATCGCCAGCTGAAGCGGAACAGGGTTCGCGCCCAGACGGGATTTGATCTGGCCTACAACTTTCAGGAAGTTTGCACCCATACGGTCCATTTTGTTAACGAACGCGATGCGTGGAACTTTGTATTTGTTAGCCTGACGCCATACGGTTTCAGACTGTGGCTGAACACCACCAACTGCGCAGTAAACCATTACTGCACCGTCAAGAACACGCATGGAACGTTCTACTTCGATGGTGAAGTCAACGTGCCCTGGGGTGTCGATGATGTTTACGCGGTGCGGTTCATACTGCTTAGCCATACCAGACCAGAATGCAGTAGTTGCAGCGGAGGTAATGGTGATACCACGCTCCTGCTCCTGCTCCATCCAGTCCATGGTTGCAGCGCCGTCATGAACTTCACCGATTTTGTGGTTTACACCGGTGTAGAACAGAATACGTTCGGTAGTCGTGGTTTTACCGGCGTCGATGTGTGCACTGATACCGATGTTACGGTAGCGTGCAATGGGTGTTGTACGAGCCATTTGATTCCTCTATATCCTGGGACGTTCAAGTTAAGTAACCCAAAGCGGGCAGCTTCATGAAGCGCCCGCTTGGGTAACACTACGAAGGATTTATTACCAACGGTAGTGAGCGAACGCCTTGTTGGCTTCAGCCATACGGTGAACGTCTTCACGTTTCTTCACTGCAGTGCCTTTGTTTTCTGCAGCATCAGACAGTTCATTCGCCAGGCGAAGAGCCATGGATTTATCACCGCGTTTACGAGCAGCTTCAACGATCCAACGCATTGCCAGAGCATTACGACGAACCGGACGAACTTCAACTGGAACCTGGTAAGTAGAACCACCTACACGGCGGGACTTAACTTCGACGGTCGGACGGACGTTGTCCAGAGCGACTTCGAAAGCTTCCAGCTCGTTTTTACCAGAACGCTGAGCCAGGGTTTCCAGCGCGGTATAAACGATAGATTCTGCAGTAGATTTTTTACCATCTACCATCAGGATATTTACAAATTTAGCCAGCAGCTCTGATCCGAACTTAGGATCCGGCAGAATTTTACGCTGACCAATCACGCGACGACGTGGCATAGGAATACTCCGTTGTTAATTCAGGATTGTCCAAAACTCAAAGAGTTTATTTTGACATTAATTTAAAACGTTTGGCCTTACTTAACGGAGAACCATTAAGCCTTAGGACGCTTCACGCCATACTTGGAGCGAGATTGCTTACGGTCTTTAACGCCGGAGCAGTCAAGCGCACCACGAACAGTGTGGTAGCGAACACCTGGCAGGTCTTTAACACGACCACCACGGATCAGGATCACGGAGTGTTCCTGCAGGTTGTGACCTTCACCGCCGATGTAGGAGGTGACTTCAAAACCGTTAGTCAAACGCACACGGCAAACTTTACGCAGTGCGGAGTTTGGTTTTTTAGGAGTGGTGGTATATACACGGGTACATACACCACGTTTTTGCGGGCAAGCTTCCAGCGCAGGCACGTTGCTTTTTGCAACTTTGCGTACGCGTGGTTTGCGAACCAGCTGGTTAACTGTTGCCATTAAATAGCTCCTGGTTTTAGCTTTTGCTTCGTAAACACGTAATAAAACGGCCTCATATAATATGAGGACGCAGAATTTTAGGGCTGAGCCGAAAAGGTGTCAAGAAATATACAGCGATCCGCCCTCACCAGGCGAACTGCTGGCTATGTTTTATCGTTAATCTGACGAAGTCAGTATAGCCGACACGCTCAATTTTGGATGAAATTTGAGCAGAGAGGCCACGAGCCTCAACATCTTCTTGCAGAGCGCTAACAGTAATGGGGGCGGAAAGCAGTAATTCAAGCGCCCGGCTGCCATTCAGCGCGGCAATCACGCCGTCTTCAATCAGCAGTAAATCGTCACCAGGCTGGGCATAACGCAGAATCTCGGTGATATCACACTGGAAGGGCGACTGACGTAAGGTATGCAGCATAGGAGCCTCAGAAGGTAAGTACCACATCGTACTGATTCAGTTTTTCCCGAAGCACATCAGGCTCAAGCGCTTCCGCATCGATAACCCAGGATGCCTGACCCGAAAGCCCTCTTTCCCTTACTGAGGCAGCGCAAAGGAAACACTGCTCAATATCGTACAGCGGCAAAATGCGGAAAGTGGCAATGTAATCCCTGCCCAGCACTTTGGCAGGCTGTTGCCCCGGCAGCAGCTGTAGAACGCCATCGCCAACAAAGAACACGCCGATATCTTCTGACAGGGCCGACGTCGACAATAATGCATCCAGCCCTTCCCGGCCAGCCGTGCAGCCGTGCGGCGCCGATCGAAAAACAAAAGCGACACGTTTCATTAGAACTGCACCATTCTTTCGCAGGTAAGCGCGGATTCTGCCAGCGCCCCGAGGCCACTAAGCGTAAAGCCAGGCTGGAGATTACTCACCTTGAGCCCCAAAGATTTGGCCTGCTCTTCATCGGTCACACCGCGACGCAATGCCGCAGCCACGCAAATATGCAGTGCCACACCGTGCTGCGCGCTCAGCCTCTGCCACTCGCGAACAAGATCAACTTCGTCGCTTGCCGGGGCGGTCAGCTGATTGGCGTTATAAATCCCTTCACGGTAGAAAAAAACGCTCTCCAGCGAGTGTCCTTCCGCCAGCAACGCCCGGGCAAACAGCAATGCACTGCTTGCCTGCTGCGTCCCATAAGCCGGGCCAGTAACCATCAAGGCAAAACGCATTACTTATCCTGACCGAGGAAGTCGCCGTTTTTGAACTGGCGAATGTAGAGATAAACGGTGTGTTTGGAAATGTTCAGCCGATCGGCAACCTGGTTGATGGCATCTTTGATGTCGAAGATCCCTTTTTCATAGAGGTTGAGCACTATCTGGCGGTTCTTGGCGTTATTTGAGACGTTACGATCGGCATTCACTTCTTCAATCGTGAATTCCAGCGTTTGCATCACCAGATCCTCCACGGAGGACGCAAAGTTTACCGAAGACGGCACTTCCTGATCCTGAGTTTCCGGTGGAATAAAGGTCGACATGATCTGGGAGAACGGCACGTCGAGGTTCATGTTAATGCAAAGCAAACCAATCACACGCTGGTCGCGGTTGCGAATCGCAATCGTCACCGACTTCATCAGAACGCCGCTTTTTGCGCGAGTGAAGTAGCATTTAGAGACGCTGCTGTCGGCCCCGGTCATATCGTGCAGCATGCGCAAGGCCAGATCGGTAATTGGCGAGCCTATTTTTCGCCCGGTATGCTCACCATTAGCGATACGAATAGCTGAACATTTCAGGTCCTGCAGGGAGTGCAGAACGATTTCGCAATGGGAGCCAATCAGCATCGCTAACCCGTCCACGACCGCTTCATAGGATTTTAATATTTCGAAGTCGGTTTGTTCAAAAGGACGCTGGTCCAGCAAATCAAGTTCACTGGTTTCGTTGGTTAAAAGCGAATTGGACATGAAAAAATACCACCCTCTCAGATTGATGACAAACGTCCGGACAACGGGGTTCTCGGGCGTTTGGGGTAAATCAGCAGACTTCGTCCATTATTTTTATTGCTGCAAATTGAGCGTGTTATGGATAAAAGACGTTGCCAGCAATTTACTCTAAAGAGAGCCTGTCGCGCTTTGATGGTGTCAGGGCAGACTCATACTCGGTTGAAACGCTGCCCGCTAAGGTAATACAACGTAAGATGTGCTTTCCAGTCTTTATTCTCCTCATTACGCGTGGGGGGAATAAACGCTGGTGCCAAAAACAAAACCGCCGCCCGGTGGGCGGCGGCTCAAACGACCTGCTAATTACTTGCTTTTGGCTGCGTCAGCGGCTTTAGCATCTGCAGCAGCGGCTGGCTTAGCGTCAGCTTTTGGCGCTTGTTTAATGTCCAGCAGTTCAACTTCAAACACCAGCGTAGAGTTGGCAGGGATCCCCGGCACGCCGGTTTTGCCATAAGCCAACTCTGGTGGAATAACCAGCTTGATCTTGCCGCCTTTCTTGATGTTTTTCAGGCCTTCAGTCCAGCCTGGGATCACGCCATCAAGACGGAAGGACAGTGGCTCACCGCGGGTATAGGAGTTATCAAACTCTTTACCGTCGATCAGCGTACCTTTGTAGTTAACCACAACGGTATCGGTATCCTTCGGCGCATCACCGGTACCGTCTTTCTCAACTTTATACATCAGGCCGGTAGAAGACGTTTTAACGCCTTTCTCTTTGGCGAAAGCATCACGGAAGGCTTTACCTTTGTCCGCGTTCTCTTTAGCGTCTTTCTCCATTTTCTCCTGAGCGGAGGCTTTTACGCGAGTCTCGAACGCCTGCAGAGTCTGTTCGATTTCCTGGTCAGACAGTTTGCTCTTATCCGCAAACGCATCCTGTACGCCCGCGATCAGCTGAGCCTTGTCCAGGGTGATCCCCAGTTTCTCCTGCTCTTTCAGGGAGTTTTCCATGTAACGCCCGAGCGATGCGCCTAATGCATAGGCGGCTTTCTGGTCGTCGTTCTTAAAGGCCGCTTTGCTGTCAGCCTGAGCCGCAGGTGCATCTTTCGCTGCAGCAGGCGCCGCAAAAGCAGGGGCATTAAGGGCAACGGCCATTGTGGTCGCCAGAAGCGTTACTTTAAATAATGATTTCATCCATCTCTCCAAGGGCCGGGGCCTCTCACCCCAGGGTTTCAAATAAGCTAAGTGACGTACTATAACGTCGTGAAAGAAATCTACACAATCTCTCAGCGAGTTATCGAGTCAAATTGAGATTCTTTTTGTTTAAAGAAGTTTCCTTCAACGTGCTTCTGCGCTGTAAAGCTGGGTCATTTTCAGTAAAATCACCGCATATTGTCCATCGCGCAGGCAAAAGAGGAACCGCCATGCACACTAAATCCACCGAACAACGGCTGGAAGATCTCGAGAGTCGTCTTGCCTTTCAGGAGATTACGATTGAAGAGCTGAACCAGACCGTGACGGCGCACGAGCTTGAGATGGTCAAACTTCGCGAGCATTTCCGTCTGCTGGTTGAAAAGCTCAAGGCCAGCCAGCCGTCGATGATCGCTTCAGAGTCCGAAGAGACGCCGCCGCCGCATTACTGAATAACAGACGTAAAAAAGGCCGCTAATGCGGCCTTTTCTCTTTCACAGCGATCAGTGGCAACCACAGCCGCCGTTACCGCAACCACCTTTACCATGCTCGTGACCATGGTCGTGATCGTGGCCGTGACCACCGCAGCAACCCTCGTGATCGTGGTCGTGATGATGGTCGTGCTCACCGTGAACGTGGCCATGGGCCAGCTCTTCAGCGGTCGCTTCGCGGATAGCAACAACTTCCACGTTGAATTTCAGGTTCTGGCCGGCCAGCATGTGGTTACCGTCAACCACAACGTGCTCGTCTTCCACTTCGGTAATTTCGACCGGCACTGGGCCCTGATCGGTTTCCGCCATAAAGCGCATACCAACCTGCAGCTCGTCAACGCCCATGAAGACGTCTTTCGGTACGCGCTGCACCAGGTTTTCGTCGTACTGACCGTAAGCGTCGTTCGCGCCCACTTCAACGTCAAACTTGTCGCCAACTTCGTGACCATCCAGCGCCGTTTCCAGGCCAGAAATCAGGGAGCCGTGACCGTGCAGGTAGTCCAGCGGCGCGCTCACCGGAGACTCATCGACCAACACACCGTCTTCTGTACGTACCTGATAGGCCAGGCTGACCACCAGGTCTTTTGCTACTTTCATGATATCTCCTGAACGAGCGTAGGGAAAAAACTGGCGCCGATTGTAGCGGAAATCTGCGCCGCTGTACCCTCTAGCTTAAAAAAAGCTGCTCCATCTCGCTAGTCGGGATGAAAAATCCCTATCACTTGCTCCTGCTCGCGAACGTGCTCGCGAACCTGCTTGTCGGCCTCTCGCATCTGATGGCCACACTTTACGCACTCAACGATATCAACGTTGTTCTCGCGCCACAGCGCGAGAGAATCCTTAGCCTGGCATTTGGGACAAACGGCCCCGGCAATAAAACGCTTACGCACTGACATTGGCTTCACCCTTATTCAAATTCGTCCCAGCCGTCCAGCTGCCGACGCTCTTGCTGCATTTCACGTTCAAAAATATCTTCCAGCTCACGCCGGGCTTCCCGCACCCTGGAAATCTGCGCACTGTCCGTGTGAATTGGCATCAGTTCACGCAGCATACGCATATCCAGTCGGCGGAAATGTAATTGAGCCCGGTGCGCCTGGTGAGGATGCATACCCAGCGTGAGCAAGGCCTTACGCCCAAGTTCAAGGGCGCTGGAGAAGGTTTCACGCGAGAACAGTTTAACGCCGGCCTGCAACAATTCATGTGCCTCAACGCGGCCGCGAGCACGCGCCAGTATGGCAAGATGTGGAAAGTGTTGTTGACAGAGATGGACTATCCGCATCGTATCTTCCGGCTCATTGCAGGTGATAACAATGGATTTGGCCTCTTCCGCTCCCGCCGAACGCAACAGTTCCACTTCCGTCGCATCGCCGTAATACACCTTATAACCGTATTTTCTCATCAGGCTTACGGCGCTGATATCCCGTTCAAGAACGGTGATACGCATCTTATTCGCCATCAACAGGCGGCCTATCACCTGACCAAAACGCCCAAATCCGACGATGATAACCTGCGGATGATCGTCCTCAACGTAAGGCGTCTCTTCTGTTTCCTCGCCCGGATTAAAGCGCCGGGCAAGAATCGCATCCACACCTTTCATCAGCAGCGGCGTGGTCATCATCGACAGCGTAACCGTGACCAGCAGCAGCGGCATTTGATCGCCCTGGAACAGCTTCTGTGAGGCCGCCGCGGAAAACAGCACGAAGGCAAACTCTCCGCCCTGGCTTAGCACGCCCGCAAACTGCAGCCGCTCAGAGCTACGCAAACCATACACCCGCGACAGGCCATACAAAATGGTGGCTTTCACCGCCACCAGCGCAACCACGCTCACTGCAATCCACAGTAAATGGGTGAACAAAACGCCCAGATTCAGTGCCATGCCAACAGAGATAAAGAACAGCCCCAGCAGCAGGCCTTTGAACGGATCGATAGCAATCTCAAGCTCGTGGCGATATTCACTTTCCGCCAGCAGCACGCCAGCCAGAAACGTTCCCAAGGCCATAGAAAACCCAAGCGCATCCATAAACAGCGCCGAGCCAAGGACCAGCAACAACGAAGCCGCGGTAAAGACTTCACGCACCCCGGACCCGGCAATAAAGCGGAAAACCGGGCGAAGCAAATAGCGCCCGCCCAATAGCATGCCGATAAACGCCAACGCCTTCAGGCCGACTTTAATCCAGTCGGTATGATCGTCGCCGTTCCCGGCCAGCAGCGGCACCAGCGCCAGCGCCGGGATCACCGCCAGATCCTGGAACAGAAGGACCGAAAAGCCTAGCTGACCGGATTCGCTGCGGTTCATGCTTTTATCGCGCATCAGCTGCAGCGCCATCGCTGTGGAAGACATCGCAAGGCCGATGCCGCCCACCACTGCCGCCTGCCAGGAAAAATTCGTCAGCATCAGCAGGCCCGCGAGCACCACCGCGCTGAGAATCACCTGCGCCGCCCCAACGCCAAAGATAGAGCGCCTCAGTTGCCATAGCTTCGACGGATTCAGCTCCAGCCCGATGATAAACATCAGGAACACCACGCCCAGTTCGGAGAAATGCAGGATTTCATCAACATCGCTGATAAACCCTAAGCCCCAGGGGCCAATAGCGATACCTGCCAGCAAATAGCCCAGCACGGCGCCGATGCCTAAACGTGCGGCAACCGGGACAGCAACAACCGCCGCGAAGAGAAACAACACCCCCGCCAACAGTAAATCAGAACCTTCCATCAGCGGCCTCCCATCGGCAACGGATTCGCCAGCCACTCACCATAAGCTTTCGCGTGGCTTTGCAGCTCCGGCTTAGACTGGCGGCGAGCCCAGTAAACGATAATCGGCATCAGCCAGTGCATCTTGCACATCGCCGCGGTGAGCTCAAAAGGTCGTAAAATTTCGGTTAAGGGGAAGCGGTTATAGCCGTCATAGCGATAGGCCCCTTCCGGCTCGCCGGTGGTGATCACACTGCGCCAGTACTTTCCCGCCAGCGCGTTGCCTCCGATGCCGCTGGCAAAGTCCCGGCTTAGGACGCGATCCATCCACTCTTTCAGCAACGCAGGGCAGCTGTAGGTATAAAGAGGGTGTTGAAAAACAATGACATCGTGCTCCAGCAGCAATGACTGTTCGTGATAAATATCGATAAAGAAATCGGGATAGTGCGCGTAGAGATCGTGCACGGTCACATTTTCAAGCTGCAGAGCCGGCTGAAGCAAAACCCGGTTAGCCACCGAGTCCTGGGATTCCGGATGGGCATACAGCAGCAAAACTTTCGGCGGCTGCGACATCATTACCCTCCAGGGCGTCGTCATAGTCATTATTTTGGGCTACCATGCAGCCCGACCTGTTGCCCAGGCGACATGTTAACGAATTACAATGACAATTTAACATACTCTGAACATACGGCGCTTTATGATTGTTTTCTCCTCGTTACAAATTCGTCGCGGCACCCGCGTTCTGCTGGATAACGCCACCGCCACCATCAACCCCGGGCAAAAAGTCGGCCTGGTGGGTAAAAACGGCTGTGGAAAATCCACGCTGCTGGCGTTGCTGAAAAACGAGATAAGCGCCGATGGCGGGAGCGCAAGCTTTCCCGGCAACTGGCAGCTTGCCTGGGTGAATCAGGAAACACCAGCCCTTGCGATGCCGGCGATAGAGTATGTGATCGACGGCGACCGTGAATTCCGCAAGCTGGAAGCCGAGCTAGACGTCGCCAACGAACGCAACGACGGTCACGCCATTGCGCTGGTTCACGGCAAGCTGGACGCGGTCGATGCGTGGACCATTCGCTCACGCGCCTCCAGCCTGCTGCACGGTCTGGGCTTCAGCAATGAACAGCTGGAACGCCCGGTAAGCGATTTCTCGGGCGGCTGGCGCATGCGTCTTAACCTTGCCCAGGCGCTCATTTGCCGTTCCGACCTGCTGCTGCTCGATGAACCAACCAACCACCTCGATCTGGACGCGGTCATCTGGCTGGAGCGCTGGCTGAAAAGCTACCAGGGTACCCTGATTCTTATCTCTCACGACCGGGACTTCCTCGATCCGGTGGTCGATAAAATTATCCACATCGAACAGGAAAATATGTTCGAGTACACCGGCAACTATTCGTCATTTGAGATCCAGCGCGCAACTCGCCTGTCTCAACAGCAGTCGATGTACGAAAGCCAGCAGCAAAAAGTGGCCCACCTGCAAAGCTTTATCGATCGCTTTAAAGCTAAAGCGTCCAAAGCCAAGCAGGCGCAGAGCCGCGTGAAAATGTTGGAGCGCATGGAGCTGATTGCCCCGGCTCACGTCGATAACCCGTTTCACTTCAGCTTCCGTGCGCCAGAAAACCTTCCCAATCCACTGCTGAGGATGGAAAAGGTCAGCGCAGGCTACGGTGAGCGAGTGATCCTCAACTCCATCAAGCTGAACCTTGTTCCTGGCTCGCGTATTGGCCTGCTGGGCCGAAACGGGGCGGGGAAATCCACGTTAATCAAACTGCTGGCCGGTGAATTGCAGCCGCTGCAGGGTGACATTGGCCTGGCCAAAGGCATCAAGCTCGGCTACTTCGCCCAGCATCAGTTGGAATACCTGCGCGCCGATGAATCGCCGCTTCAGCATCTGGCTCGTATTGCCCCACGCGAGCTGGAACAGCAATTGCGTGACTATCTGGGCGGCTTTGGTTTCCAGGGCGATAAAGTCACGGAACAAACGGCGCGTTTCTCCGGCGGTGAAAAAGCCCGGCTGGTGCTGGCGCTGATTGTCTGGCAGCGCCCTAACCTGCTGCTGCTCGATGAACCGACGAACCACCTCGATCTCGACATGCGCCAGGCGCTGACCGAAGCGCTAATCGACTTTGAGGGCGCGCTGGTTGTGGTTTCGCACGACCGCCACCTGCTGCGCTCCACCACGGACGATCTCTACCTGGTGCACGACGGCAAAGTGGAAGCTTTCGATGGCGACCTCGAGGATTACCAACAGTGGCTGAGCGACCTGCAAAAACAGGAGAATCAGCCCGCGGAATCAGCGAAAGATAACGCCAACAGCGCCCAGGCCCGCAAGGACCAGAAGCGCCGTGAAGCCGAACTTCGCACCCAAACTCAGCCGCTGCGCAAGCAAATTACCCAGCTTGAAAAGCAGATGGAAAAGCTGAACGCTCAGCTTGCAGAAGTAGAAGAGAAGCTGGCAGACAGCGCTATCTACGACCAGAGCCGTAAAGCCGAGATGAACGAATGCCTGCAAACGCAGGTAAAAGTGAAGTCGGCGCTGGAAGAGTGCGAGATGGAATGGCTGGATATTCAGGAACAGCTTGAACAGATGCTGCAGGCCGACTAAACGCGAACGTTTCCCTCTCCTCGCGAGGAGAGGGTTTGCCCTCAACGCCAGATAAGCAGCACGCAGGCGGCGGTTAACACGCCCATGCTGACGTTGAAAATAGCCCAGGAGCGACGGCTGCGCAGGAACAGGCCAATCAGGCTGCCAAAGGCTATCCAGATAACCCCGGCCACAATGTTCACCAGCGCAATCCCTACGCTAATCATCGCCACGGAATGCAGGTAGGCTGCGCCCGCCAGGCTGAAACTGGCTACCGCACCCAGCGCCATCAGCCACGCTTTAGGGTTAATCACCTGCAGCAGGCCACCTTGCCAGAAAGGTACCGGAGACGGCGGGGCCGCATCCGTTTCCAGGCGCTCGTATTTCGCGGTGCCAATTTTCCAGGCTAGCCACAAAAGGTAAACGCTCCCGGCAATCTTCAGGATAAGGTGCAGAGCGGGGTAAAGTAGGATTAAGCTGCCTACGCCGAAGGCAACAAGCACTAAAATGCACTGCATCCCAAGCATGATGCCAATCATCAGCGGCAGGCTGCGGAAGAAACCGTAATTCGCCCCGGATGCGGTAAGTAGCGTATTATTAGGGCCAGGTGTGATGGCGGCGACCCAGAGAAAGCCCAGCATCGAAAGAAAAAGCGTTAAGTCCATGAATTGGGTGCTCCACACCCGAAGAATAATTAGCGAACTAAACGAAACTAACAGTGTGATATGGCCAGTACAAGTCCTTTAGAATTGAATATTCATCATGATGAAGGTGACGATTTCCGCCCGATGCGCGGACTCAGTAACCCGCATCTGCAAACCATGATCCCACGTTTGATTCGTCGTCGAATCAATTTCAAACCCCACTGGCAGCGGCTGGATATGCCGGACGGGGATTTCGTCGATCTTGCGTGGAGCGAAGATCCGCAAACCGCTATGCACAAACCTCGCCTGGTCGTGTTTCACGGACTCGAAGGCAGCCTCCACAGCCCGTATGCTCACGGTATGATAGAAGCGGCGAAAAAACGCGGCTGGCTGGGCGTGGTGATGCATTTTCGCGGCTGCAGCGGCGTGCCGAACCGTAAAGAACGCATTTATCACTCCGGCGAAACCGAAGACGGTACTTACTTCCTCGAATGGTTAAACCAGCGCTACGGTGAAGTCCCCACCGCCGCAGTTGGTTTTTCGCTGGGTGGGAACATGCTCGCCTGCCTGATGGCAAAACAGGGCGCTGCCTGCACGCTGAAAGCCGGCGTGATTGTTTCCGCCCCGCTGATGCTTGAGCAGTGTTGCTACCACATGGAGCAGGGCTTCTCGCGCGTCTATCAGCATTACCTGCTGAATCTGCTGAAGAAAAATGCCGCCCGTAAGCTGAAGAGCTACCCTGGCTCGCTGCCAATCGACCTCCGCAAGCTGAAAAACCTGCGCCGCATTCGCGAGTTCGATGACTTAATTACCTCGAAGATCCATGGCTTTGCCGACGCGCTGGACTACTATCGCCAGTGCAGCGCCATGCCGCTTTTACCGGAAATTGCCGCTCCGACGCTGATTATTCACGCCAAAGACGACCCGTTTATGGATCACCACGTCATCCCGGATCGCGAAACGCTGCCGCCCAATATCCACTACCAGCTCACGACTTACGGCGGCCACGTTGGCTTTGTCGGCGGGACTCTGCTGCGCCCACAGATGTGGCTTGAGCAGCGCATTCCCGACTGGCTAACCCGCTTCCTGGACCACTGAAATGATCATTCCCTGGCAAGATCTCGACCCTGAAACGCTCGACAATTTGATTGAATCTTTTGTATTACGGGAAGGCACCGATTATGGTGAGCAGGAGCGCTCGCTGACGCAAAAAGTCGCCGACGTGAAGCGCCAGTTACAAAGCGGCGAGGCCGTGCTGGTTTGGTCTGAACTCCATGAAACGGTGAACATTATGCCGCGCGGGCAGTTTCGCGGCTGACCGCTGACTGGCAGGGTGATCTATACTGGCTGAAAAGTATAACAAGCAGATACAGATCTCTTTTCCGATCCCTCACGGAGTTTTCACCCTATGTCAGCCAAACACCCGGTTATTGCGGTCACAGGTTCCAGCGGCGCCGGCACCACGACCACCAGTCTCGCTTTCCGCAAGATTTTCCAACAGCTCAACCTGCGCGCCGCTGAAGTTGAAGGCGACAGTTTCCACCGCTATACCCGCCCGGAAATGGACATGGCTATCCGCAAAGCACGCGATGCTGGCCGCCATATTAGTTACTTTGGGCCAGACGCCAACGACTTCGGGTTACTGGAACGAACCTTTATCGAATACGGCCAGACCGGCAAAGGGCAAGCGCGTAAATACCTGCATACCTACGATGAAGCGGTGCCGTGGAACCAGGTGCCGGGCACTTTTACGCCCTGGCAGCCGCTCCCGGAGCCCACTGACGTCCTGTTTTACGAAGGCCTGCACGGCGGTGTAGTCACCCCTCAACATAACGTCGCCGACTGCGTCGATTTACTGGTAGGCGTGGTGCCCATCGTTAACCTGGAATGGATTCAGAAACTGGTGCGCGATACCAGCGAACGCGGCCATTCACGGGAAGCGGTGATGGATTCCGTAGTGCGCTCCATGGACGATTACATCAACTTCATTACGCCGCAGTTCTCACGTACCCATATCAACTTCCAGCGCGTTCCGACGGTAGACACCTCTAACCCGTTTGCCGCGCGAGCCATTCCGTCGCTGGACGAAAGCTTCGTGGTCATTCACTTCCGTGGGCTGGACGACATCGACTTCCCTTATCTGCTGGCGATGTTGCAGGGGTCGTTTATCTCCCACATCAATACATTGGTGGTACCGGGCGGGAAAATGGGGCTGGCGATGGAGCTGATCATGGCCCCGCTGGTGCAGCGGCTGGCGGAAGGCAGGAAAATTGCCTGATGGCGTAAGGGCGGTCTGTATACCGCCCTTTTCTACTTAGGCTTCAATAATTTCGTAGCTGTGGCTAATCTCTGCGGCTTTCTCCAGCATCAACGTCACCGAGCAATATTTCTCTGCGGTCAGCTCAACGGCGCGGGCAACCGCACTTTCTTTCAGCTCTTTCCCGGTCACAACAAAATGCAAATGAATGCGGGTAAACAGACGAGGTGCTTCTTCACGACGTTCGGAAGTCAGTTTCACCTCACAATTCGTCACATCATGGCGGCCTTTTTGCAGAATCGACACCACGTCAATTGAGCTACAACCGCCCGCGGCCATCAGCAGCATTTCCATCGGGCTTGGCGCTTTATCCCCGGAGTTCCCGTCCATCAGAACTTGGTGGCCAGAAGCGGATTCGCCGAGGAAGGTCATGCCTTCCACCCATTTAACACGTGCCTGCATTTTACCTACTCCCGTAATAAAAATTTCTTTCAGATTACGCGTCTACGTGAAAACTGGCAACGTAAGGCGATCCAGGTCATGCTGAAACGAGACAATACAAGACACTAACCAAAAGCTATGCTAAAACAATCCGGATGCTGCTGCGATACAGAGACGTTTATGCCGTAAGCAGAGGAAACGACTAATTACAGGCCGCAGGGTTAACCTGCCCGCCAGCTCCCAGGGCTTGGGAAAATTTCACGATTGCAACGCCAGACAAGAGGTTCCGCGTCTTGTCTTTGGTAGCCAGTTTATAACAGAGGATAACCGCGCATGGTGCTTGGCAAACCGCAAACAGACCCGACTCTCGAATGGTTCTTGTCTCATTGCCACATTCATAAGTATCCGTCGAAGAGCACGCTGATTCACCAGGGTGAAAAGGCGGAGACGCTGTACTACATCGTCAAAGGCTCCGTAGCTGTTCTGATTAAAGATGAAGAAGGCAAGGAGATGATCCTTTCTTATCTGAATCAGGGTGATTTCATTGGTGAATTAGGTTTGTTCGAAGAAGGCCAGGAGCGTAGCGCCTGGGTTCGCGCCAAGTCAGCCTGTGAAGTAGCTGAAATTTCCTATAAAAAATTCCGTCAGCTGATTCAGGTCAACCCGGACATCCTGATGCGCCTTTCTTCCCAGATGGCGCGCCGCCTGCAGGTAACTTCTGAGAAAGTAGGCAACCTCGCCTTCCTCGACGTGACCGGCCGCATTGCTCAGACGCTGCTGAACCTGGCTAAACAGCCGGATGCCATGACCCACCCGGACGGGATGCAAATCAAAATCACCCGCCAGGAAATCGGTCAGATCGTGGGCTGCTCCCGCGAAACCGTTGGCCGTATTCTGAAAATGCTGGAAGATCAGAACCTCATTTCCGCCCACGGTAAAACGATTGTCGTTTACGGCACCCGTTAATTAGCCCTTATAAAGGCGTGTCGCTTCGGTAACACGCCTTTTTTGTCTCTACAATTCAGGCTATGTGGAAGAGATTAATTTACCACCCGGAAGTTAACTACGCGCTGCGGCAAACGCTGGTGCTGTGTCTTCCCGTGGCTGTCGGCCTGCTGCTTGGCAACCTGCAAAACGGTCTGCTCTTCTCGTTAGTTCCCGCCTGCTGCAACATTGCCGGGCTGGACACGCCGCACAAGCGCTTCTTCAAACGATTGATCATCGGCGGCAGCCTGTTCGCTCTCAGCAGCCTTATCCTGCAGCTTCTGCTGCTTTACACCCACATCCCGCTCCCGGCGATATTGATCGTCATGGCTCTGCTGCTCGGCGTGACGGCAGAAATCAGCTCACTTCACGCCCGTCTGCTGCCCGCATCGCTGATCGCCGCTATTTTTACGCTCAGCATGGCCGGGAATATGCCGATCTGGAAGCCCATGGTACTCTATATCTTCGGCACCATCTGGTACGGCGCCTTCAACTGGTTCTGGTTCCGGCTATGGCGTGAACAACCGCTCAGGGAGTCGCTCAGCCTGCTGTACCGCCAGTTGGCAGATTACTGCGAAGCAAAGTACAGCCTGCTGACCCAGCATACCGACCCGGAAAAAGCGCTGCCGCCGCTGCTGGCCCGCCAGCAAAAAGCCGTCGACCTGATCACTACCTGCTACCAGCAGCTGCATATGCTATCGGCCAACCAGCAAAACGGCTACAAGCGTCTGTTACGCGCTTTCCAGGTTGCGCTGGATCTGCAGGAACACATTTCGGTTAGCCTGCATCAGCCTGAAGAGGTGCAAAAACTGGTCGAGCAAAGCCATGCGGAAGCCGTGATCCGCTGGAATGCTCAAACCATCGCCGCGCGCCTGCGCGTGCTGGCAGACGATATTCTTTACCACCGCTATCCAACGCGCTTTACCATGGATAAGCAGATCGACGCCCTGGAAAAAATCGCCCGCCAGAATCCGGACAATCCAGTGGGGCAGTTCTGCCATTACCACTTCAGCCGCATTGCCCGGGTACTGAAAACCCAGCGGCCGCTGTACGTGAGGGATTTAATGGAGGACAGGGAACGCCGTTTACCGTTTTTCCCGGCCCTGAAAAGCTATCTCTCGTTTAAATCCTCCGCTTTGCGCAGCTCCGCGCGCTTAGGTGTGATGCTGACCATTGCCAGCCTGCTGGGCTCCTTCTTACACCTGCCAAAGCCGTATTGGATCCTAATGACGGTGATGTTCGTGACGCAAAACGGCTACGGTGCAACGCGGGTGCGCATTGTTCACAGGGCGGCAGGTACCATGGCGGGGCTATGTATCGCGGGTATCACCCTGCACTTCCACGTCCCGGACAGCTACACCCTGCTGGCGATGTTAATGATTACGCTGGTGAGTTACCTGTTTATCCGCAAAAGCTACGGCTGGGCCACCATTGGCTTCACCGTCACGGCGGTATATACCCTGCAGCTCATCACCCTCAGCGCCGAGAGTTACATTATTCCCAGGCTGATAGACACTCTGCTTGGCTGCCTGATCGCCTTTGGCGGCATGATCTGGCTGTGGCCACAGTGGCAAACCGGCCTGCTGCGTCAGAACGCCCACGACGCGCTGGAGGCGGACCAGGACGCTATTCGGCTGATACTAAGCAACGATCCAGAGCCCACGCCGCTGGCCTGGCAGCGTATGCGGGTCAACCAGGCGCACAATGCGCTGTTCAACTCGCTCAATCAGGCGATGCAGGAGCCAGGCTTTAACTCCCACTACCTGGCAGACATGAAACTTTGGGTGACGCACAGCCAGTTCATCGTCGAGCATATCAACGCCATGACCACGCTGGCGCGCGAACACAACATGCTGACGCCGGACCTGGCGCAGAAATATCTACAGTCTTGTGAGATTGGGTTACAGCGGTGCCAGCAAAGGCTGGAGTATGACGGGCCTGGCGGGTCGAACGACACGAATATCCTGGAATCGGACACGCTGCCCACGGGGCCGTTAAGCACCATGGAGCAGCATTTACAGCGGATTATTGGCCACCTGAACACCATGCATACCATCTCCTCGGTCGCCTGGCGCCAGCGGCCTCATCATGGGATCTGGCTCAACCGCCGTCTGCGACGCTCGGGTTAGCCTTAGCTGGCTACCACGCTGGCAGCCGCTTTGGCGAAGCGCTGCATCCCTTCCAGGATATCCGCGTCCTCGACAATAAGCGAAGGCGCGAAGCGCATAACGTCCGGCCCGGCGTTCAATACCATCACACCTTCTGCCGCGCCAGCGTAGAGAAACTCGCGGGCGCGCCCTTTGTACTTCTCGTTAAGCTCTGCGCCAATCAACAGCCCCATGCCGCGAATGTCGCTGAACAGATCGAACTGTGCGTTTATCTTTTGCAGTTGTTCAACGAAAAGCTGACGTTTGTCCGCCACACCTTTGAGGACTTCCGGCGTGTTGATGATATCGAAAGCCGCCCCGGCCACCGCACAGGCCAATGGGTTGCCGCCGTAGGTAGAACCGTGGCTGCCGACGTGGAACGCGGAGGCAATTTCATGGGTAGTCAGCATAGCGCTTACCGGGAAACCACCGCCAAGCGCTTTGGCGCTGGTCAGAATATCTGGCGTGACGCCGTAGTTGATGTAAGCGAAAAGCTCGCCCGTGCGGCCCATGCCGGACTGCACTTCATCAAAGACCAGCAGCGCCTGGTGCTCATCACACAAATCGCGCAGCCCCTGCAGGAATTCCGGCGTCGCGGCGGTCACGCCACCCTCGCCCTGAATCGGCTCCACCACCACCGCGCAGGTATGATCGTCCATCACCGCTTTCACCGCCGCGAGGTCGTTATACGGCACATGAATAATATCGGCAGGTTTCGGGCCGAAGCCGTCGGAGTATTTAGCCTGTCCACCCACGGAAACGGTGAACAGCGAACGCCCGTGAAACGCATTGTAGAAGGCGATGATTTTGCTTTTGTACGGGCTATGGCGGGTCGAAGCATAATAGCGAGCCAGCTTGAAAGCCGTCTCGTTCGCTTCCGTACCGGAGTTCATGAAGACGACGCGCTCGGCAAAGGTGGCATCAATCAGCTTACGGGCAAGTTTCAGGGCGGGCTCATTAGTAAAAACGTTGCTGGTGTGCCACAGGGTTTCACCCTGGGTTTTCAGCGCCTCCACCAGCGCAGGGTGACAATGCCCCAGGGCGGTCACGGCGATGCCTCCGGCAAAATCCACGTACTCCTTCCCGGCGGTGTCCCACACGCGGCTGCCTTTCCCTTTCACTGGAATAAATTCTGCTGGTGCATAAATCGGCAGAATCACTTCATCGAAGGTTGCCCGCGTAACCGCTGATTGTTCAGTTGTCATTTATTCCCCACCCGTTTTTATGCGTTAGACACCAATGAAAATATAATCACGAAATATGCATAAAAAACCAAAAACAGGCAAGTACCAATTCATCTCTGGAGGAAATTCGCCAGCAGCGCATGCCCCTGCTCGCTGAGAATACTTTCCGGGTGGAACTGCACGCCCTCAAGATCCAGCGAGCGGTGACGGATGCCCATGATTTCCTGTTTGTCCGTCCAGGCCGTGACCTCAAAACAGTCAGGCAGAGTATCGGGATCAATGAGCAGCGAATGATAGCGCGTCACGGTCAGCGGATTATTCAGCCCACGGAATACGCCGCTGCCGTTATGGCTGATGGCAGAGGTTTTGCCATGCATCACCTGTTCGGCCCGCACGATAGCCGCCCCAAACACCTGCGCAATAGCCTGATGTCCGAGACAGACGCCAAGAATCGGTAGCTGCCCGGCAAAGTGATTAATGGCGGCAAGTGAAATACCCGCCTCGGTCGGGGTACAAGGGCCTGGAGAGATCACCAACTTGTCAGGGGTCAGGCGCTCAATACCGTCCAGCCCAATTTCATCGTTACGCTTAACCAACACCTCCTCACCCAGTTCGCAAAAATACTGGTAGAGGTTCCAGGTGAAGGAATCATAGTTGTCGATAAGCAGTAACATGGCAGCTCCAGGGCAAAAAAGAACGCGCTATTCTAGTCGCTTTCCAACGCCAGGCTCACCACTTATTGAAATTCTCTGCTTCAGGGAAGGCGTAGCGCGGGCGATTGAGGCCCGCGCAGAAATACTTAAGGCAGGACCTTCGCGGAAAGAATCACGATAGGTTTAGTCGGCACATTCTGGTACGGGCCGACGTCATGGCTTGGCGCCTGGGAAATTTTATCGGCAACGTCCAGACCTTTGACCACTTTACCAAATACGGCGTAGCCAAAGTCACGCTGGCCGTGGTCCAGGAAGGCATTATCGGCCACATTGATAAAGAACTGGCTGGTGGCGCTGTCTTTGTCTGCGGTACGCGCCATAGAAATGGTGCCGCGGGTATTGCGCAGGCCATTGTCCGCTTCGTTTTTGATAGGCGGGTTAGGCTGCTTCTGATTCATATCTTCGGTGAAACCGCCGCCCTGAATCATAAAGCCCGGGATTACGCGGTGGAAGGTCGTGTTGTTATAAAAACCGCTGTTGACGTAATCCACGAAGTTTTTGACCGAAACCGGCGCTTTTTGGCTATTTAACTCAAGCTCAATATTGCCAGCCGAGGTGGTCAACAGGACGTGCGGATCGCCTTTTGCAGCCAGCGCCGCAGGTGAAAGCGCAGAGAGGGCGAATACAGCTGCAACAGCCGCCAGTGTCGATTTGAGCATGAACAATTCCTTACGAAGGCAGTGAGTGAAGCAAGTGGCTTGATTGTAAAGAGGCACCGCAGCCGACGCCAGCCATTTACGGTTTTTTACTTACACGCAAATCAACGAGTTGCCGCGCCAACACGCTGAAATAGATTGAAATATGTGACACACCTCATGATTCAGTCAGTTTATTTCAGCAATAAATTCATAATTCATTTAAATAGATCACGCAAATGACTAAAATCTGCCCGTCCGCCGCGCTGTCAATGCGCTTTACATTTCCTTGCACAGGCTCGTTATGACTAACAGCAACCGAACCAAGCTCTTATGGATTAGCTTCTTCTCCTACGCCCTGACTGGCGCGTTGGTGATCGTCACCGGGATGGTGATGGGAAACATCGCAGAGTACTTCAATCTGCCGGTGTCCAGCATGAGTAATACCTTTACGTTCCTTAATGCCGGTATTTTAATCTCTATCTTCCTGAACGCCTGGCTGATGGAAATCGTGCCGCTGAAAACCCAGCTGCGCTTTGGTTTCCTGCTGATGGTGCTGGCCGTCGCTGGCCTGATCTTCGGTCATAACCTGGCTATCTTCTCCGCATCCATGTTCGTACTGGGCCTTGTGAGCGGGATAACCATGTCGATTGGTACCTTCCTGATCACCCATATGTATGAAGGGCGTCAGCGCGGTTCCCGCCTGCTGTTTACCGACTCCTTCTTCAGCATGGCCGGGATGATTTTCCCGATGGTCGCCGCTATTCTGCTGGCTCGCAGCATCAACTGGTACTGGGTCTACGTATGTATCGGCCTGGTCTATGTCGCTATCTTCCTGCTGACCCTGGGCTGTGAATTCCCGGCGCTGGGCAAACATGCGAAGAAAGACGACCAGCCTGTCACCAAAGAAAAATGGGGCATCGGCGTGCTGTTCCTGTCCATCGCGGCGCTGTGCTACATCCTCGGCCAGCTAGGCTTTATTTCCTGGGTTCCGGAATATGCCAAAGGCCTGGGCATGAGCATCAACGATGCCGGTAAGCTGGTGAGTGACTTCTGGATGTCTTACATGTTCGGCATGTGGGCGTTCAGTTTCATCCTGCGTTTCTTCGACCTGCAGCGCATTCTGACCGTGCTCGCCGGGGCAGCCACCGTGCTGATGTACCTGTTCAACCACGGTGACCCGGCTCACCTGGCGTGGTTTATTCTGTCGCTTGGTTTCTTCTCCAGCGCCATTTACACCACGATCATCACCCTGGGTTCACAGCAGACCAAAGTCTCTTCCCCGAAACTGGTTAACTTTGTCCTGACCTGCGGCACCGTGGGCACCATGCTGACCTTCATCGTCACTGGTCCAATCGTGGCGCACAGTGGCCCTCTGGCTGCTCTGCACACCGCCAATGGCCTGTACGCTGTCGTCTTCGTCATGTGCCTGCTGCTTGGGTTCGTCACCAGGCACCGCCGCCATGGCGCAGAAGCTGCGGCACACTGATAGTCCTGCGACTCACCCTCTCCTTTAACGGGGAGAGGGTTCTTTCACTCTCCCTCCCGCTATTATTACGTTTTTCGCAATAATGAATTGCCGATAAGGCTTATTCCTGCCCATTATTGCCTGTGGCAACCTGTTTGCATCGTTCGGGGATCTTCCCGCTCAGCCAATCAGGACTCTAAGCATGAAACTCTATAGCTTCCCTCTCTCAGGCCATGCCCACCGCGCACGCTTATTCATTTCCCTGCTCGGTCTCCCCCATGAAGTTGTTGAACTGGATCTGAAAACGGGCGCCAACAAACAGCCGGAATACCTGGCGCTTAACCCGTTTGGACAGGTGCCACTGCTGGATGACGAAGGCACGCTGATCCCTGACTCCAATGCCATTCTTGTCTACCTGGCGAAAAAAAGCGGCCAAAGTGCATGGTTACCGGAAGACCCGCAGGGTGCGGCAGCCGTTCAACGCTGGCTTTCCGTCGCGGCGGGAGACCTCGCTTTTGGTCCGGCAGCTGCGCGCCTGGTGACGGTTTTCGGCGCAAAATTTAATCCCGATGAGGTGATTGCCCGGGCACACGTGGTCCTGGGGCGACTTGAGCAACATCTTGCCGGCCGTGAATGGCTGGTCGGCGACCACCCGACCATCGCCGACGTTGCCATTTACAGCTACACCTCCAGCGCACCTGAAGGGAATGTTGATCTTTCTGCTTACCCGGCCGTTAACGCCTTCCTGCGCCGTATCGAAGCACTGCCGGGATTTGTGCCTTTCGTGAAAACGGCCGCCGGTCTGAACGCCGTCGCCTGATCTCGAGCTTCCGGGGAGAGTAAATAAATGAGCGATAAGCTGGCGAAGAAGTCCGTCTGGCATGAAGGTGAAATACTCCTTCAGGACAAGGTCGGCGTAACCGAACGCATGGCGGAGGTAGGCCAGCGAGTGATACGCGATCACATGCCCGAGCAGCATCGTGACTTCTACGCTCAGTTGCCTTTTATCGTCATCGGCAGCGTCTCCCCAACGGGTGAAGCGTGGGCAACATTTCTGGAAGGCGATCCCGGTTTTATCACATCTCCGACGTCGACCCGTCTGACAATTGCGGCGTCGTTGACAACGGAAGATCCGGCCGCCGAAGGAATGCGGGATCGCGCCTCCATTGGCCTGCTGGGAATCGAGCTTCATACCCGGCGGCGTAACCGGATGAACGGCACGCTCCTGCAAACGGACAACGGTTTTCAGGTCGAGGTCGACCAAAGCTTTGGCAACTGCCCGCGCTATATTCAGCTCCGCGAGTTCACTTTTAGCCGCGCGCCCGGTAGTCATGCAGGTGGTACGGTAGAGACCCTTCCGGGGCTGGACGCTGAAGCAAGCGCAATGATTCAGGCAGCTGATGCCTTTTTTGTCGCCTCCTGGGCCGAAAGAGAAGGTAAGCGACAGGCCGACGTTTCCCACCGCGGCGGTAAACCGGGCTTCATCCGGGTCGGCGACGACGGCACGCTGACCATTCCCGATTTCAACGGCAATCTCTTTTTTGCCACGCTCGGTAACATCCTGCTTAACGGCCAGGCTGGCCTGCTGTTCGTGGACTTTAACACCGGCGACATGCTGCAAATGACCGGCGAAGCAAAAGTCATTCTGGACTCACCGGAAATCGCCGCCTTCCAGGGCGCAGAACGGCTATGGACGTTTAAAGCCCGTCGGGTTGTACGCCGCCGCAACGCGCTGGCGCTGCGCTGGAAGTTTGAAGCCGAGGGGCTTTCTCCTCATTCGCTGATGACCGGAGACTGGCAGGCAGCCAGCAACCGCCTGAAAGCGACGGAACTCGCCACCCGCTGGCGGCCTTTTCGCGTGGCGAAGATTGAGGATGAGAGCCGCTCGATTCGCTCTTTCTATCTTCAACCTGACGACGATGCTGGCCTGCTGCCTCATCTCGCCGGGCAGCATTTACCCATTCGCGTGAAGCCTGATGCCGCAGGGGCGCCGGTTATCCGCACTTACACACTTTCCTCGGCTCCCTCAGATGCTTTTTACCGCATCAGCGTTAAGCGGGACGGAAGTGTCTCCCGGCACTTGCACGACAGCGTTTCCATTGGCGATAGCATTGACGTCCGTGCTCCGGCGGGTGATTTCACCCTGAATGCCCACGAGCCACGTCCGGCCGTCCTGTTGGCGGGCGGCGTCGGCATTACCCCGATGCTCGCCATGCTGCGGCACATTGTCTATGAAGGGTTACGCAAACAACGTATTCGACAAACCTTTTTGTTCCAGGCATCAAGACAGCGGGAAGATTTACCTTTTACTCACGAGATTGGCGAACTGGTCGCGGCGGCTAAAGGCGCCGTACAGGCGATTCGCGTCCTCAGCCAGCCAGGCGATGCCCGGCCAGATAAAGACTATGACGTGCATGGTCATATTGATATGTCGCTGCTCACGAGCCGTCTGCCGTTTAACGACTACGATTTCTATGTTTGCGGCCCGGCGGCGTTCACCCAATCTCTCTATGACGGACTGCGGAAATACAACATCGGCGATGACAGAATCCATGCCGAAGCCTTTGGTCCCTCAGCGTTGGTTCGCACCACAGCCAGTCAAATGCCAAAATCTGACGCCCTGCCTCCGGCCACCAGCCCCGTGCCAGTTGCTTTTATGCAATCGCTAAAAGAGGCTCGCTGGATGCCGGATTCAGGTTCGCTTTTAGACCTGGCCGAAGCCCGCGGATTAAGTCCGGAATTCAGCTGCCGGGAAGGCCACTGCGGAACCTGCCGGACTAAACTCCTCAAAGGCTCAGTCACCTACCCGAAAATACCGTCCGCAAGCACGGCAGATGATGAGGTCCTGATTTGCTGCGCAGTTCCGGCGCAGCTGCCTGCGGGAGAAGAAAACCGCATTCAGCTTGAGCTGTAATACCGGGATTGCGCCATACCCGGCGAATACCCGATACTGAAATTCCTTTCAGGCAGGTGATGAGGTTGCGCATGGATCGTTGGCAGGCGATGAAAATTTTCGTCAAAGTCGCAGAAACCGAGAGTTTTGCCGCTGCGGCACGCCAGCTCCATATCAGTGCGCCAGTGGTCACGCGTGCGGTTGCTGCCCTGGAAGAGGTCATCGGAACCCGGCTGTTTATCCGCACCACACGCACAGTGAAGCTGACCGAGCCTGGCCTGCGATATCTCAACGACTGCCGCACGATTCTCACCAGCATAGAGGAAGCCGAAGCGGCAGCGGCAGGCTCCTATGCCACGCCGTCTGGGATCCTGACGGTTACCGCCTCTGTGCTGTTCGGCCAGAAATTCGTCTTGCCGGCGATCACTGATTATCTTGATGCGTGGCCAACCATGCGCGCCCGGTCACTGTTCGTTGATCGCCAGGTAAACATCATCGAAGAAGGAATCGATGTCGCCGTTCGCATTGGGCATTTGCCCGATTCAGGGCTGACGGCAACCAAAGTCGGCACCGTGCGCCGGGTCGTTTGCGCTTCCCCAGGTTACCTGGAAAAACATGGCACACCGTTGACACCTGCGGACCTCAAAAACCACCGTATTGTCTCTTCGGCCAGTGCCTGGGCCTCACCGGAGTGGCGCTTTGCGGGTGAACAACGCCTCATGATCAACGCCGCGCTCCAGTGCAACAACAACGAGTCATCGATTGCCACCGCAAAAGCAGGCTGGGGGCTGACGCGAGTCCTGGATTATCAGATAGCGCCAGCCCTGCACGAGGGGGAACTGCAAATCGTACTGAGCGAATACGAGCTTGAGCCACTCCCCATACATGTGGTGCATACCGAAGGCCGCCACGCTTCCGCCAAAGTACGCACTTTTGTTGACTTTATTGTTGCCCGGCTCCGCGCGAACCCTTTGCTGAACTGAATATCCTCTAACGCCTGCTACTGGCGGAAAACCAGACAATTCCATAACTTACAAAAGCACATCAAAATCAATGATATACCTCTTAATGGGTATATAAAGGCGCATTTGATTTGCATCAATAATCACCACAGCTGAATCGTTAAGGTAGGCGGTAATAGAAAAGAAATTGAGGCAATTATGAGCAAAGTCAGAATCGCAGTTATCGGTAATGGCATGGTTGGCCATCGCTTTATCGAAGACTTACTTGATAAGGCCCCGCCGGACCAGTTCGACATCACCGTATTTTGTGAAGAGCCGCGTAAAGCCTACGATCGCGTACACCTTTCTTCTTATTTCTCTCATCATACCGCTGAAGAACTCTCCCTTGTCCGCGACGGCTACTACGAAAAACATGGCGTAAAAGTGCTGGTTGGCGAACGTGCCATCACCATCAATCGCCAGGAAAAAGTGATCCATTCCAATACCGGCCGCACCGTTTATTACGACAAACTGGTGATGGCGACAGGTTCTTACCCGTGGATCCCGCCGATTAAAGGCTCTGAAACCCAGGACTGCTTCGTTTACCGCACCATCGAAGACCTTAATGCCATTGAGTCCTGCGCCCGCCGCAGCAAACGCGGGGCCGTCGTCGGCGGTGGCCTTCTGGGGCTGGAAGCGGCCGGGGCGCTGAAAAACCTTGGCGTGGAAACCCACGTTATCGAATTCGCGCCAATGTTGATGGCCGAGCAGCTTGACCGCATGGGCGGCGAACAACTGCGCAGCAAAATCGAGCGCATGGGCGTGCGTGTGCATACCGGCAAAAACACCCAGGAAATCGTCCAGCAGGGCACTGAAGCCCGTAAAACAATGCGTTTTGCTGACGGCAGCGAGCTGGAAGTGGATTTCATCGTCTTCTCCACCGGTATTCGTCCGCAGGACAAGCTGGCTACGCAATGTGGGCTCGAAACGGCCCAGCGCGGCGGGATCACCATCAACGATAAGTGCCAGACTTCCGATCCGGATATTTATGCCATCGGGGAGTGTGCCAGCTGGAATAACCGCGTTTTTGGGCTAGTTGCGCCGGGTTATAAAATGGCTCAGGTCACGGCCGACCACCTGCTCGGCACGGAAAACACCTTTGAAGGCGCCGACATGAGCGCCAAGCTGAAACTGCTCGGCGTTGATGTCGGCGGCATTGGCGATGCGCACGCCCGCACGCCTAACGCCCGCAGCTACGTTTACCTCGATGAAAGCAAAGAGGTTTACAAGCGCCTGGTGGTTAGCGAAGACAATAAAACCCTGCTTGGTGCCGTACTGGTGGGCGACACCAGCGACTACGGCAACCTGCTGCAGCTGGTGCTGAACGCAATTGAGCTGCCGGAAAACCCGGATGCGCTGATCCTGCCGGCACACGCCAGCAGCGGCAAACCGTCTATCGGCGTCGATAAGCTGCCGGAAAGCGCGCAGATCTGCTCCTGCTTTGACGTCACCAAAGGCGACCTGATCAAAGCCATCAACAAAGGCTGCCACACCGTGGCGGCGCTGAAGGCCGAAACCAAGGCAGGGACCGGCTGCGGTGGCTGTATTCCGCTGGTGACTCAGGTGCTGAACGCCGAGCTGGCCAAAGCCGGTATCGAAGTGAACAACAACCTGTGCGAACACTTCGCCTTCTCGCGCCAGGAGCTGTACCACCTGATCCGCGTGGAAGGAATCAAATCCTTCGACCAGCTGCTGCACAAATACGGCAAGGGTTACGGCTGCGAAGTGTGTAAACCCACCGTGGGTTCGCTGCTGGCTTCCTGCTGGAACGACTACGTCCTGCAGCCTGAGCTGACGCCGCTGCAGGACACCAACGATAACTTCCTCGGCAACATTCAGAAAGACGGCACCTACTCGGTGATCCCGCGCTCGGCAGGCGGCGAAATCACGCCTGAAGGACTGATGGAAGTGGGTCGTATCGCCCGCGAATACAACCTGTATACCAAAATCACCGGCTCTCAGCGCATCGGCCTGTTCGGCGCACAAAAGGACGATTTGCCAGAAATCTGGCGTCAGTTGATTGAAGCCGGATTCGAAACCGGCCACGCCTATGCCAAAGCGTTGCGTATGGCGAAAACTTGCGTCGGCAGCACCTGGTGCCGCTACGGCGTAGGCGACAGCGTAGGCTTTGGCGTCGAGCTGGAAAACCGCTACAAAGGCATCCGTACCCCACACAAAATGAAGTTTGGCGTCTCCGGCTGTACCCGCGAATGTGCGGAAGCGCAGGGCAAAGACGTGGGTATTATCGCCACGGAGAAGGGCTGGAACCTGTATGTGTGTGGTAACGGCGGCATGAAACCGCGCCATGCGGACCTGCTGGCGGCGGACCTCGACCGCGACACCATCATCAAGTATCTCGACCGCTTCATGATGTTCTACATCCGCACCGCCGACAAACTTACCCGTACTTCCGTCTGGCTGGAAAACCTGGAAGGCGGCATTGATTACCTGCGTAGCGTGATTGTCGATGACAAGCTGGGCCTGAACGATCAGCTTGAAACGGAGCTTAACCGCCTGCGCGAGAAAGTAATCTGCGAGTGGACGGAAACTGTGAACACGCCGCAGGCGCAGGTTCGCTTCAAACACTTTATCAACAGCCCGCAGCGCGACCCGAATGTGCAAATTGTTAGCGAGCGCGATCAACACCGTCCGGCCACGCCGCATGAGCGTATTCCGGTCACTCTGGTAGAAGTGGAGGAACACGCATGAGCCAGTGGACAACCGTTTGTCAGCTAGACGATATCCTGCCAGCAACCGGCGTTTGCGCCCTGGTCGGTTCGGCGCAGGTGGCTATTTTCCGCCCGCGTAAAGACGAGCAGGTTTACGCCATCAGTAATATCGACCCGTTCTTTGAAGCCAGCGTGCTTTCCCGCGGACTGATTGCAGAACATCAGGCCGAGCTGTGGGTTGCCAGCCCGCTGAAAAAGCAGCACTTCCGCCTGCGGGACGGCCTGTGCCTGGAAGATGAAAGCCGTTCCGTACCGCACTATGAAGCGCGCGTGCAGGACGGGCTGGTGCAGATAAAAGCATAATCCATTCGCCCTCATCCCGGCCCTCTCCCTCCAGGAGAGGGAGAAAGTCACAAAGGCTTCTCCGGCGATCCCCTCTCCCCCAGGGAGAGGGTTAGGGTGAGGGGAAATCAGTTTTTTTTAATTTTTATTTTTTAACTTCATTGGGATAGCAAAAATGTTCACCGACACCATCAATAAGTGTGCAGCGAATGCCGCGCGCATTAACCGTCTCTCGCAGACAAATCCTCTGGGCTTCTGGGTCAGTTCCGCCATGGCTGGGGCCTACGTTGGCCTTGGCATCATCCTGATTTTCACCCTCGGTAATTTACTCGATCCGGCCATTCGTCCGCTGGTGATGGGGGCGACCTTCGGGATCGCCCTGACGCTGGTGATTATCGCCGGTTCCGAGCTGTTCACCGGGCACACCATGTTCCTGACCTTCGGCGTGAAAGCCGGCACCATCTCTCACGGCCAAATGTGGGCGATTCTGCCGCAAACCTGGCTGGGCAACCTGGTCGGCTCGGTATTTGTCGCGCTGTTGTATAGCTGGGGCGGCGGTAGTCTGCTGCCGGTAGATACCAGTATCGTGCACGCCGTCGCGCTGGCAAAAACCACTGCACCAGCGATGGTGCTGTTCTTTAAAGGGGCGCTGTGTAACTGGCTGGTTTGCCTGGCAATCTGGATGGCAATTCGCACCGAAGGGGCGGCGAAGTTCATCGCAATCTGGTGGTGCCTGCTGGCATTTATTGCCTCCGGCTACGAGCACTCCATCGCCAACATGACGCTGTTTGCCCTGTCCTGGTTTGGCCATCATAGCGAGGCTTACACGCTGTCCGGCATCGGCCATAACCTGCTGTGGGTCACGCTGGGGAACACCCTTTCCGGCGTGGTATTCATGGGTCTGGGTTATTGGTATGCTACGCCGAAAGCCGAACGCCCGCAGCCTGCCGCCGCAGGCGCAGCGGAAACCGCCCGTAATTAATTGAGGATTGACCGTGGATCACCTGCCGATATTTTGTCAGTTACGTGGCCGCGCCTGCCTGCTGGTAGGCGGTGGCGATGTCGCTGAACGCAAAGCGCGTTTATTGCTGGAGGCAGGTGCGCGCATCACCGTTAACGCCCTCGAATTCAGCCCACAGTTTAGGGTGTGGGCTGAGCAAAATATGCTGACGCTGGCCGAAGGGGCGTTCTCTGAAACGCTGCTGGACGAAAGCTGGCTGGCAATTGCCGCCACCGACAACGATGAGGTGAATCAGCAGGTTAGCGACGCCGCTGAATCCCGCCGGATCTTCTGCAACGTGGTGGATGCGCCGAAACAGGCGAGCTTCATTATGCCGTCGATTATCGACCGCTCCCCGCTGATGATCGCCGTCTCTTCCGGCGGCACGTCCCCTGTTCTGGCCCGACTGCTGCGCGAAAAGCTGGAAGCCAGCCTGCCGCTGCATCTGGGTAAAATCGCCGCTTTTGCAGGTACTCTGCGTGGCCGTGTGAAACAAGCTTTTGCCACCATGGGCGAGCGTCGCCGCTTCTGGGAGAAGTTTTTCACTAACGATCGCCTGGCGCAGTATCTGGCCAACGAAGACCAGCTTGCCGTTGAAAAAGAGACGGAATCGCTGTTCTCCACCCCGCTCGATCACCGAGGTGAAGTGGTGCTGGTTGGCGCTGGCCCCGGCGATGCTGGCTTGCTGACGCTGAAAGGCCTGCAGCAAATTCAGCAGGCCGATGTTGTAGTTTATGACCGCCTGGTGTCGGACGACATCATGAATCTGGTCCGCCGCGATGCAGACCGCGTGTTTGTCGGCAAGCGGGCGGGCTACCACTGCGTGCCGCAGGAAGAGATTAACCAAATCCTGCTGCGGGAGGCGCAAAAAGGTAAACGCGTAGTTCGCCTGAAAGGCGGCGATCCGTTTATCTTTGGGCGCGGCGGTGAAGAGCTGGAAACGCTGTGCAACGGCGGAATTCCGTTCTCTGTCGTGCCGGGGATCACCGCAGCTTCCGGCTGTTCCGCCTACTCAGGCATTCCGCTTACTCACCGGGATTACGCGCAAAGCGTGCGCCTGGTCACCGGCCATTTGAAAACCGGGGGCGAACTCGACTGGGCTAACCTGGCGGCAGAGAAACAAACGCTGGTGTTTTACATGGGGCTTAATCAGGCCTCGGCTATTCAGCAGCAGCTGATCGCCCACGGGATGGAAGAGAGCATGCCGGTTGCGCTGGTAGAAAACGGCACGGCGGTGAATCAGCGCGTCGTGGACGGCACCCTAAACCAATTAGGCGAGCTGGCCACCCAGGTTGGCAGCCCGGCGCTGATTATTGTAGGCCGAGTGGTGGGCCTTCGTGACAGGCTAAACTGGTTCTCAAACCATTAAATACCAAGGGAGGCACCAGCCTCCCTTTTACTTTTCTGCCTCTGCACAGCTTTCCCGCAAAATTCTTAACACGGTTTCTGCGCCGCTGCGGTTCGGGTTGATGCGGATCATCCGCTTTTCCAGCTCCGGCTCAGACTGTCTAAAGGTCCCGGAAAGCCGATAAAAAAGCGGCGGGATTTCATACTTAGATTCTGCGCCTACCGGATAAGGTAATGCACCCAGCTTTTGTGCGGCCGCCAACACTTTTTCGGCAATCGGTCGATGAAACTCCACCAGCAGCACCTTCGACTGCGCATTGGCGATAAATGCACTTTTAACCTGAGGCACAGCGCCCTGAGACAATAACGCAACCAGCGCATCGTTCACCTGCGCCTGAACGGCATGCATCACCGGGGCGAAGACTAACCCGCGCAGCACCTCCATAGCCTGGAAGCCCTGCACCTGACTGCCGCCCGAGTACATGCTCTGACGCACAGCCTGAACGGCCGATTTATCACCGACCACAACGCCAACGCCCACCGGGCCGAATAGCTTAAAGCAGGAGAAGGTCGACAGCGTGGCTCCACACTCGCAGCCGATGTTGTCGACCTTCATCACCGCATAATTATCGTCGGCCAGCGACGGCAAAGCGTGGCGATTAAAACAGGCCACCACATCAGCCAATGAATAGGCGTCATCCAATGTCTGGCGGGAATGCTGAATCAAAGCTGCAGCCGGACGATGAGCCGCAATAGCGGCTTCCACATCATTTAACGTATTGAAATCTGACCGAATCAGCTCCAGCCCCATCTGTTCGGCGATAACCGCCGTGGTTGGGTACAGCGGAGCCTGATGAATCAGCAGCTTATCGCCAGCGTTTAGCAATGCCACCAGCCCGCTACGAATAGCCCCGGTGCCGGCTCCCTGCACCAGCGCGGCGGCTGGCGCAGAGAAGAAATCAGCCAGAACGGCCTCAACCCGCTGCGTGGTGCTGGGCTGATTCAGACCGGGCACCAGGCCGATATCCCCCAGGCTCAGAAAATCAGCCCCAGGAAAATGCCGGCAGATGATATCCACCAGGGCGAACTGCTTCTGCTGGGCCTGAGCCAGGCTCAGGCTTTGCAATGGCCAGCTTTCCACATAACCCCCTTAGGCCGGGATAAACAGGCCGCAGAAGAACAGAATATTCAACACAATGCCGGTTATCATCACCGCCACAACCGGCGCGGCCATTTTCTGCACCGGGCGACCCAGCGATTCGTTCAGGAAGTACAGCGCTGTCGCAAGGGTGAAGCCGGTATAACCCGCCATTTTGATGGCGGCAAAGATAGAGCCAATCAGCAGCGCCATCTCCATCAGCATGTTCATCGCGTTGCGGATGTTGTCCGAGGCGTTACGCACCGAAGGATAGCGGCCCAGCCATTTCCCGATAGAGCGCAGCAGCAGGACTTCAGCGGAAATCACCAGCGCCCCGACCACAAAAGCGAGTAGCGGGTTAGCAATCAGGTAGCCGACGGCGAATACAAAGGTGAACCCGGCCACGGCATAAACGCCGGTCGCCAGCGCCGTCGTGGCAATCATCGGCACAAAGCCCAGGCCACGCATAAACTCAGCCAGTGCGGCCTGATCAATCAGGCTTTGAGACTGGGTCGGATCCAGCCCAACCTTGTAGGCTTTTTCCAGCGTAAAGATAGAGACCTCGCTGCCTGCAAACAGCTTCATGCTGGCAACGGTGGCGATCAGCCCGCCAACGATGGCGATATACGGCAAATTCTTGATAATACGGGACGTCCGCTCTTCAAACACCGACTGCCCGTGAGCATCGTGTTCATGTTTATCCCGGGAGCGCAGATCCTGAAAAATCGCAATCGCCAGCAGCATAATCATACCCACGAAAATCTCGATCGACTCCGGGTTCAGCTGTGGGAAGAAACGCACCACCAGCACGCGAGTCAGCAGCACAACCACCGCCGCGAACAGGCTGTTCTTCCAGCCAAACTGGTAGAAAATCGCGACCAACGGGAATAGCGCAAAGGCAGATACTACCGGAGAACTCAGCTCACCCAACGAGCCGAGAACATCTACCGGCAGCGCGGTCAGCAGGTGGTTGACCGGCACCAGGCAGGTCAGGATCAGGATCCCCCAAACGGCACCCAGCCCAAACGCCAGCACGCTGTTGGCCGCCAGCACGCCGAGGATGTCGGTCGGCAGGAACAGCAGCCAGCTGTTAAGCAGCCCGGTTTTCAGGGTGAAGGAGATCCCGACGGAAGCCACAAAGCCGATGCTCAGGCCGAAAGCGATACTCCCCGCCTCGCGGCGGTTCATATTGCCTTCAATAAGCTGCGGCAGAATCGGTCGAATCCCGTCATGGAACACCGCCGCGGAGCGGTGCGCCAGTAAAGCCGTCATCCCGGTCAGCAAGGCAACAACAACAAGGTGAAGGTAGAATTCCATACGGATGCCTTTATTTTAAGTGGTTAACGAGCAACGGGATGGCGTGCTCGATATGCTCAACGGAGAGACCAAACGCCACTTTGCCTTCTGAAACCAGGCGGGCAATTTGCTCTTCTTTCGCTTTAATGCCGGGCTTAGCGATGGTGCAGCTGCGGTTGTAGCCAATCACCGCGATGGCGATAGACAATGCCGCACCTGCCCCGGTATTACAGGCCCCAATGTAGTAATCAAGCTGGCCGGATTTCACCTTCAGCGCGGCGTCCATGTCGTTATAGATAAACACTTCGAAGCTGCCCGGCGCGGCGGTTTCGATGGTTTGTTTGATGAGTTCGCGCTGTAGGCCAGCGACACCGATCTTTTTCATGGGAAATCCTTACTTATAAAAGACAGAGGGGTTGTCACGTAACATCAAATCGACGTCTGGCTGGCTGAAACCGGCCTCCAGCAGCATCGGCACAAACGTGGTAAGCAAATAGTCAAAACCTGGCCCGCCGTTCGCTTTCAAATGGGAGCGACGAGTAATGTCCATCGACAGCATGACGTGGTCGAGCAGTCCGCGATCTTTAAGCGCGCTCAGCATCGCAATGCGTTTTTCGTCCGGGTAATAGCTGTTTTTGCCGATGGTATCGAACTGGACGTAGGCGCCCTGATCGATCATCCGCAGGATGTTGTCCAGATTGTCTTTCAGGTCGCAGTGCCCGACGGTGACGCGGGAAAGATCCACGCACCATGACTTCAGAAGCGCCAGTTGCTCAAGGCCCATGGTGCTGAATGACGTATGGGTTGAAATCGGCCTGCCGGTTTCATGATGCGCGATGGCTGCCGCCTGGAAAACTCGCTTCTCCACCGGGGTGATAACGTCCACGCTGGAGCCTATTTCCGCGATGATTCCCGCTTTTAACGCCGTGCCGTCGATGCCAATTTCTATTTCATCGATCATCTCCTGCGCCAGCACTTTAACCGGCGTGGTGGCCACGTGCGGCGGGAAGAAATCGTGCTGGTAGTAGCCGGTGCAGGCCATCACGTTAATTCCAGTATCACGGATAATATCCAGCAGGAACTGGGGGTTGCGCCCCATGTAGCGGTTGGTCATTTCAATGATATTGCGCACACCCTGCGCGTAGAGTGACTTCATTTCACCGCAAATCAGCTCGTACTGATCCAGTCGGCAATCGATGTTGTCCTTGAAGCTGGAAAGATCGATATGAAGATGCTCGTGGGCATAGGTATAGCCCGATGGATCGATATGCTTATACCCCGTCATGATTCACTCCACCTGTTGAAGAGACATTCAGCAGCGGCAGGAACGACGTTCCGTTCTGCGGCGCGGCTGCCCTAAAAAAGTCACAAACCGTGGCGCCGACATCAGAAAGCGTAGCGCGTGCGCCCAGATAAGCGCCTGTTATACCGGGCTGCCAAACCAGCAACGGCACGTTTTCACGAGTGTGCTTGCTGTGGCCAATCGTCGGGTCGTTCCCGTGATCCGCCATGACGACCAGGCAATCCCCGACCTGCATATCGGCCATCAGCAGAGCCAGGTTTTTGTCTACCAGCTCAAGCCGCTCGGCATAGCGCGCAACGTCTTCAGCGTGGCCCGCCAGATCGGTTTCCTGAATGTTGGTACAAATAAAGGCGCTGCCAGGTTTATTCAGCTCATCCCGGGTGATATCAAGAATGCGCTGCGAATCGACCAGATTCTGGTAGCTGATGCCGTGCGGGTTAATCGCAATATCCGCCACTTTACCCACCAGCACGGTTTTAACACCGACCTGATGCAGCTGCTGTGGAGCCTGAACGCTGGCATCCACGCCGTAGCCCATATGCACCACCTGGAACCCACTTTTGTATACCCCGGAACGCGGGGCGTTAATGCCGACATAAAGCCCCTGTTTCTCTTCCGCGGCGTTAATCAGCTGCTCGCTGCTCTCAAGCAAGCCACCAAAGGCAATGACCCGACCCACTTTGACGCAGTGGCGCACGACTTCACCAATGGCGCGTACCTGCTCAAACGGTATGGTGCTGAGATTGCCGCTGATGTTAAACACCTGTCCAAGATCGGCCTCAAGGTTATCTCCCACGGCGACAGCCTGATTTACCCACAGAAACTGCAGCTCGCCACCTCTGCGTTCAACCTGCCAGCCAGCGTCAGCCAGTTCACGTTCTACGTCGTCGATCACTGCAGAAAACGGCATACGGAGTGGCGTTTGTGGCCTTGTGCCCAAAATTTCCTGGTGACCCATAAAAGTGTCCCCACCTTCATGCTGCAATTCGGCTGTGCCATACGCGGCATCGGCGTTCGGCAGCATCACATTGGCCGTAAAACCCAGCGCGTTAATCAGGCCCAGCTTCTCAAGCGTGGGTAAACGCAGGTCGGGAAAGTGCTGCAGGATATGTCCGCAGGTATTCGCGCCGATGTCCTGAGGCCTGACGTCCGGTACATCGTCCATTGCGCCCACGCCGAAGCTGTCTATGACCAGCACCAGAAACTTACTCATGTTGACCTCCCGGAATCGGATGCCCAAGGCTGTCGTACAGCGCTTCGAGCACCGGGTTCCCGCTCTGGATGCCGGACACCAGCGCCACGTCGCTGCGGGTGACAAAAATCTGCGTGCGGAAGCACATCACCACCGGGCTGCCAACGGGGTAGTGGCCCTCCAGCGCCAGGTGATAATCAATGCTGGTGTTGTCTGGCGGCAGCAATCGCGCCTGCTCGGCCTGCACATCGCGGCTGAACACCAGCGCATTCTGCGCATGCCCGCGACGATAATATCCCCCGCCGAAGCAATAGCTTTTGCCCTGAAACTGATGGGAAACTTCTGTCAGATAGAGCATGGCAATCGCCTCGGGCTGATCGCCATGCTGGTTCGCCGGAATGGTGCCGGTCAGCGCGTGGCCCGGTTCGGCATGAGTTACCCCGTGCTCAGCCAGAATGGAGAAAGTGCTGCAGCTTGAGGCCGACGGCGCGTTGATTTGCTCGATCTCAATCCCCTGTTCGTGCAGCAAGTCTCGCGCCTTCAGCAGCGTGATCAAGTTGCGGGTTGGCTGCGTCTGTTGCTGCTCTTCGTTCCAGAGCAGACAGGGAAAATGCGTCAGCCCGGCAAGCCGAATGCCAGGCATTGCGCGAATGGCACGTACCACGTCGTCCAGCTCACCGAGCGGAAAACCGGCTTCCTGGCCCGGGTAAAGTCGGTCGTACTCGGCGAATACCTTCAGCATTACAGCCTGAACACGCCCGCTCGCCAGCGCGGCATCGGACACTTCGCGGGCTTTTTCCAGCGAGAAAAGCGTGATGATTTCCGTCTCGCCGTTCACATTCTCTTCAACCAGGGCCACCGGCACCTGCACCAGATGGCCCACATGTGAGACGGGCACATTGGCTTCACGCAGCGTGCGGGCTTCTTTAAAATCAACGGCCACGGCGCCTTTAAAGCCCAACTCAATCAGCTTGTTGGCAAGCCAGGGGTTACGCCCGATTTGCTTGGTCATAAAGTAGAGCGTGATGCCGTGCTTCTGCGCGGCCGCGAGCAGTTTCCGGCCGTTCTCCAGAACCTGATCGACATCGATAATCCAGGTATCGGGAAGTACCGCGCCCTGCCGCCAAAGCGTTCTGGCCGCATCAATCAACGCCGGGTTCTGTGCCTTGAGTGCCTCAATAAACATGCCTTGCCTCGCGACCTGATAAATAAACCTCTTAAATAATCATTTTTTTGAATATTTAAGCTAAGAAAAAACGCTGTAAATAAATCCGTTAGCCCTTATGAATCAGCCACAGGCTGAACAGGTTAGCCAGCAGATACCCTTCTTCGTTCGGATGCAGCTGCACGTTGAACGGCGCCAGCAATGCGTGGTGGGCCTGCTCAACATCACCAAAGACGCTGTCGGTTTTAATCTCAGCCAACAGCTCTTCATCCAGTGGGTTCACCTCTTCCCCACGGCGGCTGCGCATCAGCGCGTTAGCCATGTGGGTGATGGCCATTGCCCCCTGATCGTTCTGCAGCGGAATAGCCCAGTGGGTCTCCAGCTGCGTCACAACCACTTTCATGCCATCACAAATATCCCGGTCGATGACGCCTGCCTCGCAGAGCAGATTGAGCCGGTCTTCCATACTGATTACCTCTGTCAATAGCTTGGTTCCTGTTCACCGCTCAGCACGCTTTGCTGATGCGCCAGCAGGGCATTCTTATCCACCACCGTTCTCAGCAATTGCTGAATAGGGATATCTTCACTTCGCGTCAGCACCACCGCTTCCGATGCCGTCAGGAAACATTTGTCCCCGCTTAACGGGAGGGCAGTCAGCCCCAGTGCCGTCAAATCGGCTTCGTTGCTGACGTTCCAAATCACCGCATCCACGCTGCCCTTCGCGATTCTGTGCAGACACTCGTGGTACGACACATCAAGCAATTCCACATCCTGCCCGGAGAAATACACATCCGTCATGATGCGCTGATCCGCCGAACGAGGATCAATCCCAATACGGCGGATGCTCTCCTGCTGTCCGGCGCGGCAAATCAGCTTGTGCTCGCCCACGTATGTGTGCGGCCCCAGCGTCAGCGCGATAAAAAGATCCGGGTTGCTGAGGTAGCTGTCCGCTGCCAGCCTGGACACGACGGCCAGGTCATAAACGCCATTCAGCAGACATTCCACGCGAACATCCGACCCACGCATGTGGGCATAATAAAACGGGATCCCGTCAAACTGCGCCTTCAGACCGCTGGCAAGCCCTTCATAAAGCCGGGTGTACGGCAGCGGCATAGCACACACTACATTGCCGATGTCCGCGAACGCCAATAGGGCTTTGTTATCCATGCTCAGCAGGTAGCTGCCGTTGCGGCCACGGCGCTCAACGCTCACGGCCCCGGCCTTCTCCAGCGTCTTCAATGCGGCCTGCGTCAGGCCAACGGAAAAGCCGCATTCACCAGCTAATTCATCTATGGTTTTCAACCTGTTACCACATTTCTCACCCAGTAAATAACGGGCCAGGCTGGACTGGGCAACGCCCTCTTTTTTAATAAAGCTGCGGCTCATCGGTTATCTTCAATTTATTGAATGAATATATCTTCATAAAATTGAATATAGATGGCAAAGGGGAAAATGACAAAAGGAGAATGCAGTCACAAAAAAGAAATAACCCGCCAGGCGGCGGGTTATTCATAGGGAAAGATTATGGATGCGCGACGAAACCGATCGCTTCGTAGACCTTTTTCAGCGTCTCTCCGGCGCGGGCGCGGGCTTTTTCAGCGCCCTCTTTCATGACCTGCTGCAGGAAAGCTTCGTCGTTACGGTAACGGTGATAGCGCTCCTGAAGCTCGGTCAGCATACCGGACACGGCTTCCGCCACTTCGCCCTTCAGATGACCATACATCTTGCCTTCAAAGCTGGCTTCCAGCTCAGGAATCGCTTTGCCGGTGACGCCGGAAAGAATGTCCAGCAGGTTAGAAACGCCCGCCTTCTCTTTCACGTCGTAGCGCACCACAGGCGGCTCTTCGGAGTCGGTCACCGCGCGCTTGATCTTCTTCACCACGGATTTCGGATCTTCCAGCAGGCCGATGACGTTATTGCGGTTATCGTCAGACTTGGACATCTTCTTGGTCGGCTCCAGCAGGGACATCACGCGGGCACCGGACTTGGGAATAAATGGCTCAGGCACTTTGAAGATGTCGCCGTACAGCGCGTTGAAGCGGCTGGCCACGTCGCGGCTCAGCTCCAGATGCTGTTTCTGGTCTTCACCCACCGGGACCTGGTTGGTCTGATACAGCAGAATGTCTGCGGCCATCAGCACCGGGTAGTCAAACAGGCCGGCGTTGATGTTTTCTTCATAGCGGGCAGATTTGTCCTTGAACTGCGTCATGCGGCTCAGCTCGCCGAAATAGGTGTAGCAGTTCAGCACCCAGCCCAGCTGCGCGTGCTCCGGCACGTGGGACTGAACAAAGATGGTGCTTTTTTTCGGGTCAATACCACAGGCCAGATACAGCGCCAGAGTGTCCAGCGTCGCTTTGCGCAGCGCGGTCGGGTCCTGACGAACGGTGATAGCATGCTGGTCAACGATGCAGTAAATGCAATGGTAATCATCCTGCATGTTTACCCACTGACGCAGCGCACCCATGTAGTTACCGATAGTTAATTCGCCTGACGGCTGGGCGCCGCTAAATACGATGGGCTTACTCATGTTCTGCTTCCTGATTTGCTAAAGGTGGTAGCCCGAAAGCGGGCAATAAGTCTTCGAAACGATCGAACACAACGTCCGGGTTGCTCAGCCCAATCGCTTCGCCATAGTTATAGCCCCAGGTCAGGCCGACGCTTGGGCAGCCGGCCGCCTGTGCAGCCTGAATGTCATTACGGGAATCGCCGACAAAAAGCAGCTCATCCGCCGCCAGCCCCAGGGTTTCCATGACTTTGTACAGCGCTTCCGGGTGTGGCTTTTTCTCTTTCACATCGTCCCCGCCGATGATGGTCTGGAAATAATGGGCAATGCCCAGATCTTCCAGCAGCGGCGTGACAAAAGGCGTGGGTTTGTTGGTGACGACGGCGAGCGGCAGGCCTTTTTCTTTCAGTGCAGCAAGCGTTGCGGCTACGCCAGGGAACAAGAAGCTCCCCTCTTCCACCGTTTCCGCATAGAAGCGATCGAACAGTTTGCGCGCCATATTCAGCTGGGCGAGGTCGGGTTCTTTATCTTTCAGCGACCACTTAAGCGCCCGCTGCATCATGATATCTGCGCCGTTGCCGATCCAGGTGACAACGCGATCTTCGCCGGCCACAGGCAGTTCAAGCGCATAAAGCGCCAGATCAACGGCCTGACTCAGGCCAAGCGCCGTGTCGATGAGCGTGCCGTCGAGATCGAAGGCAACACCCCGAATTTTTTGAAACTTATCCATGACTTACCTTAGCCAGTTCAGAACGCATGCGGTCAACCACCGCTTTATAATCAGGCTGGCCGAAAATAGCGGAACCTGCAACGAACATATCCGCGCCCGCGGCGGCAATTTCCGCAATGTTGTCGGCTTTGACGCCGCCATCCACTTCAAGGCGAATATCATAGCCGGAGGCATCAATACGTTCGCGAACCTGGCGCAGTTTTTCCAGCGTGTGTGGAATAAACGACTGGCCGCCAAAACCAGGGTTGACGGACATCAGCAAAATGACATCCAGTTTGTCCATGACGTGATCCAGCCAGGAAAGCGAGGTCGCCGGGTTCAGTACCAGGCCCGCTTTACAGCCGTGTTCTTTGATCAGTTGCAGAGAGCGATCGACATGTTCAGAGGCTTCAGGATGGAAGGTAATAATGCTGGCACCGGCCGCGGCGAAATCAGGAATGATGCGGTCAACGGGTTTCACCATCAGGTGAACGTCGATAGGCGCAGTGATACCGTAATCGCGCAGCGCCTTAAGCACCATTGGCCCCATCGTCAGGTTAGGGACGTAGTGGTTGTCCATAACGTCAAAATGGACGACGTCACCACCTGCGGCAAGTGCTTTAGCCGTATCCTCGCCCAGTCGGGCGAAGTCGGCAGAGAGGATTGAGGGGGCAATCAAATACTGTTTCATCCGCTTCTCCAGGAGTCATTCATCTTTCGGCGGCGGGCGAAACGGCTCAGGCAACCTTCGCTTTATAAAGGGCCAGAAGTTCGTCCACCTTGTTACGTTTACCACCGTTTCGGCTGATGCTGCGGCGAACCTGCAGCTTATGGAAATCGGTGGCGTTCTGATACCACTGGCGAGTCAGCTCGGTGTCGTGATTAGAGATCAGCACCGGAATACTCTGCTCCCGCAGCCTTTCAGCCAGCTCGGCCAGGTGCTGCTGCTGCACCATACTGAAGCTGTCCGTGTGATAAGCGGTAAAGTTGGCGGTGGCGGAAAGCGGCGCATAGGGCGGATCGCAATACACTACGGAACCCGCAGCAACGTTTACCATGCTGACATCATAAGACTGGCAGACAAAAGTGGCATTTTTAGCCCGTTCGGCAAAGTTGTACAGTTCCTCTTCAGGGAAGTAAGGTTTGCTGTAGCGGCCAAACGGTACGTTAAATTCACCGCGCAGATTATAACGACACAGGCCGTTGTAACAATGGCGGTTGAGGTACAAAAACAACACCGCGCGCCGGAATTTGTCAGTGCATTGGTTAAACTCAGTGCGGCAAGCGTAATAAATCGCTTCCTCGTTTTGCGCTTTGGTAAAGAGCAAACGAGACTCCCGCACGTACTCATCTGCGCGGTTTTTGACAATGTCGTAGAGATTAATCAGATCGCTATTGATATCGGCGAGGACGTAGCGTGAGTAGTCGGTATTAAGAAATACCGACCCCGCGCCAACAAAGGGCTCAATCAGACAGTCGCCTTCCGGCAGATGCTTTTTTATGTCGTCCAGCAGGGGGAATTTCCCCCCTGCCCATTTCAGAAAAGCGCGATTTTTTTTCATGCTGTCTTACTATTTACACCTTATCCAGCTGTGGAAAGGCTCCGACAGCGACTGCGCTTATTTTCACTTGAGGTCAGACTGCACCTGATGAATAGGTTTTGCCCACGGATTCTTAGCCTGAACGTCTGCCGGCAGGCTTGTCACCGCGCGTTTTGCATCGTCTTTCGTGGCATAAACACCGCTCACCAGCACGAACCAGGGCTGACCGTTACGCTGAGTCTGGTAAACCATATAGTGCTGCAGATTCTCTTTTTTCGCCCACGCATTCAGGTTTGCGGAGTTTGAAGAAGAGCTCAGCTGCAGCGTGTAGTGGCTGCCTGGCGCACTCTTAATGGCGCTCGCATCCCCCGTTACCGTGCCGCCAGTGCTGGCCGTCGCTGCAGCTTGCGGTGCTGCTTTTGGCGCAGTAGATGCTGTTGCTTTCGGAGCCGGGGTTGAAGTAGCTGCGCTGGTTGATGGTGCAGTGACCGGAGCTGAAACCGCCGGGGCAGGTTCGCTACGTTTCACCGTTGCCACTGGTTTGCTTTCAGCTTTCACCTGTGGTTTAGGCTCGGCTTTACGCACAGGCTCAATCACCGTTTTCTTGCGCTCAGGACGAGATTCAACGGTGCGGGTTGGCTCCTGGGTACCGGCCAGCTTACGCGGTTCGGTTTTGCTGCCAGCGATTGGCGCGACGGTAGCGGGTTCAGTTGGCAGCGTGGAATTGCTCACCACGTTGTCAATCTGGCCCTGTTGCTGAGGCTGAGTCAGGGCGTTATTCAGGTTTCCAGGAACCTCAACGCGCTGCTGCCCTTCCGGCTGCGGCTGCGTCTGAGCCTGGGTTGGTGTAGAAGAAATAGGTGGCAGGGAAACATCCTGCGGATTCTGCTGTCCAGCCGCTGGGGTATTCCCTGCCTGTGGCTGAGCAGCATTTGCCTGGTCGGCAGGTGCCGCACCGTTCGAACCGGAGAGATCGATGCTCTTCTCCGCGCCTGGTTTTTGCTCGGCAGTATCTGGGGTAGATGAAGGTGCTTTCAGGGCTGAACCGATGCCGATGATAAGCAGCAGCAGGACCAGAATCCCGACGCCCATCATGATGTGCTGGCGAGAAGCAGGTGCTTTCTGTTTTGCTGCCTTTTTACGCCCACGCGCCGGACGAGGCTCTGCGGCCAGGCCGTCATCACCTTCGTACTCTTCCTCAACCTCTTCTTCACGCTCACGGCGTGAACGAGAAGGACGACGATCGTCCGCATCAAGATCGACGTCATCAACGTTGATCTGCGGTTCTTTATCGAACTCGTCAGGTTTGCGGGAACGCCCAGGACGACGATCGCTTGGATCGGGTTTCAGCTCGTCTTCTGGTTTAAACTCATCCATTTAACACCCCACTCAAAGGCGTATGCTCATCTCTGCATCACGCCCGAAGTTAAATACTATAAAAATTCTAGTTGTTAAGCCTGCTGGCAATCAGCAATGGCTGATAGAACGACATCGTGCGGTACTCCACCGCGCACTTCACTCTTCCCTATCGCCAGCGGCAGAATCAAACGCAGCTCGCCGGCTAATACTTTTTTGTCACGCATCATGTGGGGCATATACGCGTCAGGGGACATTTCCTGCGGCCCGGTAACCGGTAACCCGGCTCGCACCAGCAGCGCAATCACGCGCTGAACTTCTGCCTCACTGAATTGACCCAGGCGCTGAGCGGTACGCGCCGCCATCACCATACCGGCCGCCACGGCTTCGCCATGCAGCCAGTTGCCATAGCCCATTTCAGCTTCAATGGCATGGCCAAACGTATGACCCAGATTCAGTAAAGCACGTAAGCCGCTTTCTCGCTCGTCTGCGGCAACAACTTCGGCTTTCAGCTCACAACAACGACGAATGCAGTACGCCATTGCCTTGCCGTCCAGCTTTAACAATGCGTCGATGTTTTCTTCCAGCCAGTCAAAGAACTCGCCGTCCAGAATGATGCCGTATTTAATGACTTCCGCCAGGCCCGAAGCCAGCTCCCGAGCAGGCAAAGTCGACAGGCAGTCGAGATCCACCACCACCGAAGCGGGCTGGTAAAACGCGCCAATCATGTTTTTGCCGAGGGGATGGTTAACGGCAGTTTTACCGCCAACGGAGGAGTCCACCTGCGAAAGCAGTGTGGTAGGGACCTGGATAAAACGCACCCCGCGCTGATAGCTCGCTGCGGCAAAACCGGTTAAATCGCCCACAACGCCACCGCCTAAAGCAATCAAGGTGGTGTCGCGGCCGTGAGGTTTTTCCAACAGCGCCGTAAAGACGGTATCAAGCACCGCGAGGCTTTTAAACTGCTCGCCATCCGGAAGAATGACGGTATCCACTTTAACGCCTGCCTGTTCCAGAAGGCCACGAACCTTGTCCAGATAGAGCGGTGCAAGGGTTTCATTGGTAACCAGCATGGTCTGGTCGCCAGCCTTCAGCGGCCAAAAGGAAGCCGGGTCATTGAATAACCCGGCGGCAATGGTAATAGGGTAACTACGTTCCCCGAGAGTGACTGTCAGCCTCTCCATTACGCGGAGCCCACCTTATTGTTGCTTTGCCCGCAGGCGTTTCTTGATTAAGCCAGAATCAGTTGCTTTCCAGCATATGAATGATCTGGTTTGCGACCACTTTGGCGCTTTGATCATCGGTGCGAATTGTGACATCGGCAATCTCTTCATACAGCGGATTGCGTTCACCTGCCAGCGCTTCCAGAACTTCACGAGGTGGAGTCTCAACCTGCAGCAGCGGACGTTTTTTATCGCGCTGAGTACGTGCAAGCTGTTTCTCAATCGTGGTTTCAAGATAAACCACTACGCCACGGGCGGAAAGACGATTGCGGGTTTCACGAGATTTCACAGAACCGCCACCGGTAGCCAGCACGATGCCCTGTTTTTCAGTGAGTTCGTTGATGATTTTTTCTTCGCGATCGCGGAAGCCTTCTTCGCCTTCAACGTCGAATACCCAGCCCACATCAGCTCCGGTACGTTTCTCAATCTCTTGATCAGAATCGAAAAATTCCATATTGAGTTGCTGAGCTAACTGACGCCCAATAGTGCTTTTGCCGGCACCCATAGGCCCAACCAGAAAGATATTGCGTTTCTCTGCCATTTTTTCGGTACTACTAAGACAATTCGTTGATGATAAACCCGCCCGGTAACAACTTGCTGCGGCGGGACATGAACTGAAACCTCATAAGCGTGAGTTCGAGAATCAGACTAAAAATTATCTCAACACTCAAGGGGGTTTGGCAACCGAATAAATCACCTGGCGCCCAGCTTGGGACGAAAACCGTGCGCCAGCTTTACCGGCCGCAGGCTCTCAATACCCAGCCTCCCGAAACGGTACACCTTGTAAGCTAATTCCTCTCTGCCGTCAAACACCTGGGCGCTGTTTGGCAGAAAAACCCGCAGGCGGAAGAGGAAACACGCTAAGGTAATGCAATCAACCTGGGCGTAATGAACACGACCAATTCCCGACGTTGGTGCTTTTTCCCGTCGTGCCGGAACAATTGGCCGATAAAAGGAATATTTCCCAGTAAAGGAACGCTATCCCTGGTGTGGTTGTTCTGCTGCTGGAAGATTCCGCCTAACGCCAACGTCTCACCGTCCTTCACCTCGACCTGCGTTTCAATCTCTTGCTTATCAATGGCGAGGGCTTCCCCATCTGCGTGCTGGAGGCTGCGTCCTGGCATATTTTGACTGATGCGAAGCTGCAGGCGAATGGTTCCGTGGTGACTTATCGTCGGCATGACCTCCATACCTAACACCGCCTCCTTAAATTCCACCGACGTGGCTTCATTCTTGCCATTAGAGACTTGATACGGGATTTCAGTACCCTGCTTGATGCTGGCCGACTGTTGGTGTGCGACCAGCAAGCGTGGGCTGGCGATGATTTCCAGCTGTTGCTGCTGCTCCAGCGCGCTGAGTTCAAGCTCAAGCATACGGCCGTTGATCCGGCCAATATTAAACCCTACCGTTGTGGTTGCCGCGTTTACGGCTAACTCACTTGAGACAGTAGTGGTTTGGTATAACCCGGATGCCGTCTCACCTACCGGGGCGCTCCACTTCACGCCAAGCTCTCGCAGCTTATCCTGGTTGATGGTGACAATATGCGCGGACAGCTCGACCTGCCCCATCGAAACATCCATATCTTTAATCCAGGCCGCAACACGCTTTTGCGCCTGCTGGCTGTCGCGCACCACCAGCCGGTTTGTGCGTTTATCCACGGTAATGCCGCCCCTGGGTCCAAGCAGTTTTTCTTCATTAGCTTTGATCCCCGCGGCAAGGTCGGCAACTTCAGCATATCGCGGCGTATAAACCGCTTGTACCAGCGGCTGTTCAAGCGCTTTTTGCTTACGAGCGGCCTCTTGCTGAGCGCGCCGTTGCGCCGGATCCTGTTTCTGCTGGATTTGAAGAATATTGCCCGTCTTCGACGAAGTCAGGTTTGCTAATCTGAGTACCTGCTGGAAAGCCTGCTCCCACGACACATCGGCCAAACGTAGCGAGAGATTCCCCGTCACCTCAGGCGCAATCATCACGTTAAAGTTTTGCTGCTCGGCCAGCGCCTGCAACACCTGTACGACAGGCGTTTCATCTAGCGTCAGAGTGACGCGATTATTCGTCCACGCCGTCAGGGGCATCAGCATCAGTACGCCTGCCACGATGTGCCTTATCATTGACTCTTCCCTCTATTTTCCAGTGGTAGTAGCGTCCTTCGCAGGCGCCGTTGAGCGAAGCTCTCAACTGCCGCTCAAGAAGCGTGGTCACCTGCACACCAGGCTCCAGAAACAAACCTTCTTTTACCCTTTGCCAGCGTTTCCCCGAGAATTGCATTAAGGCAATACTTTCTGCAGAGCCAGTCGGGTAAAACACGCCGCGTAACTGCCAGCCATCAAGCCGCTTAAGCAGCGCTTCACAGGGTGATACGGGTAAAAGAAAAGGATTACGCGGTGACGACTGCAGAGGCGAGCTGAGTGCGGCCAGTAACATCCAACTAGCGGCTTTCATCGATAAACTCCAGAGTAAGCAAAACCCGCACTTTTTCCCCGGCCTCACTCAAGATAAACGCCGGTATCTTCAGGCTTGAATAGCCGGTCAGTTCCTTAAAAAGGGGCGGCACATTGGGCCAGGGAAGCAGCATTTCCAACACAGAATGTCGCGGTTCAGGCCGCCACATCACCAGTCTCCCGCCGGACCGTTTTACCGCAGCCATGGCAGAAAACGTCTCCAGCGGCACCGCATCAGGCAGCGGCTCTGGTTTCGGCAAAACGGCAATTTTCCGCTGCTGCGAGAGCACATGCTGCCAGCGCTGCTGGTTGTGCTGTTCCTTCACCTGCAATTCCTGTCGCAGGGGCCAAACCAGCAGCCATAAGCAGGCTAAAGCGGTTAATAACAGACACACCAACAGGCTCAACACCCGATATGCAACATGCCCGTCAATGAGGCGCTCCAGGTTACTGAGCATGCTCGCCATCCGGGGTGTTTAAGATGAAGGTAAAGACCAGACCTTTGTGTTTTTCATCGCGCAACTCACCGGGCTTGACCTTAAACGCCCCGGGTAAATCAGCCAGAACTGCTTCAACCTGCACCAGTTCCCGTGCATCTCCCGCTACGCCAGAGATGGTTGCGCTTTCATTTTGCCAGCTAACACTCTGCAGCCAGCTGTTTTCGGGCAAGCGTGAGGCCAGCATATTCAGCACGTTTTCCCAACGTGAAATGTTGCCTTTCCGCATCACCTCCGCCTGCAATATCGCCCACCGCTGCTGGTTATCTTTCAACTCTGTTAGCTGACGTGACAACAGCGCCTTCAGGGCGGACTCATGCACCTCATATTGGGTTGACTGGGCCTGTTGCCAGCGCACTTTCATGGCGAGAAACTGAGTCCAGAGCAGCATCAGCCCCATCATTAAAAGCACGCCACATATGAGAAGGCTGCCCCAAAGTTTTAGCCGATGACGGCGTTTTAACGGCCGCCATGGCAGAAGATTCATCAGCGGCATCATTAGCGTTCGGCTCCCAGAGCGAGCCCCAAAGCGAGCGTGTAAAGTCCGCCATGACGCGGCAACGGCGGCTGCTGGCGGACAAGGGGTTGCCAGGCATTCAGCCTTTCTGCTCCGGCAGGCCAGGAGCGCCCGGCATCGGCATGGCTAAAGGCAATTTCGTCGGCGCTGGCCTCCAACTGCTGACATAGAGCCGGGAAATCCACTGTTTGCCGTTTATCCAGCCAACCGGAACGTTTGCGGTTATTGACTGATGCCCACAGCCAGTAGCCCGGCTCTTCATGAACCAGAAAACGACAATGCGCTGGATAACAATTCTGAGGCAAGGCGCTCAGAATTTTGTCTCCCGGCGTTATCGTACGGGGAAAGAGATTCATGCTGGCAAAAATGGCCTGCAATGCAGCAATATCCGCCTGTTTCGCCGCCGTCACGGAAAATGACGAATCATCCTCCAGGTAGTCGTAGCAAAGTTGTTCCGAGGGCATTTGCAACTGGCGAGCCGTTGCACCCGAGATATACTTCTCTTGAGCCGATTCCTGTAACCGCTGGGGAGGCCTGGGAACCTGGCGTTGCAAAGCCCTCTGTGCAGGAAAACCAACCCGCAGATGATGGCGCACGGGGATTTCTTTACGCCATGCGGCAAGTACCTCGCGCAGTGTGTCCAGTTCGGGTAACATGCCGTCCGCAAGTGTTTGTTTCGGGAAAGGTAAATGCCACCAATGGCGCAACTGCCACCCTTGCCGGTGCCACTGTACGGCTGCGGCACGTATGCCCTCCGCCTGAATATCCAGGCCAATCCGCCAACCAGGAAACATCATGGTTTCGATCTCCTTATCCAGATGATAAACAGCCCTGACCCCGAAACAGTAACGGGTATATCAAAGCTCCTGGCTTGCCTTTATACTACCGCGCGGTTGTTTAGAAACTGCCCAATTGAAACCTGATGGGAAATTTAAGGTGAAGTTCGTAAAGTATTTATTAATCCTTGCAGTCTGTTGCGTTCTGCTGGGAGCTGGCTCGATTTACGGTTTATACAAATACATCGAGCCCCAGCTGCCCGACGTGGCGACATTGAGAGATGTGCGACTGCAGATTCCAATGCAGGTTTACAGCGCTGACGGCGAGCTTATTGCTCAGTACGGCGAAAAACGCCGTATTCCACTGACCCTGAACCAGATCCCTCCGGTGATGGTAAAAGCGTTTATCGCAACAGAAGACAGCCGCTTTTATGAGCACCACGGCGTTGACCCGGTGGGCATCTTCCGTGCTGCAAGCGTAGCGCTGTTCTCAGGCCATGCTTCTCAGGGCGCAAGTACCATAACGCAGCAGTTGGCGCGTAACTTCTTCCTGAGCCCCGAACGCACCCTGATGCGTAAAATTAAGGAAGCGTTTCTTGCGGTTCGCATTGAACAGATGCTGAACAAAGACGAGATCCTTGAGCTCTACCTGAACAAAATCTACCTCGGTTACCGCGCCTATGGCGTCGGCGCTGCCGCTCAGGTTTACTTCGGCAAAACGGTCGATCAACTGACCCTGAGCGAGATGGCGGTGATTGCCGGGCTTCCTAAAGCGCCGTCAACGTTTAACCCGCTGTACTCCATGGATCGTTCAACGGCACGCCGTAACGTGGTGCTGTCGCGCATGCTGAGCGAAGGTTACATCAGCCAAAGCCAGTACGATGAAGCACGTAGTCAGCCGATTGACGCCAGCTATCACACGCCTGAAATCGCCTTCTCCGCGCCATATCTTTCAGAGCTGGTGCGTCAGGACATGGTCGCCCGCTACGGCGATAAAGCCTACGAAGATGGCTACAAGGTTTACACCACGCTGAGCCGTAAAATTCAGCAGGGTGCCCAGGATGCCGTCCGCAACAACGTCATGGCCTACGACATGCGCCATGGCTACCGCGGCCCATCTAATGTGCTGTGGAAAGTGGGAGAAAGCGCCTGGGATAAGAAAAAAATCACCGATTCGCTGAAAAGCCTCCCGGTTTATGGCCCGCTCTTCCCGGCGGTTGTCACCCGCGCCGTACCTGATGAAGCCACGGCCATGCTGGCCGACGGCAGCTCTGTTTCACTGAATATGGAAGGCATGCGCTGGGCGCGTCCGTATCGTTCCGACACCGCGCAAGGCGCCACGCCACGCAAAGTAACGGACGTGGTACAGGCCGGACAGCAGATTTGGGTACGCAAGGTGGACGATGCCTGGTGGCTTAGCCAGGTGCCCGACGTTAACTCAGCGCTGGTTTCACTCAATCCACACGATGGCGCCGTGCTGGCGCTGGTCGGCGGTTTTGACTTTAACCAAAGCAAGTTCAACCGTGCGACCCAGGCGCTGCGCCAGGTAGGGTCAAACATCAAACCTTTCCTGTATACCGCAGCCATGGACAAAGGCCTGACGCTGGCAAGCATTCTTAATGACGTGCCTATTTCACGCTGGGATGCCGGGGCAGGCTCCGACTGGCGGCCGAAGAACTCTCCGGCCCAATATGCCGGGCCGATTCGTCTGCGTCAGGGTCTGGGCCAGTCCAAGAACGTAGTGATGGTACGTGCGATGCGGGCGATGGGCGTCGATTATGCCGCAGAATATCTGCAGCGCTTTGGCTTCCCTGCAGCAAATATTGTGCATACCGAATCGCTGGCCCTGGGCTCCGCCTCATTTACGCCAATGCAGGTTGCCCGCGGTTACTCCGTCATGGCAAACGGCGGCTTCCTGGTTGACCCTTACTACATCACCAAAATCGTCGACGACGCGGGTAATACCGTGTTTGAGACCAGGCCTAAGGTTGCCTGTGCCAGCTGCGATATTCCGGTCATTTACGGCGATACGCCAAAATCAACGGTACTGGAAAACCAGGACGTAGAAGACGTTGCCGTTTCGCAAACGCCGCAAAACAGCAGCGTACCGATGCCTCAACTGGAGCAAGCTAACCGCGGTCTGGTGGCAAAAGCACAGGGCGAGGAGTATGCACCACACGTGATCAACACGCCGCTGTCTTTCCTGATCAAAAGTGCGCTTAACAGCAACATTTATGGTGAGCCGGGCTGGCAGGGAACCGGCTGGCGAGCAGGCCGTGATTTGAAGCGTAAGGATATCGGCGGCAAAACCGGGACAACCAACAGTTCGAAAGATGCCTGGTTCTCCGGTTACGGCCCGGGCGTGGTCACGTCAGTCTGGATTGGCTTTGACGACCACCGCCGCGACCTTGGCCGCACCACGGCTTCAGGCGCGATTAAAGATCAGATCTCCGGCTACGAAGGCGGCGCGAAGAGCGCCCAGCCAGCCTGGGATGATTTCATGAAAATCGCGCTGGCGGGTGTGCCAGAAGAGCCGATGACGCCACCACCGGGTATCGTCACTGTCAATATTGATCGCAGTACCGGGCAGTTAGCCAACGGCGGCAACAGTCGTGAAGAGTATTTCATCGAAGGTACGCAGCCTACGCAACAGGCCGTGCATGAAGTAGGCACGACGCTTATCGATAACGGGGAAGAGCACGAGCTGTTCTAATCCAACCCAAAATAGTAAAGGGCCGCTTAGCGGCCCTTTTTCATTCTTTAGCGGTCAGTCTTTCAGCCTGCCCTGCTGCCTTAACCATTCCCGGACAAGGAACAAAGCGCTGACGTTACGCGCCTCGCTGAAATCATCTTCATTGAGCAAATCCATCATGTTCGCCAGCGGCCACCGTACTTGCGGCAGTTCTTCCGGCTCATCCCCTTCCAGGGATTCGGGATACAGATCTTCCGCAATCACAATGTTCATTTTGCTCGAGAAATAGGACGGGGCCATCGTCAGCTTTTTCAGAAACGTTAGCCGGTTCGCGCCAAAGCCCACTTCTTCTTTCAGCTCACGGTTAGCGGCCTCAAATACCGTTTCGCCCGGGTCGATCAGCCCTTTAGAGAACCCTAGTTCATAGGATTCTGTGCCAACCGCGTATTCACGGATTAAGATCAAGTGGTCATCAACAACAGGCACTATCATTACCGCCTCGCGGGAAGACGGTTTCATGCGTTCGTAGACGCGGCGAACGCCATTGCTAAATTCCAGATCCACCGTTTCGACATTAAACAGCCGCGAACGCGCCACGGTTTCGACATTTAAAATCGTTGGTTTTATTAGTGATTTGCTCATGTGGCCGGGTTCAACAGTGAAAGAGGTAAGTTATTGTGCGGTATGCCGCACATATCGTGCAACGAGCATTGGCTATTATTTACATTTTTGTAACGTTTGGCGCGCTAAAACACGTAATTTTACCCGCTGTCAAGGCAGGTACTATTGAATAGGAATTTACTTGTATTTCGGACGAAGTCGCTTTGCTAACATTGTGTTACTGTAAGTCGGTCGCCTTAAAAATAGCTCAAGTTTGCAGCTTTACCTGCCGATAATGACTTCTGACTCCTTAACCATTTGAAAGGCCGATCTTTTGCCGAGTTTGATGAAAAAGACGATTGTTTGATGGGGAAAGCATGAGCACCTTATTATTTCTGTTAGCTGCTATGCTGGCCTGCGCACTGATTGCCGGATGGCTGATTTGGCGAAGCCTGAAGCTACGTGCCCAGGTTTCGCACGATCGTTCCTTCTCCGGTGCCACCACGCGCAAACTAACCCCAGAAGAGCGCGTTGCCGTCGAAAATTACCTCGAGCGTTATTCCCGTTCCCAGGAGCTGATTGGCCCCTCCGGCGCGAGCAATCCACTGCCAAGACTAACGCTCACCGCGCAAAGCAGTACAGTTTTCTCCCTGACCCGGTCGATCACTCGCTACGGCCTCTCTGCCGATGACGCCAATAAATGGCGTTATTACCTTGATTCTGTTGAAGTTCACCTCCCGCCGCTCTGGGAGCAGTACATCACCAACGATAACGACGTAGACCTGATTCGGACGAGCAGCATCCCGCTGGTGATTTCGCTCAATGGCAATACGCTGCAAAACGATACGCTGGATGTGCAGCAGTACGCCCTGGAAGGCTATTCAGGCAATCAGGCCTCCATTCGCGGCGAAGAAAGCGAGCAAATCGAGCTGCTAAACATTCGCCAGGAAACTCAGGAAGAGTATTCCCTGAGCCGCCCCGACGGCGTGCGCGAAGCCGCGCTTATTTGCATCGCTTTTATCATGCTGTTCCTGAGTCTCGTGACGCCGTCGGTGTTCCTGCCCTGGTTAATTGGCGGCGCCGTCCTGCTGATTGCCGCTGGTTTGTGGGGCCTGTTTGCCCCTCCGGCGAAAACGGCATTGCGCGAGATCCACTGCCTGCGCGGCACACCCAAACGCTGGGGGCTGTTCGGCGAGTCTGACCAGGAACAGATGAACAACATCTCCCTGGGCATTATCGATCTGGTGTATCCGCCCCACTGGCAGCCTTTTGTGGCTCAGGATCTGGGGCAGAAAACCGATATTGATATCTATCTTGACCGCCATGTGGTGCGTCAGGGACGTTTCCTTTCACTCCATGATGAAGTGCGTAACTTCCCGCTACAGCACTGGGTGCGTAACCTGCTGGTTGCCGCCGGCGCGCTGCTGGTCCTGCTGATGATGACTATTTGGGTGCCGCTGGAAATGCCTATCAAGCTTAGCGCCTCATGGTTGAAGGGCGCTCAGTCCATCGAAGCCACCAGCGTTGAGGAACTCGCCAAATACAAGCTGCAGGTAGGCGATACGCTGAGAGTGAATGGCACGGGGATGTGTAATATTCAAACGCCAGGCGGTTATCGCTCGCGGCAAAACTTCCCATTCACCCCCTTCGACTGCTCGCAGATCATCTGGAATACCGCCCGCCCTCTGCCCTTGCCGGAGTCCGACATCATGGACAAAGCGGTCGCTCTGACCAAAGCCGTCAGCGGGCAAATTCATCCTCAGGGTGGAGAAGGTGACAGCAAAGTTAACCCACAGCTCGCGGACGCCATTCAGAAATCAGGCATGGTCCTGCTGGATGATTTTGCCGGGATTGTGAAAAAAACCCAGGCGCTGTGTACCGCAGAAGAAGAGTGCGTCCGCCTGAAGAATGCGCTAGTAAACCTGGGCAACACTAAAGACTGGGATTCCCTGATCAAGCGCGCGGATTCAGGAAAACTGACCGGGGTGAACGTCCTTCTACGGCCAGTTAGCGCCGAGTCGCTGGATAACCTGGTGGCCACCTCAACCGCACCTTTCTTTATTCGTGAAACCGCCCGCGCCGCACAGGCATTAAATAGCCCTGCTCCTGGCGGGTACATCATCATCAACGATGAAGGTGGTGATTTCGTAGACCAGCCGCTGCCGCCAATGTCGCTGTATGACTTCCCGGCCCAGGAACAATGGACCGAATTCCAGCGACTGGCGGAAATGCTGCTGCACACGCCGTTCCACGCCGAAGGGATCATTACCGGCATCTACACGGATGCCAACGGCACACAGCACGTCACCCTGCATCGGATCTCAGACACTCATAGCCTCTGGAGCTACATCGGCATTTCTCTGATGCTGATTGCGATGTTGGCCTGCGCCGCGATAAACGGCGTTCTGGCGGTGACTCGCTATCGCCGTGCCAGTACGAGGCTGGCTGAAATTCAGCGCTATTATGATAGCTGCCTCAACCCCACACTGACTCCGCCTGCGCCGCTGAAGTAGCCGCTACGGGTAAACTTTGCGTACCGGGTTGTGCTACCCTGGTACGCTATTTTCCCTCAATCGAGACTAAAGCTATGTCTGGTGCTATTGCCTGGCAGGACGTGGACACCCTGCTGCTGGATATGGACGGGACCCTGTTGGACCTGGCCTTTGATAACCATTTCTGGAAAAAGCTGGTGCCGGAAACCCTTAGCCTTCAGCGCGGCATTCCGTTGCAGGATGCGTATGAATTAATTTCCCGCGAATACCACGCCGTGCAGCATACGCTAAACTGGTACTGTCTCGACTACTGGAGCGAACGCCTCGGGCTGGATATCTGTGGCATGACCACCGAACAGGGGCCAAAGGCCGCGCTGCGTGAAGATACCGTGCCGTTTCTTGAAGCGGCGAAAGCCAGCGGCAAGCGCCGCATTCTGCTCACCAATGCGCACCCGCATAATCTGGCGGTGAAGCTTGAGCACACGGGTTTGAACCAGCACCTTGATTTATTACTTTCCACCCACACATTTGGTTATCCGAAAGAAGATCAGCGTTTATGGCAGGCGGTGGCCGGGCATACCGGATTCGATGCGGCCCGAACCGTCTTTATCGACGACAGCGAAGCGATTCTTGATGCAGCCGCAACGTTTGGGATTCGCTACTGCTTTGGTGTCCTCAACCCGGACTCAGGTGAAGCGGAAAAAACGTTTGAGCGCCACCCAGGCCTGAGCGATTACCGTAGCCTGATCCCGTCGCTTTCCGCTTAAGGAGGCGCAATGAAAGAAAAAACCGCCGAGGGCGTACGCCTGGATAAATGGCTGTGGGCCGCACGCTTTTACAAAACCCGTGCGGTGGCGCGGGAAATGGTTGAAGGCGGGAAAGTGCACTACAACGGCCAACGCAGCAAGCCGAGTAAACTGGTTGAGCTTCATGCGGTACTCACGCTGCGCCAGGGAAACGACGAGCGCACCGTAACCGTCCTGGGTATTACCGAACAGCGCAGGCCAGCCGCAGAAGCCTCTCAGCTTTATGAAGAGACGGCGGAAAGCATCGCCAAACGGGAAAAAGTGGCGCTGGCGCGCAAAATGAACGCACTGACCATGCCGCATCCCGATCGCCGCCCGGATAAAAAAGAGCGGCGAGATTTGATGAAATTTAAACACGGTGGCGAAGCGTAAATTCGCCGACCAGTAAGAGAGATGACGATGACTCAACACGACCAACTACACCGCTATCTGTTTGAAAACCACGCCGTGCGCGGCGAGCTGGTGACGGTTTCCGAAACCTGGCAGCAGATCATGGAAAACCATGATTACCCGCAGCCGGTCAAAAAAATTCTGGGCGAACTGCTGGTCGCCACCAGCCTGCTGACCGCCACGCTGAAGTTTGACGGAGATATCACCGTTCAGCTTCAGGGCGATGGCCCGATGACGCTGGCCGTGATTAACGGCAACAACAAACAGCAAATGCGCGGCGTAGCGCGTGTACAGGGTGATATCCCGGCGGATGCTGCATTAAAAGATCTGGTGGGTAACGGTTATCTGGTGATCACCATCTCCCCAAGCGAAGGCGAGCGCTATCAGGGCGTGGTCGGTCTGGAAGGGGATACGCTGGCCTCCTGCCTGGAAGATTATTTCATGCGTTCCGAGCAGCTGCCAACTCGTCTGTTTATTCGTACCGGTGAAGTAGACGGTAAAGCGGCGGCGGGCGGTATGTTGCTGCAGGTTCTGCCGGCGCAAAACGCGGAAACCGACGACTTCAACCACCTCGCGACGCTGACCGAAACCATCAAGGCCGAAGAGCTGCTGACGCTACCAGCGAACGATGTGCTATGGCGCCTGTATCACGAAGAAGAAGTCACGCTGTACGATCCTCAGGACGTAGAGTTCAAATGCACCTGCTCACGCGAGCGCTGTGCTGACGCGCTGCGCACGCTGCCGGATGAAGAGGTCGACAGTATTCTGGCCGAAGATGGCGAAATCGACATGAACTGTGATTACTGTGGCAGCCGCTATGTGTTTGACTCCATGGACATCACGGCGATCCGCAACAATGCCTCTCCGGCGGATCCGCAGGTTCACTAAGTTTGCAAAACGCCTCCGATTGGAGGCGTTTTTTTTCAGCGGTAATAGTCGATTTTAACCCGCTGCCCCTGCACCATCACGTCCTGCCAGACCTTCGGCGCCGCCGTCAGTTTTCCTTCAGAAGCGGCCTGCTTCAGCGCTGACATCATCTGGTTTTTATCCAGATCCCGGGCCTGACCGATATCCTTCCAGTTCCCGTCTATCTTGCCGTACACTTTGCAGTAGCTCATTTCCGGCTGGCACAGCAGCCATTCATCCTGCCCGTCGCCGTTCAAATCCATCCCAACCAGCAGACACTTATCCTCGTCATCCAGACACTCGCGAGCCTGGTAACTTTCATCTTTTACCATGGCCTGCCACCACGCGTTTTCCGGCACGCGATTTTTATCCGCCAGCACGATACGCTGACGCAGAGATTCAACCGTCAGCTTCACCACCGCCACACCGCCCGTTTTGCCATTGCTCAACAGCATCGCCAATTGCCTTCTGCGATCGGGACTGGCGACAAACACCGGGTCTTTTTGCAGCTCGCTGAGCGCATCGTAGCCCCGCCGCCCGGCGTATTGCAGCATGGTCATACTCACCTTCTCGGGCTTCAGGACGCCGCTGTGGTAACGCGCCATTTGGTTATTAACGCTGATCCGGTAAGGGTCCAGAAGCGGGGAATTCACCGCGACCAGCAAGGCCAGCGCCAGCAAAAGCACCGCGCGGTTAATCCCTCCCGGCTGTAGAACAGTCTCCCGACGCTGGCGAACGAGCGTGACGACATAGCCAAAGGCCCACACCAATACGGTGAAGGTTATCAGCGCCGCATATACCCTTGTTGGCGTCCAGCCGTATGACGAAACGCGCAGCCACAGCGCATAGCTTGCCAGCAAGGCATAAACCGGCGACAGCAATAACGTCAGCTTTATCGCACCATCAAGCAGAGCAGGATAAGGTCGGGTTTCTCTTTCCGGATGATAAGCCACTGCGGCAGTGCCCATCACCATCAGCGTCAGCGTGTTGAGCAGCGCATTACAGGAGAAGTGCAGTGAAATCGACCCCAGGCCAACCACCGGCAGCGTCGCCAAAAACATAAGAGAAATCAGCGACAGCAGCGGTAAAAGCCCCGTGGCAAAAACGCTGAAGAAATGTTTTACCGCGTTAATAGCCCGAACCTGGTCACGGCAAAGCGTGACCGCCAGCGCCGCTGCCGTACAGGTAGCAATCCAGGCAAACGCCGACGAACTGAAAAACAGGCGATCAAAGAAGGCGATATCCACCAGCTTAAATAACCCGGCCCAAAGCGCCAGCACGCCCCAGAAAAAGAGCACCAGCAGCCCGGTCAGCAGCAGAGTAATACCGTTCCGCCAGAGCTGGCCGTAGAATACCTGCCAGCCTCCCCAACCGCGATTCGAGTGCAGCCGCCCCTGCAGCCAGGGCAAGGTCAGAAACAGCATCACCGCCAGCGAACAGAGATACCCCAGCACAATATCGTGCCGACTCCAGCTTTCCAGCCCCTGGGTCGTCCAGTTCACCCAGCCGCTCATCAGCGCCACAATCGGCAAGGGGAGCAACGCCAGGCCCCAAAATCGCAGGCCATTGAAACGCACGGTGATAAGCGCCAGCGTCGCCGCCAGCACTACGGACAGGGAGCGCAGATACAGGGCTTGATTATCCCCTCGCAGCCAGATGCTACTCACCCTGTCTCCTTCGGTGAGGTACAGCACCACGCCTAAAAGAAACCCCACCAGCAAAATCCCCCAGCGGGTCGCCTTAGGCAACGGTTCAGACATGAACATAGTTGTCATCCCTTATTAGCTCATTTTTGACTTAGTGTAACGACCTGCTGCGACTTGCAAATGACGCTCTTGTTTCATTGCGTTGCGCATGAGAGCGCGTTCATTCACAAAGTTCTTCGTTATTATCCTAATTATTAACATATCTGCCATATTTTCCCCGAAAGCCAGCGAATTCCTGCCATACTCTGCCCCCGTTGCGGCATCCCCTGTGCATTTCCCCTGTTAAATTTAAGCAGGCGCGTAAATTTATGATAGTGGTCGCGGTTAACACCCCCTAAACAACCCTACAATATTCGGCAGTATAAATTGGCTAAGGAGCAGTGAAATGCGAGTTAAAGGCATAACCCCGCAGGATCTCAAGGCTTATGGCATTCATGACGTCAGCGAAGTCGTCTATAACCCCGATTACGACACCCTTTACCGCGAAGAACTCGACCCTAACCTGCAGGGTTTTGAGCGCGGTGTGGTCACTAACTTAGGCGCCGTCTCCGTAGATACCGGGATCTTTACCGGCCGCTCTCCAAAAGATAAATACATCGTCCGCGATGACACCACCCGCGACACCTTATGGTGGGCCGACAACGGTAAAGGCAAAAACGATAACAAACCGCTTTCCGAAGAAACCTGGCACCAGCTCAAAGGGCTCGTCACTCATCAACTGTCGGGCAAGCGCCTGTTTATTATTGACGCTTTCTGCGGGGCCAACGCCGATACCCGCCTGTCAGTGCGTTTTATCACCGAGGTTGCCTGGCAGGCACACTTCGTGAAAAATATGTTTATTCGCCCAACGGACGAAGAGCTGGCAACGTTTGAGCCCGATTTTGTGGTGATGAATGGGGCTAAATGTACCAATCCAAACTGGAAAGAACAGGGCCTGAACTCCGAAAACTTTGTGGCGTTTAACCTGACTGAACGCATGCAGCTTATCGGCGGCACCTGGTACGGTGGCGAGATGAAGAAAGGGATGTTCTCTATCATGAACTACCTGCTGCCGCTGAAGGGCATCGCCTCCATGCACTGCTCGGCAAACGTCGGTGAAAAAGGGGATGTGGCGGTGTTCTTCGGCCTGTCCGGCACCGGTAAAACGACGCTTTCTACCGACCCGAAACGCCGCCTGATTGGCGACGATGAGCACGGCTGGGACGACGACGGTGTGTTTAACTTTGAAGGCGGCTGTTACGCGAAAACCATTCGTCTGTCAGAAGAAGCTGAGCCGGATATCTATCACGCGATTCGCCGCGATGCGCTGCTGGAAAACGTGACCGTCCGTGCCGACGGCACAATCGACTTCGACGATGCGTCCAAAACGGAAAACACCCGCGTTTCTTACCCGATTTATCACATCGACAACATCGTTAAGCCGGTGTCGAAAGCGGGTCACGCTACTAAAGTCATCTTCCTGACTGCGGATGCCTTCGGCGTACTGCCACCGGTTTCCCGCCTCACCGCGAACCAGACTCAGTACCACTTCCTGTCCGGTTTTACCGCCAAACTGGCGGGTACCGAACGCGGCGTGACGGAGCCAACGCCAACCTTCTCCGCCTGCTTCGGCGCGGCGTTCCTGTCGCTGCACCCAACGCAGTATGCTGAAGTGCTGGTGAAACGCATGCAGGCATCCGGTGCCCAGGCGTACCTGGTGAATACCGGCTGGAACGGTACCGGCAAACGCATTTCGATCAAAGACACCCGCGCGATCATCGACGCTATTCTCGACGGCTCGCTGGACGACGCAGAAACCTTTACGCTGCCGATGTTTAACCTCGCCATTCCAACCTCGCTCGCGGGCGTTGATACCCAAATTCTGGACCCGCGTAATACCTACGCATCCCCGGAGCAGTGGCAGGAAAAAGCTGAGCAACTGGCGAAGCTGTTTGTCGAAAACTTCGAGAAATACACCGATACTCCTGCCGGTGCGGCCCTGATCGAAGCCGGTCCGAAGCTGTAAATCTGAAGCATTAGACGAAAAAAAACGAACCCTTCGGGGTTCGTTTTTTATTGGGCCACAGGCCAGCTAGCTTTCCCGATGAGTCACCACCCGGGTTATCGGCAGCGGGAGATAAGCCCTGATTCGCAGCCCTCCCCGCTCGCTCTTCCCGAGATCCAACATCCCGTTATGGTTGTCGATGATGCGCTGCACGATGGCTAAACCCAGCCCTGTGCCGCTGGTACTGCGGGCGCTATCGCCGCGAACAAACGGCTGGAACAGATGCTGAAGCTGGTCTGGCTCAATGCCTGGGCCATCATCTTCCACCTGGAACCAGGCGCGGTTTAATTCGCTGCCGCTGCTGACTTTGATCCAGCCATTGCCGTAGCGCGCCGCGTTCACCACCATATTCGCCACCGCGCGCTTGATAGACAGCGGATGGATATTCAGGCGGATTTCGCCGGCCTGCAGATCGGTATCGATTTCACGCTCGTAACCGCTTTCTGCCGCAATAACTTCCCCGAGCACGCCGTTGAGATCCGCCATTTCCAGCGGCATCTCCTGCCCGGTGCGCAGGTAGTCGATAAACTGTTCGATAATCGCATTACACTCTTCGATATCTTTGTTAATCGACTCGGCCAGATAGCCATCCTCCTGCCCCATCATTTCAGTCGCCAGGCGGATACGCGTCAGCGGCGTGCGCAGATCATGGCTAACGCCCGCCATCAGCAGCGTGCGGTCATCGGCCAACTGTTTAACACCCGCGGCCATATGGTTAAACGCCCGCGTTACCGACCGCACTTCCGAAGCGCCATATTCGCGCAAAGGAGGAGGAATAATCCCTTTACCGACCTGCAGCGCAGCGTGCTCCAGGTCGACCAGCGGTCGGTTCTGTATTCGAATAAACAGCCATGCGCCGCCTATCGCCAACAGCATGATCGCTAGCGTGTAGCGGAACAGCGGGGAGAAATCGCCCTGATGGATTTCGGTCAGCGGAACGCGGACCCAGATATTCGGCGACAGCCAGGTCTTCAGCCAGACAACCGGGGAGCTTTTGTTCACCTCAACGCGCACTTCGGTCGGGCCGCCAAGCTGCTGCGCCATTTGCTGGCTCAGAAACTCGTAGTGCTGCGCCCAGCGCAGGCCAGCGTCTTCCGCCGCCTCGTTGGAGTAAAGTGAAATGCCCAGCTCGCGGTAAATCTCACGACGAAACGCAGGCGGCACCACAAGCTGAGTGCCGTCTTCAAGCTGCAGTTTGTCGGTCATTAGCATTCTGACTTCGTACGCCAGCACCTTATTAAACTGCTGCAGGCTCGGCAGAATCGCGAAGTTCAGAACGACAAGATAAGTCGTCACCAGGCTGACGAACAGCAAGGTGACGATCAGCAACAGCGTACGGGCAAACGAGCTTCTGGGGGAGAAGCGAACTCGCCTCATGCCTTAGCGCCGTCCGGGACAAAGACGTAGCCAAGACCCCAAACGGTCTGGATATAACGCGGATGCGCCGGGTCCTCTTCCACCATGCGGCGCAGGCGAGAGATTTGCACGTCAATGGAACGCTCCATCGCGGAGTATTCGCGGCCACGGGCCAGGTTCATCAGTTTGTCGCGGGAAAGCGGCTCGCGCGGGTGGCTGACCAGCGCTTTCAGTACCGCAAACTCACCGCTGGTCAGCGGCATTGGCTCGTCTTCGCGAAACATTTCACGAGTGCCTAGATTCAGCTTGAACTTACCGAAAGCGATAACTGCTTCTTCCTGAGAAGGCGCACCCGGCAGTTCGTTCGCCTGACGGCGCAGGACCGCGCGAATACGGGCCAGCAGTTCACGCGGGTTAAACGGCTTAGGAATATAGTCATCAGCGCCGATTTCCAGGCCGACGATACGGTCAACTTCTTCACCTTTAGCGGTCACCATGATGATCGGCATTGGGTTACTCTGACTGCGCAGACGGCGGCAGATAGAAAGACCATCCTCGCCCGGCAGCATGAGATCCAGCACCATCAGGTGGAAGGATTCACGGGTCAGCAGGCGATCCATTTGTTCGGCGTTAGCGACGCTGCGAACCTGGAAGCCCTGCTCGGTGAGATAACGCTCTAACAGCGCGCGCAGACGCATGTCGTCATCGACCACCAGAATTTTATAGTTCTCTTGCATCGTTTGTACTCCCAAAGGCTCGAACAGTTGAGTGTGTATTCTTAAAAAACTGCGCTAATACAACCAGTCAATTCTGGTATACATTCTAGTCGAAATTGTTACAAAGCATATTAAACAGTCGGTTATCAACGTTTTAAATCAAAATTTGGTGACTTGCTTCCCAAAATGCGCCGGTTGCATTCCTTATTGAGCATCGGTTTAAATCACACTCTGATTTTACAGGCTGTAGGGCAGAAAGATGAAAACGCCGTTAATCACCCGTGAAGGCTACGAAAAGCTCAAAAAAGAGCTGGATTATCTGTGGCGTGAAGAGCGCCCCGAAGTGACCAAAAAAGTGACCTGGGCCGCCAGCCTCGGCGATCGCAGCGAAAACGCCGACTATCAGTACAACAAAAAACGCCTGCGTGAAATTGACCGCCGGGTTCGCTACATCACCAAATCTCTGGAGCGCCTGAAAATCGTCGATTACTCACCGCAGCAGGAAGGCAAAGTCTTCTTCGGCGCGTGGGTCGAAATTGAAAACGACGACGGCGACATGCTGCGTTTTCGCATCGTTGGTTACGACGAGATTTTTGGCCGCAAGGACTACATTTCTATTGATTCGCCGATGGCGCGCGCGCTGCTCAAAAAAGAAGTGGGCGATTTAGCCGTGGTGCAAACGCCGGCGGGAGAAGCGCAGTGGTACGTCAATGAAATTGAGTACCCTAAACCCGAGTAATGTGCACAGAACTGTCTGAAACCCAATATCCGTGGGTCGTCGGCTGGCATTTTCACGCCCCGATCCGTATAACTGTTTGCTGAATTTTCCGTACTACACAGATGAAAAGCCATGATGAATGATTCGCTTTGCCGCATTATTGCGGGTGAGCTTCAGGCCAGAAACGAACAGGTGGAAGCCGCCGTTCGCCTGCTGGATGAAGGGAATACCGTGCCGTTTATTGCACGTTATCGTAAGGAAGTCACCGGCGGTCTGGATGACACGCAACTGCGTCAACTGGAGACTCGTCTTAGCTACCTGCGCGAGCTGGAAGAGCGCCGTCAGTCCATCCTCAAGTCTATTGCCGAGCAGGGTAAACTGAGTGACGAACTTGCCGGTGCCATCAACGGCACGCTGAGCAAAACCGAACTCGAAGACCTTTACCTGCCGTATAAACCCAAGCGCCGTACCCGCGGGCAAATCGCCATCGAAGCCGGCCTTGAGCCGCTGGCGGATTTGCTGTGGAACGAACCTTCACACGACCCGGAGCAGGAAGCCGCTCGCTTTGTGGATGCCGACAAAGGCGTCACCGACACCAAAGCCGCGCTGGACGGCGCACGCTACATCCTGATGGAACGCTTCGCCGAAGATGCCGCTCTGCTGGCAAAAGTGCGCGACTATTTGTGGAAAAATGCGCATCTGGTTTCCGCCGTGGTAAGCGGTAAAGAGGAAGAAGGCGCGAAATTCCGCGACTACTTCGCCCACCACGAAGCCATTGCCACCGTTCCCTCTCACCGAGCGCTGGCGATGTTCCGCGGGCGTAACGAAGGTATTTTACAGCTGTCGCTGAATGCCGACCCGCAGTTTGATGAGCCGCCGCGCGAGAGCTACTGCGAGCAGTTGATCATCTCTCACCTGAATCTGCGCCTGAACAATGCCCCGGCCGACAGCTGGCGTAAGGCCGTGGTGAGCTGGACCTGGCGCATCAAGGTGTTAATGCACCTTGAAACCGAGCTGATGGGCACCGTGCGCGAACGCGCCGAAGATGAAGCCATCAACGTTTTCGCCCGCAACCTTCACGATCTGCTGATGGCGGCCCCGGCTGGCCTGCGCGCCACCATGGGCCTCGATCCGGGCCTGCGTACCGGCGTAAAAGTCGCGGTGGTTGACGCCACCGGCAAGCTGGTAGCGACCGATACTATTTATCCGCATACCGGTCAGGCTGCGAAAGCCGCCGTGGCCGTGGCTGCCCTTTGTGAAAAACATAACGTCGAGCTGGTCGCTATCGGCAACGGTACCGCATCCCGTGAAACCGAGCGCTTCTTCCTGGATGTGCAAAAACAGTTCCCGAAAGTCACCGCCCAGAAGGTAATAGTCAGCGAGGCGGGCGCTTCCGTTTACTCAGCTTCCGAGCTGGCGGCACTGGAATTCCCGGATCTGGACGTGTCTATTCGCGGCGCGGTCTCGATTGCCCGCCGTCTGCAGGATCCGCTGGCCGAGCTGGTGAAAATTGACCCGAAATCTATCGGTGTGGGCCAGTACCAGCACGATGTCAGCCAGACTCAGCTGGCGAAAAAACTGGATGCGGTCGTCGAAGACTGCGTGAACGCCGTTGGCGTGGATCTCAACACCGCTTCCGTGCCGCTGCTGACCCGCGTGGCAGGCCTGACCCGCATGATGGCGCAGAACATCGTCAACTGGCGTGACGAAAATGGCCGCTTCCAGAACCGCCAGCAGTTGCTAAAAGTCAGCCGCCTGGGGCCAAAAGCTTTTGAGCAGTGTGCGGGCTTCCTGCGCATCAACCACGGCGATAACCCTCTGGATGCCTCTACCGTACACCCGGAAGCCTATCCGGTGGTCGAACGTATTCTGGCCGCCACTCAGCAGGCGCTGCAGGACCTGATGGGCAACAGCAGCGAATTACGCGATCTGAAGGCCAGCCAGTTTACCGATGAGCGTTTCGGCGTCCCAACCGTGACGGACATTATCAAAGAGCTGGAAAAACCGGGCCGCGACCCGCGCCCTGAGTTTAAGACCGCACAGTTTGCCGAAGGCGTGGAAACCATGAACGACCTGACGCCGGGCATGGTGCTGGAAGGCGCGGTGACCAACGTCACCAACTTCGGCGCATTTGTCGACATCGGCGTGCATCAGGACGGCCTGGTGCATATTTCGTCCCTGTCGGACAAATTCATCGACGATCCGCACAAAGTGGTGAAAGCGGGCGATATCGTTAAAGTTAAAGTCCTGGAAGTGGACCTGCAGCGGAAACGCATCGCCCTGACCATGCGCCTTGATGAACAGCCTGGCGAAGGTGGCAGCCGTCGCGGTAATGGGGGTGGCAACGCACCTCGCGAGCAAAAAGGCAGGCCAACAGCACAACAAAAACCGCGCGGGCGTGAAAACGCCGCCGGTGGGAATAGCGCGATGATGGATGCGCTGGCCGCTGCGATGGGCAAGAAGCGTTAATTGTCTGACCTCTCCCTTCGGGGAGAGATCTTATTTTTTCCATCGCCGACAAAAAGCAGAAAAATAACGTACTCTTGATCTAAATCAATTTTCAATATCTACCCCGCCATGAAACCAGCAATTATCATCCCTGTAACATCGGCAATAACGAAATAACATTCATCGTTCACCAAAGAGAAGCCATTACTCTATTTTTCATGCAATTAAGAAACCAATTTCTTCCGCTCGTTAAAAACAACCCCACTAAATCAGCCAGAAAAATACCTATTTTGGTTAAATTCACTCAGAAAAATAAATATTGTCGACAGTAACCATTCTCATTATCATTGCATTGAACGATATTTCTTCTCTTTCTTCCGATAGCTTAATTCGTTTTTATTACACGCATCGCTCGTGAATAAAGCGATCATTCAGTCAGCGTCAATGCAGAGCCCAGCTCTAAGTAGGTCTTATGCAATTCATACCGAATAGCGCGTGGAAAATTACCGGCTTCGCCAGTGAAATCAGTCCGGCTTATCGCCAAAAATTATTGTCCCTCGGCATGCTGCCGGGTTCCTCATTCAACGTCGTCCGCGTGGCGCCTCTCGGCGACCCTATTCATATCGAAACGCGCCGCGTTAGCCTGGTGCTGCGCAAAAAAGATCTCGCGCTGGTCAATATCGAAGCCGTGGCGTAACGGCGGGGAAACGTTCGCGTTATTTTGCACATTCAACGAAGTTTACGAATAAAATGAAAAACTTAACCATAGGTTTAATCGGTAATCCTAACTCGGGTAAAACCACGTTATTTAATCAGTTGACGGGTGCCCGCCAGCGCGTGGGGAACTGGGCGGGTGTCACCGTAGAACGCAAAGAAGGTCAGTTTTCCACCCTTGAGCACCAGGTCACGCTGGTTGATTTACCCGGCACCTACTCACTCACCACCATTTCGTCACAAACTTCGCTTGATGAGCAAATCGCCTGCCACTACATCCTGAGCGGCGATGCCGATCTGTTAATCAACGTAGTGGATGCTTCTAACCTTGAGCGTAACCTCTACCTGACGCTCCAGCTACTCGAGCTGGGCATCCCGTGCGTGGTGGCGCTCAATATGTTGGATATTGCCGAGAAACAGGCGATTCGCATCGACATCGACGCGCTGGCCGCCCGCCTCGGCTGCCCCGTCGTGCCGCTGGTGTCTACTCGCGGGCGCGGTATTGAAAGCCTGAAACTCGCCATTGACCGCAAGCAGCCCAACGAGAAAAACGAGCTGGTGCACTATCCGCAGATTTTGCTGCAAGAGGCAAAAAAGCTGGCCGAGGATATGCCGCAGGAAATGCCGGTGACGCAGCGCCGTTGGCTGGCGCTGCAGATGCTGGAAGGGGATATCTACAGCCTCGCGTATGCGGGCAATGCCACAGACAAACTTGATTCAGCGCGCGCGCGCCTGGCAGAGACCATTGACGATCCCGCGCTGCTGATCGCAGATGCTCGTTACCAAAGCATCGCTTCCATTTGCGACGCGGTTAGCAATAGCCTGACAGCCGAACCCAACCGGCTGACGGTGGCGATGGATAAAATCATCCTCAATCGTTACCTCGGCCTGCCGATCTTCATGCTGGTGATGTATCTGATGTTCCTGCTGGCGATTAACATCGGCGGCGCGCTGCAGCCTATTTTTGATGGCGGTTCGGTGGCGATATTCATTCACGGCATCCAGTGGCTCGGTTATACGCTGCACTTCCCGGAATGGCTGACGATTTTCCTGGCCCAGGGGATCGGCGGCGGGATCAATACCGTGCTGCCGCTGGTGCCACAAATCGGCATGATGTACCTGTTCCTTTCCTTCCTCGAAGATTCCGGCTATATGGCGCGCGCAGCCTTCGTGATGGATCGCCTGATGCAGTCGCTGGGTTTACCGGGTAAATCCTTTGTGCCGCTGATTGTCGGCTTCGGCTGTAACGTGCCTTCGGTCATGGGCGCCCGTACCCTTGATGCGCCGCGCGAAAGGCTGATGACCATCATGATGGCGCCGTTTATGTCCTGCGGTGCGCGCCTGGCGATTTTCGCGGTGTTTGCCGCCGCATTCTTCGGCCAGCAGGGCGCGCTGGTGGTGTTCTCGCTTTATATTCTCGGCATTGTGATGGCTATTCTCACCGGCCTGATGCTGAAGCACACCATCATGCGCGGCGAAGCTTCGCCGTTTGTCATGGAGCTGCCGGTTTACCACGTCCCTCACCTCAAGAGCCTGATTTTACAAACCTGGCAGCGCCTGAAAGGCTTCGTGCTTCGCGCCGGGAAGGTCATCGTGATCGTCAGTATTTTCATCGGCGCCCTGAACAGCTTCTCCTTTAGCGGCAAGCCAGTAGATAGCATCAATGATTCCGCCCTTGCCTCCGTCAGCCGTGTGTTGACGCCGCTGCTGAAGCCGATCGGTGTCCATGATGACAACTGGCAGGCTACCGTTGGACTGTTTACCGGTGCGATGGCCAAAGAAGTTGTGGTCGGCACGTTAAATACCCTCTATACCGCCGAAGATATTCATAATGAAGAGTTTGATGCCGCAAGCTTTAACCTGCTTGATGAACTGGGCGCTGCCGCCGATGAAACCTGGCAGGGGCTGAAAAACACCTTCAGCCTGAGCGTGCTGGCGAACCCGATTGAGGCAAGCAAAGGCGACGGTGAAATGTCCTCCGGGCCGATGGGCGTGATGAGCACGAAATTCGGCAGCGAAGCCGCCGCCTACAGCTATCTGATTTTCGTTCTGCTCTATATTCCGTGCATCTCGGTGATGGGGGCCATCGCCCGTGAATCGAGCCGGGGCTGGATGACATTTTCCGTGCTTTGGGGGCTGAACATTGCCTATTCGCTCTCCACGCTTTACTACCAGAGCGTCACCTTCAGCGAGCACCCGCAGTTCAGCCTGATTTGCATCCTCGCGGTGATATTGTTCAACGTCCTGCTGCTTGGCGGGCTGCGCCGGGCAAGAAGTCGCGTGGATGTATCGCTGCTCGCCACCAGAAAAACGCCGTCGTCCTGCTGCCAAAGCAGCACCGGCGACTGTCACTAAGGAGCGATGATGGCAAGCCTGATTGATATCCGTAACGCCCTGGCGCTTCAGGGCCGCCTGGAAGCGAAGCAGATAAGCCAGCAGCTTGCCACGCCTCTGCCGCTGGTAGCCGCCATGCTCGATCGACTGGAAGCGATGGGCAAAGCCAGACGCATCAGCGAAGATCCGAGCAGTTGCCTGACGGGAAGCTGCAAAAGCTGTCCAGAAGGGAAAAAATGCGTACGGGAACTTTGGGCACTGCGTTAAGTTAATCTGATGAAAGGCGGGCTACCCCGCCTTTTTACTGCCCGTCAGCTAAGCCGTTGTTGCCCCCAGGCCAGCAGAGCCTGGCAGAATTCAGCCGGATGAGAGATAAACGGCGCGTGGGCGGCCTTGTCGAAGATAACCGAGCTGGACTGCGGCCACAGGGCGTCCAGCAGGGGAACCACTTTCCGTGGCACAAGCCCGTCCAGTCGGCCATACAGACGTAAATGTGGTATTACAGAATGCGAAAGCTCCTGGCGCAGATCGGCGGTTCTCAGGATCTCAAGCCCGCCATTAAGCACGGCCACGTCCGGCATCGGCTGTTCCAGAACAACGGTTTTGAGCAGGCGAGCATCCTGGCGCGCGGTTTCTGTGCCCAGGGTTTGCAACGCCAGAAAACGCTCCACGGTACGCTGAAAATCTTCGCTTAACTGCTGCTGGAACCCGGCCAGCACGTCCGGTTTAATGCCCGGCCAGTCTTCTGCGGCGGTAAAACAGGGTGAGGAAGCCACCGTCACCAGCGCATTCACACGTTCAGGCCTGGCGAGCGCAGCCTGGCTTGCTACCAGCCCACCCAGGCTCCAGCCAAGCCATGTGGCACATTCAGGCGCTTTAGCCAGCACAATGTCGGCCATTTCCTCCAGCGTTAGCGCACCAAACCCCCTGCTCCGGCCATACCCCGGTAAGTCGACCAGATGCAGCCGAAATTGCGAGCCGAGTTCGGATTCTATGTTGTGCCAAACCTCCGCATTCAGTCCCCATCCGTGCAGCAGCACAAGATCGCTTTTTCCTTTACCTTTTGTTTGCCACCACAGCTCACTCATCAGTTACCGTTCTCATTTTCATCAGCAAGGAGAACGCTATGCTAGCAATCCCTGGCCGCTGTTGGCTATGCCGGTTACCGCTTGCCCGTCCGACATGGGGCATTTGCTCATGCTGCGCCGCCTCGCTGCTTCAGCCCCTGGCCTGCTGTTTACTGTGTGGTTTACCGGCACTGAGCGGGCATTTGCCCTGCGGGCGTTGCCTGCAAAGAGCGCCTGAGTGGGACGCAATGGCCTATGTGACAGACTACCTGCCGCCGTTAAGCACGCTGATTCATCACCTAAAATTTACCGGAACGCCCTCGCTTGCACCGCCCTTAGCCCGCCTTTTGCTACTGCGTATTCTGGCAGCCAGGCGAGAGGGCAGGCTTCATTTGCCTGATGCTATTTTGAGTGTACCGCTGCACCATACCCGAGCGTGGCGGCGCGGCTATAACCAAAGCGCACTTATTGCTACTCCGCTGTCTCGCTGGTTAGGGCTGGAGCATTATCCCTCTGCAATCAAACGCATACGCGCCTCACCAGCCCAACATACGTTGACAGCAAAGGAAAGAAAGAGGAATTTGAAAGGCATCTTTAGGGTTGAAATTCCCGTTGCGGGTCGCCATATGGCGATTGTGGATGATGTCGTGACGACGGGTAGTACTGTTGCGGAGATAGCGCGATTGCTGAAAAGGCAGGGCGCGGCGACTGTCCAGGTATGGTGCCTGTGTCGAACCTTGTAGACCCTCGATGATGGGCGTATTATAACCGACTAAAATAGTCAACTATTGAGCAATCGTTATGATCCGTATTTCCGATGCTGCACAATCCCACTTTGCCAGGTTGCTGGCAAATCAGGAAGAAGGGACGCAAATCCGCGTATTCGTTATCAATCCTGGCACCCCGAATGCGGAGTGTGGTGTGTCTTATTGTCCGCCGGATGCGGTTGAAGCGACCGACACGGCGCTGCCGTTCGAGCAGTTAACCGCTTATGTCGATGAGCTGAGCGCGCCTTATCTGGAAGATGCCGAAATCGACTTCGTCACCGACCAGCTCGGTTCCCAGCTGACGCTGAAAGCCCCTAACGCAAAAATGCGTAAGGTGTCTGACGACGCGCCGCTGATGGAGCGCGTTGAGTATATGCTGCAGGCGACCGTTAACCCACAGCTGGCGGGCCACGGTGGTCGCGTCACGCTGATGGAAATTACCGACGAAGGCTATGCCATTCTGCAGTTTGGCGGCGGCTGTAACGGCTGTTCTATGGTGGATGTGACGCTGAAAGAAGGGATCGAGAAACAGCTTCTGGCTGAGTTCCCTGAGCTGAAAGGCGTACGTGACCTGACCGAACACCAGCGCGGTGAGCACTCTTACTATTAGTTTGACCCTCACCCTAACCCTCTCCCTAAAAGGGAGAGGGAATAGACCGCGAAACGTGAGACGAAACTACGTCTTCTTACGCCGCTTATCCAAATCTTTCAGCAACTTATTCACCCGTTCATCGGCAAACATCGCTTCCAGAGAGACCGTCAGCTTGCGCCGCCAGTTCTTATACTGATCGCTGGTGCCAGGAATATTCACCGGCTCGGCCATATCCAGCCAGTCCTCCGGCTGCAGCCCCAGCAGCGCGCTATGGCTGTCGGCGATATAACGCTGCATTCCACGGTTGAGCGTGTCGGTCATCGTCATTAACGCGGCCTTATGTCCCGCCCGCTTCGGCAAGCAGCCGTATTTATGCAGCCCGTCCAGCAGGCCTTGCTTAGCCCTTTCGCGGTCTTCATACAGCCCCGCCAGCACCTCTTCATCAGGGTAAAGTCCCAGCGTTTTGCCCAGCGTTAAATCACCGCTATTCCAGTAGCCACGCAGCGTGGGCAAGTCGTGCGTTGTGGCAACCGCCATCGACTGCTTAGGCCATGTGGCCGGAGCCCGGAATTGCTTCTCTCCGTCGTGTTCAAAGTACAGCACTTTGTAAGAATAAACGCCGCTGTCGCGAAGCTTGCCGACGATTTCAACCGGCACGGTACCGAGGTCCTCGCCAATCACCATGCAGCGGTGACGCTGGCTTTCCAGGGCCAGAATCGAAAGCAGATCGTCCACCGGGTACTGCACATAGGCGCCTTTATCCGCCGTCTCGCCGTACGGGATCCACCACAGCCGCAGCATCGACATAACGTGGTCAATGCGCAGGGCGCCGCAGTGGGTCATATTGGCGCGCAGCAGTTCGATAAACGGCTGATAGCCGCGAGCGGCCATGACGTGGGGATCCATCGGCGGCAGCCCCCAGTTTTGGCCTAACGGGCCGAGGATATCCGGCGGCGCGCCAACGGAGGCTTTCAGGCAGTAAAGCTCACGGTCACACCAGGTTTCAGAGCCGCCTTCCGCTACGCCCACCGCCAGGTCGCGATAAAGGCCAATCGGCATCCCGTCATGCTGGCTGGCATCCCAGCAGGCCTTAAACTGACGCCAGGCGAGATACTGCAGCCAAAGCCAGAAGTTGACCTCATCGCAATGTTGCTCACAGAACTGCTTCACTCCCGGGCTATGGGCGTCGCGATAGCCTTCCGGCCACACCGGCCAGCCCCAGCGCAGAGGATCTTCGTTAACCTGGCTGGCATGAAGCGCATCGTAGGCAGCCTGGTAGAACAGACCTTCTCCTCCTTCCGCAACGAACCTGCCAAACGCGACGACTTGTTCATCGCTGGCTGTACGCAACGAGAACTGCTGCCACGCTAAACGCAGTCCCGCAACTTTGAGGGCCGTAACGGCAGAATAATCCACCCACTCGGCATCTCTCGCGGCCTGAAGCTGTTTCTGCACTGTGGATGTTTTCCACCACGTCTGCGCCGCTTTGCTATTCTGGAAATCTTCTACCGCATTGACGTCGATATAGATGACATTCAGCCAGCGGCGTGACGAAGGGCTGTATGGGCTGGCGCTCTCCGGGTTAGCCGGGTAAAGCGAATGAATCGGGTTGAGGCCGATAAACGCCCCGCCCCGCTTCGCCACATCCCCCAGCATCTGCTTCAAATCGCCAAAGTCGCCGATGCCCCAGTTAGCCGCCGAGCGCAGCGTGTAAAGCTGCACACATGCCCCCCACAGCTTTTTGCCCTGCAGTAACGCGTCCGGCTCATAGCAGCGCGGCGGGGCGACGATAATTCGGCTCGTCCAGCTCTGCTTTTGCCGACTGACCACCAGCGAATGGTAGCCCTCGGGTAGCTTTGTTGGCAGCGATAACGTCTTCCCACCGGAAACTTGCCCGCGGTGGGTATGACCTTCTTCAGTGGTCAGCGTCCAGCTAAATTCACCCTCGCCTTCCAGCGTCAGCTGCATTCGCTGCCCGGCAGTGAAAACCTGAACCGCTGGCACAGGATCGGTCGACTTTTTTGCAACAGCGGTGCGGTTCATGGCCTCGAGCAGACGCAGTTTTGTCTCCGCAGGAATAGCCTGCGGTTTGCCGTGGGCATTGATGTAGTTCGGGCTGATACCCGCCGCCAGAGCGGCGCTATCAAGACGTTTGCTCTCCATGGCGCTCCCTTAGCGTTTTGCCTGCCAGATACGTTGTTGGTAATCGCGGATCGAGCGATCGGAGCTGAACATGCCGCAACGGGCGCTGTTCAAAATGGCGGCGCGCGTCCAGGCTTCCTGGTCCAGATAAAGTTTGTCGGCAAGCTTTTGCGCCTCGGCATAAGCAGTGAAGTCCGCCATCAACAGGTAAGGATCGCCGCCCTCTTTGCCGATGCTGTGCAGCATCTGATCAAAGGCGTGTTTATCTCCTTCACTGTATTTGCCCTGCTCCAGTTCTTTAAGCACGGCATCCAGCACTTTATCTTTTTTGCGCCATTTCACCGGATCATAGCCTTTGGCTTTCAGGGCTTTAACCTGCTCGACGGTGTGGCCGAAAATAAAGATATTCTCTTCACCCACCTTCTCCGCAATTTCAACGTTGGCACCGTCCAGCGTCCCCACCGTCAGCGCGCCGTTCAGCGCCAGCTTCATGTTACCGGTGCCGGATGCCTCTTTACCGGCAGTCGAAATCTGTTCGGAAATATCAGCCGCCGGGATCATGATTTCCGCCGCTGATACGCAATAGTCCGGCAGGAAAACGACCTTCAGTTTGTCGCCCACCAGCGGATCGTTGTTGATCGCCTCAGCCACTTTGTTGATAGCAAAGATAATATTTTTGGCCAGGTAATAACCCGGAGCCGCCTTCGCGCCAAACAGGTAAACGCGCGGCACACGGTTTGCTTTCGGGTTCTCGCGGATCTCTTTGTACTGCGCCAGGATATGCAGCAGGTTCAAGTGCTGACGTTTGTATTCGTGCAGGCGTTTGATTTGCACGTCGAATAACGCATCCGGGCTAATCACGATGCCGGTACGAGCCTTCACAAATGCAGCCAGTTTTACTTTGTTCTGATGCTTGATTTCGCGCCAGGTCTGGCGGAATTTGGCGTCATCGGCGTGCTTTTCCAGTCCTTCCAGCACGTCGAGGTTATTCGCCCACTCTTTCTTCAGCGTCTTGTCGAACAGCGTGGCAAGCGCCGGGTTGCACTGCTTGATCCAGCGGCGCGGCGTAATGCCGTTCGTCACGTTATGGAATTTGTTCGGCCACAGCTGGTGGTATTCCGGGAACAGATCTTTCACCACCAGCTCAGAATGAAGCGCCGCAACGCCGTTCACCGCAAAGCCTCCGACCACGCACAGATTAGCCATACGTACCTGCTTGCTATGCACCACGGCAAGCTTCGCCCAGACGGCTTCATCCCCCGGCCAGGTTTTGTCGACCAGCAGCTTAAAGCGTTTGTTAATCTCATTGATGATTTGCATATGGCGAGGCAGCAGCGCTTTCACCAGCTTCTCGTCCCAGCACTCCAGAGCTTCAGGCATCAGGGTGTGGTTAGTGTAGGCGAACGTTTTACTGGTAATCGCCCAAGCGTCATCCCAGCTAAGCTGATGTTCGTCAATCAGCACGCGAAGCAGCTCAGGGATAGCGATGGTTGGGTGGGTATCGTTCAGTTGAATCACTTCGTAGGCCGGCAGCTCGGCGAGCTTGCGGCCTGCCAGATGATGGCGGCGCAGAATGTCAGCCACCGAACAGGCACACTGGAAATACTGCTGCATCAGGCGCAGCTTTTTACCGTTCAGGTGATTGTCATTCGGATAGAGCACCTTGGTGAGCTTTTCAGCGTCAATGCCCTGCTGCTCGGCTTTAAGAAACTCACCGTCATTAAATTTAGTCAAATCAAATGGATGAGCATGTTTTGCCTGCCACAGGCGCAGCGGCTGCGCCACGCCATTTCGGTAGCCCAGCACCGGTAAATCCCACGCCTCGCCCTGGAAAATAAAGGCTGGCTCCCAGCGGGAACGCTTACCGTCCTTCACGAGTTTCCCGCCAATGCCCACCTGCACATCCAGCGCGCTGTTGTGGCGGAACCAAGGGTAGCTCCCGCGCTGCCAGTCATCCGGGGCTTCCATCTGTTTGCCGTCCTTAAAGGACTGGCGGAACAGGCCATACTGATAGTTGAGGCCATAGCCGATGGCCGATTGCCCGACCGTGGCCATTGAGTCCAGGAAGCAGGCCGCAAGCCGTCCCAACCCGCCGTTGCCTAAAGCCGGGTCCGTTTCTTCTTCCAGTAAATCGGTGAGGTTTATCTGGTAATCCTTCAGCACATCGCTCACCTCAGTGAACCAGCCAAGATTAAGCAGGTTATTCCCCGTCAGGCGGCCTATCAGAAACTCCATCGAGATGTAGTTTACGTGGCGCTGTTTGGCTTCAGGTTTTGCTGTTGGCTGAGCCGCTAAGTGCTCTGCAAGCGCACCACTAACCGCCTGCCACCACTGATGCTGAGTCATTTCACTGGCATCATGGAGGCCATAACGCTGCCACTGGCGCGTCAGAGCGGACTGGAACTGTTCTTTACTGAAGATCGGCTGTGACATAGAAAATCGGTCCTGTAATGTTCGAAAATCATTACCCGTTAGTGTGCCGGGCAGCCCGTGGGAGTTCCTCCTCCCGGCGCGGATTAGGCGGGGAGGAGTAGCGAGGATGAGCGAAAAATGTGATCTCTGCCACTCGATGCGGCGGTGTAACAGGTTTCAGCCGCGCTGCCACAAGCAGTGAGCAATCGCATTCATGAAAAAATGGAACTGTGACAGGGTGCAACTTACCGAGCTCGGAAAGTTCAACAACCTTGCAATAAAAAGCATTCTGGCAGACCTTATCCGTAAGCATTAATTACGAAGCGTAAAAAAAATCGCATCCTTGAACTTTTCCCTCCATTATTTTCTCTGCAGTCCGGCCGCCCCGCCCTGCAGCGCGAAAAATGCCGGGGAAATTTATACACAGTGAAGTGATCAACTATGTTAATCCCATCCAAATTAAGCCGCCCCGTTCGGCTGGAAAACACTGTGGTTCGCGATCGCCTGTTGGTGAAGCTTTCAACTGCCGCCAACTATCGCTTAGCGCTGATCGCCAGCCCGGCCGGTTATGGTAAAACGACCCTCGTGTCGCAGTGGGCGGCGGGGCGAAAAGAGCTGGGTTGGTATTCCCTCGATGAGGGAGATAACCAGCAGGAGCGCTTTGCCAGCTACCTGATTGCCGCCGTGCAGCACGCCACCGGCGGCCACTGCGCCAGTAGCGAAATCATGGCGCAAAAGCGGCAATACGCCAGCTTGTCTTCGCTCTTTTCTCAGTTGTTCATTGAGCTGGCGGGATGGGACAAACCGCTGTACCTGGTGATTGATGATTATCATCTGATTGCCAACCCGGTTATTCATGAAGCCATGCGCTTTTTCATTCGCCACCAGCCAGAAAACCTGACATTGGTGATCCTGTCGCGCAATCTCCCGCAACTTGGCATTGCCAACCTTCGCGTGCGCGATCAGCTCCTGGAAATTGGTAGCCAGCAGCTCGCCTTTACGCATCAGGAAGCCAAACAGTTCTTCGACAACCGCCTGGCAACGCCGATTGAACAAGCGGACAGCAGCCGCCTGTGTGATGACGTTGCTGGCTGGGTAACGGCGCTCCAGTTAATCGCCTTGTCCGCGCGCCAGAGCAATACGCCAGCTCAACATTCCGCACGCCGTCTGTCGGGCATTAACGCCAGCCATCTTTCAGATTATCTGGTGGATGAAGTCCTGAACAACGTTGATGCCGATACCCGCAACTTCCTGCTGAGAAGCTCCATCCTGCGCTCAATGAATGACGCATTGATCATCCAGGTAACGGGTGAAGAAAATGGCCAGATGCGGCTGGAGGAGATTGAGCGACAGGGCTTGTTCCTGCAGCGTATGGACGATTCCGGCGAATGGTTCTGCTTCCACCCGCTGTTTGGCAGTTTCCTTCGCCAGCGCTGCCAGTGGGAGCTGGCCGCAGAGCTGCCGGATATTCACCGGGCGGCCGCCGAAAGCTGGATGGCGCAAGGCTTCCCAAGCGAGGCTATTCACCACGCGCTGGCGGCAGGTGATGCCAATATGCTGCGCGATATTCTGCTGGGCCACGCGTGGGCGCTGTTTAACCACAGCGAACTGACGCTGCTCGAGGAGTCACTGAAGGCGCTGCCGTGGGAAAGTCTGCTGGAAAACCCAAAACTTGTGCTGCTGCAGGCCTGGCTGATGCAAAGCCAGCACCGCTACGGCGAAGTGAATACCCTGCTGGCAAGGGCCGAGCAGGAAATGGACCTGGTCATCGACGACACGTTGCACGGTGAATTTAACGCCCTGAGAGCCCAGGTTGCCATCAACGCGGGCGATCCGGCGGAAGCCGAGCGTCTGGCCATGGTCGCGCTGGAAATGCTGCCGCTGGCCAATTTTTACAGCCGCATAGTAGCAACTTCGGTTCACGGCGAAGTGCTGCACTGCAAGGGCGATCTGACGAAGTCTCTTTCCGTTATGCAGCAGACCGAGCAAATGGCCCGCCGCCACGATGTGTGGCACTACGCGCTGTGGAGTCTCATTCAGCAAAGCGAAATCCTGCTGGCTCAGGGGTTCTTACAGGCCGCCTGGGAAACCCAGGAGAAAGCCTTTGTGCTGATCCGCGAGCAGCACCTCGAACAATTGCCACTGCATGAGTTTCTACAGCGTATCCGCGCCCAGCTGCTTTGGGCCTGGGCCCGGCTGGATGAAGCCGAAGCGGCAGCCCGCAGCGGAATGGAGGTCCTTTCCAGCTTCCAGCCGCAGCAACAGCTCCAGTGTCTGGCGCTGCTGGTGCAGTGCTCACTGGCGCGCGGTGACCTGGATAATGCTCGCAATCACCTTAATCGCCTTGAAAATTTGCTTGGGAACGGTCCCTGGCACAGCGACTGGGTCTCCAACGCCGACAAGGTGCGGGTGATTTACTGGCAAATGATTGGCGATAAAAAGTCGGCAGCCAACTGGCTGCGCCAGACGCCGAAGCCTGAATTTGCCAATAACCACTTCCTGCAAAGCCAGTGGCGGAATATCGCCCGCGTACAAATCCTGCTGGGTGAGTACGATCCGGCGGAAATGGTGCTGGAAGAACTTAACGAAAACGCCCGCAGCCTGCGTCTGATGAGCGACCTTAACCGCAACCTGCTGCTGCTCAACCAGCTTTACTGGCAGGCGGGCAGAAAAAGTGACGCTCAGCGCGTGCTGCTGGAAGCTCTGGCGCTGGCAAACCGCACCGGGTTTATCAGTCACTTCGTTATCGAAGGGGAAGCGATGGCGCAGCAGCTGCGCCAGCTTATTCAGCTCAACACGCTGCCGGAGCTGGATCAGCACCGCGCTCAACGCATCCTGCGTGAGATAAACCAGCACCACCGCCATAAGTTTGCGCACTTTGATGAAAGCTTTGTGAACCGCCTGCTGAATCACCCGGAAGTGCCGGAGCTTATCCGCACCAGCCCGCTGACGCAGCGAGAATGGCAGGTGTTGGGGCTGATTTATTCCGGTTATAGCAACGAGCAGATCGCCGGAGAGTTGGATGTTGCGGCCACCACCATCAAAACGCATATCCGAAATCTTTACCAGAAGCTGGGCGTGGCGCACCGTCAGGACGCGGTACAGCATGCACAGAAATTACTGAAGATGATGGGGTATGGGGTTTAGCTGGAGATATTCTGAAGGCTAGTTTCAGCCCCTCACCCCATAGGGGAGAGGGGGGATAAAAATCTGAAGATGAGCGGAACCGGCCAACACTCGGACTGAAAAGGGTTCAACTCTCTTTAAGACGCCAGCGACAGTCCCGCTTTAGCCGCCTGCTTGACCAGCCATTGCGCCACCCGCGCCTGCTGCTCTTCGTTCAGCCACATGCCCAGTTTGGTGCGGCGCCACAGCGCATCTTCCGCACATCTGACCCATTCATGCTCAACCAGGTAGCGAAGCTCGGCTTCATAAAACTCATGGCCAAAATCTTCGCCCAGATCGCCCAGGGTTTTGGCCTCGCCCAGCACCAGGTCGCTGTTGCTGCCATAGGTGCGCGCCAGGTGACGGGCAAGGCTTTCGGTCAGGAAACCGTAACGACGGCGCAGTTTGGCCGCATAATCATCGCGATCGCCACCGATGTCACCGCCAGGCAGGCGGCACTCTTTGGTCCAGGCCGGGCCGATATTCGGGTAGTAACGCTCCAGCTTATCCAGCGCATGTTCAGCCAGCTTACGGTAGGTCGTCAGTTTACCGCCGAAGACCGACAGCAGCGGTGCCTGACCATTTTCGTCATGAATATCGAGAGTGTAATCGCGGGTCACCGCCTGCGGAGAATCAGACTCGTCATCACACAGCGGGCGCACGCCAGAATAGGTCCAGACGATATCATCTTTGGTCAGCGTCTTTTTGAAATGCGCGTTGTAAACGTTCAGCAGATAGCTCACTTCTTTGTCATCAATCTGCACCGCTTTCGGGTCACCGTGGTATTCCACGTCGGTGGTGCCGATGATGGAGAATTCGTCCATCCACGGGATCACAAACACAATACGTTTATCTTCGTTTTGCAGGATGTAAGCCTGCTTCTGGGTATGCACGCGAGGCACCACGATGTGGCTGCCTTTGATCAGGCGGATACCGTAAGGCGAAGGCAGGTGTAGCCCTTCGTCAAAGAAGGTTTTCACCCACGGACCGGTGGCGTTCACCAGGCCTTTCGCGCGCCAGGTAAAGGTTTCGCCGGTATCAATATCCTGCGCTTCAACGACCCACAGCCCATTTTCGCGGGTTGCTTTGGTGGCGCGAGTACGGGTTTTCACCTCTCCGCCCTTGCGGGTCACCATTTGGGCGTTAGCCAGCACCAGGCGAGCATCATCCACCCAGCAATCGGAATATTCGAAACCGCGCACGATCTCAGGCTTCAGCACTGAATCTGCGCCAAAACGCAAGCCGGTCGAGGCCGGCAAACTGGTGCGTTTCCCCAGATGATCGTACATGAACAGGCCAGTCCGAATCATCCAGGCCGGACGAAGGTGCGGCCGGTGCGGTAAACGGAAGCGCATCGGGAAAGCAATGTGCGGCGCCATTTTCAACAGCACTTCACGCTCCGCCAGCGCCTCACTCACCAGGCGAAACTCATAATGCTCCAGGTAACGCAGGCCGCCGTGAATCAGCTTCGAGCTGGCGGAAGAGGTCGCGCAGGCCAGATCCTGTCCCTCCAGCATCAACACGGATAACCCGCGGCCAGCGGCGTCCGCCGCAATACCGGCGCCGTTGATTCCACCGCCAATAACAATCAGATCTTTGGTTTCCATGTTGCCCTCACGCACTTTCGTTAAAGCTCAAAAATGTTCGATATCGCTCATGATAGCAAGTGTTCGCCCGCTTTGGTAACGAAATAAAAACATTTCTACGTGATATGGATAACATATTGGCGTTAATATCAGCGCCAGCGGGGCGCGATGCCTTAACATGCCCCTTGTTTCCTTTCTTTCTCGACGAGTAAAACCATGGATCAATTTGAATGTATTGGTGTGGAAGAAGCACACCAGAAACTCCAGCAGCAGCAGGCGGTATTGGTGGATATCCGCGATCCGCAGAGCTTTGCCATGGGACACACGCCGGGGGCTTACCACCTTACCAACGACACGCTGGTGAATTTTATGCAGCAAACCGACTTCGACACGCCGGTCATGGTGATGTGCTACCACGGCAACAGCAGCAAAGGCGCCGCCCAATATCTGCTGCAGCAAGGCTATGACCAGGTCTACAGCATCGACGGTGGCTTTGATGCCTGGCACCGCCATTTCCCGGCTGAAGTCGCTCACGGCGCGTAAAGTTCAGCCCTTGTCGCTCCCTGCAGGTATACTGCTTGCCTTTGTACGGCTTTATAGACGAAGTTGGTTAAACTTTCATGATCATGATTACCTCTTTCGCCAACCCGCGCGTGGCGCAGGCTTTTGTCGATTACATGGCAACTCAGGGCGTTATTCTTACGATTCAGCAACATACGCAAAGCGATGTCTGGCTGGCGGATGAGAACCAGGTACAGTATGTCCGCGCCGAGCTGGAAAAGTTCGTCGCGAACCCTGGCGACCCGCGCTATCAGGCCGCCAGCTGGAGCACCGGCCACAGCGGCGTCGGTTTCAGCTATAAACGCTATCCTTTTTTCGCCACCATCAAAGAGCGCGCCGGCCCGCTGACGCTTATCGTCATCGGCGTGTGTATCGCGCTGTTTGTCCTGCTCAATATCGTGGGCTTCGGTCCGGTGATCTCCGTGCTTGGCTGGCCGCTCGTGCCCGAGCAGCGCTTTGAGTTTTGGCGCTATTTCACGCACGGATTACTGCATTTCTCCTTGCTGCATATCCTCTTTAACCTACTATGGTGGTGGTATTTAGGCGGCGCGCTCGAAAAACGCCTCGGCACCGGCAAACTGCTGACGCTGACGCTTATCTCCACCCTGCTGAGCGGTTTTATGCAGGCAAAATTTACCGGCCCACTGTTTGGCGGCCTGTCAGGCACGGTGTTTGCGCTGATGGGTTATGTCTGGCTGCGCGGAGAGCGAGATCCCGACAGCGGCATTCAGATGCAGCGCGGGCTGCTGGCGTTTGCGGTAATTTGGTTGGTTATTGAGGTCTTCACTCAGTCCGCTGTCATTCCAGCGCACCTGACCGGCATGCTGGTTGGCCTGGCGATGGCGCTGGTAGATACCCTGAATGCGCGAAAACGAACATAACAATGCTGGAGTAGCTTGTGAAGCAGACACAACGTCATGACGCGATTATTGAGCTGGTTAAGCAGCAGGGATACGTCAGTACCGAAGAGTTGGTGGAACAGTTTGCCGTCAGCCCGCAAACCATCCGCCGGGATTTAAACGACCTGGCCGATCAGAATATGATCCTGCGCCACCACGGCGGGGCGGCCCTGCCCTCCAGCTCGGTTAACACCCCGTGGCATGACCGAAAAGCAACGCAAACCGCAGAAAAAGAGCGTATTGCGCAGAAGGTTGCCAGCCAAATTCCTAACGGCGCCACGCTGTTTATCGACATCGGCACGACGCCGGAAGCCGTGGCGCATGCGCTGCTTAATCACAGCAATCTGCGCATTGTGACCAACAACCTCAACGTGGCGAACACGCTGATGGCTAAAGAAGATTTCCGTATCATTCTGGCCGGCGGAGAGCTGCGCAGTCGCGATGGCGGCATTATCGGCGAGGCCACGCTGGACTTCATTTCCCAGTTCCGTCTCGACTTCGGCATTCTCGGCATCAGCGGGATCGACAGCGACGGCTCGCTGCTTGAGTTCGACTACCACGAGGTTCGCACCAAGCGCGCGATTATCGAAAACTCTCGCAGCGTGCTGCTGGTCGTGGACCATTCGAAGTTTGGCCGTAATGCGATGGTGAATCTGGGCAGTATTAGCCTGGTGGATACCGTGTATACCGACGTGGTGCCGCCCGCAGGAGTGATGCAGGTGATTAAAGAGAATAACGTGCAGCTGGAGCTGTGCTGAGTTTTATCCTCGCCCCGGCCCTCTCCTGAAAGGGAGAGGGGGAAAAGAATTTGGTCCTTTTCTCCCATCTAAGTAGGGGATGAAGAAGCATCCTTGTTCTGATCCCCTCTCCCTCGTGGGGAGAGGGTTAGGGTTAGGGTTAGGGTTAGGGTTAGGGTTAGGGTTAGGGTTAGGGTTAGGGTTAGGGGAAAAGTTACAATCTCACCGGCTTAATATGCCAAATCTCGTCGGCATACTCCTGAATCGTCCTGTCTGACGAGAAATAGCCCATATTGGCAATATTGTGCATCGTGCGGATAGTCCACTCCTCCGGCTGCTGGTAAACCTCATCCACCTTGTCCTGACAGTCCACATAGCTGCGGTAATCCGCCAGCACCTGGTAGTGATCGCCAAAGTTAATCAGCGAGTCGACTAAGTCCCGATAGCGCCCCGGCTCCCCGGGGCTGAATGCCCCCGTCGCGATTTGCGTCAGCACCTGGCGCAACTCTTCATCCTTCTCGTAGTACTCCCGAGGGTTGTAGCCTTTACTGCGGAGTGTCTCCACCTCTTCTGCGGTGTTGCCGAAGATAAAGATGTTGTCCTTGCCGACGTGGTCGAGCATCTCCACGTTGGCGCCGTCCAGCGTCCCGATGGTCAACGCCCCGTTAAGCGCAAACTTCATGTTACTGGTCCCCGAAGCTTCGGTTCCCGCCAGCGAAATTTGCTCGGAGAGATCTGCCGCCGGAATAATCAACTGGGCGAGGCTGACGCTGTAGTTGGGGATAAACACCACCTTCAGCTTATCTTTAACCTGCAGGTCGTTGTTGATGACCTCCGCAACGTCGTTGATAAGATGAATAATATGCTTCGCCATGTAATAGGCCGATGCCGCTTTACCCGCGAAAATATTCACGCGTGGCACCCATTCCGCCTCAGGATCGGCCTTGATGCGGTTATAGCGTGCGATCACATGCAGGACATTCATTAGCTGGCGCTTATATTCATGAATGCGCTTAATCTGCACGTCGAATAAGGCGTCCGGGCTCACCACGACGTTTAGTTGCTGCCCAATGTACGTCGCCAGCCGTTTTTTATTCGCCAGCTTGGCCTTACGCACCGCCTGATGCACCGTCGGGTAGTCAATGTGCTGCTTCAGGTCGTTCAGTTGGCTTAAGTCCGTCCGCCAGGTCTGCCCGATATTCTCATCCAGCACTTCAGACAGCGCCGGGTTGGCAAGCGCCAGCCAGCGGCGCGGCGTGACGCCGTTCGTTTTGTTGCTAAAGCGCATCGGGAAGATACTGGCGAAGTCGGCAAACAGGGACTGCACCATCAGATTGGAGTGCAGCTCAGACACGCCGTTCACCTTATGGCTGACCACCACCGCGAGCCAGGCCATCCGCACTCGCCTGCCGTTGGATTCGTCGATGATCGATGCCCTGCCCAGCAGCCCCGTGTCGTTCGGGTACTGCTCCTGCAGGGTTTTCAGGAAGTAGTCGTTAATCTCAAAGATGATCTGCAGATGGCGCGGCAGGATCTTGCCGAGCATGTCCACCGGCCAGGTTTCCAGGGCTTCGCTCATCAGCGTGTGGTTGGTGTACGAGAAGACCTGGCAGGTCACTTCGAACGCTTCCTCCCATTCAAACTTATGCTCGTCAATCAGCAGCCGCATCAACTCCGGAATCGACAGCACCGGGTGAGTGTCATTCAGGTGAATCGCAATTTTATCCGCAAGGTTGGCGTAGGTTTTATGCAGCTGATAATGGCGGCTCAGAATGTCCTGCATGGTCGCCGAAACCAGGAAATACTCCTGGCGCAGGCGAAGCTCACGCCCGGAATAGGTCGAGTCATCGGGATAAAGCACGCGGGACACGTTTTCAGAGTGGTTTTTGTCTTCCACCGCCGCGAAATAATCACCCTGGTTAAACTTACCGAGGTTGATCTCGCTGCTCGCCTGAGCGTTCCACAGCCGCAGCGTGTTGGTCGCGTCGGTGTCGTAGCCCGGAATAATCTGGTCATAGGCAACCGCGAGGATCTCTTCGGTTTCGACCCAACGAGACTTTTTCCCTTCCTGCTGAATACGCCCGCCGAAACGCACCTTGTAGCGCGTATTGTGGCGTTTAAACTCCCAAGGGTTGCCGTACTCAAGCCAGTAGTCCGGCGACTCTTTCTGGCGGCCATCAACGATGTTCTGCTTGAACATCCCGTAGTCGTAACGAATGCCGTAGCCACGCCCAGGCAGCCCCAGGGTCGCCAGCGAATCGAGGAAACAGGCGGCGAGACGCCCCAAACCGCCGTTGCCCAGGCCGGGGTCGTTCTCCTCGTCAATCAACTCTTCGAGGTCGAGGCCCATCTCTTCGAGGGCATTTTTCACATCTTCATAGATGCCGAGGGAAAGCAGCGCGTTCGACAGCGTGCGTCCGATCAGAAACTCCATCGACAGGTAGTAAACCTGGCGAACTTCCTGGGAAAGCTGGGCGCGGTTGGAACGCAGCCAGCGCTCCACCAGCCTGTCGCGCACGGCAAACAGCGTCGCGTTAAGCCACTCGTGTTTATTGGCGATGGCAGGGTCTTTCCCCACCGTAAACATCAGCTTATAGGCAATCGAGTGTTTAAGCGCCTCGACGCTCAGCGTGGGTGATGCATAGGAAAAGGGTGCATTCATATCAGTGATTCCTGGTGTATGGGTAATTACATCAAGCGTTGATAAAGGTCGCGGTATGACTGCGCCGCTACCTGCCAGCTAAAATCCATATTCATTGCCTGCCGCTGCACAAAACGCCACAGCGACGGGCGGGACCACAGCACGAAAGCACGCCGGATCGCGCGAAGCAGCGACCAGGCATTACTGTCTTCAAACACAAAACCGGTCGCCACACCGTCAGCCAGATTCTCGAGAGAAGTATCAGACACGGTGTCAGCCAGGCCACCGGTTCGCCGCACCAGCGGCAAGGTGCCATATTTCAGACCGTAGAGCTGCGTTAAGCCGCAGGGCTCAAAGCGGCTCGGGACTAAAATCACGTCGGCACCGCCCATGATGCGGTGGGAAAATGCCTCGTGATAGCCAATCTGGACGCCGACCTGGCCGGGATGCTCGGCCGCCGCCGCCAGGAACCCTTCCTGCAGCACGGAATCCCCGGCCCCCAGCAGCGCCAGCTGCCCGCCCTGCTCCAGCAACCCCGGCAATGCCTCAAGCACCAGATCCAGCCCTTTTTGGTTGGTTAACCGACTGACCACCGCGAACAGCGGGACTTTGTCGTTCACCTTCAGCCCCATCGCTACCTGCAACTGGCGTTTGTTTTCCGCTTTCTCCTCCAGCGAATCGCGGTTATACCGCGAGGCCAGCAGCAGGTCGCTTTCCGGGTTCCAGATCTTGTCGTCCACGCCGTTTAAAATGCCCGACAGGCGCCCTTCACGCTGGCGCTGGCGCAGCAGCCCTTCCATGCCATAGGCAAAATGCGGGTCGGTAATCTCCCGAGCATAGGTTGGGCTGACGGCGGTAATATGGTCGGCATAGTAAAGCCCGGCCTTCAGGTACGAAATCTGGCCGTGGAATTCCAGCCCGTTCATGTCGTAGACCCACCACGGCAAATCAATTTCACTTAAGTGATGAGCATAGAACATTCCCTGATAGGCGAGGTTATGGACGGTAAATACCGACCTGGCTGGCCGCCCGCGAACCTCGAGATAGGCCGGCGTCAGCCCGGCGTGCCAGTCGTGGGCATGCACCACATCAGGATGCCAGAAAGGATCCAGGCCGCAGGCCATTTCCGCCCCAACCCAGCCAAGCAGCGCAAAGCGCAGTACGTTGTCCTGGTAAGCAAACTGGTTCGTGTCGTGGTATGGGCTGCCCGGGCGTTCATAAAGATGGGGGGCATCAATCAGATAAATACCTACGCCGTTGTAGTGGCCGTAGAGCAGACGCATTGGGCCTGCGAACGTCTGTCGGTGGGCAACCACCTGAATATCTTCGATTCCTCGCCGCACATCAGGAAAGGCGGGCAGCAGGACGCGCGTATCAACGCCGCCGGCAATTTGTGCCGCAGGCAAAGCGCCCAGCACATCCGCAAGGCCGCCCGTTTTCAGCAAAGGAAACATCTCGGAACAGACATGTAAGACCTGCATTATCGCTCCCATATGGAAAGTCGCGGCGCTGTGTCTTAATCATCAGGCAACGCCGAACGATAAAATAACCGCGCACGGCATCACCGTGCGCAGGCCAATCTTCTACGCGTTTCAGCCCTGCAGCTTCGCCAGCATCTCACGCGTGACCAGTACAATGCCCTCTTCAGAGCGATAAAAACGGCGCGCATCCTCTTCGGCATTTTCGCCAACCACCATGCCTTCAGGGATCACGCAGGCGCGGTCGATAATGCAGCGGCGTAATCGGCAGGAGCGCCCGACAATAACGTCCGGCAGCAGGACGGATGAATCGATGTTGCAGAACGAGTTGATACGCACGCGAGGAAACAGCACCGACTGCACAACGACTGAACCAGAAATAATGCAGCCGCCGGACACCAGCGAGTTCAGCGTCATGCCGTGACTGCCGGAGCGATCCTGAACGAATTTAGCGGGCGGCAGCGGCTCCATATGGGTGCGGATCGGCCAGGCCTGGTCATACATATCCAGTTCCGGCATCACCGAGGCCAGGTCAAGGTTGGCTTTCCAGTAGGCTTCCAGCGTGCCTACATCGCGCCAGTAAGGCTCGGCGTTAGGGTCGGACTGTACGCAGGAGAGCGGGAACGGGTGGGCGTAAGCTTCTCCCGCGCGAGTGATTTTCGGGATAATGTCTTTGCCAAAATCGTGGCTGGAGTTTTCATCCCGGTCATCTTCTTCCAGCAGCTTAAACAGGTAATCCGCATCAAAAACGTAAATGCCCATGCTGGCCAGAGACTTACTGCTGTCGTTGGGCATCGTCGGCGGGTTTTCCGGCTTCTCCACGAAATCGATAATTTTTTCGTCCGCATCCACCGCCATAACGCCAAACGCTGATGCTTCATGTACCGGCACCGGCATGCAGGCCACGGTGCAGCGTGCGCCCTTTTCGACGTGATCGATCAGCATGCGCGAGTAGTCCTGCTTGTAGATGTGGTCCCCGGCCAGGATGACCACATATTCGGCGTCGTAACGTCGAATAATGTCGAGGTTCTGGGTCACGGCGTCCGCCGTGCCGCGATACCAGTTTTCACCGTGTACGCGCTGCTGGGCGGGCAGCAAATCCACAAACTCGTTCATCTCTTCGCTGAAAAAAGACCAGCCGCGCTGAATATGCTGCACCAGGGTGTGCGATTGATATTGAGTAATCACCCCAATGCGGCGAATGCCGGAGTTAATGCAGTTGGATAGCGCAAAATCAATAATGCGGAACTTGCCGCCAAAGTGAACAGCAGGCTTGGCGCGGGTCGACGTGAGATCCTTCAGTCGAGTCCCGCGGCCACCGGCCAGAATTAACGCAACGGATTTGATGGGCAGCTGGCGGGCCAACATCAGCGGATCGTTTTTCTCAAACCTAACCATGACGAACTCCTTTTTCATGACTTGTGGAACACGCAAACTCCGTGCGCGGGACCATGCCATACAACCATCACGACCGGGTTGTCCTCTCCGGCAAACGGAGGAACAGCGTGCCATTCCCCCTCAGGTAGAACGATGTCCGCAACTTCTTCGGTCGCGTTAATTGCGATAAGCCAGCGGTCGGACAGCTGGATTTGCAGGCGATGTACGCCGTTTTGCCACTCATCGACGTTCAGGGGCTGTGCGTCTTTATTCAGCCAACGGACGTTGCCATCACCCTCTTCCCACCAGCGGTTGGCGGTCAGCGCCGGGATCGCCTGTCGAAGTTGGAGGAGCGCCGCCGTAAAGGCAGTCAGGCCGTCATTGCCCTCAGCCCAGTCAAGCCAGGTCAGCACGTTGTCCTGGCAGTAGGCATTGTTGTTGCCGTGCTGGCTGTGGCCGTGTTCATCCCCGGCAAGCAGCATCGGTGTGCCCTGCGAGAGCAGCAGCGTGGTGAGCAGGGCATGCACGCTGTCGCGCCGCCGTTCCTTGGTAATCAAGCTGGCTTCAAGCCCTTCAAACCCATAGTTGTTACTAAAATTGCTGTTGGTGCCGTCGCGGTTATCTTCGCCGTTGGCTTCGTTATGCTTCTGGTTAAAACTTACGCAATCCCGCAGCGTAAAACCATCATGGGCGGTGATTAAATTAATGCTGGTGGAAGGCAGCCTTTCGCCGTGGCGATAAACGTCGCTCGAGCCAGCAAAGCGGCAGGCGAAGCCGCCCAAAGAGAGATCCTGCTGGAGCCAGAAGCGGCGCATCCCGTCCCTGAAATGATCGTTCCATTCGGCAAACAGCGGAGGGAAATTACCGACCTGATAACCACCCTGGCCGATGTCCCAGGGCTCCGCAATCAGCTTCACCTGCGACAGGTGAGGATCGTTTTTGATTGCCTCAAACAGCGGGGCGTCCTGCCGAAATTCGGGCGTGCGCCCCATTACCGAAGCCAAATCGAACCGGAAACCGTCCACGTGAAAACTGTCCACCCAGTAGCGCAGGCAGTCGATCATCAGGGCAACCACGCCCGGCGTGCTGAGATTCAGGGTGTTCCCGCAGCCGGTCCAGTTCTGGTAATCGCCATTGTCCATTAACCAATAATAGCTACGGTTGTCGATTCCGCTCAGCGACAGCGTTGGGCCGTCCTTGTCCAGCTCCGCGCTGTGGTTCAACACAATGTCGAGGATCACTTCTATACCGGCCTGATGCAGCGCTTTGATGGCGCCACGCAGCTCGTTGGCAGCGTTGTGGGGGTTCTGGTCTATCGCGTAGTAGCTTTCAACGGCATAAAAAGCGCGAGGGTTGTAACCCCAATAGTTACTCAGCCCAAGCTGGGAAATGCGTGGCTCGGTAACAAAATGCGCCACGGGCAGCAGCTCAAGCGCCGTGATGCCCAGGCGCTTGAAGTAGTCGATGATCACCGGATGCCCCAGCGCCGCATAAGTCCCACGCAGCTCTTCCGGGATGCCGGGGTGGAGCAACGTCAGCCCGCGAACATGGGCTTCATAGATAACCGTGTTGCCCCACGGCGTCCGGAGCGGCCGGTCGTCTTCCCAGTCAAATTTTTCTCTGACCACCACGCACTTCGCCATGTGCGGGGCGCTGTCTTCAAGGTTGGGCTCATCGTAGCCGCAGTGAAAATGCGGGTGATCTTCTGCCCCGCCGACGACCACGCGAGCACAAGGATCGAGCAGCAGCTTCGCCGGGTTGAAACGGTGGCCCTGTTCAGGTGCCCACGGGCCATGAACCCGGTAGCCGTACAGCTGCCCCGGCTTGCCATCCGGCAAATAGCCATGCCAGATATCCCCGGAGCGCGCAGGCATGTCGTAGCGGCGCTCGTGGCCATGCTCGTCGAACAAGCACAGCTCGACCTTTTCCGCATGCACGGAATAGAGCGTGAAGTTAACGCCTTTGCCGTCGAAATACGCCCCAAAGGGAGCCGAATTGCCTTGGGTAAGCTGCGTCATGCGTCCCCCTCGCGGATCAACCAGAGCGTGGACAGCGGCGGTAGCGTAATACACAGCGAATGGTCGCGACCGTGGCTCGGCACCGCCTCGCTACGCACCGTGCCGCTGTTACCGGCGTTGCTGCCGTGATAGTGCATGGAGTCGGTATTCAGCTCTTCGCGCCAGCGCCCTCGCTGGTTGATGCCGAAGCGATAGTGGTAACGCGGCACCGGCGTAAAGTTGCTGGCGACAATCACTTCATTGCCCTCGGCATCACGCCGCACGAAAATAAAGACTGAATTGGCCTTATCTTCCACCACCAGCCATTCAAAGCCGTAGCCGTCAAAATCCAGCTGATGCAAGGCCGCATGACGCCGATAGGTATGATTCAGGTCGCGTACGAGGCGCTGCACGCCATGGTGCCAGTTGTCACCGCCCTGCAGCAGGTGCCAGTCGAGGCTGCTGTCGTGGTTCCACTCTCGCCCCTGGGCAAATTCGTTGCCCATAAACAGCAGCTTTTTGCCTGGAAATGCCCACATCCAGCCGTAGTAGGCGCGAAGATTGGCAAACTTCTGCCAGGCATCCCCCGGCATACGATCAAGAATGGATTTTTTGCCGTGCACGACTTCATCGTGAGACAGCGGCAGCACAAAGTTTTCGGTGCCGTTATACAGCATGCCGAAGGTCATTTTGTCGTGATGGTACTGGCGGTAAACCGGGTCAAGCTTCATGTAATCGAGCGTGTCGTGCATCCAGCCCAGGTTCCACTTAAACCAGAACCCCAGGCCGCCCATACCTGGTGGGCGAGAGACACCGGCAAAATCGGTGGACTCTTCTGCCATAGTCACCGCCCCCGGGGTTTGCTCGCCGATGATGCGGTTAGTGCTACGCAAAAACGCAATCGCTTCCAGGTTCTCACGCCCGCCGTGCTCATTCGGCACCCATTGGCCGCTTTCCCGGCTATAGTCGCGATAAATCATCGACGCCACGGCATCCACACGCAGGCCGTCAATGCCAAACCGCTCAATCCAGTAGAGCGCGTTGCCCACCAGATAGTTGCTGACTTCCCGGCGGCCATAGTTGTAAATCAGCGTGTTCCAGTCCTGGTGGTAGCCCTCTTGCGGATTGCCGTGCTCATACAGCGCGGTGCCGTCGAACTTCGCCAGCCCGGCGTCATCCGTCGGGAAATGGCCCGGTACCCAGTCCAGCAGAACATTAAGCCCGGCTTCGTGGGCGGTTCTGATGAAATAGAGGAAGTCGTCGCGAGTACCGAAACGACGCGTCGGCGCGTAAAGCCCCTGCGGTTGATAGCCCCAGCTGCCGTCAAACGGATGCTCGTTAACCGGCAGCAGTTCAAGATGGGTAAAGCCCATCTCTTTGACATAGGGAATGAGCTGATCCGCCAGTTCGCGGTAGCTGAGCCAGAAATTATTGTCGGTGTGGCGACGCCAGGAGCCGAGATGCACCTCATAGATGGAGATGGGTTGATCAAAACCGTTAGCTTTCTGCCGCTCGGGGCTGAGCGTGGTTTTCTCCGGCAGGCCGCAAATCAGCGAGGCCGTTTCCGGGCGCATTTGCGCTTCAAAAGCATAAGGATCGGCTTTAATACGCAGCCGCCCTTCGGCGTCCAGCAATTCAAATTTATAAAGCTGGCCGTTGTGCGCCCCGGGGATAAACAGCTCCCAAATGCCGCTTTCGCGCCGCAGCCGCATCGGATGGCGGCGGCCATCCCAATAGTTAAACTGCCCCACCACGGAAACGCGACGGGCGTTGGGGGCCCACAGCAAGAAACGCGTTCCGGTCACGCCGTCCATGGTATCTGCATGCGCACCCAGCGTTTCATAAGGGCGTAAATGCGTGCCTTCTGAGAGCAGCCAGCTATCCAGCTCCTGAGTCAAAGGACCAAAACGGTAGGGATCGTCGATCAGGTTTTCCTGGCCGTGCCAGACAACGGCAAGCTGGTAGCGAAAAACATTTTTACGGCGAGGGATCAGCCCGCAGAAGAAGCCGCGGGAATCGAGGCAGTCGAGCTGGGCGACTTTACGCCCTGTTTTAGGCTCAATAACCCACACTTCGGTGGCGTCAGGCAGGAGTGCCCGAACTTCAAGCCCGGCGTCGGTTTGGTGCATTCCCAGCAGGGAAAACGGATCGGCAAAATGACCCGCAATTAGCGCATTAATCACGTCTCTTTCCGGCAGAACAGACATGGCATTTTCCTTTTTTATGTGTCACCGATGACCCGCCCTACGCCTGCGTGCGGATACGACACTTATCATTGACCCCGACGAACGGCGCGCAACTCCTGTAAGCCAGTTCGCCCAATACTCGCCAAAACGCTTGCGCGTGCTGACTTAAGCATAGCCAACGCTTTATTAACTCCTCGTGAAATTAATTAATGAATTCCGTTGTACCTTAAATTACGGGCAAAAAAAGAGGGGCCACAAAGCCCCTCAGGTAAATAAGTGTAATTATGCGAGTGACCGCAGCATTCTGCGCAGCGGTTCGGCGGCGCCCCACAGCAGCTGGTCACCGACGGTGAAGGCGGAAAGGTACTCCGGCCCCATGTTCAGCTTGCGCAGACGGCCAACCGGCGTCGACAGCGTGCCGGTTACCGCGGCAGGCGTCAGTTCACGCATGGTGATATCGCGGTCGTTTGGCACCACTTTCGCCCACGGGTTGTGCGCGGCCAGCAGCTCTTCCACGGTAGGAATAGACACGTCTTTTTTCAGCTTGATGGTGAACGCCTGGCTGTGGCAGCGCAGCGCGCCAACGCGCACGCACAGACCGTCAACCGGGATAACAGCAGAGGTCGCAAGAATTTTGTTGGTCTCGGCCTGGCCTTTCCACTCTTCACGGCTCTGGCCGTTGTCGAGCTGCTTGTCGATCCACGGGATCAGGCTCCCGGCCAGCGGCACGCCGAAGTTATCCACCGGCAGTTTGCCGCTGCGGCCAAGTTCGGTGACCTTACGTTCGATATCAAGAATAGCGGAAGCCGGATTTGCCAGTTCGGTAGAGACTTCGCCGTACAGCTGGCCCATTTGGTTCAGTAGCTCGCGCATATGACGCGCGCCGCCGCCGGATGCCGCCTGGTAAGTCGCCACGGAAACCCAGTCAACCAGGTCGTTGGCAAACAGGCCGCCGAGGGACATCAGCATCAGGCTGACGGTGCAGTTACCGCCGACGAAGGTTTTCACGCCTTTGTTCAGGCCTTCCTGAATAACGTGCTGGTTTACCGGGTCGAGGATAATAATCGCGTCATCTTTCATGCGTAGAGAAGAAGCTGCGTCGATCCAGTAACCCTGCCAGCCGCTTTCACGGAGCTTTGGATAGATTTCGTTGGTATAATCGCCGCCCTGGCAGGTCACGATGATATCCAGCGCCTTCAGCGCTTCCAGATCAAATGCGTCCTGCAGTGTACCGCCGGTGGTGCCGGCAAACGTAGGGGCTGCCTGCCCAAGCTGGGAAGTGGAGAAGAAAACCGGACGAATGGCGTCAAAATCGCGCTCTTCCACCATGCGTTGCATGAGTACAGAGCCGACCATACCGCGCCAGCCAATAAAACCAACATTTTTCATAGCGACTTAATCCTGCAGAGATGATTGCGTGTGTAAGCGCTGGCCGTGGGCCAGAACATCACTCCACCTTACAAAATGCAGCCAAAGTCGCAAGTGAAATTAATCAATGATATCCACCGAGTCAGAAACAAAGCTTATTACCAGAAACAACTTGCCAGATTTTGGGGAAAACAGATGACTGAAATCATATCCGCCGCGGTACTCCTGATCCTGATTATGGACCCGCTGGGTAACCTGCCGATCTTTATGTCGGTCCTAAAACACACGGAGCCAAAGCGCCGCCGGGCCATTATGATCCGCGAACTGCTTATTGCTCTGCTGCTGATGCTTATCTTCCTGTTTGCCGGAGAAAAAATTCTTGGCTTCCTGAATTTACGCGCTGAAACCGTGTCGATTTCAGGCGGCATCATTCTGTTCCTGATTGCCATTAAGATGATTTTCCCAGGCCAGGAAGGCAGTTCATCCGGCCTGCCTGCGGGTGAAGAACCGTTTATCGTACCGCTGGCGATTCCGCTGGTTGCTGGCCCTTCTTTGCTGGCGACGCTGATGCTGCTTTCGCACCAGTATCCAAATCAGATGGGGCATTTAGTGGCCGCGCTGATGCTGGCCTGGGGCGGTACCGTGGCAATTCTGCTGCAGTCTTCCCTGTTCCTGCGCATGTTGGGTGAGAAAGGGGTTAACGCCCTGGAGCGTCTGATGGGGCTGGTGCTGGTGATGATTTCCACCCAAATGTTCCTGGACGGCATCCGCGCCTGGATGCGTGGGTAGGACATCCCTCCCTCTGGGAGAAAGCCTGTTCAGGAGTAATAAAAAAGGCAGCCTCCGAAGAGCGCTGCCTTTTTGCTGGTCAGGATACTTTAACTCAGCAGGCTGAACGCAATCATCCCGACAATCGCCCCGGTGGTGCCGAGAATGGTTTCCATCATCGTCCAGGTTTTCAGCGTCTGCGCTTCGGTTGCGCCGGTAAACTTACCGAACAGCCAGAAGCCCGCGTCGTTCACGTGGCTCACCACAATAGAACCGCCGGCGATACAAATCGACAGAGCCGCCATTTGAGCGCCGTTATAATTCAGCTGCTCGATAACCGGCATCACCAGGCCAACCGCCGTCAGACAGGCCACGGTAGCGGAACCCTGAATGATACGCACCGCCGCCGCCAGCACGAAGCAGGTAATCGCGATAGGCAGGCCCATTCCGGTCAGCGCTTCGCCCAGTGCCGGGCCCACGCCGGAGTCAACCAGCACCTGTTTGAACACGCCACCGGCACCGATAACCAGCAGGATAATGCCCGCCGGCTGCAGCGCCTGGCCGCAAATCGCCATCACTTTTTCTTTATCCATGCCCTGACGATACGCCAGGCCATAAATAGCCACCAGGCAGGCGACCAGAATCGCAGTAAACGGATGGCCGATGAATTCGAGCCATTCGTACAGCGAAGAACCCGGCGCGGTAAAGCGAGCAGCGATAGTTTTCAGGCCAACCAGCACCAGCGGCAGCAGGATCAGCGACAGGCTGAAACCGAAGGACGGCAGCTTGCCTTCACCCAGATGCGGCTCGGAAATGTCTTCCGGAATTTCCAGCGAAACAAATTTGCTGATGAAGTTCCCGAACAGCGGCCCGGCAATAATCATGCCCGGAATCGCGGCGCACAGGCCAATCAGGATCATCCAGCCAAAGTCAGCGTGCATCTGGGAGGCCAGCAGCATTGGTGCAGGCCCCGGCAGCAGGAACGCCGCAGCGGCAGCGACGCCAGCAAACAAAGGAATCACCAGTTTCACCAGGTTCGTCCCGGTGTGGCGCGCCATTGAAAATGCCACGCTAATCAGCAGCACGATAGCCACTTCAAAGAACAGCGGCAGCGCGCAAATCAGGCCGGCCAGGCCAATCGCATAGTGCGCACGGCTGTGGCCGAAGGATTTCAGCATTTTGACGGCAATCTGATCCACCGCGCCGGTTTCATGCAGGATTTTACCGAACATGGCACCCAGAGCGACCACAATCGCCAGGAAGCCCAGCGTCCCGCCCATGCCTTTCTGCATGGTGTCGGCAATTTTGTCGAGCGGCATGCCGGAGAAAAGCCCGGCACCAATAGAAACCACCATCAAAGCCACGAAGGCGTGCATACGCGCCTTCATCACTAAAAACAGCAGGAGCAGCACGGAGCCGACCGCGGTTAAAACAAGCGTTAATGTACTCACTCTGCGCTGCCTTGGTTGATCAATGCGAGGGTGCTGGCGACGACGCCGTCCAGCGGCTGGTCGATATCGACGATCAGCACGTCTTTTTCATCCGCCTGCGGTTCTTGCAGGGTTTCGAATTGGGTCACCAGCATCTGGGTTTTAAAGAAGTGGCCTTTCCGCGCCTTCAGACGGTTTTCAATCACTTCAAAATCACCTTTCATATAGATGAAGGAGAGGTTCGGGTTACCGTCACGCAGCAGGTCACGATAGTGCTTTTTCAGCGCCGAGCAGACGATCAGCGAAACCTTGTTGGTGCGCTGCATCGCAAACGCGGCATCGTTCAACGCTTTCAGCCACGGGGTACGGTCGTCGTCGTTCAGCGGCTCGCCGGAGGCCATTTTCAGGATGTTGCTGCGGGGGTGCAGGAAGTCGCCGTCAAGAAACGCGGCGTTCAGCTGATGGGCAACTTCGCTGGCAACGGCGGATTTACCGCTGCCGGAGACGCCCATCAGGACGTAAATGTGGTGGTCGTGGTTAGTAGTGCTCATGATGGCTCCGACTCTGACACAAAGCAATGCGCCTGATTTTGTTACGGGTAACAGTTACCGATAACATTTTCCAGTCTGGCTGAGCAATAAGCAATAACCATTAGCTTGCAAAGTGTATAAGTGTGAGCTACATCAAATAAAAAAATTTGGCCTAGATCGAGCCACCAGGCGACAACGTAAAACCTAAATCCAGCATTTTCGGGGTAATGATTTCACCGCGAATACGCGCCAGCAAACGCTCTGCGCCGATACGCCCCATGCGCTCTCGCGGGGTCAGCACGCTCGCCAGACGCGGCTCCATCACCTGCCCAATATCGTGGCCGTGGAAGCCGGCAATCGCCATATCTTCCGGGATACGCAGCCCCTGGCGCTGGCATTCAAAGGCCGCACCAATCGCTAAGTCATCGTTGGTGCAGAAGATGCTGTCGAGCTGCGGATATTCGCGTTTTGCCTGGCGCAGCAGTTCAATGCCGGTGGAATAAGACGAGGAGTTTTCAATCATCACGCTGTACGGCGTCAGCCCGGCGTCGAGCATCGCCTGCTCGTAGCCTTTTTGCTTGATGAGGGTACGTTCATCGAGGCGCGCCCCCAGGTAAGCCACGTGTTTATGACCACGGGCAATAATGCTGGCCGTCATTTGACGAGCCGCCTCGAAGTTATCAAAACCTACGGCGATATCCAGGCAAGGAGAAACGCTGTCCATCAGCTCCACCACCGGAATACCGGCAACTTCAATCATTTTCAGCGTTCTGGGCGTGTGGTTGCGCTCGGTCAGGATCAGGCCGTCGATATTCCAGGACAGCATGGATTCCAGACGCTCCTGCTCCAGTTCCGGCTTATAGCCGTAGTGAGCCAGCATGGTCTGGTAACCGTGGGCATCAATGACGTTTTCAATGCCGCGCAGCACTTCGGCGAACACCTGGTTGGTCAGGGAAGGCAGCAGGACGCCAATGGCCCGGCTGGTTGAATTAGAAAGGATATCCGGCGCACGGTTCGGGATATAGCCCAGTTCATCTAACGCGGCGGCAATTTTAACCTGCAGCGCGGCAGACACCTGATCCGGGTTGCGTAAAAAACGGCTGACCGTCATTTTGGTCACCCCAACGCGATCTGCAACATCCTGTAGTACCGGTCTTTTCTTTTTCATTGTCCTGCGCGACTTGTGAGTTTCGACAGCCGAGTTTAGCACGGACAAAAGAAAACCCGCCCCTTTTTCAGGGGCAGGCTGTGACGGGTAACGTTATACTGGTGGCAGGTCGAACAGCAGGATCTCGCTCGCTTCGTTGGCGTGAACGGAAATCGCCTGTTCATCCCAGACCGCGATCGCGTCGCTGGTTTTTGCCTGCGTACCGTTAATGGACACATCGCCTTTTACGACCTGGATCCAGACGCGGCGGTCGGCCGGAATTTGATAAACCGACTGTTCGTCTTTGGCCAGCGCCCAGCGGGACAGTTCCATATCCTGGTAAACCTTCAGCGAACCGTCGCGTGCATCCGGGGAAAGCACCAGTTGGCGCCCCTGAGGCGCATCAAAACGGCGCTGATCGTAGCGCGGCGTAATCCCGGTTTTTTCTGGAATGATCCAAATCTGGTACAGGCGCAGCGGTTCGGTCTGGCTGGCGTTGTACTCAGAGTGACGGATCCCGGTCCCGGCGCTCATGATCTGGAACTCACCCGCAGGCACGCGTTCTTTGTTGCCCATGCTGTCCTGGTGCTCAACCGCGCCTTCCAGCACATAGGTCAGGATTTCCATGTCTTTGTGCGGATGGGTCCCAAAACCCTGCCCCGCATCGATCACGTCTTCGTTAATGACCCGCAGCGCCGAGAAGCCCATAAAGTTGGCGTCATAATAGTCGGCAAAAGAGAAGGTATGCCAGCTGTCCAGCCAGCCGTGGTTCGCATGGCCGCGGTCCTGTGCTTTTCTTAAGTAGATCATGGTATGTCCTCCGCAATTCGTTTGATGGGATAAGTGTGGACCCATTTCGCGGAGGATCATAGAGGGTGAAAATTGACTCCTCTGTTCAAAAAAAGTGAACGAGTTGGAGGAGTCAAAAAGTTATCAGGCAAGGCTTACTGTCGCAGGAGAAGGCTGTTCAAAACCGCGCTCGAGGATTTCCAGGTTGGTGAGAACTTCAATCTCTCTGACGTAATTAGGCTTGCCGCCGATCAGCGTGTCGTACAGCGCATCATAGACGCGGCCATAGTCGCCCACTTCCGGTTTCCACTCCTCGCGCACCGTTTCCCCGGCTTCGTTAACATACTCCAGCGTCGCTACGCTGCTGTCGGCCCCGAACCCTGGCTCACCCGGCATGATGTACGCTTTGAGGCTGGTTTCCTGCTGATCGATGCCGTACTTCACGAACGAGCCTTTGGTACCGTGCACGATAAATTTCGGGTAATCGATTTTCACCAGATGGCTGGTTTTCACGATCGCTTTCAGGTCGCCGTAGAACAGCTGGGCTTCAAAGGTATCGTCCGGATTAGCTTTGTTTCGCAGGCTGCGGATGTCATAGGCGACGTGGTCCGGGCGACCAAACAGGGAGATGATTTGGTCCATGGTGTGCACGCCCAGGCCGTAGAAAGCGCCGTCCGCCGGTTTACCAGGATTCGCAGGCGCATCCGGGCGATACATATCGAAGTGGCTTTCAATTTCCACAATCTTGCCGAGCTTACCGCTCTCGATGGCTTTTTTCATCGTCAGGAAGCAGGCGTCAAAGCGACGGTTCTGGTAAGGCGTCACGACCAGGCCCTTCTCTTTTGCCAGCACAAACAGCTCGCGCGCTTCGGCAAGCGTCGGGGTGAAAGGTTTTTCCACGAGCACGTTTTTACCCGCTTCGAGCGCTTTTTTCGCGTACTCAAAATGGCTGTCAACGTGGGTGCAAATCACCACCAGTTTGACTAACGGGTCATTGAGAATGTCATCGAGCTGGCTGGTGAAGTGAATTCCCGCGTACTGCGGCTGTTGTTCCAGTTCCGGCTTTTCGCTGCGGCGGAAGATATGGGCCACGTTGAGTTTGTCTTTACGAACCAGAACGAACGGCAGGTGATAGCGGGTGGTACTTTTACCAAAGCCGATGAAGGCACAGTGCAGAGTCATTTCATTGTCCTTTTTGATTTGAGCTGCCTGTACCTTACTGCATTTTTCACCCACGTTTTATTAAAACTGGACAAAGGTTTGCCCAGAGGAGTTGGCGCTGTAGCAAGGCGGCAAGGGAAGGTATCCCGATGAGCTTACTTCGGTAAGTGATTCGGGCAACTGAGCGCAGCCAACGCGGCTACGGGTTCAAATAAGAAAGGCAAAAAAAAAGCCAGCACCCGGCTGGCTAAAGTAATACTGGAAGCAATGTGAGCAATGTCGTGCTTTCAGGATGTCTCCGTAGGGGTCTCCCCTGAACGCATGGCAATAATAATCATTATCATTCGCACTTGTAAAGCGTTTTTTGAAAAAAATAGCGTTGACTTATTGTTCAAAGTCAATGATGTTTAAAAGGTTTTCTATAACTCATTGAGGAGAAAAGGATGAAATCAGTTGTTGTGCGTCACGCCGAACCTGGCGATGCGGAAGCTTTACAGAAAATGTATGCCCATCCGGCGCTTTACCGCGACACGCTGCAGCTACCTCATCCTCCTCTAAAAGCCTGGCTGGACCGAATTACCGACCCCAGACCGGGGAGCCGACATCTGGTGGCATGCATCGACGATGAGATTGTGGGGCAGCTAACGGTCACGGTGGAACAGTCCCCACGCCGCAGCCACGTCGCCACTTTCGGCATGGGCGTGCATTACGATCATCAGGGGAAAGGCATCGCTTCGGCTTTGCTTAAGGAAATGGTTGGCCTGTGCGATAAGTGGCTGCGCATCGAGCGCATCGAGCTGACGGTGTATACCGATAACGCGGCTGCGCTGGCGGTGTACCGCAAGTTTGGCTTCGAGGTGGAAGGCACCGGAAAGCGCTTTGCGCTGCGCGACGGCGAGTATGTGGATGCCTATTTTATGGCGCGTTTTAAGTCGGAGTGATTTTTACCCTCACCCCGCCCCTCTCCCTAAAAGGGAGAGGGGGAAAACAAGCGTGTTTCTTGCCGCCCTCTCTGTGCGGGGGGCAATCAATACCCCGCGGTTAAATCATCCACCGAACGTGGATCAGACGCGCCATACAGCTTGCCGTCCGGCGCAATCATAATACTTTGCGTGCTGCCCATCGCAGCCTTCACCTGGACGTTTTGCCCCTTCTCTTTCAGCAACCTGAGCGTATCCGGGCTAAAGCCCTTCTCCACCCGCAGTTCGTCCGGCAGCCACTGGTGATGGAAGCGCGGCGCGTTGGTCGCTTCTGCCACGTTCATGCCAAAATCGATGCTGTTGACCACCATTTGCAGCACGGTGGTGATAATTCGGCTCCCGCCTGGGCTGCCCGTGACCAGCCAGGTTTTCCCGTCCTTCACCACGATGGTTGGAGACATAGAAGATAGCGGGCGCTTGTGCGGCCCCACGGCGTTGGCTTCCCCACCGACCAGACCGTACACGTTCGGCACGCCCGGTTTAGCGGAGAAATCATCCATCTGGTTGTTCATCAGAATGCCGGTATTCCCGGCCACGATCCCGGTGCCGAAGGTAGTATTCAGCGTATAAGTCACCGCCACGGCGTTACCGTCTTTATCCACCACGGAGAAATGCGTGGTCTGGTTACTTTCATACGGGGCCAGGTTACCCGGCTTGATTTCGCTCGACGGGCGAGCCTTGTTGATATCAATTTTCTCCGCCAGCGATTTCGCATAAGCCTTGCTGGTCAACGCCTGCCACGGCACCTTCACAAAGTCCGGATCGCCGAGGTATTCAGAGCGGTCGGCGTAGGCGTATTTTTCCGCCTCGGCCATGATTTGCAGGGCGTCCGCGCTGCCAAAGCCGTATTTCGCCAGATCGAAGTTTTCGAGAATATTGAGGATCTGCACGATGTGGATCCCGCCGGAAGACGGCGGCGGCATGGAATAGACTTCGTAGCCACGGTATTCCCCGCTGACGGGCTGACGCTCAATGGCTTTGTAATTGGCCAAATCCGCCTTGCTTATCAGCCCGCCGTTCTTCGCCATCTCTTCGCTAATCTGGTCGGCAATCACCCCCTTGTAGAAGGCATCCGGCCCCTGCTCGGCAATCATCTCCAGGCTTTTCGCCAGGTTGGCCTGCACCAGCCTGTCACCTTTCTGCAGCGGCTCTCCGTCCGCTTTCCAGAATATAGACTTGCTGTTGGCGTGATTCGGGATCACTTCCGCCCCGTACTGTTTCAGGTCGTCCGCCAGCGCATCGTTCACAATGATGCCGTCTCGTGCCAGTTTGATAGCCGGTTGCACGACTTTATTCAGCGGCATGGTGCCGTACTTTTCCAGCGCCAGGCTAAAGCCTGCCACTGTACCCGGGGTGCCGGAAGCCAGGTGCGAGGTCAGCGACTTCTTGCTGTCCGCATTGCCTTTATCATCGAGGAACATATCCCGGCTGGCTTTTTCCGGCGCCATTTCCCGGAAGTCTATCGCGGTTGTTTTGCCGTCTTTAGTGCGCAGCATCATAAAACCACCGCCGCCGATATTGCCCGCCTGCGGGTGCGTGACCGCAAGGGCATAACCCACGGCGACCGCGGCATCTACCGCATTACCGCCCTGCTTTAAAATATCGACGCCCACCTGAGTCGCCGCTGCGTCCACCGAAGCCACCATACCGTGCTCCGCGCGCACCGGATGGTAAACGTCCATTTCCACGCCATAAGAGACCGGCGGAGGAGCGGCTATAACCGTCAAACACAGCCCGATTGTCAGGGCTGGAATCGCTACCCAGCGTAAAATTTTCCACTGCTTTATCATCGTTATATCCTCATTTACCCGGGGAAAGTCCCCGCTTAAGCCTGGTTCACAAATCCGAAATAATCACCGTGATAAAGGAAACGGAGTAAACTTAAGCAACCCCTGATGGGAGGAGATAACGATGAAAAAGGTATGGCTTCTGGCAGCCTTGCTGCCGCTAACCGCGCTCGCACAGCCGCTCAACACGACCAACAACCCTAACCTGCCGGTCTATCAGAACCCGAGCCAGCAGCGGATGCTGACGCAGATGCAAACGCAGCAGTCTCAGCAGCAGGGGATGTTAAAGCAGCAGATACAATCGCAAAATCAGCTTCAACAACAGCAGCTTCAGACGCAGTTGAACAATAATCAGCAGCGTGTCCTGCAGTCGCAGCCGGGCATGAACCCGCTGCCGAACACCAACGGTGGGATGCTAAGAGGAAATAACGGCGGCATGTTGAAGCCAAACAGTTCAACGCTGCCGCCGCCAGTCACGCCGTAAGGCGTTATGCGGAGAAGTCCGGGCCTATCTCGTCGATGCGGTCGGTACAGATGGCATCGACGCCCCACTGCAGCAGCACGGCCGCGCGGTGGGGAACGTTCACGGTATAAACCAGAATATACAGTCCAGCGGCTTTCAATGCCTTCACCCGAGCCTCATCAAGCAGCTGATGATTCAGGTGAATAGACACGCACTGTAACCGGGTCGTCAGTTCCTGCCAGTCATCACGCCATTCATCCAGCAGCAGACCGCGAGGCAGTTCAGGGGCCGCAAGCTGTGCGGCTTCCAGAGCTTCAATCTCAAAAGAAGAAAGCAGCGGTGCGGTTTGCCCGGTCCACAGCTCACGGGCAGCCAGCGCAACCACTTTGCCGGTTTCGGTTTCCAGGCCGGTGGTTGGCTTGATCTCAATGTTGGCCATCATGCCGTGCTGTTTACAGCGTTCAGCCACCTGAGAAAGCAGCGGCAGCGGCTCGCCCGCATATTCACGGCTGAACCAGCTTCCCGCGTCAACTTTCAGCAGATTGTCCCAGGTCAGTTCGCCGGCAACCCCCCAGCCATTGCTGGTACGCTCGAGCGTGTCGTCGTGGAGGAGGAAGATTTGCCCGTCGCGCGAGAGCTTGGCGTCAAACTCAATCATGGTGTGGCCGTAACGCGCTCCGACGTCGATTGCCGCAAGAGTGTTTTCCGGCGCAAGTTTACCGCCGCCACGGTGGGCGACGATTTTTGGGTAAGGCCAGTTGCTCATAAACGTTGTCCGTTTTTGCCATCAAAGAAGTGCAGATGTTCTTCTGGCAGATGCACCCAAAGCGTGGTGCCCGGCTGCGGGCGTTCCTGATGCCCAAGGCGAATCACCACTTTTTGACCGCCCCAGCGGCCGTGAACCAGGTTATCAGCCCCCAGCATTTCAAGGGTTTCCACCACAATAGGGATGCCACCTGCAGCCTGTGAGCTTAGCGCAATATGTTCCGGGCGGATACCCAGCGTCATTGGCCGGCCAACCCACTGCAGGCGCTGGCTGCCGGTCGGCAACGCATCGCCGCCGTCCAGCTCAAAGCGTGAGCCGTCGATACTGATGTTGCCATCCAGCAGGTTCATTGCCGGAGAGCCAATAAAACTTGCCACAAAGCGGCTCGCCGGGCGCTCGTAAACCTCGACTGGCGTACCAATCTGCTCCGCCACGCCTTTGTTCATCACCATCACGCGTTGGGCGAGGGTCATGGCCTCAACCTGGTCGTGCGTCACGTACAGGCTGGTGGTTTTCAGGCGGCGATGAAGCTGTTGAAGCTCAAGGCGCATCTGCACGCGCAGCTTGGCATCAAGGTTGGATAGCGGCTCGTCAAACAGGAATACCGCCGGATCGCGCACGATGGCGCGGCCCATGGCAACGCGCTGGCGCTGGCCGCCAGATAGTTCGCGCGGGCGGCGAGTTAACAGCGCATCCAGCTCCAGAATACGGGCGGCTTCCAGCACTTTCTGGCGGATCTGTTCTTTGCCCAGACCGCGAATTTTCAGGCCCCAGGCCATGTTCTCTTCCACCGTCATGTGCGGATAGAGCGCATAGTTCTGGAACACCATGGCGATGCCACGCTCTTTGGGCTCCATGTCGGTGACGCGCTGGCTGTCGATCCAGATATCCCCGCTGGTCACCTGCTCCAGCCCGGCGACCATACGCAGCAGCGTAGATTTCCCGCAGCCAGAAGGCCCGACCATAACGATGAATTCGCCATCCGCTACGTCCACGGTCAGCGGCTGAATCACCTGGGTTTTACCGTCCCAGCTCTTGGTTACTGCCTGTAATTTTAAACCAGCCATGAAAGGTTCCTACTTCTCGCTATCAACCAGACCACGCACAAAGGCGCGCTGCATAACTAAAACAATAACAACCGGCGGAACAAGCGTGAGCAGCATCGCTGCCATCACCTGGTTCCACTGCGTCACGCCATCACCGCTGGCAATCATGCTCTTGATACCCGCCACGGCGGTGCCCAGATCGGCATCGGTGATAATCAGCAGCGGCCAGAGATACTGGTTCCAGCCATAGATAAAGGTGATCACGAACAGCGCCGCCAGGTTGGTTTTGGACAGCGGCAGCACGATGTCAAAGAAAAAGCGCATCGGCGAGGCGCCGTCGATGCGGGCCGCTTCCATCAGCTCGTCTGGCAGCGTCATGAAAAACTGGCGAAACAGGAACGTGGCCGTGGCCGACGCCATCAGCGGCAGCGTCAGGCCGGTGTAGCTGTCGAGCATTTTCAGGTTAGAGATAACCTCAACCGTCGGGAAAATACGCACTTCGACCGGCAGCATCAGGGTGATAAAAATCATCCAGAAGAACAGGTTACGCAGCGGGAAACGGAACCAGACGATGGCGAAAGCCGACAGCATCGACACGGCGATTTTGCCGATGGTGATCACCAGCGCCATCACCGTGCTGTTAAACAGCATCCGGCCGAACGGGGCGCTGTTGACCGCCACGCCGTTGGTCCAGATGTAGCTGATGTTTTCCCACAGGTGAGTACCGGGGATCAGCGTCATCGGCGTATCGAAGACGGCTTTGTTGTCCAGCGTCGCGGCAACAAATGCCACGTACAGCGGGAACAGAATGACGATGATGCCCAGAATCAGCATGGTGTGGCTGAATATAGTCAGCCCGCGACGGTTCTCAATCATTGGTAGCGCACCTTACGTTCAACGAAGCGGAACTGAACCACCGTCAGGACAATCACCAGCAGCATCAGCACCACGGATTGCGCCGCCGAGGAAGAGAGATCCAGCCCGGTAAACCCTTCGCGATAAATCTTGTAGATAAGCGTGGTGGTTGCCTGCACCGGGCCACCGCCTGTTGCCGCGTCGATCACCGGGAAGGTGTCGAAGAAGGCATACACCAGGTTCACCACCAGCAGGAAGAAGCTCACCGGGGCAATCAGCGGCAGCGAGATAAAGAAGAAGCGGCGCACGGGGCCAGCTCCGTCAATGGCTGCGGCTTCCACCAGCGAACGCGGAATCGACTGCAAAGCGGCAAAGAAGAACAGGAAGTTGTAGCTAATCTGTTTCCACACGGACGCGAACACGACCAGGAACATGGCCTGCCCGCTGTTCTGCGCGTGGTTCCAGTTGTAGCCAAACTCTTCCAGCGTGTGGGTAATTAGCCCGCGCCCTGGGTTGAACAGGAAAATCCACAGCACCGCAGCAATGGCGGGTGCAACGGCATAGGGCAGCAGCATCAGCGTTTGATAAAAACGGCTGCCGCGTACCACATAATCCACCAGCGCGGCGAAGAACAGCGAAGCCAGAAGCCCGCAGCCCGCCACCAGCCCGCTGAAGATCATGGTGGTGTAGAAAGAATCCAGATAGTAGCTATCGTGGAAAAGCTGCACGAAGTTATCCAGGCCAACGAAATGGCTGGACAGACCAAACGGGTCAAGGTTTTGCAGCGAGTACCAGAGGGCTTCGCCCGCCGGCCAGATAAAGAAAATGACGGTGATGATCAGCTGCGGCAGAACCAGCGCATAAGGTAGCCAACTTGAACGGAACACCGGGCGAGATGATGACATAGGGTTACTCGGTTAATGTTAGAACAGGCGATGCTTTGCCCCTTAGCACAACGCCCTCCTGTGACAGAGAGCGCGGTACTTTGCCCCCTCCTTTTGGGAGGGGACGAGGGTAGAACTTAAGACTTGGTAGACTGCTCGAAGCGGCGCAGCAGCTGGTTACCACGCTCAACGGAAGCGTCCAGCGCCTGCTGTGGCGTTTTCTTACCGGTCCAGACGGATTCCAGCTCTTCGTCAACCACGGTACGAATCTGCGGCATGTTGCCCAGACGCAGGCCTTTGGTGAACGGCAACGGTGGCTTGTTCAGCATCTGGCGAGTTGCGGTGTCCGCGCCCGGATTCTTGTCGTAGAAGCCTTCTTTACGAGTCAGCTCGTAAGCGGCGGTGGTGATTGGCAGGTAGCCGGTTTTCTGGTGCCATTCAGCGGCGATTTCTGGTTTAGCCAGGAACTGCATGAACTCGGCCACGCCTTTGTAGGTTGGCTTGTCTTTGCCCTGCATTACCCACAGGCTTGCCCCACCGATGATGGCGTTCTGTGGCGCGCCTTTCACGTCTGCGTCGTAAGGCATCATGCCTACGCCGTAGTTGAATTTCGCGTACTGACGAATGTCAGCCAGAGAGCCGGAAGACGCGGTAGTGATCGCGCAGTCACCGTTGTAGAACTTCTCGGTGGACTCATCTTTACGACCGAAATAGGTGAAGTCGCCCTTCTTGTTCATCTCTTCCAGCAGGGCAATGTGTTTCACCTGCTCAGGTTTGTTGAACTCCAGCACGGCATCAGTGCCGTCAAAGCCGTTGTTTTTGGTGGCGAACGGCAGGCCGTGCCAGGCGCTGAAGTTCTCCAACTGGATCCAGCCCTGCCAGCCGCTGGCGTAGCCACACTTCATGCCCGCTGCGCGCAGTTTGGCACTGTATGCCGCCACGTCCTGCCAGGTTTTAGGTGGCTGATCCGGGTTCAGACCGGCTTTCTTGAAAGCGTCTTTGTTGTAGTAAAGCACCGGGGTGGAGCTGTTGAAAGGCTGGGACAGCAGGTGGCCCGTTTTAGAGTCGGTGTAGTAACCGGCCACGGTCGGGACAAACTGGGATTCGTCGAAGTTGATGCCAGCGTCTTTAAACACTTCGTAGACCGGTTTGATAGCCTTGGAAGCCATCATGGTCGCGGTGCCAACTTCATATACCTGCAGGATGGCCGGGGCGTTACCGGAACGGTATGCCGCGATACCCGCCGCCAGGCTTTGATCGTAGTTGCCTTTATAAACCGGCACAATTTTGTAATCAGGGTGCGTTTCATTGAAACGGTTTGCCAGAGAATCCACTTCTTTACCCAGTTCCCCGTCCATTGAATGCCAGAAAGGAATCGTGGTAACGGCCATCGCCTGGGAGGCAAATGCCAGACCAAGCGTCAGCGCTAAAGCTGTGTGTCGTAACGATGTCATTCGGTTATCTCTCTTGTTGTGCCGGATGCGCGAAATCACGCGTTTTATGCTCGCGAGGTAACATGACACGCTCGAATGACAGAAAAATAACGGCTGGATGACAGAATAGTTACAGCGGAGTGAATGAAATGTTTCTTTGTCGACGGGAGATATATTTTTCTTTCCCCGTGTATTCCCTGAATAATTCAAACTCAACCCATGCTGTTCCCTCTCCCACAGGGAGAGAGTGCAAACAAAAAAAACGGCAACCGAAGTTGCCGTTATGCTTTTTATTAGCCGCCCAGATAGGCGCTTCTTACTGCCTCGTTCGCCAGCAGCGCATCGCCGGTATCTTCCAGCACGACGTGGCCGTTTTCCAGCACGTAGCCCCGGTCAGCCAGCTTCAGCGCCTGGTTGGCGTTCTGCTCCACGAGGAAGATGGTCATCCCTTCGCTGCGCAGCTGCTCAATGGTGTCGAAAATTTGCTGGATGATGATAGGCGCCAGACCCAGCGACGGTTCATCTAACAGTAACAGACGCGGCTGGCTCATGAGTGCGCGGCCTATCGCCAGCATCTGCTGCTCACCGCCGGACATGGTACCCGCCCGCTGAATGCGGCGTTCGTGCAGACGCGGGAACAGATCGTAGACGCGCTTAATACGCGACTGGAACTGGTCACGTTCGGCAAAAAAGCCGCCCATCGCCAGGTTCTCTTCCACCGTCATGCGGGAGAAAACACGGCGCCCTTCCGGCACAATCGCCACGGCCTCACGCATGATGCGCGCGGTGTGCCAGTCTGTAATATCTTTGCCATCAAACACGATGCGGCCGCTGGTCGCGCGCGGGTCGCCGCAAAGCGTGCCAAGCAGCGTCGTTTTACCAGCGCCGTTAGCGCCGATGAGCGTAACAATTTCGCCCTGTTTAATATGCAGACTGACGTCGTGCAGCGCCTGAATTTTGCCGTAGTGGGCGCTCACCTTGTCAAACGACAGCATTACATTTTCCATCTTAAGCCTCACCCAGATAGGCGCGAATGACATCAGGGTTGTTGCGGATTTGCTCCGGCGTGCCGTTGGCTAACGGCGTTCCCTGGTTCACCACGTAGATACGGTCAGAAATGCCCATGACCAGCTTCATGTCATGCTCAATCAGCAACACCGTGGTGTTGTGATGATTGCGCAGCTCCATGATCAGCTCATCCAGCTCATGGGTTTCTTTCGGGTTAAGGCCGGCGGCAGGTTCATCCAGCATCAGGATTTCCGGCTGGGTCACCATGCAGCGAGCGATTTCAAGGCGACGCTGATCGCCATAGGCCAGGTTGCTTGCCTGGCGGTTAGCGTGCTCCAGCAGCCCGATACGTTCGAGCCAGGTGGCCGCTCTGTCCAGCGCTTCGCTCTGGGCGCGACGGAAGCCTGGGGTTTTCAGCAAGCCCGAGAAAATACCGGTTTTCAGCTGTTGATGTTGCGCCACCAGCAGGTTCTCAATCACCGTCATTTCACGGAACAGGCGAACGTGCTGGAAGGTACGCACCACGCCCATGCGCGCAATCTGCTGGCCCGGTAAGCCTTCCAGATGCTGGTCGCGCAGCAAAATGGTGCCGCCGGTCGGCTTGTAAAAGCCGGTCAGGCAGTTAAACACCGTGGTTTTACCGGCGCCGTTCGGGCCGATAAGCGAAACAATTTCCTGTGGATGCAGCTCGAGCGAGACATTGTTGACGGCCAGCAGGCCGCCGAAACGCATCATCAGACCGCTTACGGATAACAATGGCTGACTCATGCCTGCTCTCCTTTCACTTGCTCTTTCTTCAGCTTCAGATGCGGACGCGTCATCGGCAGCAAGCCTTGTGGACGCCAGATCATCATCAGCACCATCAGGCCACCGAGCACCAGCATGCTGTACTCGTTCAGGTCACGCATCAGCTCGCGGGAAACCACCAGCAGAACAGCGGCCAGAATCACCGCGAACTGCGAGCCCATCCCGCCGAGCACCACAATCGCCAGCACAAACGCCGACTCGGCGAAGGTGAAGGATTCCGGGCTGACAAAGCCCTGGCGTGCGGCGAACAACGTCCCGGCAAAGCCCGCAAAAGCGGCGCTGATGGTGAACGCAGTCAGCTTGATACGGGTTGGGTTCAGGCCCAGCGAACGGCAGGCGATCTCATCTTCGCGCAGCGCTTCCCAGGCGCGGCCAAGCGGCATACGCAGCAGGCGGTTAATCACGAACAGCGACAGCACCACCAGCAGCAGCGCTACCAGGTACAGGAAAATAATCCTGTCGCTCGGGTCGTAGGCCACGTTAAAGAAATTACTGAAGGTATCCCAGCCGCCTTCGCGGGCGGTACGGCTAAACTCCAGGCCGAAGAAGGTCGGTTTTGGGATCTGGCTGATGCCGTTCGGGCCGCCGGTAATATCGGTGTTGTTCAGCAGCAGGATACGGACGATTTCCCCGAAGCCCAGCGTCACGATCGCCAGGTAGTCCCCACGCAGGCGCAGCACCGGGAAGCCGAGCAGGAAGCCTGCGGCAGCAGCCACCAGCCCCGCCAGCGGCAGGCAGGTCCAGAAGCCCAGGCCGTAATAGTGGTTCAGCAACGCAAAAGTGTAAGCGCCGATAGCGTAGAAGCCGCCATAGCCCAGCACCAACAGGCCAGACAGCCCCACCACCACGTTCAGCCCCAGGCCGAGGATGATGTAAATCATGGTTAATGTAGCAATGTCCACGGTGCCGCGTGAAACAAGGAACGGCCACGCCACAGCGGCAACCAGCAGCGCCACCAGGAACAGCTTCTGCTTAGCCGTGGAACCATCCAGCGCCGGCAGCACAAACTTCGGCCCGGACACTTTCTTCATGCCCTTCTGGAACAGCGGGCGCAGCAGTTGGAACACCAGCACCGCAGCGGTGCCGATGAAGACCCATTCCCAGCGCACGGAAGGCGCGCTGTTCACCACCAGTTTGGTGCCGTCCAGGCTAAGCTGAACGCCCATAAATACCGATGCTAAAACAAAAAACATGGCTGCGGAGAGCAGCGAAAAAACAATATGCATCGGTTTCATACTTTCTCAACCTCCGGACGACCCAGGATCCCGGTAGGCATCACCAGCAGCACCACTATCAGCAGCGCGAAGGAGACGACGTCTTTATATTCCGTGCTCAGGTAGGCTGAAGTCAGCGCTTCGGCCACGCCGAGGATCAGGCCGCCAATCATGGCGCCAGGAATACTGCCGATGCCGCCAAGTACCGCCGCGGTAAAGGCTTTCATCCCTGCCATAAAGCCGATGTAGGGGTTGATTACACCGTAGAACTGGCCCAACAGTACGCCAGCCACTGCCGCCATCGCGGCACCGATGACGAAGGTGAGCGAGATAACGCGGTCGGTATTAATCCCGAGCAGGCTGGCCATTTTCAGGTCTTCAGCACAGGCGCGGCAGGCGCGGCCCATGCGGGAATAACGGATGAACAGCGTCAGCGCCAGCATAGCCAGGAAGGTCACAACCCAGATAACCAGCTGCATGGTGGTGATGGTGGCGGTGAAGTTATCGCTCGCCCCCACAATCCACTGCCCGTTAAACAGGCTTGGCAGCGCGATGTCGCGCGAACCTTCCGTCAGGCTGACGTAGTTTTGCAGGAAGATAGACATCCCGATGGCGGAAATCAGCGCGATCAGGCGCTTGGAGTTACGCACCGGCTTGTAGGCGACGCGCTCAATGCTCCAGCCGTAGGCGCTGGCGATGATAATGGCGCCAATAAAGCCTGCGCCTACCAGCATCCAGCCCACATCAATACCGAGCATCATTAACGCGGCGATGATCATGAAAGAGACGTAGCTGCCGATCATATACACTTCGCCGTGGGCGAAGTTGATCATGCCAATAATGCCGTACACCATCGTGTAACCGATGGCGATCAGCGCGTAGGTACTGCCCAGCGTGACGCCGTTAAACATCTGCTGCAGGAAGTAGAGAAACTGCTCGGACATAACTTAACCTTTTAAAAACCCCCGGCATAGGCCGGGGGTGGGATGACTGTGCAGCCTTCGCCTTACTTCGCCACGGAGGACGAACCATCGGCGTGCCACTGGAAGACACCGAATTCAAATCCTTTCAAATCGCCTTTATCATCCCAGTTCAGCGGCCCAATCACGGTGTTCGCACCGTGTGCTTTTAAATCTTTCACCAGCGCAGCAGGATCTTTGCTGCCGGTGCGGTCCATGGCGGTGGCCAGAGACTGAACTGCCGCGTAGGTGATCCACACATACGGGCCGCTCGGGTCTTTCTTCGCCGCTTTCAGCTCATCAACGATAGCTTTATTGGCCGGATCCTGGTCATAGCGCTTAGGCATGGTGACCAGCATCCCTTCGCCCGCAGGGCCAGCGATATTGGACAGAGAAGCGTTACCCACGCCTTCCGGCCCCATAAACTGAGTTTTCAGGCCAACGGCGCGTGCCTGGCGCAGGATCTGCCCCATTTCCGGGTAGTAGCCGCCGTAGTAAACGAAGTCGATATTTTCTTTCTGCAGACGCGCCACCAGGGTGGAGAAATCTTTGTCGCCGGCGGTGATCCCGTCGAAGAACACGATGTTAGCGCCGCCTTTTTTCAGGCCATCCTGCACGGAGCGCGCCAGACCTTCGCCGTACTGCTGCTTATCGTGGATGATCGCGATGCGCTGCGGCTTAACGTGCTCCAGAATATATTTGGACGCCGTTGGCCCCTGAGAAGAGTCGAGGCCCGCGGTACGCATGATCATGCCGTAGCCACGCTGGGTCAGCTCAGGGTTGGTCGCGCCCGGAGTGATCATCAGGATGCCTTCATCTTCATAGATGTCTGAAGCTGGCTGGGTGGAAGAGGAGCACAGGTGGCCGATAACGTACTTCACGCCGTCGTTAACGATTTTGTTGGCAACCGCCACGGCCTGTTTTGGATCGCAGGCATCGTCATATTCAACGCCAACCAGCTTGTCGCCTTTGATCCCGCCTTTGGCGTTGATGTCTTTGATAGCCTGGCGAGCGCCGTTAAATTCCATGTCGCCCCACTGCGCGACCGGGCCTGACATTGCCCCGACAACAGCCACTTTGATATCACCCGCGGTTGCCGCGTGAGACACGGCCAACGCCACCAGCCCGGCCAGTAATGTCTTCGCGTTCATCTTCATTCGTTCCATCCCCATAACTTGGTTAAAAAGCACTCAGTACCTTTTATAATCAATGACCATTTTTATCAGTGCCGTTAAGGAGTTAGCGGTAAATTTTACAATTTATCAGACTAAACTCTCTATTTTTCAGGCGATTAAGTAGAGATAATATTCTGTATTTCGCCATAGTTAAACAAAAAAAAGCACCAAAATCAGCATAAAATAGCGGTACAAAGAGCCGAACAATTCACTGGATTTTAGTGCTTTATCCTGGTCAGGATTCAATCTGCCGCGTTAAAGGCTGGCTTATCTTTTCGCTAAAAAGTAATCAACTGCTGAACGGCATAAAAAAGATAAAGCGTCTGAGGCAAATAAATTGGTTACACTCGGGGTTTTCCCGCTTTTTGGTTAGGTCACTTATGAAACTCACTATCATTCGTCTGTTTGAGTTTAGCGCTCAGGATAAAATTGACCTCGGCAAGATCTGGCCGGAATACTCCAGCGGTTCACTGACCCTTAGCGACAGTGAAAGGATCTACGCCGCAAAATTTAACGAACGCCTGCTCGGCGCGGTGCGCGTCACGCTCACAGGGGATGCCGGAGCGCTGGATTCTCTGCGCGTTCGTGAAATTACCCGCCGCAGAGGCGTGGGGCAGTATTTGCTGGAAGAGGTTATGCGGGATAACCCGGCGATTAAACGCTGGTGGCTGGCAGATGTTGGCGTTGAGGATCGTGCCGTGATGACGGCGTTTATGCAGGCTTCCGGGTTCTGTGAGCAGAGCGGCGGTTGGGGGAGGTAAGCGGGTTTCCCACCTGCATCCTTGCAGCAGATAAGTCGCTCTATGAAGGTACGGCTTTTCCCTCATCCACAACGTCGCTGCTTGTTTACCCTCACCCTAACCCTCTCCCTA
>NZ_JBCHWG010000003.1:0-652333 GCF_059801165.1 Cedecea sp. Ae19-4 | reverse complement strand
AAGCTGGTGCGCCAGCAGTTCGTCAAACAGGCGGTTATTATTTTCCGGCACGCTAGATACGCCATGCTGGAGCAGCCAGGCGCGTACCCGGTCGGCGGTGGTTTTGCTGATCAGCCACAGCGCATTCTCCGTCAGCCAGCCATCAGATCCGCATTCGGGATTATTGAGCCGGTACTCGTTCTGTACCAGCGACCGCAAGGCGGAAAGAAGCTGCTGGGGGAAGGACGAGGGCTTTTGTGCCAGCGCGGTTTTGATATTGCCGCCGAGGTATCGGGCGACAGAGGCTTTATCGGCCTGCTGCACCAGTTCAGCCAGCGCGCCAGCCCGTTCGTAGTGTCCGGTGAGCTGATAAATCAGGGACGCAAAAGCCGTCGGGTATCCGGCCAGCCAGTCCAGTAATGGCGAGGATATCAACTGATTAATCAGCATTGCGCCAGCGGCAGGATGTAGATGATAGTCGCGACCGTGGCTCTGGTACTGCCAGCGATAAGGCTTTGCCAGATTACCCTGCCACGGATGCCAGCGGGTGCCATCACGTTGATGAATCTCCATATCCACGGCGATTTTTCCCGTATCGTGCAGCAATGCCGCGCAGACTACCGCGACCGTCCATGCGCTGGCCTGCCGGGCCTGTTCTTCCGCCCCCGCTTCTGGTGGCAACAGGTAACCCTGGCGCAGTCGGATGGCGTTGCAGGCAACCTCCAGCGAATGATCCAGTAGCCCACCGGGAATGGAATGGTGATGACTTTGTGAGGCGGGTAGCAGCTGTACCAACGCGGCGAGGCGATGAATCGCCGTGAGGATCCAGCTATCATATAGGGTATCCGGCAGCGGGGTCAGTTGCCGTAACTGCTGCAAACAGGACTGGCGTAACGGTGTTGCCAGCAATCGCTCTGCGGATTGTGGCGCAAACCAACCCTCCGGCAGCGTAGCGTCTGGTGCAGGTGGCTGGCTCTGGGATGGTCTTTGTAGCCACTTCAGCATATTTCTCCTTTTCGGGCAGGCCCCTTTGCCCTTGTCGCCCTTCCTTTGCAGTGTCTCCCTTTGGGCCTTTTGTTAGTAGTATATTTTTGCTGTCAACAGGGAATAATTAAGCATTGCTTGTATATCAACCGGGATATATGTCCAGATTTAATTCTATTCAGCGTTATTTATTAAGTCATATGAGGAGGCGAGGATTTAGATTGTCTTACTAAGATGATTAATTCAATAGTAATAATAGAAAATAAATTAACTCAAGGGTTGTTGATATTTTATAAATAATTTTGTCTTTTATGAAGTTAGTAATTATATTAACTCTAATTTCAAGAGTTTCTTGTGGTTAGCTATATCTATTTATTGTTTTTATCAAAATCAAAATAATCATTCAGATTCTTGTATAATTCTTTTTCATCTATTGGTAAACCATTTTCTTTATCATGATATAGGTGTTCTAGATATAGTTTCGCTTGGTTTTTCCTTAATGTGACACCATTTCGCCCACTACTATCTACTGGGCGGAAATGCAGATTGGCACCTAGGTTGTAAATATCTAGACACTCACCTGCTGTTGTTTTAGCACCAGCTAAGAAACTATATCCAACACAAAATGGATCCGGTTTTATAATTGATTCACCATACATTAATTCACAATCATTAAGTATGTCATGCATCTTTGCATAATCTTTCCATTTCTTGTTCTGAATATAATCTTTCCAGCTTTCGAAGTTATTTTTTATGTTTTCTTTTTTGAAGTATAATAAAAGACACGCGGACCGCTGATCAGTTAAATAACGAGAGGTCAATTGTAGGAGTCCTTCGAATATTTTCTGGTTATTGTATCCAATTTTGGCTTCAATCAGCCATTTGAATCTATCTTTTTCTACAAAAATATCAACATGTCCTCTATTAGATGGTTCACTTTTGGTTTGAAAACCAGCTTTCTCAATAAGGAGTGAAATAGTCGTACTGATTTGCTCCTCCGACTGGTCATAATACTTATCCGCATTACTCTCTATAGATTTGACTGCATTTCTTAAAGTTATAAAAACACTGCGACTGAACTCATCAAATTTTTGAGGGTCAATTAAATCTAGGAAATCATCCAGAACTCCTGAGCTTAGCATTGAGTCAAATACTTCATCCTTTATTATCATTAATCTATTTCCCAATCTCCATCGTCACCTATAATACTTATACTTGTTGTAAAATAGAATGAAAGTCTTTCTTTGAGAACAGGGCATACAAAATGCCCATCTTTTTTTAAACATTCATTGCGATGGTATAAATAATGTTTAAATTCGACTTTAGTTAGCTCTAATTCTTCATTATCCTCTAGAATATACGAATATCGCGGTTCTAATATTTTTAAAGTCTCCCCGCAAAAATATACGGCAATATTTAAACATTTGTTATTGTCAGTTTTTGTTATACTTTTGATTTTAGATAGAGGGAAATATTTTATGGAAGGGTTGTTTTCTATAAAATAGATTAGGCGAAGCATCTCCTCCTTGAGTTCTAACTGCAGAACAGGATCATCACTTATTTTCAACTTCGCCTGCTCTAAGTGCCCCATCACTCAGTACCTTTCTCCACTATAGAAGCTAACGAAATGGAATGTGACAGCCCCTTCGGATTATCGATTATAAACCGCTTGCATACAGTATAATTAAAGTTAGCCATTGACTCCAGGCTAATCTGTGTTTTGATTTTAAGTTTGACCTTTGGATCAATTTCTTCCCAACGGACAGTAACTGCAACACACTCAACATCTTCTTTTTCAGAGCCTGCTAAATGATATTCTTGTTCACGTAAACATACATCAACTTCTTTACGACATGTACGAGGAATAGAAATACCATTATCTTTGCTATAAAAAACACAATCAACAACTCGGCCTATTGAACTATTATTATAGATAGTGCTTATAGATTTATTTAGATTTATTGAGTTTGAATCTTTAAGGCTAATGCCATTCTTAGATAATATTTCAACGAAAGTATCTTGTAAGCGAGCCATTTCATTATCTATATCGCGCTTACCAATTTCTGTCGATATTTTAAATTCAATTCTGTTATGCTCTTTAGGAATGAATACAGTATCAATAAATTGTTTTTTTATATCTTCTCTGTAAGAAACTTTTCTTAAGACACCCTGAACCTTTTCAAGCTTTTCAACGCGCTCACTGACTCTACGAGGGGTAGAAAAGAAGAAAATTATACCACTCTTCTTATATTCGATGTGTGTCAAAACAGGGAGTGAGGATACAGTTAAATCTTCTGGACTCACAAAAAGTGGGAAGCACTCGGAGTAAGGTTTACCATCGTATTTAATTTTATTAGCGTTAGCCACTAAGACTGAATGTTCATTTGCTGTAAGTGGAAAAATTTCACAGTAATGTTTACCTAAGAACATTAATGCTTTAGTAATACTGACTAAGTTACTATATGTAGCACGTTCTGAGGCCTTGCGTTTTCCTGAAAATTGTTCAAGGATATTTGAACGAGTCTCTTTCCAGCCTATGCCTGTATCAAAATCAAACCGTTTAAGATAGTAACGCGAATAGTTTGTATCTGAAATGGTTCCAATAACTTCCAGTAATTGCTCAATTGGTAAAGATGAACTGGATACACACGACTCAACCTGAGACATAATCGACTCCACTTTTTCTTTTAATTAAATTATTGAAAGATATGGCAGTCAATAAAAAGATTGTAAATTCTATATTATATTTGTGGATTATAATGGTGTGTATTTATACAGTGGTTGGCTTTTTTTGTTGTTAAATATAATAAATTAAGTAATTTTTTGTCGACATAAAAGATGCAATTCTCCGTCTATAAATATTTCCTTACCTTTCATGCTAAAGGAGTTGAAAGTGTGATATGAATCACAAAAATAATCTTGAAAGAGATGTTGCACATAGCTAATGTCGTTGAATGGGGTATTATTAAGTTTTATCTTCCTCTCTTCTATCCATGATATCAAATAGATTGTAGTTAATTCTTGAGTGTATCTTAGGAAGTCATATTTAGTTCGTTCGTGTGAGTCAATCTATGGCTAATCGGTCTTTTTTATTGTACAAAAAAGTGGCCGATCGAAACCGGCCACTCCGTTCCACTTACCACCAGGCATAAAACATCAGCCTGTCTCGCTCAAAATCAAACGTCTCCAGCGTCTCTTTCACCCAGATGGTGACGGCGCGGACATCTTTCCAGTAGTGCTCTCCATAATCGGTATAACCATAGAAAAAGCCATCAATCGTCGGATAAAGCGCGCCGCAGTTATCCGGCGTCAGGCTCTGCAGGTCACTCAGAAGCGCCTGCAAATGTGCTTTGGTGACTTCTAACAGCACCTGGTTGCGCACCAGCCCAACGTGTTTATCCACCCATTTGAGTAACGGGTTCACCTTGCGGAAATAACCCACTCTGGCGTACTGGCTTTCATCGGGCGCGTTTTTCGCCCGTTCGAAAAAGAAAAGATCGAGTCCCATATATCACTCCAGAAAAAAGGGGAGCAGCTCCCCGGCGGGGAAGACTCCCCGTGCGGGTGGGCTGTCAGGCGCTAAGCTGACAGGGTTGTGGTACAGCGTTGAGCAGCCATTCACTGGCGTGGCGCGCCATACCGCTGGCGCGGATCACTGCCCGCTTGTCCTGGCGCAGGATATCCAGCCAGTAGCCGATATAGCTGGCGTGCTGGAGCCTGCCCTGAATGCCGCAATGGGCACACAGGAAGGCGCTACCCATCTCCGCCACTAATTCTTCAGCGGCGTAGAGCGCTTCGGTGCGTTCCGCTCCGGCAATACCGGGGCGGTTGAGGCGTGAAGTGTGTCCGGTAGCGTGCGTCAGTTCATGCAGCAGCGTGGCGTAGTACGCCTCGCTGCTTTCAAACTGTTGCGGGTGCGGCATCATCACCAGGTCGGTCGCGGGTTTGTAATACGCTTTCGACTGGCGGCGATGGCGCAGCGTCACGCCGCTATTTTTCGCAATGGTTTCGGCCATCTCCACAGGCTCTGCGGGCCGGATAAACGGCTCGGACAGCGACTGCGGCAGGCCGTCACACTGCGACAGGTTAAACAGCCGAAATTCACGAATAATCCCGAAATGCCGCACCTTCGGCTCGCCGTCTTTATCCAGCAACGGCTGGCCGAGTGCATCGGTCTCTTCCTGTGTGCGCGGCAGATACAACACCGCCAGAGAGGATTTCTCCCCCCAGCGCACTTGCCCGCTGAGCGCGCTGACCTGATGGAACGTCAGCCAGCGGTCGCTGGCGAAGCTCTGCTTGTCGGCGCTGTTCCACAGCAGCGGCACGTTAATGCCGTGATACGGTCGACCGGATAACGCATTGATCGGGAACGGCGGCTCGCCATCGCGCCACGGGCGGATCCACGGCACATTGCCGTTTTCCAGCTCAGCAATAATCTGGTCGGTGACTTTCTGGTAGATATCGTTGCTTCTGTCCATTGTGCGATCCTCATGGAAGAAGCCGGAGCTACCTCCGTCCGGAAGCGACTCCGGCGGGGAGAGGTTATGCCTGTTCAGCCATAGAGACCTGCACATAGTGGCCGTGATAGTTGAGCGACAGCGGTAATGCGACAGGGACTTTCATATCGCCCTGCGGCGGCTGGCAGTAGATCATAAAGGTGACTTTCTTGCGGGACGTCCCGGCGGTGCGCAGGGTCAGCAGTACAGCGAGCAACAGATTGCCCAGCCGTTCTTCCACCTGCTGCGGGTCGGCGGGAAATTCCACAGCGGATTGCCAGACATCAGGGGCGATAACCACCGGCATTAACGACGGTTTTTTATCGAAAAGCGACATGGTGTTTCTCCTGTAAATGAGCAGGGAACACCCTTCGCAGGGCATTTCCCTGCGGGATGGAATGGCACGGATATCCTGCGCATCTGCGCCGTTCGCGCCTTCCGGATACATGGCGAACTTACTGCATGGCTGGCGGTAGTGTTTTCTGCGCGGATGATAAAAGGGAGGGGAAAATCATTACCGAGGCTGAAGAGTTTTATCGTTCCTGAAATGTGAACACAGGCAGATTGATACGCACGCATCGCTCAAAAAATGATCTTTTTCAGGCGGATACTGAAATCAGAAAAGCATATGACCTTGAACAGTAAACACAATGACTGGAGGGATATGCTAATGAACCAACAAGATATAAACGCATTAAAGAATTTTGATTTTCTGGCACGCAGTTTTGCCCGTATGCACGCCCTGGGCCAGCCAGTGGATATTGATGCCGTGACCGGCAATATGAGTGATGAACAGCAAGCATGGTTCCGGGAGCGATACGACCACTACCGAAAGCAGGCTGAGCGGACGCGAGTGATAGAACTGCGGTGATATAACGAACAACGGGCCTAACGGCCCGTTGCGTATTTTCAGGCTTTGAAAATCTGTTTTCGGTGCCAGCCAACATACTGTTCAGCAGGCCACTGCGTTTTGTCATAAGGAAGGAATAACTGCTGGCCGTCTCGGTGCCAGAACAGATGGTCTACCACCGGACTACGACTGACGCCGCCGGAGATGCGGATGGTCATACTCTCATCCAGCCCGAATGCTCCCATATCAAACGCGTCATGGTGTAATGTACAGAGCGCCAGGCCATTATTTACCACGCACGGACCACCGTACGCTTTCCAGTGAATATGCGCCGCTTCAATACCAACCAGCGCGCCATCGAGTCTGAGATCGTAACCGCAGAACGCGCACCGTGAGTGGTAAGCGCGAAGAACGATATCCCTGAAACGCGGATTGCGGTTCCTGGATCGATCGATAAAATCGAATCCCAGTTGGTTGGCCAGGATCCGCTGAATACTTTCCGGGAAGCGATCGGTGAGGATCTTCTGAGCCAACTGGTCGATCATCTCAGGGTGTGCCAGCAATTGTTGATAAGCAGCCTCATCGAAGCCGCCCGCCACATGGTTATCAATCAGTTCTTTCTTTGTCGGCTGAGTATTGCCCTTGCGCGGTTTGCAACCTTCTGCGTGAGCGATCTCCCAGAAGCCGTCGGTTCGCAGTCGCCAGAAAGGCATATTGGGATAGTCGGTGCGTCGCTTGGGACCAAACTCTTTCAGCAGGCGAGTAAGCGGTTCATGGATTTCCAGACCGTAGTTAAACAGGCGTGGATGGCCTGCTTTGTACTGCGACAGTACATACAACAGCAGTAGCGGTTTATGCGGCGCGCATACGTCACCCTGACGCCAGACAGAGGCGTTAGAGATGGCGGATTGCAGCGTTTCTGGAGAGATCATAAGAATGAACCGGGTAACAGGCTGATGTTATTGCGATCATGCTCGCAAAGCTTGATTGATTCAAGACGAATAACATAACGTTGATTTGCTTCCGGTAAAGCTAATTGTGTTGTGCTAAAGTGCCGATTAACAAGTTCATTCAGAAGGGAAAATCATGGCTGGCAAGATGTGGATGATTCGTGGCGATGGTGGAAAACTATATGATGATTTTCGTGATAAACAAGTCGCGGCGATAGGGTGGTCACCTTTTGCTCCACATGTAAAACCGGGATTATCCAGAGAACAGTTGTTCGATTTATACCAAGAGCTTGAACCTCAAATTAAACCGGGAACTGCACGTTCTGGTACTTCTCAGATTTGGCGATTTGTGAACGAAATGCAGAAAGGTGACTGGGCCATTACGTATTCCCCCTCTAATCGAACCTACCTGTTAGGGAAGATCGTTTCAGATTTTGAATATCATGCAGAGTGGCTTGAAGATGGTATGGGCATTGCTCGCCAGGTGAAATGGAATACGGAAGAAATTGATCGTGATAACTTGAGTGATGCCACCAGAAATACATTGGGTTCAACACTGACGGTTTTCCGTGTGCCGGATTTCGCTGTGAATGAATTATTGCAGGGGAAAAAACCTGCACCTGACGTTACGCCAGAAGTTCTTGGTTCAGTTAACGAGGAAGACGCCGTATCTAACCCCTTACGCGATATGGAAATGATCGCCTTTGAAGGCATCAAAGATCGTATCAATCGACTTGATTGGGACGAGATGCAAAATCTGGTGGCAGGTGTTTTGCGCAGTATGGGATATAAAACTCAGGTATCACCTGTTGGCGCGGATAGGGGCAAAGATATTATTGCTTCTCCGGATGGTTTCGGTTTTGAAAACCCACGTATTATTGTTGAAGTGAAGCATCGCCGTGAACAGATGGGTAGCCAGCAGATCCGCAGCTTTATCGGTGGCCGCCATAAAGACGATCGCGGGTTGTACGTCAGTACTGGGGGATTCAGCAAGGATGCTCGCTATGAAGCCGATCGTTCAACGATCCCGCTGACGTTGTGGACACTCGACGATTTGGTGCGTGCGTTGGTTGAAAACTACGAGCAGGTTGATATTGAAACCAAGTTGTTAGTTCCATTGAAAAGAACCTACTTACCTGCCTGACGTCGTAAAGTTTAAAATTATCCTCCGCAAATTGAGATTGACATGGAATTGATGTTTACCTATCGAAAAAATGATAATCACACCCATCAGGTACGTTTATTATCTCCGCTTGGGGTTTATCCCATTAAAACATTTATTATGGATGATTCCGCTCTATTTATTAGCGAGGATATTTGTTTTTCGGTTACACCTTTAGTGACTTTCGTTGACTCTGAATTTGAAGATGAAGGGTATTATACCGAGATGGAATGGGCCTCTATAAATGAAATAAAGTTATACTCGTCGATAATGCTAAGCCTTGATAGAATGTATGGTTATTCAGTTATTTATCCTTTTTCAACCTGCCATTATGTGAAAATGAGTGGTGATGTATCTAACTATCTATCTGAAATAAAAAAAGAATTAATCAAAGCAATAATTATGCCTGCAGGAGTTAATGGATGGCATCCATTTATAGGACAAATCAATAGAGGTCTGTCTCTTCCTCCAGTGACAAGTGATGGGGAAAAATATGATTTAAGAGATCAAGGATTCGATGTCAATATACAGGAAAAAGTGTTTGAGAAAATTGATGTGAATAATTTTATTCTAATTAGAGGCCTATCTACCTTACTGAGAAGTAGAATGTTATTAGTTCATGGGTATTTTATGGAGGAAGCCATTTATTCTCTATTCATATCACTTGATGCTTCATTTAATATGATATTAGATAAGCTAAAAGAAGTTGGAATATCTAACCCAACCTCGAAAGATGCAGCTATGTTTATCTCTAAGACATTTAATGCTCCAGAAACAGAAAAATATTTTGGTGAGTATTACGAAGGTAGAATAAAAACATTTCATCCAAAATCTAGATTTGGTGCATATCCTCATGCCCCACTGACAATAGATGACTATTTTTTTCTTTCTGAGGATCTTAGTACTGTTTATTTGTATCTTACATGTGGATATGTATCACAAAAATGATTTAGTTTTTACTAAAACTTATTGAATTATTATTTGAGTATAATTTTTCCAATTTGCCCACCACTATTCTTAACATCTCCACTTCCCGCAGAGATGACCCCCGCCACAGCCCCGCCAACCCTAGCCCCCGCCCACGTCAGCGCTCCAAGCCAGAACGCAGGTAGCACCACAGACATCGTCCCCATCACCACATTGACGATCAAATCATCAGAAGCGTTCTGCAACCCATACAGATTAAAGTGCGAAGCACCCTCTGCGTTGTAGATAATTTCCATCAGCCAGCTATCCAGCCAACGTGCAAGTTCCCACCAGAAGGTAAGAAAGAACAGGGCGAACTGCACGAAGCTCAGCATAACCACAGTTTTTAATTCCCACGCAGAGAACAGCAGGATCACAGGAATACAAATCACAAGGGCCATTCCAAGGAATGTCTGCACCATCGGCAACGCTTGACGCACGCTGTCGAAAGCAGGGAACAAAGCGAGGCTGGAAACCGACATTCCGGCGACACTCCCCATCCGACTTAACGCTTGCGATGCATTCAAGTTATCTCCCGCATTCCCACCAAACCCGTTGTACACCAGCCCTCCCTGTGACACCTGCATATTGCGCGGGCTCACCAGCGAGCGCAATACCGCTTCTTCGTACTCGTCTTTCGACTGCCCCAGTTTTTGCAGCCGTTGCCAGAGCGTGGTATCGACCTGCTTCAGCAGCCGATTTTTCAGCCCCGTATCGCCATCGGACCACCACTCTTTACACGCGGGATAGCCACCTCTACCCGTATCGTTCAGGCCATCATCGCGGCTGGCGTCATAAGGCCAGGCGGCGCAGGGCGAACGGGAATGATCGTGGTCGTAATAACCCGGTGTAGTGAGGTAAAAAGACGATCCCACCCAGTCCACCTCCCGGCTCTGTTCCTCGCTAATATCGCTGCCCAGCCGCTTGAGGCGTGCGCGCGACGGCCCATAGCAGTCGTTAACGAAATCCTGTAGCTCCTGCGCCAGCGCCGGATCGGCGATCCTGGTGTGTTGCACCTCAAAGCGCAGCTGGCGCAGGTCCGGTTTGCAGGGCAGCACCGCGACGGCGGCACTGGTGATGCCTTTGCCCAGCGCGTGGGTGAAGTACCACCACACCGGAACGGAAGCGCTCTGGCCGCTAAGTTCGTTGATCAGCGGTGCATAGCCGGAATCGCCGGGCTGTACCACCGACCAGCCGCACTGTTTTGTACGCTGGCTGTCGTAGGTGAGGGTATTGATATCAACATTGAGGAACGGCACACCCGCGAAGAAGATCACCAGCAGGGCGCTGTAGAGCGAGTGCTCCACCCAGACGACCAGCAGGCGGGCGACGTTGCCTTCATCAGCCCCCTGGCCGCGCGCCTTCAGCCACAGGGCAATCAGCTTCGCCAGCAGGGGCAGGGCGAACAGCCCGGTGGCGGTCAGCGTCTGCCACACGCCGTTGTTCACCAGCCAGCCGAGCAGGGTGAGCACATACTCGAAATAGCTGTTGGCGGTCATCGCGGACTGTCCGGCTGCGGGTTATGGAGGTTGTGCAGACGGCGGTCGCTGTCGTCCGGCACTTCCACTGCCTGCCCCTGAAGCTGGTCTCGCTGCTGCTTGCGTTGCAGGATCTGGCTGGCGGTATTGCGTGTCAGCGCCTGGCGGAAATCGAGTTCCAGCTTAAGCTGGCTCAGCTCTTCATCCAGTTGGGCGGTGGTTTTGCCCAGGCTCTCCTGCGCCTCTTTGACGTTGGCGATATTCGGTTCGCGCATACCTGCAAGCAGCGTGCGCCGGGCCAGCAGCGCCTGTTCGGTGACGCGGGCCAGCGCCAGTTCTCCCGCCAGCCGTTCGGTGAGTACGGCAACATCCGGATCGTCGCGCAGTGCCTCGACCACGCCGCGGGTCAGTTGCATGGATCCGCCGGAGGCTTTCGCCAGATTGTCGAAGCCGGGTTTCTGACTGCCATTAACCAGATCTGTCAGGAGGGGCAGGATCCTCGCCTTTTCTTCGTCGATCAGCGGATGCAGACCGATCCCTGCCTGTGCGCCGGAACGTGCGTCCGGATCGTCGGTGGCCTGCGCCACGCTGATGGTCTGCTCACCCACCACGCGGGTCATCCATCCGGCGGCCTCTTCGGGGGATGTCCAGGCGCTACAAAGTTCCCCGTCGCATTCGGAGGCGGTAAGAGACGTGGTGCTGGTGGCGGGCTGCTGGTTGAGAATATTCCAGCCTGCGGCGGTGGCGTCATGGACTACCTTAATCGGCGGCTGGCCTTTGCCGCCGCGCTTTTCACCGCCGACCCAGCGTTTACCCTTTTCGGCGGCCTCTTTTGCCGCTTTCTGGTCGGTGCGGATGGCGTCATTATCGCTGGCGGCGAGGGACTGGTAATTCTCAGCTTTGGCTCCGGAAAACCAGGCAGAATCTGCCGCCAAATCGGTCATCTTTTCCGCCATTTTCTGGCAGTTCAGCAGCGATTTATCAAAATCCAGCCGTCCCTGTAATACGCCGTTGGTCAGCAAATCATAAAGCTGCGGATTGGCGCGCTGGATAATCATCGCGGGCAGGCTGGCAACTGCGCCGGTGGCGCTCTGGATAACGTTGCCCATCAGCTGCTGGAAACCATCGGTGATGCCGTTTAGCTGGTTGCGTACCGTGGTGTCGATGTCGAAATTGCCGCACATCATATCGGCGTTCCAACCAATGCCCACGCTGAGCGGCGAGGGGCTGCGGCGTACCGGAGGCGGCATGACCGCCTCGCCGCCGCCAATCTGGTAATAAAGCAGGTCATCAACTGCGCCTCGCGTGCGGAAACTGTAGTCGTCTGCCGCCACGCAAACCCCGGCGAAAAACAGTAAGACCAGGCAAAGGACTCTCATCACCGCCTCCGTTAACCCGTACTGCCGAGGAAGGTTTGCCCCCGGCGCGGACAGCATTTATAGGGCCGCCACAGCGTCCAGGCGTACGCGCCGTTCTCTGCCAGCTTGTCAGCGTAAGAGTCGGTGGCGCGGCCATCCGGGAAAACCGAACAGGAGGCGGATTTTTTCGGCGTGAGCATCTGCCAGCGATGGTTATCGCTGTCGCCTTCGATAACTGGGGAGGGCGGCCAGTACCCGGCGCGAGAGGAAGCCGTCAGCGGCGTGTAGATATGCGGTTGCCCGGTACGCGTCACCAGATCGGCCACGCGCTGGGCGATAACTGCGGCGGTTTTATAGTCGTGGGTCTGGCTGATGGCTCCGGCGCGCGGGTAGATATTGCCCCACATATCACCGTTCTGACCGACTTCCCGCATGCCCGGTGTCAGCGCCTCCGGGTATGTCATTTCCGGCACACCGCTGCGCCACGCCAGCGTATCGAGTTGACTCAGAAAGTACGGTTGAAAAGGCTGCGATGAAGGTGAGCAGATATAGCCAAACTGGGTGAAAAATTTTGCCAGTTCATCACCCGCCGGGAAGCCGATAGCATCGGCATTCTTAAAGCGAATCTTGCTGTGCTGACTGGCAGAACGAGGATTAGTATCGCCGCCGCCTTCGGCAACACCGGGCAACGGTGGGCTGAGTAACGACATCTCTACCCACGGACTTTGCCCGGTGTTGCTGTAAGCCGACACCACCAGATCCGGGCGGAAATGACTGACCTTCACCGACGTGCGCACCGTACAGCCGAACGGCGTGCAATAGAGCCAGTAGCACAGGCCGACTACCCGGTAGTTCACGCAGTCCGGCGACAGGGCGGAGGCTGCAATTTCCGGCGTGGTAATGGCTCTGAGCGGGAAAGCGGCGCACAGCATCAGGGGCAACAGAAGAGGAAAGCGGTCTGGCATAACGCCTCCGGCAACAGAGTTTTCTTCTGCCGGGTGTAGCGCAATGCTCATACGATCACTGCTGAAAACTGGAACCAGCCCGTGAAAATTGTTGAGTCTGTCATCAACCTTTGCCGGGCTTTCTGGTGTTATTCTGTGGTTCTGGCCGGGCTACGAAAGTGGTTCCGGCCTGTTTTTTTCTTCATTTTTTATTGTGTTTAAGGAGCAAGGTTTATGCCAGTAAAACGAAAACATCTGACCCGCCATGAAGTGGGGCAGATACTGCTTGCAGCGGACAGAGGGATCCATTTTGAGCGCGATTACTGCCTGATTCAGATGTGTTTTTTACACGGTCTGCGGGTCAGTGAACTGTGCGGAATGCGCCTGTCGGATATCGATTTGGTCGGTGGTTCGGTGTATGTCAGGCGGCTCAAAAATAGCCTGTCAACACAGCATCCGCTGTTCGATGCCGAATTGCCCGCATTGATGCGTTGGTTAACGGTGCGCCGTCGCTGGCGGGATGCTGACTCTGACTGGCTTTTCCTGTCGCAGAAAGGGGGGCCGCTGTCGCGCCATCAGGTCCGGTTATTGCTCAGACGTTACGGCGAGCTGGGCGGCGTCAGTATTTCAGCGCATCCCCATATGCTGAGGCACGGATGCGGTTACGCGCTGGCGGATTTAGGGCGTGATACACGTCTGATACAGGATTACCTGGGGCACCGGAACATCCGGCATACGGTGATTTATACGGCGACAAATACGCAGAGATTTATGAATGTCTGGGGGAATATGAGAGAAAACCACACAATTAGTGCCAGAATGTAAAGTAGTATCAGAAAAATTTAGCAAAGTGTCAAAATTTTTCTGAGACCCCTTTTGATAACGGATTATCTCTCTGTTTTTAAATAAAAATAAAACGTAGCAGATATATGATGTTCCTCTGGCCCTTGCTGGCAACGTGCTTTAGAGGTTCACGTTGCCAGTTTTCATTCGCTCACCGCTTTACTGTTTTATGCCATTCCCACCGTTCTTTTCAGCCAGTGCTGACATTTTATTTTTCACTGTCATCTTCCACCAGATTTTCTTCTGAACTCACCACTCTGGCACTAACGGGAAAGTCTCCCGTAGGTTTTTTCACCGCCAGAGTGAAGCAGGGCTGGGCCCTGAACGATTGTTCACAAGGAGAACTGTATGAAACAAATGATGTTAAGCGCGTGTTTTTTGCTGGTGGCGGGTAACGCTTTAGCCGCTGACGGAACCATTCATTTTACCGGAAGCATTACCGATCAAACCTGTACCGTCGATACCGGCTCACAAAATCTACCGGTTGATTTAGGCAACGTCGCGCAGACCGCTCTTAACGGTGCTGCAGGAATGAAGGCGGCACCTACGCGTTTCACGCTCAGCCTGAGTGATTGCCCTGACACCGTAACGGGGGCAAATGTGAAATTTGACGGTACCTCTGATGGCGTAAACCAGAATCTGCTGGCGCTGGATAGCGGCACCGGGATCGCTACCGGTGTGGGTATCGAAATTGCCGACAGAAATGGCACCGCGATCCCGCTGCATACGGCATCGACGGATTACCCGCTGGCAGAAGGCACCAATTCGCTGGACTTTATCGCTCGCTATGTCTCTACCGGCACCGCGGTCACAACCGGCACGGCGAACGGTACCTCGCAGTTCACCATTAACTACAAATAACGCTGTGCCGTCGCGGGGTACATTCCTCCTCCCATCCTACCCGGTGTACCGCCGCATAACAGGGAACGTTTCGCAGGGATGCGTATTTTTCGCCCGGAGATAACAAGATGAACAGGTATGCAGACGTTGCGCTGGCGCTATTGCTGGCCACCCTTACCGTGCAGGCACAGGCCGGAATAGTGATTGGCGGCACACGCGTCATTTATGACGGAGATAAAAAAGAGACCTCCGCATCCATTCGTAATCCCGAGAAATCCAGTGTTTATCTGGTACAAAGCTGGGTGGACAGCGGTGAGCAAAATGCGAAAGCGCCGTTTATCGTTACCCCGCCGCTGTTTCGTATTAACCCGGGTGAAGAGAATATCCTGCGCATTGTGCGTACCGGGGGAAACCTGCCGCAGGACCGGGAGTCGGTCTTCTGGCTGAATGTAAAATCCATCCCCGCGACTGATGACAGTAAACCCCGCACCAATGTGCTGCAGGTGGTGGTGAAGTCGCGCCTGAAGCTGTTCTACCGTCCCGCCGGGCTGGACGGTCGGCCTGAGACCGCTTATCACCAGCTCTCCGTCGCCCGCAGCGGCAACCGTCTTACCATCAGTAACCCTACCTCTTATTACGTCACGCTATTTACCCTGAAGGTGGACGGGCAGGAGATTAAAGACGCGGACATGGTGCCGCCGAAAGGCAGCGCGAGTTTCACGCTACCTTCGGCATCTGTCTCCAGCGTGAGTTGGCAGGCCATCAGTGACTACGGCGGCGTCAGCCAGACTGAAAGCCGCAGGCTGTGAGGGAGGAAGAGATGAAAAATCCAACTTCCCGGCTGATGGTATTTCTGCTGGCGCTGCTGCTGGTGATGGTTCTGCTGCTGGGGTATCTCCGTCACGCGGAGGCCCGTGAGATCTTCAACCCTCATGCGCTGGAGATCGACAATCCCGGCCAGCCGGTGGCGGATTTATCCACCTTTGCCGAAGCCGACGGCCAGTTGCCAGGCACCTACCGGGTCACGGTGTATGTGAATGGTGAACGACAGGGACAGGCGCAGGATATTGCGTTTATCTCCGGGCCGGACAAAAAGCTCAGCGCGCAGGTCACGCCCGCGATGCTGAAAGCCTGGGGCGTCAAAACGGACGTCTTTCCCGCGCTGGCGGCGCTACCCCCTGAAAAGCCGCTGGAAAATATTGGCCACTACATCCCGATGGCCACCACCGATCTGCGTTTCAGCCAGTTGCAACTGAATGTGAGTATCCCGCAAGCGGCAATGGATGCCAGCGCCAGAGGCGCGGTGGATCCGTCCGAATGGGACGAAGGGGTGCCTGCCGCGCTGCTGAACTATAACCTCAGCGGCAGCAATACCTGGCGCAACGGGGAAAACGGTTCTGATGACAGCTACTACGCTAACCTGCAAGGCGGCCTAAACCTCGGCGCGTGGCGGCTGCGCAACTATTCCACCTGGAATTATGATGACGAAAACGGCAGCCACTGGGATTCGGTGAACACCTATCTCCAGCGGGATATCCAGCGCCTGAAAGGGCAGCTCACGCTCGGCGACAGCTACACCCCGTCGGACATCTTTGACAGCGTGCAGTTTCGCGGCGCGCAGCTTGCCTCTGACGATAACATGCTGCCGGACAGCCTGCGCGGGTTCGCCCCGGTGATCCGCGGTATTGCGCAGTCGAACGCCCAGGTGACCATTAAGCAAAACGGCTACATCATCTACCAGAGCTATGTTGCGCCGGGGGCGTTTACCATCACCGATCTTTACCCAACCTCGGGCAGCGGTGACCTGGAAGTGACCATCAAAGAAGCCGATGGCAGCGAACGTACCTTCATTCAGCCTTTTTCTGCGGTACCGATTATGCAGCGTGAAGGACATCTGAAATATGCCCTCACCGCCGGGAAGTACCGGAGCGGCAATGAGGACAGCGACGAACCGCAGTTCGGCCAGGTGACCGCGATTTACGGCCTGCCGCATGCCATTACTGTTTATGGCGGCACGCTGTATTCGGAGGATTACCAGTCCGGAGCGGCGGGGCTGGGTTTTGGCCTTGGCGAGCTGGGTTCGCTTTCGGCTGATATTACCGCCGCGCATACCACCCTCAACAACGATGAAACCCACGACGGCCAGTCGTACCGGGTTCAGTACTCGAAGGATTTTCAGACCACTGATACCAGCTTCACGCTCGCGGCTTACCGCTATTCCACGGAGGGTTTCTACACCTTCCAGGAGGCGAACGATCTGCGCTCGGACAGCGATGATGGCTGGCGGATGACATACAACAAACGCCAGCGGCTTCAGCTGGATCTCAGCCAGAGCGTAGGCAGCTACGGATCGATTTTTGTCTCCGGCTACCAGCAGGATTACTGGAAAGAGGACGGTTATGAACGCACCCTGAGCACCGGCTGGAACGGGAATATTAACGGGATCAGCTACAGCATCACCTACAGCTACAGCGATTACCCGGAAAGTACCCAGCCTGCCGATCAGCAACTGGCCTTTAATATCCAGGTGCCGCTCAGCAAATTCCTCTCCGGCGAGGCGGCAAATAACGCCTGGGCCAGCTACAGCGTCAACACCGCTAAACATGGCGATACCCGCCAGCAGGCCGGGCTCAACGGCACCCTGCTTGCTGACAACAACTTAAGCTACAGCCTCCAGCAGAGCTACACCAACCATGGCGTCGGTGGTTCCGGCAATATCAATGCCGATTACAAAGGCGGACAGGGGGAAATCACTGGCGGCTACAACTATGACGACGATACGCAGCAGGTCAACTATGGCCTGAAGGGCGGCGTGGTGGTTCATCCGCACGGGCTCACGCTTTCCCAGCCACTTGGCGAGTCGCTGGCGGTGGTCAGCGCCCCGGGCGCGGATGAGGCGAAGGTGCAGAACAACACCGGCGTTTACACCGACGGACGTGGCTATGCGGTGGTGCCGTACGTTAACCCGTACAAGAAAAACCGTATTGCGCTGGATACCAGCACGCTGGGCGATGAGGTGGATATCGACACCGCCGTACAGACCGTGACGCCAACGCAGGGGGCGGTGGTGATGGCGGAGTTCAACACGCGCGTCGGGCGACGGGTGCTGATGACGCTACTGTATCGTGGACTACCAGTACCGTTCGGCGCGCAGGCGAAGCTGAAAGAGGGGGGCAGCGGCATTGTCGGCGACGACGGCCAGGTATACCTCACTGGCGTGCCGGAAGCGGGCGAGATCGCGGTGAGCTGGAACGGGGTGCAGCAGTGCGTGGTGCATTATCGGCTGCCGGAACTGGAAAACTCGCCACCGGTCGTTACGGTGAGTCAGGAATGTCTTGAGGTTGGAAAATGAACATGTGGCGATGGATGATTATTCTGGTCGGGCTGATAGTGAGTCAGGCTTCATGGGCGTTGTGCTCCGCATCGGGGAGCTTTGCGATCAATGTGGGTACGCTCGTAGTTCAGCGGGACGCGGTAGTCGGGCAGCCCATCAGCGACTGGCTGACGTCTAACCAGGGCGTGGCATACCAGAACTGTAATTACGACCCCACACCACAATATCTCATCGTAGCGGGTATCAAAAACACGGGTTCGAAGGCCAGTGTCACCTGGAATGGTGAGGCGGTGTTTAACACTAATGTGGCGGGAGTGGGATTCGTTTTTGAAGGCCGCACGTCATTCGACAGTAATCCCTTACCCGATAACTGGACGGGCATCGCCAGCGGCCAGTCACAGGTCTTTACTACCCAGACCAGCCACAGTTCCGGCTACCACCCTTCCATTAACGATCAGGCGCGGATCCGGCTGATTAAAACCGGCAATATCACGCCGGGTACCCTGGCCGGTAACCTTGGACGTTTTATTGCCGGAACACGGGAAAATGCGCAGTGGTCGACAGAGATCCCTATCGCTTTTTCCGGGGGGAAAATCACGACCGTCGCCTGTACGGTGAACACGCCTGATGTTGACGTGAAGCTCGATCAACACAAAAAATCGGAGTTCAGCGGACCAGGTTCGGCAACCGAATGGAAGGCGTTTAACATCGAGCTGAATTGTGACAAAAGCTCGCGCATCAACGTCCGGATCGATGCCACTCAGGATCCGTCGAATGTCGCCGGTGTGATGAAGCTGGATAGCGCGGCTGGCGATCTGGCGGCGATGGGGATCGGCGTCCAGTTGTTCTTTGTGCCGGATAACAGCGCGGTGCAGTTCGGGCAAACGAAATTCTATTACACCTCGCCGAATGGCGGTTTTGAAACAGTGCAGCTTAAGGCGCGTTATTACCAGACGACGTCTGCGATCACGGCTGGTGAGGCAAACGCCACGGCGACCTTCACGCTGACTTATCAGTAACCGCCCGGGGTGAACATATGAAAAAAATCATCTGCTTATTATTACTGATAATGGCTATTGCGCCGTTGGTTGAGGCCAGTTGTTCCTTTTACAGCGGCGTGTCCGGAGAAGTGCCGGGCTATCTGAACTTCGGCAATGTGGTTGTTCAGCGCGATACGCCGATCGGCAGCGTCATCGCGACGACGGTGACCGGCGCTTATAACAACGGTAATGCCATCGCGGGCTGCAAGCGGGAGGCCTGGACCGCTCGCTGGGAGCTGACGCAATGGGGAACTCTGAGTGGCTATGGCAACGGCGTCTACAATACCAATCTCGTCGGAGTGGGTTTACGCCTGACCACTGTTCAATCAGGCAAAGTACTGCCGTATGAAGCCAGCTATCCCTACAATGCCGGGGGCTCATGGGCCTCCATTCCAGGAGATGGGATCAAGGGAGAACTGATAAAAACCGGGGATATTACCAGTGGCACCTTAACCAACGGGGTACTGGCGCGCGCTTCGGTCGTCAACCAGTTTTACTTTGCTAACATCACGCTAAACGGAACCAACACCGTCACCTCTGCCGCCTGCTCGGTAACATCGGTGGATGAGCCGGTCCAGCTTGGCGATCACAACAAGCGGGAGTTCAGCGGCGTCGGCTACACCACGGACTGGAAGGGATTTAATATCGTGCTGGACTGCAATAAAAGCGCGCATATTTATGTACAGATTGATGCCACCCGGGATGCGTCGAATGCGCCAGGCGTGATGGCCATCGATTCCGAAAGCGGCAGTACCGCGGCGACGGGCGTTGGGGTTCAGCTTTACTTCGCGCCGGACAACAGTGCGGTGCAGTTCGGGCAGGTAAAGGATTATTATACTTCGCCTAATGGCGGGATGGAGACCGTTCAGCTCAAGGCGCGTTATTACCAGACGGCCTCAGCGGTGACGGCAGGGCCCGCCAATGCCACGGCGACGTTTACGTTGACGTATAAATAGCTACCTGAACAATTTTAAAGGTTTTAGACTAACCCTCTGTTTATCAGGGAAGATGATAATGTCCCAATATTGGTGGAAAGATCTTTTTGATCGCAATAATAACTGGCAGGGTCTGGAGCTGACACTCAAGAGCAGCCAGAGGACCGACGTGGCAATGGAAATACTAAGTGGTCGGTATGGGCGAATGGCGCTACAGGTCTCCGGGAAGACATTATTCTGGGCATCAATGTTGAAAGATCATTCCGGTGTCTGGTTGGTGTTTAATGCCGATCATTCTGCTTGCCAGACATTATTACCGGCTGTCACATCTGAAGATATTGAGGGGATTAAAAGCAAAGGCGAACGGGCCTGGACAGGTGAATGGTGTCGCTATTTTTCCCGGCAATTAATGAATGCGCCAGTGCCTCTTCTGTCTCCTCGCCGATGGCTGATAAGGCCGATGGAGGCCAAATATTCATTACCAAAATTATCCGGACAGCGTGTTCCTGTAAATAGCTGGCGTTTTGATGCCCCAGAAAGCAGCGGGAATATCGGCTGTAGCTGGACGCTCTACGGCGAAGATTTTCCTGATTTGGTCAATCCTGACAAAGTCAGATTAGTGGACTGGTGGTGGGGAGGTAGCCTGCTACTTGGGCGTTATTCGATACAACCTGATGCCGGAAGGTTGAAATGGTGGCGTAAAAAATGCCGTGAGGGTGCGCTGCCTCCAGTACTTGTCTGGTATATAGCAGGGCTGGGATCATTTGTTATTCTTGATGGTCATTATCGTTTGCAGGCAGCGATTGCAGAAGAAATTCCACCTTCATTTCTGGTGCTCAGCGAATTGCAGGAACGGGATTTTGCTACCGATCAAGACCATCGTGCCCGTATTGTCCGGGCTTTAGAACAGCAGCTCAAAAATCCTAAGTGCAAAATCGATGGTGTAAATCAGACGCTGATTAATCTTTATGATACACGCTATCTTTATGCCTCAACCCATAGCCGCGCGACGCTCGGCGAAGGAACGCGCTGGGCACAGGAGTTAGAAAACTATCTGCAACGGCATCAGTTGGAAGACTATCGGGACAGGATACTTAATGGCGTTAACGATGAATGCTGAATTAAGGATAACAAATGGCGGCATTCTTTAGGGAATACAGAATAAACGGGCTTGCGGATACCAGCATCCCTGCTGGCGACTATTTTAATGACACAGGTTTTTGACTCTCGAGACTCTGGTGTACCGCCTCACAAATCCGGCTGACCGCCAGTCCGTCCACTGCGGTGACCGGGTACGGTGACCTGTTCCTAACCGCCCGCACAAAATCATTGATGGGGTCGATACCAAAACCGCTGGCGACGCCGTTGCGGTAGTTGATGAAATAGCTGTTAGGCGTGAGCGTCATGCCCGGCGTGGTGATTTCCAGCCCGCGATGCTGTGAAGTGCTGCGGATATAGGTTGCCTCGCAGAGAATATCGATACGCCCGTCGTTGTCCTTCGGAAAGCCCTCCGGCAGCACCCACGAGTTTTCCACCATCCACGAACTGCCGTCGGCCATCGTCAACAGGCTCTGTACGCTGTCGAAGGTGTCGAGGCCGCATTCAGCCATCAGCCGCTTCTGCCCGACGGCGTACACCGACACCACCTCCTGTCCGGAAAGATGGTGCACCAGGTCAAAGCAGTGTGAGCCGAGAAACCACACCGGGGAGCTTGCGCCCGCCCAGTCCAGCCACTCCGTCGGCACACTTATCACGTCGTCCATGCTGATATGCCCGCGCAGGATCCGCCCGGCTTCCGGTTTCTCCAGTTCGGCCTTAATGCGCATCACCGCCGGGTCCCAGCGCTTGTGGAAATCGACGCCGACCAGCAGGTCCCGCTGCTGCGCCATCTCCACGATAAGCTCGCATTCGCGTACCGAGGTGGCGAGCGGTTTCTCCGCCAGCACATGTTTGCCGTAGCGCAGGGCGGTGAGGATGGATTCGGTGTGGTACGGGTCAGGTGTTGCCACCGAGACGATATCAATAGCCTCCTGCTGTAGTAACTGATCCAGCCGTGTGTAGCCCTGGATCCCGTACGCCATGGCAAGAGCATCACAGCGTTCCTCATCTGTTTCGCAGATGGCGACCAGTACCGTGTCCGGGTTATGGCGGTACGCGTTCATATGGTGTTTGCCGTAGATACCTGCGCCGACCACGGCGGCTCTGATTTTGTTCATCGTTGAGTCCTCAGAATAAGCCCAGGGAAAACAGCCAGCCGATGATGACGGCCAGCGGTCCAGTCAGTTGTCTCGACAGCAGAAAGGCGGGTACACCTTTTGCGATGGTCTCCGGCTTTGCCTCCTGCATCGAAAGGCCAACAGGCACGAAGTCGCAGCCGACCTGCACATTGATCGCAAACAGGGCGGGCAGGGCGAAGGCCGGAGATATCGCCCCTGCGCCAATCTGTGTGCCTATCATCACGTCAATCACCTGCGAGATGGCCGCGCCCGGTCCGAGCACCGGGGAGAGGAACGGAATGCCACAGATGAGCGACAGCAGCACCAGTCCCCACAGCGAGTTCGCCAGCGGCGTCAGGGAGTGGGCAATCAGGCTGCCGAGTGCGGTCTCCTGCACCAGGGCTATCAGCAGCGAGACAAAGGCCATAAACGGGATAACGTTGCGCAGCGACACGTCCACCGCTTCACGGCTGGCGGCGAACAGCAGGGCGATAACGTGGCCGACTGCGGTACCGGTCTGCTCGACCATGCGCACCAGCTTCTCCGCGCCATGGGCAGGTGGCGGTGTGGTGATAACCCGTGGCGCAGCGACAGGCACGGACTCCGGTTCACCGTCCGGCGCTTCGGCGGTATCCACTAGAACCAGTTGCTCCATCGTGACGCCGGAGACGTAATTCTCTTCGGTAATAAAGTGCGCCAGCGGTCCGGCGCGCCAGGTGGGCAGCACGTTGATGGTCGGGATGCCCTTCTGCGGATACAGGCCGCAGCGCAGGGACCCGGCGCAGTTAATCACCACGCACAGGATGTCGTTATCAGGCGGGATATCGGCGAAGCCGTTCACCACTTCCGATTCGGTGAGTGCGCCAATTTCTATCGCCACCGGATGGATTTCCCGCCCGGTCAGTGACAGCACCTTTTTGCCGCTGCCAACGGGCAGCCACAGCCCCTTGCCGTAGCCGCCGGGACCGGGCGGAATGAGTACCGTGTTCATGGCCGCCCCTCCTCTATCACTAGGTTACCGTGCAGGTCACGCAGGTTCGGCACCGGGCCGGAGAGATGGACCGCACCGACGTGGCAGGGATTCAGGTCACCGTTGAACACCAGCGTCAGGTGGCCGAGTTCAAACAGCGCCTGTTGTGCCCCCTTGCCGACGGCAGTCACCAGATAATCATGCCCAGCCAGCAACAGGCGGTCGCCAGGGAGTATCATCAGGCTCTCTTCCCGGAACGACGGCTCCAGCGACAGGGAGTAATCGAGGCAGTCTTTCGGCCCGTTGCTGTCGAAGGTTATGAGCATCTTGTCGGTCAGGCCGTCAGCGACAAACAGCCCGATAGCAGTAATACGTGCGCAGTAAATCATCATGGCGCATTCCCCCGCTTGCTGAGCCGCAGGAACAGGTACTCGGTGATAATCCCGCGGATTAAACCAATCAGCATGGCGGCAGCGATATAGCGCAGCGCCAGCGAGGTGACGGGCAGGCCGAGTGCCTTAACCCCGGCAGCGACGCCGAGCCAGACAAACAACTCCGACGGCACCACGTGGGGAAACAGGCTGGTGAGGGGGTGGGCAGTGGTGCCGAGTGCATCTTCATAACCAGGCTTGCTCTTTTCGGGCAGGAGTTTGCCTAAAGTGAGCGCGCCGGGGCTGCTCATAAAGAACCAGCCGAGCACCGGCAGCACGCCGTAGGTGAGGATGCGCGAGCGGCCGAGCAGGGCGGCGACTTTCTCCATTCTGATGGTGCCGACCAGCTTCATCAGGAAGTTGATGGCCAGCAGCAGGCAGATGAGCATCGGGATAATCCCGGTCATCATGTCGAGGAAGATTTTGCCTGCGGCCTGGAACAGGTAGATAAAGCCTTCAGCCAGGGAGACCAGAAACATGGCGGCCTCCTGTACTCAGTGCGATGGTGTTGGGTTGTGGTTCGGTGTGCATAAACAACTCTCCTGTCAGGTGTCGTTGGTTAATGCGTCCTGCCACTCACAGCGCGGGTCGTTATGTCCCGGAGTTATCGGTTGTTGTCATGAGGTGAAGCGGTTTTCTGGGTTGGCGTTTATTTCCAACATTGAGGTAACGGCCGGGCCAGATCGCTGACGGATGCACGTCGAGCGCGATGGCAATCAACCACTCGCCTTTCGGCCACGGGCGCGTCAGGGTATTTGACAGCGTTGACGAAGCCAGCCCTGCTTCCCGCGACAGTTTCGCCAGACTGGTACCGCGCTTGTGTAAGGCAGCAACGATGTCGGCGGGGTGCCAGTCTTTTTTAGTCATTCCGTTTACCTCTCTAATCCAGATACTACGTTTTTCGTAGTATCTAAGTCATTAAAAAACTACGAATCTCGTAGTTATGCAAAAAAGACTCAGACAACGGGATATTTTCGTCCGTCGATTAAAAGAAGCCCGACAGCGCTTAGACATTTCTCAGACTGCTGTGGGGATTGCTGCGGCTGTAGATCCTTCTGTTGCAAGCACCCGTTTCAATCGTTACGAGAAAGGTGTTCATGAGCCTGATATGGAAACCGCTGCACGTATCGCTGATGTGCTGAATGTCCCCCTACCATGGCTGTTTACTTCGGATGAGAATCTTGCTGAACTGATTCTCAACTTCGCTGCCCTCTCTCCTGATGCGCAACTCCAGTTGCTGGAAACGTCCCGCCAGATGGTAGGTATCTCCCCTAAAGATGATGCTTAAGATACAGCCTCTTTTGACCTGTTAATGTGATACTACGTTAATCGTAGTATCGGCAGCAAGTAAAAACTACGATTCTCGTAGTTATGAATACAAGTAACCATTACAACGATATTTTTTGCCGTCGCCTGAAGCAGGCTCGACTAGCAAGTGGGCTTTCACAAAAACGTCTGGGGATCGCAGCGGGTATTGATGAGTTTGTCGCCAGTACGCGTATCAATCGATATGAAAAGGGTGTACATGAGCCGGGTACGGAGATTGTGCAGAAATTGGCTGAGGTTTTGCGAGTACCGTTGGCTTACTTTTATGCTGAAGATGATGATTTGGCGGAGTTGATGTTGGTTTTCCTGCAAATGAATAAGCATGAGCGCGAGGATATACTGAAATATGCTAAAGGGAAGCTCTAAATCAAATGATACAATGAGGGTTTATTATCTTACGAATGCGGAGTATGCAATTAGTAACATTGCCCTTAAACGAATTAAAGTGTCAAGATACCAAGATCTAAATGACCCTTTTGAATTACTTGCCGCAGACTTAAGCGATAAAAACGTTAGGAAAGAATTGCGAAAGATTAAGAGAAAAATTGAGGACGAACAAGGGATTATTTGTTTTAGTACAACATGGGACAATCCTCTCTTATGGGGGCATTATGCCGATAAGCATAGAGGAATAGCGCTCGGTTTTGATATTCCAAAATCGATGCTACAAAAAGTAGAGTATGAAAAGGATTTATCCAAGGTTACATTAGAGAAGTGTTCTGATGAAATTTACATAAAAAAACTATCTTTAACAAAATTTGAACATTGGAAATATGAAAACGAATATCGATTACATATTGATCTGAAACTTGAAAGTGAAGATTCAGGATTATATTTTAAATATTTCTCTAATGATCTCAAACTGAGAGAAGTTATCCTTGGTGTTAAATGTACTGTTCCAATATCATCCATGTGTAAATTTTTCGAAGAAAAAAACGAAAAAGTTGAAGTGATTAAGTCGAGAATCGCGTATAAGGATTTTAAAATAGTTAAAAATAAACTTGCAACAAGAAATAAATAATTCCTGCTAAATAGGGGGTCTCTACAGATCCAATTCCAAGGGATCTGTAGGTAGATATCTATTTTTCTTTTTTGACTCTGGGGGGGATATTTAGTTTTGTTATGTTTAGTTTATTAATATAAATAGACTCAATAATATTTTCTGTTATATCCATTATGCTCGAAATTTCCTCGTAAGAGGCTTTGTATCTTCTATGCATGCTTGCATGCCCAGCTTCTATGACCTTGTTTATGGCTTCAAACTGATAGTTGGATATATAGCCATCTTCTTTTAATTTTATTAGGTTCTTCACAAATGAACCTTGATCACCAATGCTTTCAATCATTACTATTTCTAGTAATGCTCTGACACCCATAATAGCTAGTCGTGGCATGTTATTTTTTAATGCAATGTAAATCTCTCTGAATACTTCAACTTTATCTGAGTCCTCGAAAAAAATTCCATCACCATCAATACGGTATAGCCATTTGGGTTCTTTCCTTATTATTTTGGGTGGAAATTGTGTGACTACAATTTCATCATTCAAACCACTATAAGTGGATTCAATATGCAAAGTTATACTCTCACAACCCAAACATTCAGAGAAATAATAATTGTTATCTTCATACCAAATTACTTGATTATCGATTGCCTCTACATCTCTCTTTTCCTTATAAAAAAGGATTGAATGCCTGGTTTCGCAGGCACAATTATTACAGTATATTTTCTTGATTTGCTCTGCCATGATGAATACCAATTGTTAATTGTGATTGCGACATGATACTCTTTTTTTCACAAAATAGAATGAATTCAGTATTAATTAATACTTGTGATCTTGAGTGGTAGCCTATGGAAACATAATCAATACGACTACAACATATTTTTTGAAATTATTTCTGCCGCCTCCACCTCACTACACCCCGTCTCCTTCATAATCCGCATCCTTTCCGCCTTCTCATGCTTCTCGGTCATTGCCAACGCCAGATACAGTGCGGGCGGCACCACCCGAAACAGTGCTTCCACGCGCGGTGAAAGCACCACGCCCTCGGTATATTGCCCCGGTGATTTCACCGCCGAGTGCAGCAGTTGCCGCTGTTCATCAGTCAACGCCTTAAACCGGCACACTTGCTCAATCTCTTCTGGCGGCATCACCAGCAGTTCCCACCACTCGATCATATTGAGCAGTTTCTTCGCTTCGTCGGGAAAATCCGCCAGGTTCTGGGTGGCCAGCCATAGCCAGATGCCGAGCTTGCGCCACATCTTCGAGCCCTTCGTGAGGAATCGCGCCAGCAGCGGATTGACGGTGATGATATGCGCCTCATCGGTGATGTTGACGATGGGGCGCGCCAGATGCTGGTCGCGCTCGCCGAGGTTGTTGATATGGTTAATCAGCGAGATATAGCTGATGGCAAGCTGCGCTTCATAGCCTTCGCGGGCGAAGGTGGCGAGGTCCACCAGAGTGATATCCGCCTCCGGCCACATCTGTCCCTCGCGGTTAAACAGCTCGCCTTCAAACCCGGCGCAGAACAGATTGATGGATTCCGCCATTTCATACGCCCGCTGGCGGCGGGCTTCCGGCAGGCTGCTGTCGCGGGAAAGGGCGAACAGTGCATCGCGGATATCCTGGGTCAGCGTCTGGTGTTTTTCCTCGTAGCAGGTATGCGCGGCTGCGATAATCGCCTGACGGATCATCGCCCGATCCGGCCGGGTGAGTCGCGCATCCTCTTTCGCTTCGCCGCCGGTGATCATCAGCCGGGCGGTGATCTCCATTTCGCCGAGCACGTCGCGCTGGTCATCGCCATCGTTCTCTTCATCTTCCGGCGGTTCGGCATCAGTGACGGCCTGTTCCACCAGTCGCCATGCATCTGCAAACAGGGGCAGCGTCACGCCAGAACCGGGACGCAGGCTGATTTTATTCACCGTCAGGCCGTGTGCGGCGGCGTAGTCGGCCATCAGGCCGAACGAGTTCCCGGCCTCAATGATAAACAGGCGCGGACGGTGCAGCGCCATCAGTTGCGCGATTTTCGCGTTGAGTGTGGCAGATTTTCCCGCTCCGGTCGGGCCGAGCAGCAGCAAGTGGCCGTTCTGCGCGCGGTCCAGCTTATTCAGCGGATCGAAGCACAGCGGCGTGCCGCCGCGATTGAAGTAACAAATCCCCGGATGCCCGGTGCCGGTTTCCCGTCCGTAGACCGGCAGCAGCCCGGCGATATGCTGGACGAAGTTGAGTCGGGTATAGAGCCCACGCGGATCGCGGAGGGGATCAAAGCACATCGGCAGCCAGCGTAGCCAGTGGCTGAGTGGGGCCACTTCGTGCTGCTCCTGCACTGGCACCAGTCCGGCATTCAGCAATAGGCTGTGCAACTGGCGCTGCTGGCGAAACAGGGTATCGGTATCGGAGGCGTGCAGATAAAACGCCAGCGTGCTGCGGTACAGTTTATGTCCGTCCTTCAGGTAGCTGCGTACCTCGTGGCAGTCGCGGCGGGTATATTCTGAATCGGTGTTGTCGCCAATCGCCCGCCCGGAAAGATGGCTGATATGCTGCTCCAGCTTATCCTGCGGATATACCACCACCGTCAGGTTCATGATGGTGCCTGCAGGCAGCAGGTCGAACAGGGCGTTAATGCCGTCGCCGCGCGGGGTTTCCCCGGTCAGCAGGCCGGGCGGTGGCGCTTTGCGCAGGCGGTCAACGACCACCACTTTATGCGGGCGGTTATCCAGCGACCAGACGCCGTTTTCCGCATCCGAGCGCGGTTCACTCGCCAGTAGACGTTCGGCGAAATCGGTAATGACGGGCAGGGATTCTGCTTCCGGTAAATCCAGTTGTCGCCAGAAGGCTTTTTTATCTTCAACGGGCGGCGCAGGGTTAAACCAGCGCACCAGCCAGCGGTGAATGTCCTGCTCATTCTGACGGACTGCGCTGATGCCCGCTGCTTTTAGCCCGGCGGTGAGACGCTCGCAGATATTATTCAGCGTCTCTTTCGGCGACGGTTCGTCCGGCAACGGCGCGGGAAGCCATCGGTACACCACCATCCGCGTGCGCCGCCACGTCGCCCGCCGCCGGGTACGGGTGACGGTGTTATCGAGAAACAGCCCCTCATCGCGGGTAAGATTCACCATATGGTTTGCCATCTGTGTGAGCCACTCGCGGGTAAAGACGGAATCGCGAATTTCCGGTGCGGCGTAAGCTGAAAGTGATGCCAGCCACGCCTCGCTGTCGTCTTCATCCTGACAGAAAAACTGTACCACCCACGGCGCACGTTCGTGCTCATCAAAGGCATCCTGCAATGCGTCAGTGACGGTATCGCGGACCTGTTCCAGAAATGCCATCGAGCGGCCTTCGGTGCCAACAGGCGTTAGTTCGAATACTGCTCCCACCGAACGGCCATCTTCCAGCAGCAGCGTCTGCGACTCCGGCAAAAACTCCACCCACGGCAGCCAGTCGACAAACGACGGGCCCTTGTGGTAGCTGGCGTCCAGCGCCTGTTCGGTCAGGCCGCGCCGTTCCATCATGGCGGCGTCAGGCGTTCGCCTGGCAGCGCATACTGCGGGCGGGTGTAGAAGGGAAAGACGGTGCTGTAGCCGGGCACTGGGGTGTTGCCGTTAAGGTGCGGGAAAACGTACAACACCATATCCGGGTTGGGCAGGCGCGGAAACTGGCTACGAATGGTGTTCGCCTCAGGTTGCGCCACCGGACCATCCGGCGGGCGGCGCAACTGCGCGCGCGCATCCAGCAGAGTCGCGCTGCCGCCGCTTTGCTGCTGCCACAGGGTGAGCATGCTGGCATCAGGATCGACCGGCATCAGTTCCTCCTGCGAGGTGCTGCATCCGGCCAGTAAAAACAGAAGTATGAACAGGGTGCGTATCACTCCAGACCTCCCGGCGTGCTCGCCTGCTGGTATTTCACTTTGCGACCCTCCAGCTCGTAGTCGATGGCCAGCGGTTCGGTGAGATGCACCGCTACCTTGTGGCCCGGTGGCACATATACCGCATCAAACATCTGGCCGTAGTGCTGTTTCATCCAGTCGGCGGTATCTTTTAATCCGCCGCCGATGGCCTGGCCGAGCACGTACTGACCGTTGTTGCCCGTCACTGCGCTGGTGATGCTGCCGTCCTCCACCACGGTGGTGCTTTCACCATTGGCGAAGGCCTGCGCCGCCGCGCCGGATCCCGCCAGCAGGAACTGCGAGGTCAGGTACTCCTTCGCATTGCTTTTGCGCTCGCCGGGAATACAGGGCAGCCCCTGGTTATCCGAGAGCCAGCCGATCTCCTGCTGCTTGTTGCCGGATTTGCCGCCCTGCGGGACGGTGCGGATGGTGCCGTCGTGAAACACAAAGGTCATCGAGGTGATTTGCCCGCGCACGCAGGAGAGCGTCCAGTCGCCGGAGGCGATACCGGAGACCACTGCACCCGCCACGTCCGGCAGTTCGATGCCATTGGCGGTGAGGTTGTCCTCGCCAATCAGCAGTTTAAACGGGTAGGGATCGCTGACGGTGCCGTTAAGCGGCACGCGACCAATCAGCGCCGTCATCGCCACCGATCCGGTCAGCGTGGCGTTCTGCGGCAGGGTGTAGACCTTCACGTCAGGTTTCGGCGGCGGTTTGTCGGCCGCTTTCAGAGGGACGCGCAGCAGCTTTTCATCCACAGGCGGGGGCGCATCCAGCGGCTCCAGCCAGCGGATATCGGGTTGAACGTCGGTAGGTAGTTCGCCGGGCGTCAGCCCCAGACCTGGCGGGATATCGTCCGGGCGTTTCGCCATCAGGCGGTCGAGCTTATCCAGCAGCCCCCGCTGGCTTTTCAGCAGTTCATCGCGCATCTGATCCTGCTGTCTGCGCATATCGCCGCGTAATTCCGATACCAGCGTCGCCTGTTGTGCTTTTAGCCGCTTTTCGCGGGCTTGCTGGCTTTCATTATCGCTCTGGATTGACTGAAGCTCCCGGCGGTACTGCTTCATCTGGCCGACCAGCGTGGCGACGGTATCGGCGGGCGTGTCGCCGTCGATACCCAGATCGCGCAGTTCCTGTGGTGTTAGTGCTGCCACGCTGCGGGACGGGGATTTCTCAGTGGTGTTTTTGTTGTCCGGGCGAAGCAGCAGCCATACCGTTACCAGCACAATCACGGGCAGCAGGATTTTCAGCAGGAGGCTCTGGCGCGGCATCATGGTTTCGTCTCCGGCAGCAGGGCGCGCGAAACCGGGCCTTCCGTCACCAGGTAAACCACGGTGGTATCTTCTGCCAGACCACGTGGGCCGAGCCAGTCATGCTGGAACGCGGCGGCGGTGAACTGCCCCTGAAGTTCGCGCGGATCGAGCGTGATGCGCTGTCCGCTCTGGCTTTGCAGGCGGATGGCGGTGACGGTGGTGGCGTTAACCTGCCATGATGCCAGCGGGATGGCAGTAACAGGCTGCTGTGGTAGTAAGGTGGTGATGCGCTTCGTCAGTCGAACGGGGGCTGGTGTGACGCCGGGCAGGGCTTCAACGGTGCGCAGCGGCGCATACAGGTTCTGCGCGGCATAGCGCACCAGCAGGATGGGCAGAGGCTCTGTTGATGCTGTTATTGGAACGGATGCTTTGGCTGTGGCAGGCGTCTGTGGTGTATAGCTAATTTGCACGGGCTCAAGTGGCGAAGTGCCCTGAATGGCATGAATATCCAGCAGGATCAGCTCACCGCTTCCTGTTTCCCGCAACTGGATGCGGATGGTCGGGAACGCCGTATTCGCCAGCAGGAAGACTTTGCCGCCCGCGCTTTGCAGACGCACTTTGCCTTCCAGCGTGGCGGGATAGCCGATGCGCACCGTTTTCCCCACGTCGACAATCCGCTCCTGCCCAACATGCAGCGTGACGGGCAGCGGGATGTTTTCCCACTGCACCACTTCCGTGGCGAAGGCCGGGAGGCTGAAGAACAAAGCCAGGAGGACGGTCTTCATGGTTTCTCCTCCGCCACCAGACGCTGCGGTGCGGCATCGGTACAGTCGATCGCCAGTCCCCACGGATTTTTCTCCGCATCAATGGCATAGCGCACCACCTGCAACGGGTAGCGCACCAGCGCCTTTTTCACCGGCTCGTTCTGGTAATACTCTTCAACCGCCACGTCCAGCGTTACTCGCCAGGTGTCCCGGCTTAAGGTCTCGACGCGCGGGACGGGACGTTTATCGCCGTCATGCACCAGGCTGCTGTAGCCGTGGCCGGGAAGCTCATACACGCCGCGCGTGCGCTCGCGCAGTTCACCGCCGTTGCGACGCACCTGAAAATCGTGCTCCAGCCGGGTATGGCAGGCGGGGGTCAGGTAGGCGCGCAGCGAACGGAGGTTGCGGGAATAGTCTTCCTCACCGTTATCCGGCCAGCGGTTAAGCTGCTGGAAGATATAAAAGGTAAAGGCGTAGATGCTGGCGGGCGGTACTTCCCACCACGGGCGGGTGCTGCCGCTGCGCAGGTCCGGCGGGAACCAGAGGGTGAGCTTTTGCGGCGCGCTGTACCAGCCGTAGCCAACGCCCGCCAGACACAGGCACAGCAGGACAATCACGGCCCGAAGCGTCAGGATATGGTTATCGCGCTCGGCCAGCGCATGGCGAAAGCGGCTCATCGCGGACTCCTGCGCACCACCCACACGGTGCTGTGCTGGACCAGGTGTGAACCCCGAAGATGATGGCGCTCCAGCCAGGAGAGGATCGCCTGTGGCAGCCAGCTATCGGGCTTGCCTCTTTTGGCGCGGGCCAGAATCCGCCCACCGCCCTGAATCAGTAATGCCGCACCCGCCAGCGCTGAACCGGGGATCAACGGCCAGTAGTGGGTTATCAGGGCCAGCAGAATGCCGAACGCACAGCCGCCGCCCAGGCCGAGAGCCAGCGCCAGAAACAGTTCGCTAGTGGTCAGGCCGCGCCAGACCACGGGCTCGCGGTTGAGGCGGTCGGGGAGAAAGGGGATGGTCGCCATATTACAGGACGTCCGAAGCCTGGTTGAGCAGCCATATAATGATCACCAGCAGTATGCTGCCGACACCTGCCATTGAGCCCAGATCTTTCCACTGCTTGCGCCCGCTCTGGATCTCCGAGTAGGTGGCAATGCAGTTGTTCGCCACCACCAGAAAACCGACGGCGCAGATGGCCAGCGCCAGCAACACCACGATGTCAAAACCGTAGTTTTGCAACGTCTCCATAATGCCTTTGCCCTGACCGCGCGACGGATCTTCCATCGTCGGCAGGTCAGCGAGGGCGTTAAACGCGGTGAGTAACAGCAGCAACAGCCAGCGCATGATTCCTCCTCAGCTCAGTACCAGCCAGAAGCTGACCAGCACCAGTAACAGTGAACGGGCCGCCACTGCGCCAAAACTCTGCCAGCTCAGGCGCTGGCGGCAGACGCCCTGCCAGGCGACCAGCAGCGTCCAGGCGCACCACAGCAGCAGGACGCTGGTAAACAGGCCGAGCATCAGCAGGCTGACAGTCTCCGGTTTGCTCAGGCTGGCGGCCTGAAAGGCGGCGAGTTGGGAGTCAGTCATCGGGGTTCTCCCGCTGGTAGCTGGCGCTCAGGGGCTGGACGGCGCGCGGCTGCGCCCTTGCCGGGGCAAGGTAGCGGCGGATGCCCTGTTCAACGGCGGAGATGTCCTGCTGCGCCTGTAAGTAGTCGAAGAAGTAGCGCGATTGTGGATCGGTGCTGGAGCTGCTCCGGGCGCGTTCCAGCGAGGTTTTCACGCCGTCGAGTTGTTTCAGCGCAAGGGCGAGCTGGGTAGATTCCGGGGAGGCAAAGGCCTGCGAGCCTGTAAGTAAAGTTAGCAACAGAAATAATGAGCAATGACGCATGGGAGCCTTCTCCGGAAGAGTGTTCAGGGCAGGGTAGATGAGAGGGGGCAGAAGGATCAGCGAAGAAATGGTTTTATGTGGTAAAGGTTTCAGTTAGGGGAGAAGCGTTTTTGTACTGTGATAGTTCTGCCGGATTGATTCGCTGTACCCTACTTCAGAACATGGTTAAAAGTTACTACCAATAGAAGAAAAATTCAGTAACAATATAAATATGTTGTATTTTTTTATGTGAGTTAGATTGAAATCAATTATCGTTAGATGGATTTAGTTGAATGTTACGCTCATCAATCGAATGTTGATGAGCGTTATTTTATAATTGGTATGGTTATTTGTTATTATTATTTCTTAAGTCTGTTTTGTATAATGCTAACTGATGAGCGCAATTATCTGCACCTTCTATTGCGACGGGGTATTTATAAGGTGTTGCCTCACAAAAGGCAGCATTAATAGTTTTATTTTTATGATTGCAATATAGAAACGCCGGGCATTTATATCTTTCAAAGTGATCAGTTTCGGTAATGCTTATTGTCTTTGAGTTTCGCATCGTGAGAAATATAGATATAATAAATGTTAACCATGCTTTCTGATTATGGTAAATTGAAGTATAGTCACCGATTACTATCTTCTCTACATCACATAAAGAGTTACCTGATTGATCGTTGGCATAAATTATACTCCCTCCTGAATTTTTAATAATTGATTCTATTTTTTCCTTATAATTATATTCGTCTATTGTCATTAGGAAATCCAGTTCTAAAAATGGATGTTCTATTCTTTTTTTAAGATTGTTTTTGATGGTTAGGTTAAAAAATTTTATTACGTCACCCAAGTAAGGATCATCAAAAGGAAAACCATTTTCAATTACATCGCCAGTTTTGTTGATCCATTCTTTATTTATTTTAATAAGTGTTTCTACATGGTCTTTACATTGTTCTCTTACAGTTTTCTCATCCAATTTTAAAACACCATAAGCATGTACTAAAAAAATAAATATTTGATGAGGGCTTGCATGTTGTAAAGCTGTTAACATTAAAACAATCAAACAGTAGTCACTGCATTCCGGATAGAATTTTTTAGCTATGCTCTCACCGATTTTATAAGGAATGGAATTTGATTCAAAGAAATTGTCATATAATTTAATTTTTCTGCAAAAAAAGCGTTCTAAAATTTCAGCACAACTTTCATAAAACTCACCAATGCCAAATGACAATTCGAAACTTGATTTGTTATATGAATAAGTTATTTTCAATTTTTTCTTTGTATATTTCTGTTTTAGAATGTCTTCTAAATTTTCAATTGAAATTATATCTAATAATCCTCGTTTTTGTGGTTCGTCTTTTTTATTACAAGGATAACCTTGTAATATTCTCTGCGATTCCTGCCGTAGAATAGCGCTTTCTTTATCGTTGGGGTCGTATGATATATTTCTTGTATTATGCCAAATTGAAACTATTGCATTAAATTGTTGAAAGCCAACGATCGATGATGTGTTTTGAAGTTGATGGGTAAATTCATGGAAAAGTGTTGCAAAATCTCTTTTGTTAAATGAGTCCAATCCAGAAGATTCTTCAATATTTTCGCTATATGTTTTATTTATCATAATTCTCAATGAAAAAGGATCGTAGGATCCTAAATTTTCATTTAAATAATCTAAGGGATTAATTTCATTATGCATAATTAGCCTTTATTATTTATATCAAATCAAGAGTTCAGTCAAGTTGTCACTTCTACCATAAATGATAATCTAAATTATTTATTTTGAATAGCTTAGTTTTAGAACGATTAATATAATAACTCCTTATCTTGTTTTTCTCTTTGTTCTTTCAGTACCTATAACTAAGTAAATTTTTAGCAATACTATCCCTTGCTGCAAGTCATGCTTGCCAGATTCTGTAAGATTATTGTCAACTCTATGTGGATGGTGGCTGTACGGTAACGCATCTTAGTGAAGATGATAATTATTCAAGTTAACGGGAAAAGTCTAATTTAGTGAGCCCTTATGACTGAATAACGAGGAGAACAAAATTGAGTAACCTATAACCAGCGTTTGAAGCTGCCCGCCGCCATCCATATCGTTATCCCAAACCATAAGGCCGAAGGCAGTAAAACCAGCATCGCAGGTACAAACAGCGGCTGTGCCAGATAAAACACCCACAGCGTGGTGGCGACTGAACTGCCGGACCTGATGACATAACGGTGGAGAAAAACCGACTCCAGCCCGGAGCCAAACCGCCTTAGATCTCGCCGCACCAGACCTTCTGTTAGCCCGGTTATTGCACACAGGCAAAGCAGGGGGAGCATGGCGGCAAGCCATACCAGGCGCTGCATAAAATTCACCAGCGTATAAGCCACGGCGGTGAACGGTTTTTGCAGGAGCCTGTTAGCCATAAGTACGCAATTTGCCCCTTTTTCCAGTTGCACCAGAATTTCATTCCCTAGCAGGTGCGACTGTAAAGCAATAACCAGTTCCACCCGCTCCCGCTTCATCACCTGAAAAACATGTTTGCTCCCCTCCTGCGGCCACCAGAAATACAGCCCCGCCAGTTCCAGCACTACCCGTAGCACCAGCGCGCCAATAACCAGCCCGATGAGCCGCCCGGTCAGCGACAGCAGCCAGCCAATTGGTCCCTGTGGTGGGCGTGATGGAGGCGTTCGCTGCTCACTCATTCCACCTGCCCCTGCTGGCGCGTCTGCATCCACGCCGCCAGTTGCGCGACAGACTCCGGCAGCGGGCAGTGTTTATCCGCGACGGGCAGCGGTAGGCGGATTTTCCACAACTGTCCACCTTCCAGCAGAGCAAAAGCTTGGCCTTTGGGGAGTTGGATCAAGGCGGCGGTATCGAGTAGCGGCACATTACTGGTGGTTACCTGCTCGCGGGTATTGCTGGTAAAGCTGTTGATGCCGCCCGGCGTGTCGGTGACGCCGGAACTGACCTGGCGGCTGCGCACTTCGACCTGTGGCAGTTGCTTTGTCAGCAGTTCAGCGGTGGCGGTTTCGCGCACCCGCAGCATAATCAGGTTGTTGAAGTTACCCACCACCTGGCCTGCCTTGGAGGCGCTGCCGATACGGGCCTGAATATCACTCAGCGTCTGGGTATAGGCGGTGACCTGAATGCCCGCGCCGCCGCCCTTGTTGATCAGCGGAATAAACTCCTCGCCCATCAGTTCGTTAAACTCATCGCAGTGCAGGTTGATGGGCGACGGTTTTTCGCTGTTGCCGGGCAGTCCATCATTCAGGCCAAACTTGTAGAGATGCCCGGCGACGCTCACCAGATCGGCAAACATCGAGTTACCGACAGCGGCAGCGACCACTGCATCGGAGAGTGCATCCAGCCCGACATAGACCACCGCCTTCTGGCGGATCGCCTGCTGCCAGTCGAGGATCGGATCGTAGAATTTCTCCGAGTTGAGGTACTGCTCCAGCGCCACCACGTGAGGATCGCGTCCCAGCATATGGCGCGGCGTGTTTTTGTCGTTAACGCGCTCCGCCAGTTGCGCCACCACTTCCCACGCCCGCGCGTTGTGACGCGGCAGCACGATGCGGGCATAGTCGATAAACAGGGCGTCGATATTGACGACATGGCGGGATATTAACTGATAGTCGGGACGCTGGCCGAGCGCCACCAGGGCGCGGGCGATGATGTTGACAAAGCGCCAGGCGAACTCGCGAAAGGCCGCCGAGTTGCCTTCGCCGGAAAGCTGTCCGGTGAGGCGCGACGCCACTTCCGAAATGCGGCCAAAGCGCCCGATGGCGTTATAGCGGGCGGAGATCTCCGGATACGCCAAGTGGAACAGGATAAAGCGGTCACCGCGTCCGGCGCGCTGCGCTTCTGTCCACAGACGCTTCAGCAGATCGGCGTCACCTTTTGGATCGAAAACGATCACCACCTCACCACGGCGGATGTCCTGAGTGGCAAGCAGTTCCGCCAGCCGGGTTTTGCCGACGCGGGTGGTGCCGAGCACCAGCGTGTGGCCGGGGCGTTCGCTGAGTGGCAGGGTGACGTCGCACTCTTTCAGTTCCACCCCGTGTAACCATGGATTGCCGCCGACGGGCGGCAGCGGGCGCACCGGATTCAGCCAGCGATCGGCGCTGAGCAGGCGGGTAAGGCCGGGCAGGGTGTGCTCGACATGTTTTTCTATGTGTCTTGCCAGACGGTAACACCATCCGGGGCGCAGCCAACGTGCGGCTTCCGGTTGCAGACAGTCGTACAGACGCTGGGTGTGGATGGGTAGCCAGCGAAAGCCTTTACCGAGAAACAGCCTCTGGTGGCTAACCGGGATTTTCCGGCTGGTGAGCGCATAGCGCGGCAGGCGCAGCAGGTTGCGGTGGTAGCGTACGATGTGCCAGCCCTGCCAGCCGCGCCGCAGGGCCAGCATCATCAGGGCGCAGGCCATCAGGCGGGCCTGCCACGGCGTCAGCATCAGCAGCGGGGCCTGCGTCAGGCAGATTAATGCGCCACAACTGGCGGTGACGGTGCTGTAAAACTCCACAGGTGGGCGCAGCAGCGCTTCCAGCGCGTAGCGGCTCATGGCGGTGTTGCCCGTTGCAGGTGGCGGCTGACCTGCTTGCGGTAGCGTGTGGCAGGCGCGCCGCCCGCAGGACGGTGATAGCGGGCGGCGGCGTTGAGCCAGCTTCCGCGACGTTCATCGTAGCGCTTACGCAGCAACTGCGCGGTGAGCGACAGGTTTTGCAGGGGATGCAGGGCGTCGCAGGGAGAGTCAAAATACGCCCGGTGCCAGCCGAGATTGATTTGCCCGAGCCCCACGTCAATTCGCTTCGGGCTGGTACGGCGGATGGCGGCAAGCAGCGCCTGACAGGCCTGCTCCCGGCTGGCGTAGCGGTAGCCGGTACCTTTGATATTGAGCGTCCACGGCCACGGGCGATGTTTGCCGCTCAGGTTCGCCCCGCTTTCGGTTTGTGTGACGGCCCACAGCAGTTCCGGCGGCACGCGGTAATTTTTTGCAGCGCGCATGTAAGCCTCTGGAAGAGGCTGCGCCAGCGCCAGACAGGGCAGCAGCAGAATCAGGGCAGAACCTCGCGCCATTGCTCCCCCTTACGTTCCAGCGCCACCGGGATTTTGCTCTGCCCCAAAAAGAGCCAGCGGCCCGCGTCGTGGTTAAGCGTGATGCTGTGTTCACTCACCAGTTTTGTGTCGATGCCATGCGCCATCGCCCAGCGGCGGACCCGGTTATCATCACCTTCGCTGTTGATTAGCCAGATATCCAGCGGACGCTGTTGCGCCAGCAGGGTACGCAGCAGGCTGTCACAGGGCGGGCAGTCATCTTTAACAAATAGCGAAACGCGGGCAGTGCTGGCGGAGGTGGTTTTCAGCGGCGTCAGACCCGGATACAGGCGCTGCCAGGCGGCATCATAGGCGCGCTGGAAGGCGAGTTCTTTCTCCAGCCGCTTGTATTCCTGCCTGACCAGAAGTTCGGCGAAGCGTTGACGTTCGTGGTCAGCGTCGGCTTCAACGCCGAGTGTGGTCAGTGGATCGAGCCCCGGCGACCAGACGCCGCGCGCCTGCTGTTTCAGCGTGAGATAGCGCTGCCACTCTTCCGGTGTGATGCCCCAGACGGTGGCCTGCTGTTGCGTGGTCAGCGGTCTGAGAGCAGAGCCCGCGTTCTGGCTGGTCTGCACCTGAAGCGGTTGCGCCCACGCGCTGGCAGTGAGCAGTAACAGGAGAACCAGACGTTTCATCGCTTACTCCGGTACTTTCAGCGTTAGCTGGCGTTTACCGTGGCGGAATACCGCCCGGTACTCATCAAACCGCTCCAGCCGCCAGCCATGCCACTGCTCTCCCCTGCGCAACCACACCACCTGATGGAGGTAAACGGCTTCGGGCGGCACAATTACGGCCAGGTGGATATCACCACGCTGTACGGTTCCGGCGAGAAAAAACGGGGCCGTTAACGGCCCCAAAGGGCGGAGGGACACGGGATGACGGTAAGCCACCGTCGGGGGGAGGGAATGGTCGCTGGCGAAACAGACTTCGCGGCGGTTTTCGTCGGTGATCACCCGCCATGCCGGGCCCGCCAGCAGTTGCAGGGCGCTCTTCAGGCGCAGCGGGCCGGTGTTGTACTGGCTCAGCGGTAACGGGAGCCCATAAAGCTGCGCCCGGCGCGCATCGGCGAGACACAAAGACCAGCCGCTGTCGCGCAGCAGGTATTGCAACGCTTCCCCGACCGTCGGGTGAAAACCGGGCGGAACGGCCAGGGCGGTAAGCTGTTCGAGTGGCGGCTGTTGCGGTGACGTGCTGACCAGCAGATAGCGGTCGTAGCGGACGACTTCTGACGTTGCAGGGGAGGCGGCGGCCACGCCGTTGAAAATAAACAGGAGCAGAGCTGTCAGCAGTCGTTTCATCGCATCCTCCACAGGGCTTTTACAGGAGCGTGCAGGATGAGAGGGGAAGGGACTACCGACAACTGTTTGCGGCGTCAAAAAATAGCGCCCGTTACTCCGGGCGCAAAATCAGATCAATAAGGGAATCTTTCCCCCATCAGCCCCAGCGTGGCGGCAATGGGGATGCCTTGCTCAGAAAAATGAACGCGTAACGTCAATCTGACGGTTTGCTGCTGCGTGCTGCCGTTGGTTTTTTGCGTCAGCACCGAGCGGTAATCGATACGAATAGTGCGCTGCGGCGGTTGGTGGGAGATAAAGGCCACTACCGCTGCCATTTCAACACCTTTCAGCAAGTCCCTGATGGCGTTGTCATTCCGGTCTTCAAGACAGTGCTTGTGGGCCGGAAGGGTAATGGCCAGATCCAGCGGTAAGCCAGCGTCCTGCGCCTCGTCATCAAGGTTAATCAGTTTGCCCCGGTTAAGGGCTTCTTCACGTGAGTTCAATACGGTATTCATCATGCGTCTCTCCGGTAAAAGTCCGGGGAAACGCCCCGACGGGGAATTTCCCCGGCAGGGTGAATGCTGTGCGTCAGAACTGCGGTACAGGCTCTGCTGGCGGTGTGGCTGGCGCTGGCTGAGGTTCAGCTTCGCGTTCTGCCCGGTAAACCTCTTCACCGTCAATTTTGATGAGCCCGATGTGCAGCAGATGGGCCTTCAGGCTGACGCCGGTTTCGCCTTTACGGTCGCCTTTGCTGTAGACAAAGGTGTCGGCATACAGATCGCCGAGGCGGAACTGGATCAGCACCTTGCGTTTCTGCTCGCAGGCGTCGATACAGCGGTGCACCAGTTTCTGCGCTTCCTTGCCGCTGACGCGGCAGTCGAACCAGGTGTGCTCCGCGTTGCTGGCTTCGCCCCGTAGTGCGGCAATGTCGCAACACAGGAACGGTTCGCCTTTTTTCGGGGTCACTTCCCGGATCCGGTTGAGGTAGCCCAGACCGCTGGTGTACAAGTTGAAGTAATGGGTATCGTTCATGGTGGTGTCTCCGTGTTGAAGGTGCGGAGCGCCCCATGCGCGGGAACGTCCCGCTTCGGGTTTGGCTCATTGGCTGTGAGACCGCTGAGTTACTGGCAGTACGGGCATTCCGCGCTGTGCGCCTCCGCGTTTCAGGAATGCATGGCGGGTTTTGCTGATAACAGCATTACAGCAACAGCTTTCGGGGTGAGAGGACAGCGAGATTTGTTACCGGTGGCTGAATAATTTCCGTGACAGGCCGGGCGGAGAATATGTGATTTTCATCACAAAATTGCGCTTCGGTGAGTTGAAAAGTAGCCCAGTAACCTTACATAGAAAGCGGGTAAGGAACACCTGCTCATAAGACATGAACTTTTTGAATATTCTTTTTTACTGTTCAGGAGGTACATGATGACTCTCAGAACTTTTCCTGTATTACACGATCTCTCCGATTCTCTGTTTGCGGACCGTTTTAACCGCATCGATCGCCTTTTTAGCCAGCTAACCGGCAGTACGCCGTTGCCCTCCACGCCTTCTTACAATATCCGGCGGCTGGGCGATAACCGCTATGAACTGACGCTCAGCGTGCCGGGCTGGAAAGAGAGCGAACTGGAAATTGAAACCGTCGGCGGTCAGCTGAACATTAGCGGTAAACGTGAAGAGGAGAAAACCGAAAACGGCGAAGAAGGATGGATCCATCGGGGTATCAGCCGCAGCGACTTCCGGGCCAGCTATAGTCTGCCGGAGCATGTGAAAGTGACCGGCGCTTCGCTGGAAAACGGCTTACTGATAATTGAATTACACCAGGATATCCCGGAAGAAGAGAAACCGCAGCGCATCGCCATCAACAACAACCCGGCGATTGAACATAAGCCGTAATCGTTGACTGACGTTGTTTTCACGCCCGGCAAACGCCGGGCGTTTTGCTAACCTGATGGGGCGATTTTCTGACCTCTGACTATTTGAGCCGTGAGCGCTGTAACGGCCTCTTGCTGCTGTACCAGGAACGCCTCCAGCCCCATTTTCCCCGTCGCGATGTCATCCAGCATCTGCTCCCATAGCGCAGTGGTGCCTGGATCTTTCAGCGTTTCCGGCAGGGCGTCAATCAGCACGCTGGCGGTATCCGTTGCCAGCAGAAAGCGTCGCTGCTTAATCAGATAACCGCGCTTAAAGAGCGTCTGGATAATCCCGGCGCGGGTAGCTTCGGTGCCAATACCCGCATTTTCTTTCAGCCGCTGCTTCAGGCGCTCATCGCTGACAAAACGGGCGGCGTTTTTCATCGCGGCAATCAGCGTCCCTTCGGTGTAGTGCTCCGGCGGTTGAGTCTGACGGGCGCGAACGTCTACCTGTTCCACCTGGCAGGTCTGTCCCTGTTGCAGGACGGGAAGTGACTGCGTTTCTTCCGGTGAGTGCGTTGCCATCTCGCGTAAAAACAGTTGTCGCCAGCCGCTGACAATCACGACTGAGCCACGGGCAACCAGCGTTTCCCCGGCGCAGTTCAGGCGCAGGTCGGTTTTATCCACCTCATGGTCCGACAGAAACTGCGCCAGAAAATGGCTGCGTACCAGGCCGTAAACCTTGCGCTCGCTGTCATTCATCTGCGTCAGATCTACCGTTTTACGGGTCGGGATGATGCCATGGTGGGCGGTGATTTTGCTGTCGTCCCATAGCCGGGAGCGTTGTTGCAAATTCAGTTGCGTGGCGAGGGGCTGCAGTGAGATGTCGCTGGCGACCAGCGCCGCCAGAACCTGCGGTGCTTCAGCGTGCATGGAGAGCGGCAGCCAGCCGCAGTCGGTGCGCGGATAGGTGGTGGCCTTATGGGTTTCATACAGGCGCTGGGCGATATCCAGTACCTCCTGCGCGCCCATGCCCCACTGTTTTGAGCAGACCTGCTGCAGGGCGCTGAGGGTGAAGGCCAGCGGTGGCGGCGTTTTCTCCCGCCGGGTGGTCACATCCAGTACCAGCGCGGTCCCGGCCTGTTGCAGGCGCGCAGTGGCCTCACGGGCGGCGGATTCACGGATACAGCGGCCTTCGTCGTCACAGTACACCCCATCGGGTTGCCACTGCGCCAGAAAGGTAGTGCCCTCAGCATGCAGCCGGGCGTCCACCCGCCACCAGGGGCGGGGCGTGAAACGGGTGATCTCCCGATCGCGTTCCACCACCAGACGCAGGGTCGGCGTCTGCACCCGGCCCACGGAGAGCACGCCTTTGTGCCGCCGGTTCATCAGCGTGCAGGCGCGGGTCATGTTGATGCCGACCAGCCAGTCGGCGCAGGCGCGCGCCAGTCCAGCCTGGTACAGCGGATACGTACTGTCACCGGGTCGCATCGCAGCAAGCGCCTTGTGGATACTGGCGTCATCCAGCGCCGACAGCCACAGCCGCTGGACCGGACCGCGCCAGCGGCATTGTTCCAGAATTTCGCGGGCGATGGTTTCGCCTTCGCGATCGGCGTCGGTGGCAATCACCACTGCATCCGCCTGTTTCAGCAGCTTTTCGATGATACCGAACTGCTTGCGCACCTCCGGGCGGATCACCAGCCGCCATGCCGGGGGAATAAACGGCAGGTGCTCTGCCCGCCAGTGTTTCAGCGCCGGATCGTAATCCTCCGGCGCGGCCATGCTCAGCAGATGGCCGAAGCACCAGGTGATGGTCACGGTGGCGTTATGCAGGTAGCCGTCGCTGCGGTTACGGGCGTCAAGAACGCGGGCGATATCACGCGCCTGAGAGGGTTTTTCGCACAGATAAAGTTGCATGGGCTGTCTCCGGTGAAAGGGAGTTCAGCATGGTGTGCCGGAGGGATGAGGCGACAGGGGAAACTGGAGGGCGAAGGTAAAAATTGCACCTTAAAACGTGCATTAAGCGGATAGTGCCTGTTTTTAGAGGCATGAGGTGAGTTTAAAATAATCGCTAAAGTGACACTCAGGGTTTAACTTTGCGCAAAATTTTAAACCAGCGTGGTTAATGGGCGTATCCGCCGCAGCATAAACACCACCACCGAAAGCTGCATATTCAGCACCTGCCGCCGCCATTCGAGGGCCATCAGCGCGTCGCGCAGTTCATCGCTCGTGTCCGGCTGTTGAATGGCCTCCTGCAACGCCACGTTCCCCGAGCGGTTGTTGTCCAGATTACGCCAGCGCAGATAGCTCACACCGGAGCGTGCTGGGTTGCTGCACAGAATCAGCGGTACGTTACGTCCCGGCAGTTCATACACAGCCTGTTTCAGTACAGGCTGACGTTGTTGCAGCTGCACGCGCAGCGCCTGTAATTCCTGCACCAGCGCTCGCAGCTCTCCCTTACCCTTAAAGGCCTTTAAAAGGCCCTTTAGCGAGCTTTTGCGGGCGGAGCGTTCATCATCATCGTCATTGAACATCGCGCTGTATCTCCGCAAGCATCTTTTTGGGCAAATTTCCGAGCTTATGTGCCATCGTCTGCGCCAGCGGACTGTTCGCCCTCACGTCGGCGCGGGTCACGCCAGTGGTGCGAAAGCGGTTCACGAAGCTGAAGACCTGGAGCATCAGGCGTGGGATAGTGGCCAGGAAATCGCGCTTCTCCGCCTGGGTGATAAGGCCGAGGTGCCAGGCAAGCAGAGTTCGGCGGACCAGCAGATCGTAATCAATCAACTGCTGCAGCAGGCGTGAACCGGGCGGTGAGAACAGCGCCAGCGGCAGGATGAATTCGGTCGGGGACGGGTTACTGACCTGCGTGGTGTGGATAGCGCACGGCAGGCTGGCGAAGGCTTGGTCCAGCCGACGGTTTTTTTGCTTCAGCAGGTGCGCGATCAGGTTAAGGCGAATGCGCAGTTGCCTCAGCCAGTGGGTGGCCCACGGATCGTCGGCCTCTTCGGCGCGCAGCAGACGCCTGAGTAACGCCAGACAGAGCAGCATGCCGGTGGGATGCGCCTGCCACAGCCGGGCGGCGACGCGGGTGTGCAGGGTGATGCGGATATCGCTGAACAGGGTTGTGCCAGGCATCGGAAATTCTCCATGGATTCAGATGCCCGCAGTGTCGGTCCGCGCAATGAGTCTGGCGACGGGAAACCCATCTGGTTCGCAGAAAGTTAATTTCGCCGATGAATGAGGCTTGATTGATAGCTGGTATACCGGCTTTATGCGGTGCGCATAAAATCAGGGCTATCTGCGCCTGCGCCGAAGCTGATTGAACTCGCCCCGTCTGGCTTTCTCCAGCGTTGCCAGCAGATAGGCAAGGGGGCGGTGGATATCGTGGGCGGCGATCCGCCACAGGCAGTCGTCCAGCACCTGTTGGCAGAGAGCGGGATCCAGATTGCGCATCGCGCGTTCGGCGGCGCGGCGCTCGCTGGCGTTGAAGGGATTATCCACAGGCCAGTGCAGCAGTTGCGTACGCTTTTGATGTTTATTGTTTAAATCTGTACCAGTATGTACGCAACGCGGCTCCGGTTGTTCGCCAACCCCCGCCACATCACTGAGTCTTAATTGAAGACCCGGGCATTTTTTACTGAGTCCTCGATTAAGACCAGGGGCGGTCTTCAATGGAGACTCAGTGCAGGTTCGTCCACTGTCCACAGGTTGTTGCAGGGTGAGCAGCAGCCCGATGGCGGTGGTGCGGATACGCCGGTTGCGGTGGCGGGAACAGGCCGTAAGCAGCGCCAGATATTCGCTGTCCATCCGGCAGGCATCGGCATGAGTCAGTGGCGCATCATGCAGGGCGTAGAGGTTGCCGGTGATCCTGCCGCTTTGCTCGTCGCGCAGCCGCTGGCACAGGCTCAGCCAGCGGGTGATTCGCAGCATCATCAGCGCGTTGCTGACGGTACTGCGCGAGGCCTTCTCTCCCTCAGGCTGGTCGGAGAGCCAGCCCTGCAGTTCGTTGTAGGAGGGAAAGACGCCGTTGCCGTCGTCGCGGGCGTACAGGCGCAGCAGTTGCCACGTGAACTTGTCGCGCGGGGAGAGGTTGCGCGCCAGCAGCAGGCGCTTCGGCACGCTCTGCTGCGGGTTACCAAGAAACAGTAGCCGATCGTCATTCTTCATGCAGCAGCTTCTCCTGAGTCCACTGGCGCAGCAGGTTCCAGATAATCGTCAGCGACAGGTCGTGTTCGCGGGCCATCGCCATCATGGCGGTCAGCGCTTCGGGTGAGTCGAGTTTGTTCACGCCCGTCTTCTGCCACTCGTTCCACACCAGCGTCTCCACCTGCTCATCCGGAGCATTGTTGCGCCCTTGCCGGACAAACAGGCCAATCAGCCGCCGCCGGGCACAAACTTCCGGCGTGGAAAGACCAAAGTAGTGGTTGATGAACTCGATGGACGCGCCCACCGATAGGGCTTCCTCCAGACGCTGCTGAAACAGCCGCTCCTGCTCCATCCTCGCCAGCATCCGACCCAGCATCTCGTGGTCAATGTGGGTGGTGATGAACTGTACCGCGCTATTGCTGAGAAACAGGATGTCATCGGCGGTAAGGCGCGTCAGCTCGCACAGCTCCTGCGGGCTGAAGCCCAGCGATTCGCAGTAGCGGATCTGTCCCTCCTTCAGCGCCTGGACGATGTGGGTGAGGACTGCCTGGTTAACTGAGGGCGTCATGGCGAACCTCCCGCAGCCGTCGCTGGCGGCACAGGCTGATAAGTTGCATCAGTTGCTGGATCTGAGCGTTGTCGTAGTCCGGCGACAACAACAATTCGAGGGCAGGCATCGGCGTGCTGGTGTCGCCATTCAGGGCCGCCAGCACCTGATAGCAGCGCTGTGCCGCCGGGTGGGGAAAATCGTGGCAGGGCGTGAGGGTGAAGCCGGCTGAAGCGCTTTCGTCCGGCTGGATACAGGCATCCAGTCCCCAGCAGGCACATAGCGACCTTGCCGTATGCACCAGCGGTGAGGGCTTTGGCTCGCCGGGCGCAGCGGGTTCAGTCGGTGGCTCAGGCTCTGGTAGTGGTGCTTTTTCCGCTTCCGGCGGTGGCGGCCAGAGGACCTTTTCGGCTGGTGGTCCCAGCAGCGCCTGCCGCTTGCTCTGTCCATCGGTCAGTTCCGCCAGTAACGTATTCCAGCTCATGCCGCTGCGACAGCTCATCTCGCCGAGCAGTTCGTCCTGCACCAGTTGCGGTACCACGGCTTCCGGCTCGCCATTGAAGGTGGCGAGGGCGGTGCTGAACAGGTCGGCAAATTCGGGCTGGCGTTCCAGTGGCATCAGCTTTGCCCAGACCTGTTCCGCTGCGCTGCGTAGCGCCAGCAGGCGATCAATAACCTTTCGGGTAAGGCCGCCGTACAGCGCGTTAGGGATGCAGGGCAGCAGCCAGTCGACGGTCTGTAGCATCCGGCTGATTTGCGACTGGCTGACGGGATAGCCGTCGCGGGTCAGTTGCTGCGCCAGCGCCAGCTGCGTCGGGCATTCAATACCTGCCTCGAGGTAAAGATCGCGCAGGTGCAGGACCCCTTCCGCGCGTTCGATAAACATCAATCCGTTATGCAGGTCACTTTCGGCCAGATGGCCGATCAGGCACTGGACTTCGCCTTGCTGCGGTGACAGCGTTTCCGGCCATGGTCTGAACGGCCAGCAGACGCGGTGGTAACGCTCATCCTGCGTCTCCTGCCACAGTTCATTGAGAATGGCGAGGCGCGTATTCCCGCCGCTGGCGAGCATATATTTTTCATCACTGGGGCGACGGGTCAACACCGGCGGGTTATCCAGTCCACGGGCGAGAATTGACGCTTTCAGTACATCATAGCCGGGGTTGCGGGTGACGCGGGGATTGAGAGAGAACGGCTGGATTTGCTCCAGACTGACCTGGACCATTTCCTGTTCTCCGGTAGTGCTGGCACCGTGAAGCCAGCGGTTGAGCAGGTGTGAAGCGCACATAATCTTCCTCCGGCATTCAGACATCGCGGGTAAGCCGGATGCGCTGGTGGATCCAGGCATCCACCTCGCTTTCCAGCCAGGCGACGTGGCGGCTGTTTAGTCGGATGGACGGCGGAAACTGTTGCAGCTGGATTTGTCGATAAATCCACGATTTACCGAAGCCGATTTTGTCTTCCACCTGGCGTAAGCGTAAAAATCTGTCGCTATTCATAACCATTCCTCCTGTGTCCAGATTCGTTCACATCAGCACGATGGGCGTGGTTATCAAAGCAGCAGCGTCCCTGCCAGGCAGTAAAAATCCTTATCCGGGGTAGTGAGAGTTGTTAGTTGAAAGGGTTAGTTGATCGCGTTAAGGCGGTGCGCCGCGCTGGAGGGCGGTTTTCAACGTCTCGGGGCTCAGCGGCAGGTGCATACCTTCCTCGCGCGCCCAGCATTCGAAAATGTTCAGCAGTTTGTAGGGATGCTCCAGCATTTCATCGTCCAGTTGCGGGTTGTGCTTGCAGGCCAGCCACAGCAAACGCGAAAGCGCGGAGGTGATCCGCTCCTTTGATTCTGGCTGATGACGGGTCAGGAAGGCTTCGAGATGCATGCGACGGATGACGAACAGTGCGTCAGGAGGCAATGTCTCCTGCAGATAGCAGACGGACAGATTGAGCCGGGATTTCAGGTCATTGCGGCCATTGCCATATAGCTGGCCAATCAGCAGATGCAGCTCTTCCTGGAGGTTGTTTTGCGTGGCGAGCAGTTCCAGTAAAAGCTCCCGCAACGATTTGCGGCAACAGAGTTGGTAGTAGCTGTCGTTTTCATCGCAGACCACGATGCCAATCTGGTTGCAGCAATGGGTATCATTGGGGCAAGGGCGATTCAACGTTTTCGCCAGTTGCTGGTGGAGCAGCAGGCGCTCAAGGCCAATTAACGGCAAATTCCACAGATGGCTGGTGGTCAATTGCAGACTCGGATCGCGTCTGCACGGCGGAGAGTTCGCCATTACCTTGCGGTTGCCGGGTTTGTTGCACTGCGAAGGCGGAAAGGGCGGCTTGCTGAATCGGCAGGCAAAGCGGCAAGGGGGATTGAGTGGTCTCAGAAGTACGGGCGAGGGGAAGTAGACCGAGAGTGGCAGATCTCCGTGCAGGGCATGGCGGATCAGGTCGGCGGGCAGCAACGTGATGTTGTGCTGCCGGATGACTTCTGCGGCCTCGTCCAGCGTCAGCCACTCCTAGCGGATTTTGTGTGGGGGCATGGGGCGTTCCTTTTTGTGTTGTTGGTTGCGTGTCGTGATTGTTGATGGTGAAAACCGGTGTGAGATGTTTTTGCTAAAACAACTAACCTGATCAGTTTAGTTAACGATCTTTTCAGACATAATCTGGTGATGAATTACACTGGAAAAACAGGATGTAACATTGAATAGCTCAGAAGACGATTTGCTTGAAGTGGCGTGGTATTTGTCGAAGTACGGTAAATCTCAACCACCTGTGGGACTGGGTGTTCAGAAATGGAAAGAGGCTTTTGCCTTGTTTTATCCTCGCTTTGGAGCGGGTAAAACCTCCAGCGAGTTTCACAATAGTCTGAAAAATAATCGTGACCGTTTTGATTCCTGGCTTAGTGATGTGCGTGTTGGCTGGCGTGACGAGCAGGGCGCTCCTGCTGCGCTTTCTCATTCAGCGCAGCGTGTGCATCAGCGATTGAGTTTGCTTTCTGAGAGTGTGATTGAGCAGCACGTTCTTTCGTTAATATCTTCTGATGGAGATGAACAGGCGCAACGTGACTGTCTTATTATTCAGCAGGATAAAAGTATTGAAGATACCGTACGCGAGCAGCTGATTGCGGCACGGCTGGGGCAGGGTACCTTTCGGAAAAATTGTCTCATGCTGTATCCGGCATGCCCTGTTACGGGAGCGACGTTTGCGCCGTTACTCCGCGCCAGCCATATAAAACCGTGGGCTGCCTGCGAGAATGGGAATGAGCGCCTTGATCCTTTTAATGGAATTATACTGGCCGCACATATTGATATTTTATTCGATCAGGGATGGATTTCGTTTGAGAACGATGGGCGTTTATTAATTAGTAATGAGCTGGATATTAGTGTTAAAGAGCAGTTTTTGTTGCCGGAGAAAATAAAGGCGTTTTCTGTTGAGTCGTATTGTTATCTGGAATGGCACCGGGAGTGTTTATTTCGATAAAACAAAATGGAGCTGAAGCTGGAGGTGGCGAAATTACCTCAATGTAAAAATATTTTGAGTGTCTTTTGCCATTCATCGCGTACAAAATATGTAACCGATTTGGATAATCATTTTTGTCTGCATGGCTTGCCCATAACATCCAGTATCAGTAATATGTGGTGGGAAGCTATGCCACCACTGAATTTGGATTAAATACAGCTCCTCCAATGGTAACTAATAATATTATAGAAAGTCATTCTTAAATGATATTATTACAAGTGGAAGCGCGGTTTCCGTTAGTTAATGGGCTGGGTGTTTCTGAGTGTTTTTTTTGGGAGGGGAGGGGTGTAAAGCATGTGGCAATTACTAGGTGGCTTCCTATAAAAATTGTAGAGTCATATATTTTTGCCATTAAGTGGAGAGTGGGTTTAATATTTTTTTTGAGGAGGTTATTTAACTTGCCATTGAGTGGTCTTGATTGCGGAGTTTTTTTTTTGAGAATCTTGATTATTAATTCTAAAAGCTAATGCAATTACATCTAATTATTCTTCTGTGCCGATGGCTACTAGGTTGTAAAATATAAAAACACATTGATTTTTTGATGCTGTTCTGCATATTCTATGTAATGCAGTCTTAGTATTGGTAGAAGGAATGATAATGCAGCAGTGTTTTTTAATAAACCTGCGATATCCCTAAAGATATTATCTTACTCTAGGGTGCACTATGTTAAGTTACCATTATTTCAAAATTGACCTGTCCAGTATGACATGCTGGCTATAGTGTATTTAATGATGAAATGCATGACTCGATCAATTTATTGAATTAATGGCATTATAGGTTTGTGTGTATTCTGACAATAGATCCCTTATGGTCTTGTTATAAACAAGATTAGTAGAAGTTTATTGCAAAATGCAGTACATTTGCACTACATCACTGACGAGACGATACCATGCAACGTTTGAAGGTAGAGACTATTTCCATACGTACTTCTTCCGAGATTAAGCAGCTTTTACGATTGGCTGCTGATCGTGAGCGTAGATCCGTGGCGTCGATGATCGAAATCTTAGTATTAGAGTACGCTCGGGTACATAACCTGCAACCAACTCCTCAAGATGGTTCAATTAAGGGAGAGGCTTAAAGATGGCGAACGTAAAGGAAGCGCAAGCTCGCATTAAAATCAACAAGCTGTTGGAGATAGCTGGTTGGCGATTTTTCGATGATGCTAGAGGTAAATCCAATGTTGCCTTGGAGCCCAACGTAAAATTAAATCATGACCATGTAAATGTTCTAGGTAATGACTTTGAGTCGACCAAGAACGGCTTTGTCGATTTCCTGTTACTAGACGAGCGTAGCTTCCCTTTAGTAGTTCTTGAGGCAAAGTCCGAAAATAAAAATCCACTCGTGGGTAAGGAGCAAGCTCGTAAGTACGCTAAATCGTTGAATTGCCGCTTTGTGTTACTTTCAAACGGAAACCTGCATTACTTCTGGGATCTGCAGCAGGGTAACCCGCACATAGTTACAGCCTTCCCTACACCTGACTCACTCAAAAGCTATCAAAAGTTTGCACCTGATCAGCGACGCTTGATCACCGAGACGATCGGGCGCGATTATATTGCTCAGACTCAATTGCCTAATTATGAGAAAGAGGCAGGGTGGCTCAATGCTGACGAGCGTTCGGCCTTCGTAGTTAAGAATAAACTTCGCTTCCTTAGACACTATCAGAAGAAGGCACTCAACGCGATTCAGGATGCGGTAGCTGGAGGCTCAACCCGTTTCCTATTCGAAATGGCTACCGGCACAGGTAAGACACTGACCTCTGCTGCTGTTATCAAACTATTTTTGCGCACCGGTAATGCCCGTCGCGTGCTATTCCTGGTGGATCGTCTGGAGCTCGAGGAGCAAGCCACGAAGGCGTTCAAGGATTATCTGAAGAATGATTATTCTACGGTGATCTACAAAGAGCGTCGCGATGATTGGTGTAAAGCCGAGATAGTAGTCACCACGGTACAGTCGCTGCTGTTCAACAACAAGTTTAAACGGTTATTTTCGCCTACAGATTTCGACTTGGTTATCTCAGACGAAGCGCATCGTTCTATCGGTGGTAATGCCCGTGCTGTCTTTGAATATTTTGTTGGCTACAAACTTGGCCTGACTGCGACACCACGTGATTACCTAAAGAACTTTGACACTAGTAAACCCACTACGCGCGATCCACGCGAACAAGAGCGTCGTTTGCTGTTAGACACCTATCGTACCTTTGGTTGTGAGTCTGGGCAACCAACCTTCCGTTATTCGCTATTGGAGGGAGTCAAAGATGGATTCCTAATCAACCCTATAGTTGTTGATGCTAGAACAGACATTACTACTAGGCTCTTGTCTGAACAAGGTTTTGCTGTGATGGCTCCGGCAGGTGAAGAGGGGGAGCATGAGCAAAGTTTCGTCTCTAAAGATTTTGAGAAGAAATTCTTTTCTCAAGCAACCAATGCCCTGTTCTGTCAGACTTTCCTCAAAAACGGTCTTCGTGACCCAGTTACTAACGAGTTCGGCAAAGGCATAGTATTCGCTGTTAGCCAAGAACATGCAGCAAAGTTGACTCAAATCCTTAATGAGCTAGCTGACGTACTTTGGCCCGGCAAGTATCAGTCTGACTTCGCGGTGCAAGTAACCTCCAGCGTGTCGGACGCACAGCAATACACTATCAATTTCACCAATAATAAACTGTTGGGGTCGGCTAACTTCAACTTGTTGTATAAGACCAGTAAGGCGCGTGTTTGTGTTACTGTGGGCATGATGACAACTGGCTACGACTGTCCTGATATCTTGAATTTAGCCTTAATGCGTCCAGTGTATTCTCCATCCGATTTCGTGCAAATCAAAGGGCGAGGCACGCGTAAGCACAACTTCCTTGAGCAGTTGTTCGACGATGATCTGAAGCCGCTGGTTCATGAGTCCGAAAAGGCTCACTTCAAGTTCTTTGATTTTTTTGCAAACTGTGAATACTTCGAGGAACAGTTCAATTATGACGAAGTGATCAAGTTGCCAGCGCGTAACAGTGGCGGGGATGGTCAGAAGGGAGAGCCTACACTGTCAATGAGTGGACTGTTTGTGCACACAGGTACTGATGTCATACACCACGTAGCTGAACAACAAATCGGCTATGACGGTATGAAGATCGACCGAATGTTCTTCGAGAAATTTGAGGATCAGGTCAAGGCTGACCCCATGTTGAAGCTACAGGTGGAAAATGAACAATGGGAGCAGGCCGTCGCCTATGTTATTAGTACCCTATTTGACAAGCCTAACGAGTACTTTAATCTTGACAAATTACGTCATTCAGCCAGCGTTGATAGGCGATTGAGTCTGAAGGAAATTCTCCAAAAAATCTTCGGTCTGATTCCGTATTTCAAGAGCAAGGATGAGCTGCTGGAAGATAAATTCCATGAATTCCTGCTTGTCAATCAGAGTAAGCTGAGTGATGAGCAAGGTGCTGCAGTCTTGGCCATGAAATACTTCTTCAAGGCATATGCGACAGATGCTGCTTTGCGTGCCGTCATTGACGATAAGCGCTTTGGAGAGCTTAACGTCAACCCAGCCTTCGGTGTGGCTGACCTGCGCGCAGTGCCACCCGAGTGGCGTGAAGGGATACCAGAGTATGTTAAAGATTACGTGCCGTTAAACCAATTTATGTAATACATTTTTAGGTTGCCTCAGGCAACAGAGTGAGAAAAATACCATGCTTGACACCGATACCAAACGTCGAATCGACACCTGCCGTGACATCCTCGTCGGCAAGGTACCTGACCCTAAGAGTCAGGTTGAGCAGATCACTATTGCACTCATCTATAAATTTATGGATGACATGGATGCGCAGTCTGAAGAGTTTGGTGGCAAACGCAGTTTCTTCGTCAATGGATTCGAGAAATACAGCTGGAGTAAGCTGCTTGCACCCGGTATGGGCGGTCAGGACACATTGAATCTTTACTCCGAGTCCATCGGTAAGATGACCGAGAATACGCACCTACCGACCTTGTTCCGCGACATCTTCAAAAATGCCTACTTACCGTATCGTGACCCCGAAACGCTCAAGGCGTTTCTAAAGGAAATTGATGGTTTCACATATGACCATTCAGAGCGACTGGGCGACGCTTTCGAATACCTACTATCTGTGCTTGGAAGTCAGGGAGATGCCGGCCAATTTCGTACGCCTCGCCACATTATTGATTTCGTTGTTCGGGCGGTTGGGCCGGGAAAAAATGATAGAGTTTTAGATCCTGCTTGTGGCACTGCTGGGTTTCTAATTTCCGCGTATAAACATATCCTTAGAGAAAATTCTCCAATAGATGAACGAAATAATGAGCAACGCCTAAAAGGTGCCTCGGTTGCAGAAACATCAATTGAAAGTCCTATGCACTATAGCGGGAGCCTCCTCACTCCCTTAGAGCGCCAGAGAATTCATGAAAATATCAAAGGGTTCGATATCTCACCGGATATGGTGAGGATTTCACTTGTAAATCTTTATTTACATAACTTTCGATCTCCATTAATTGAAGAATATGATTCGTTGACTCAAGAGGACTACTGGCATGAAAGTTATGACACAATACTGGCCAATCCTCCGTTTATGACCCCAAAGGGGGGAATCAAACCCCATAAAAAATTTAGTCTGCAGTCAAAACGAGCTGAATTACTTTTCCTTGACTACATTGTTGAGCACTTATCACCTACGGGCAAGGCCGGAGTAATTGTGCCTGAAGGAATAGTTTTTGTTGGTCAATCAGCTTATACCGGGATGCGAAAACGATTGATTCAAGAAAAATCTCTAATCGCCGTTGTTGAATTGCCTCATGGCGTGTTCAAGCCATACGCTAGTGTAAAAACACACATCTTAATTATTGATAAGCAGATAGCTAAAAACACAGACGACATCTTGTTTGTCAATATTAGGGCGGATGGGTATACACAGACTGATACCAGACAAGCAGTGGATGAAAACGAACTGCCAAGAGCGTTGGAAATAATTGATAAATTTAAACGTAATCAGTTAGCAGGCATTCGTGAGTATGCTCACCTGGAGTTTATCACGGTCAAAAGAGAGCATATTCTGTCATCAACTAAATGTCATTTAGTTGGTCGGTGGTATATGTTGGAAAGAAAATTCCAAGAGCTTCGGGAGCGTATGCCGGGTGCGAAAAGCCTAGGCGATATTTGCTACGTCCACAAAGGTCAGCATTCTAACATGAGCTCTCAGCCTGGTGATTACCCTCTTGTGGTTCCTGCCGTGGATAGAAAATCATCAGCGGATTACTCGTTTGACTTTAAGGCAAGCTGTATTCCTCTTGTTTCTTCATCAGGGCATGGTAAGGCTGACATCAAGCGCCTTCACTATCAAGAGGGCAAGTTTGCACTTGCGGACACTATGTGTTGCCTGGAAGTGAAGAATTCTGAAGATATTGAAATGAGGTATGTTCATGAATATCTATCAAAGTTCAAAGATGAACTTCTTGTTCCGATGATGTGTGGAGCAACAAACGTAACACTTGATCAGAATGACCTTAAGAAAATTCTCATCCCTCTTCCTGGGATTGAAGAGCAGCGAACTATTGTACGTGGGATTCTTGCAAAAGAAGCAGCAGAGAAGCTTCAGGCTATCAGAGATGAGATTAATTTTGGTATTACTTCCTCAGAAAATATTGCACAAGAAATTAGCAAACAAATATCCAGACTGAATGAGATTCGGGATACCTCACCATCACTGGAAATTTCATAATCACTTGGTCTTTTGTTTCAGCTGTGAGGCAGCCATACAATCAATTTGATTGAGTGTAAGAACAAGTTCAGGCTCGCTTGGCGAGCACCAAGTACGAGGGTAAGGCGGGTAAGCCACCTGACGATTTCCGGCAGGTGTGCTTCTTTCGCCGAGTGAAATTTTCCTTACTGTGCAGATGATATTTGTTGTAATGACTCAACGCTTCCACTTGATTTTTTACAAGTCGTTTGATTGTCTGGTTTCGGCATCATGCTGATGTAATTGCGCTTTATCGTATTTATAAAGCTTTCTGCTTCCGTGTCCCACACTGCTGTGTATGGCCCAAGAATTTATTCGTTTCATACGTTCTAAACTCCTGGCCAGTATCTGTCAATCATTCCAGCGGCCCTGATGACCGATGAAGGACACCGGAGTTGGACCAGCATGGGAGATTTAGCATCTCGATTGGCGCAGTGCCGGGAGAAGCCTTATTCTGGAATGCGTTTCGGTCCTGGAAAATAATCACGCAGCTTTGTGATCTTCCACGCAGTATTCAATTTCATGTCCCATTTTGGGGGCAAATCCCCAAAACAAATTCTCACAAGCCATTAATTTTCAATTACTTAAAAGAAAAGGCGAGTCCGGCCTTCGCCACATATAAGCGGCTTGTCCCAAAACTTTTACGACCAGGCAATCACTGAGACGAAGGCATTAACTCCCGATTCCCGCGAAGAGATCTCTCACGATCTCCCCATCAGCCCCAACATACCGCTCAGGCCATATCTCACTCGGGTGAACCTCAAGCGCCTTAGCAATCAAAAACTCACCTTTCGGCCAAGGTCGCATAAGTGCATTTGCCAGCGCTGAAGAAACCAAGCCTGATTCTCGTGAAAGTGCTGCCAGGGATGTTCCTTTCTTGCGTAAACCGGCGATGATATCCGCCGGATGCCAACCTTTAGTCATGATTCCCTCCAACTATTAATTTAACGGTTATTTCTTAGTTCGGTAGCTAACTTAAAAGAAAAAGAAATCGCTGGATATTACGCAAACGTAGTTTTATCCTCATGAGAAGTAGAACGAGATAACGCTATCTTTCGATATTGATTTAATAATTCATATACATGACTTTTTAATTGGTAAAGATATTTGATGGGTATTGTTTAAATAATAAATTACGTTCTATGAAAAATTATTTCAAAACTTGCTTTCCTTCATTAACGAACGCTGACTTGTGATCATTATCTGAATTTTTACTATTTAAGAATAATCTTCCGACTGGGTGTTATCTTTTGTTATCACGGTGTAGTACGGTGGATAATTAATGATGACACGAAAAAGGGATTTTTAATGATAGTTGGTGAAAGGACAAAACCTACATCGGGAACACCTATAACTCCCGGGGGAGTCAGGCAGTTAACATTAAGTGAGATTGCATTAGCTAAGACACTTTATGGTAACAGTATCAATTACAGCAGGGTTTGGGTTCATAGGAAAAGTTATCTTCCCTTCAATCTACAGCCAGTTGGTGTTGCCATGAGCCCAAATGGAGAGATGTGGTACAGGGAAGGTACATATTCACCGGATTTTTCGTTAGAGAAAGAGATACAAAAAAAGCACTTATTCATGCATGAGATGATGCATGTATGGCAATCCCAAAAAGGGATGTTTGTAAGAACAAGAGGAATGTTCTCCCGGTTCGCCGATTATAGCTATAGCCTGGATAAAGCTGATTTACTTCTCTACGGATTAGAACAGCAAGCGTCAATAGTCAGTGATTATTGGCTATTGTTAAATTATGGCTTACAGGGTCATAGCGACTTGCATGAATATCGTAATTACAATGTTAATGAACCTGTTCATTCATTGATCTCAAGATACAAATCGATTTTAAAGGGGTTCCCCGGGTGAGGAAAATAGCGTCTATATTTACGGTTGTCATTATGCTTACAGGTTGCCCAGGGGGTAAACCTGCGCCACAGGCAAGATATACCTACATCAATGAAGAAAAGCTCTGTTTCAGCGTTGATAAAAATGATGTATTGAATTATTACCGAATAGAAAAAACTCAGGAAAAAGGATACACCGTAATAAAAAATGATGAAGGGCTACATCTAACATATCCCGATAATTGTATCAATGTGAAATGGAAGTACGGCTATAGCTATGCCATTTCTTATGGCCTGAATGATAAACGCTATATACACCGATTTTTTATTGACAACAATGGGCAGATCACCAATACGGACTATTAATAATGTCTTTGCCTGCTTATTTATTTTTAGCGGAAATGGAGTGCAAATTGTTGGCGATTGTATACTGCCTGCCGGGGGGCTACAGGGTTATAAGCAGGAACTCAAGAGTCAGTGAATTTTTCTTGGGAATGATCCACACGATCGGTGCCGGATTAAACAGGGAATAGATTATGCCAAACAACACGATTATTTAGATCTGCACTGTGCGTTAACCGTTGTACTGTTATTGCTGGTTGCTGGTTGCTGGTTGCTGGTTGCTGGTTGCTGGATATGCGGTATATCAGTATTACTTCAATGGCTCGCCGAATGATGTGTTTTTCGCCCGCCAAAAGTCACCGATACTACGTTCTTATATATCACCGGCTACAAAGGCGGAGGCGCTACGTTTTCGGATGTCTATCGCTATTATCTGGACGCAATCTATCTGGCGATCCAATGGAGCATCTGAAGAATCGCGTCCCATTTTTGATATCAGCAGCAAGCAATGCGCAGGTTACGGGCTATGGCAGCCACGTTAACGTCACGCTCACCGGTCGTGTGTATTCGTTTACCAACTCTGACTTGTTCTATTCCGATGGCGTCGCGATTATGCCGGTTATCAGCTTTACGGCTAACGGCAGTCGTTATAATTCCCGCACCAATCGCGCCGGACTACCGACATAAACCCCGGCCACCAGAATATCTTTCGTCACCACGCTGCCTGCGCCAATCACCGCGCCGCTGCAAATATGCTCCGTCAGGATAGTGCTGCCGCTGCCTATGGTAACGTTATCGCCGAGGGTAATGGCTATCCAGTTCTCCGGGTTGGGGTCTGGCCTGCCGCTGCGAAACAGGTCGTTGGCGAAGGTGACGCCGTGGCCGATAAAGCAGTTTTTGCCGGTGGTGACATTTTCGCACAGGAACGAGTGGGACTGGACGCGGGTACCAGAGCCGATCATGCAGTGGCGCTGGATCTCAACAAAAGGCCCGACGAATACGCCGCTCTGCAGCGTGCATTCGTAGAGGTTGACCGGCTCCACAACGGTGACGTCGTCGCTGGCAATTACGTCGCGGATACCGCTTTTTAGTATTTTCATAGTGGTCTGCCCCGGTGAATAGAATGAATTTTATTGAGCATAACTCATGGGCTTTTATGATCCCAATTTATCGTAGAGCCATTGGTGGCGATATAAATCAACATTTCTGATATGAACAAAATCGCAATTAAGAAATCTGAATTCAGACTCTTAATAATGTACAACATTTACACAGTGGCAAGCGACTGTTTATCATGCCTGGCTACCGGGATGGAAGAGACAACAATATACAAGGACGTGATTTATGTCGGCCTTACAATTTCCCTGCAAGATATTTGAAACCCAGAAAAAGATGGATGATAAAAACGCCAAAGATATGAAGTCCGGCGATCTGTCCGAAATCGATCTGAAGGCAAAATTCCACCTGACAGATATTTCTACAAGTGTAAATCCTTACACGTTGACGGAGATCCCTTCATATGAGCATCCGATGGTGCAGTTCTTTCGCCCTAAGAAGGAGGTAAAAAAACTGACAAAATGGGAGTGTGCTCGCATCCTCTTTGATGAGTTCCGGTATTTATCACGTCCTTTTTCGAGGGACGGTCCTTACACATCTTTGATCGAACTAATGATCACGCACATGCAAAAGTGTGACGGGAAGTCTTTCTGTCATCCATTACTGAACAGTGCGCTGAAGGAGCAAATATTGAGCGATCGCTCGGAGGAAAACAGTACGCGGCTCCGCCTAAAGGAAGTTTTTGATACTAATATTGACTGGGATAGAAAATGCTATCCAGCAGAACAAAAAAAGGATCTGAGTGATGCTATTATGAACGGCAGGCTGCCGAAATTCGATCGTCTTCGAGATCGGGTGAATGGCATGGGGATTACCGTGCATGATACCTGGGCAACGCATATCACAATTAAGTCCCTAGCGATTGATAACGAACAATATCACGCTGAAATTCACTATAAAGTTCAGGATCATTTTGGATTGGATGATGATGATATTTTAAAAATAAAATTCAAAAACATTCGATTATTTCGTATATGGTTTGTCCTGCAACGCTACAGCGAGTTTGCCTTCAAACCCTTTATTACCAATATGGAAGCCACTATTCATATTATTGGGAAGCGCAATGGAATTAAAAATAAAATAATAATTAGCCTGTTATTATCTGGTGGTGTTTTTTTAGAGGGTTATTTATGGTTGTTTTTTCGTCCGGTAGAAATTATTGCCGTACACCAGAGAAATAGCTATAGCGATGTCTTGGTAAGTAACTTTCCTTTTACTAACAAAGGTAAAATAGACTGGTGGTTGAAAAATAAAGAAATGCTAAAGACGAAGTATGATATTCCTATGCCTTCATCCTACGGTAGTTCTAGTGTTGTTTTTTGGCTGTTTAATGATGGTTATAAAGAAGAGGGGAAATATGATCGGCTTTGTTTCAATGATATGGCAACAAAAGTAAACTGCATTGATAAAAACACAGTGCTTACTGTCGGTAATAGCAAGAGGTATGGAACCAGATTTACTCTCTCCGATGGGATTTATCGAATTGATGAAAATTGCAGGGTTATAAAAATCAATAAATAATGGTTGGTTGTACGGCAGAGATATTGATAAGAAATTTTAATTATAAAGGTTGAATAAGCATGACAGTACCCGAATTGTTGAGACGTAGTATAAAGGGACTAAAATTTCTAGCTGGCGGTCTATTGGCTGGATACTGCTTATGGTTAGCATTTCGACCGGTAGAAATTGTTGCTGTTCATCAGAGAAATAGTTACAGCGATGTATTAGTGGAAGGTTTTCCTTTTACAAAAAATGGGAAAGTACACTGGTGGTTGAAAAACAAAGCCATGCTCAAAGAAAAATATGGTGCTCCAGGGCCAGAGAAGGATGGTTTTTATGTAATTACATTTTGGTATTTTGGGGACGGTTATGTAGAAACGGATGGTTACGATCGGCTATGTTTTGACGATCTGGATCCACCGTTAAATTGCATCGATAAAGATAAAGCTTTTACGGTGTGGCAGGATAGATATAAAAATACAGTAGTTATTTTTCGTGATGGTCAATATCGATTAAGCGAAAAAGGGGATCTGATAAAATATCAGTGAACGCCCGTTCCCCTGAAGACAACTCCGTCAGCACAAAGCCCCGGCCTTTCAGACAGGACTTTGCATGCCGCTACTTCGTATAAAACTTATAAGTCGCCGTATAAGGCACTTTCAGCGTCGCGCCAAAGGTCGCCGGGTCGCAAACCGTGGGGCCGGTTACGCCGCCACGAGTTTCCACGCGCTGGATGTTGCTCACGTTGGCAAACAGGCCTGGCTGCGTTTCGGAAGCGCCGGTCAGCAGCAGCCATGGAATCGAGCCTTTATCTTTCGACGGGCGAGTGGCGCTTAGCGCTCCGGCCACCACGCTGCCGTCCGTCCCCTGTCAGTGTGGGCCGTCGAAGTGTTTGCCGACGAGGTGCTTCAGGCCTTTGTCGCTGAACATAACCGGCTCAACCACGGTAACGTCTTCGCTGGCAATCACGTCGCGGATGCCGCTTTTCAGGATTTTCATCTTGGTTGGTCCTGGCGAATAAAGTGGTCTCCATTAGGCAGAGGTCACTGTCCAACGGCCACAACTTTTTGGAACCATCGGCTACATAACATTTTTTTTATCCCATAAATTTCTAAGCGCCAAATTCTGACTATCGAAAAATAAGAAATCGGGACATAGATTATATTGAGCGTTGGTTTTATGCTGTGGAAAAGCAAACCTTAAGGAAAAGGAATGAGCGCACAGGCGGAAGAGGGCAGCCTCAGAAGAATGACATTGGGCGAAATTGCAATGGCTCGCCGGGTTTTCGGCGATTCAATTTCTTACAGCCGAGTATGGATTCATTGCGACAGCTATCTCCCGTTCGGCCTGCAGAAACAAAACTACGCGATGACGCCAAACGGAGAATTGTGGTACCGCAAGACGATGTATAAAGATGATTTCTCATCTGGCAGCGTCTTTCTTGAAGATAAATATGTTTTTATCCATGAGCTGGGCCATGTGTGGCAACATCAACACGGGCAATGGGTAAGGCTAAGGGGGGCTTTTAGCTGGGCGGCTGAATATACCTATAAATTAGATAAAGAGGCGCTAACAGATTATTCCCTGGAGCAGCAGGCCTCCATTTTAGCGGATTACTGGCTGTTATTGGTTTATGGTATAGACGCGTGGTCCTACTACCAAAGGCCCGGGCGGATGGGGAAATACAGAGGTACAGACAGTAGCCGTGAAGTTCCGGTGCTGTATCGCAAAATAGTCACAGGGAAGGTGAGAACAACGCTATGAGAAAATGTTTGTTAGCCGCTGCCGTGCTCTTGCTGGCCGGGTGTCCTGGTCCGGGCGACAGAATGGTGCCGCGTCAGCCTGCAGAAGTCGTGGCCAAAGGTAATATTGTTTGCGTGGTGTCTCCGCTTGGCAGCGGCGAGCGCATAACGGCCGTACAAATTAACGAAGGGCATGGGAACGTGCAGTACAAGACTTTCGATGATGCTCCAGTTTATGTCGCGAAGGGAGACTGTCTGCCCGCCTTTGGTTTTACCTTCTCTCCCGGCAAAAAATACTCAGTCGCTTACGATGTAAAATCTGATAATTCTTCCTCTCATCTGGTCACAGCAGAGTTTTCTATCACGGAGAACGCTTCCGGCGGAATAAGTATTCAGCACCCGAATTAGTGCTTACTCTCTGAATTGATCCCAGCAACATAAAGCCCTGGCAGTAAGGCCAGGGCTTTATGTTGCTACTTCGTATAGAACTTATAAGTCGCCGTATAAGGCACTTTCAGCGTCGCGCCGAAGGTCGCCGGGTCGCAAACCGTGGGGCCGGTTACGCCGCCGTAGATGTCCACGCGCTGGATGCTGCTCACGTTGGCGAACAGGCCCGGCTGTTCGTCTGAAGTGCCGGTCAGCATCAGCCACGGAATCGAGCCTTTATCTTTCGACGGGCGAGTGGCGCTTAGCGCGCCGGCCACCATTTTGCCGTCCTGCATGCCTGGCCCGCAGTTCGGATTAGTGTACACGTGGAAGCCGTGAATGCCCGGCGGCAGGCCTTTCAGGGTACCGGCTCCGATCTAGCAGTGGCGCTGGGGAGCGACGTAAATCAACATCTCTGATATGAATAAAATCCCAATTAAGAAATCTGAATTCAGACTCTTAATAATGTACAACACTTACACAGCGGCTAAAGACTGCTTATCATGCCTGGCTACCGGGATGGAAGAGACAACAATATACAAGGACGTGATTTATGTCGGCCTTACAATTTCCCTGCAAGATATTTGAAACCCAGAAAAAGATGGATGATAAAAACGCCAAAGATAGGAAGTCCGGCGATCTGTCCGAAATCGATCTGAAGGCAAAATTCCACCTGACAGATATTTCTACAAGTGTAAATCCTTACACGTTGACGGAGATCCCTTCATATGAGCATCCGATGGTGCAGTTCTTTCGCCCTAAGAAGGAGGTAAAAAAACTGACAGAATGGGAGTGCGCTCGCATCCTCTTTGATGAGTTCCGGTATTTATCACGTCCTTTTTCGAGGGACGGTCCTTACACATCTTTGATCGAACTAATGATCACGCACATGCAAAAGTGTGGCGGGAAGCCCTTCAGTCATCCATTACTGAACAGTGCGCTGGAGGAGCAAATATTGAGCGATCGCTCGAAGGAAAACAGTACGCGGCTTCGTCTACAGGAGGTTTTTAGGGACTACATTGATTGGGATAAGAAGTGTTATCCAGTAGAGAAAAAACAGGAGCTCATTGATGCAATTATGGAAGGAAGGTTGCCAAAATTTGATCGCCTCCAGGATCGGGTGAATGGTATGGGAATTACCGTGCATGATACCTGGGCAACGCATATCACAATTAAGTCCCTAACGATTGATAACGAACAATATCACGCTGAGGTTCACTATAAAGTTCAGGATCATTTTGGATTGGATGATGATGATATTTTAAAAATAAAATTTAAAAGTATTCGATTATTTCGTATATGGTTTGTCCTGCAACGCTACAGCGAGTTTGCCTTCAAACCCTTTATTACCAATATGGAAGCCACTATTCATATTATTGGGCGGCGAAATGCAGTTAAAAAATAAAATGATGGTGGGTTTTTTCTGTCTGGCTGGATGTATAGTGGCGGTATACTGCTTATGGCTGTTCTTTCGATCTGTTGAAATCGTCGCTGTTCATCAGAGAAATAACTACAGCAGTATTTTGGTCAAGAACTTCCCGTTCACAGACAAAGGTAAGATTGACTGGTGGTTAGAAAATAAGGATGCACTTAAAGCAAAGTATGATATTCCAAAGCCTGCATCTTATGGGGGTTTTACTATCACTATTTGGCTTTTTAAGGATGGCTATAAAGAAGAGGGTAAGTATGACAGGCTTTGTTTTGATGATATGAATACCAAAATAAACTGCATTGATAAAAACTCTGTTTTTACTATAAGGAAGAGTAAAAACAGAGGAATTACATTTACTGTGGATGATGCTATTTATCGAGAGGAAGAGAACGGTAAGATTGTCAGGCTTGAATATTAGAATATAATGTCTGCAGTTTTGAATAAACAGAAAATGCTTTATATTTTAGTCAGTTTTTTGGAGTGATTAAATTGAAAGGTAACATAATAAGGGGACTGAAATTTCTAGCTGGCGGTCTATTGGCAGGATATTGCTTATGGTTAGCATTTCGACCGGTAGAAATTGTTGCAGTTCATAAGAGAAATAGTTATAGCCACATTTTAGTGAAAAACTTCCCCTTAACAAATAAAGGTAAAGTACACTGGTGGTTGAAAAATAAAGATATGCTCAAAGAAAAATATGATGTTCCAGGTACAGGGAAAGATGCTTTTTTTGAAATTATATTTTGGTATTTTGGGGCCGGTTATGTAGAAACGGATGGTTACGATCGGCTATGTTTTGACGATCTGGAGCCACCGTTAAATTGTATCGATAAAGATAAAGCTTTTACGGTGTGGCAGGATAGATATAAAAATACAGTAGTTATTTTTCGTGATGGTCAATATCGATTAGGCGAAAAAGGGGAGCTGATAAAATATCTGTAAACGCCCGTTCCCCTGAAGACAACTCCATCAGCACAAAGCCCCGGCCTTCCGGCCAGGACTTCACAGGCTGCTACTTCGTATAGAACTTATAAGTCGCCGTGTAAGGCACTTTCAGCGTTGCGCCAAATGTTGACGGATCACATACCGTTGGGCCGGTTACGCCGCCACGAGTGTCCACGCGCTGGATGCTGCTCACGTTGGCAAACAGGCCTGGCTGCGCTTCGGAAACACCGGTCAGCAGCAGCCACGGAATCGAGCCTTTATCTTTCGACGGGCGAGTGGCGCTTAGCGTGCCGGCCACCACGCTGCCGTCCGTGGCCTGCCAGTGTGGGCCGTCGAAGTGCTTGCCGACGAGGTGCTTCAGGCCTTTGTCGCTGAACAGGTCAGCCTCCGGGGCCTGGAATACCCAGCTCCCGGTTTTGGCTTCGGCGTCCGCCGCCGCGCAGCGGTAGATCTGCACGCCTCGGGCATAAAGCTCGGTTTGCAGGTGCTCACCTTTGGGCGCGTCGATGGAGGTATCAGCCGCGTTCGCCAGGGTCGGAAGTCCGCCCATCATCAGCGTGAAGCACGCCGTCGTTAAGAAGCGCTTGCTCATGACGTCACTCCGCAAACCATACGCGCACCGCCGCCGCCGAGCATTGCCGGGTGGTCAGAGTGGTTGTCGCCGCCGGCGTGGATCATCAGCGAGTGGCCTTTTAAGTCTGACATGCGCAGGCGAGGAGCCAGCACCGGATAGGTCGCGGTACCGTCGCTGTCGACGTACAGCGCAGGCAGATCGCCGAGGTGGCCGTTGCCCCACGGGCCTTCATGTTTGCCGGTGTGGGCCGGATCTAAGTGGCCGCCAGCCGCCAGGCCAGCCACCATTTTGCCGTCCTGCATGCCGGGGCCGCAGTTCGGATTAGTGTGCACGTGGAAGCCGTGAATTCCGGGCGGCAGGCCTTTCAGGTTAGGGGTAAAGACCACGCCGTACTGGGTGGCGTGGTATTCAATGGTGCCTGCCGGGGTGGAAGTGCCGCTGGCATCGACGGTGTTCATGGCGACAGTGGCGGCCTGTGCCAGTCCGGTGTAGGCGAGGGCGGCAATACAAAGCGTCAGTTTTAGCGTTTTTAACTTATTCATCGTTTAACCCCGTACTTTTATTAGAAGGTGCAAAAAACAGATGTCGCAAAATTTTGTGCTGCGGGCTTATGCGCGGCAGTCAGCTGGTTATAACAAACTGTTTTGCGAGTTGTTTGATTGCTCTGATAGGTAAAATTGTGGGTTGAAATTCAGCGTGAAGATTTTTAAAAACAATATTTTCATAAAGTTATCCTGTGGTCTTGAGCGATTAAAGGGAGCGGCCTGAATGAAAATAAAAACGGATAAGGCAGTAAAAAGAGAGAGTGAAAAAGACCTGCTAACGATCGTTAAAAATTATCTCGCTGCTGTGCCTGAAATAAAGTGTAGATGAATACGCTGAGGGAGTTGAAAGCGGTCGCTGAAAATCGCGAGATTTTTAAAAAGCTTTTTATTTTCATCCGGCTTGATAAATGAGATATATCTGAACGGGAAAAAGGGCCGCTAAGCGGCCCTTGATGTGAATAAAACGATTCAAGCCAGCGGCCGGGAGCCAATCATTCTGGCGCTCTTGATCCACGCCATAGAGCCCATTACCGCAATGGCCGTCAGCAGGATGTATTCCAGCGACATGGCATACACGCCCTGAATGGCGTAAATCACCACGCTAATCACGTCGATAACCACCCAAAGCAGCCAGTTTTCGACGTATTTACGCGTCATCAGCACCATCGCGGCAATCGACAGGATCAGCATCGCGGAATCCCATAGCGGGAAGGCATCCGGCTGGAGGGTTGGCATCTCAACCGCAACGCCGACACTCTGCATAATGCCCACCGCAATATGGGTCAGCACGGCGAAGACCGGGTCGATAAAGAAGGTCATCAGCGCGATGGCAACCAGGCAAACCGCCGCCAGCGTGAACGCCTTGCTGCGCGGCAGCCAGCGGATCTTCAGCGCGGCCTCGTTGGCCTCGTTCTGGCGGCTCCACGCGTACCAGCCGTAAAGGTTGGCGGCGAAGAAGAACACCTGCAGCAGCAGGCTGGCGTAAAGCTGGATCTGGAAGAAGATCGCCGCAAACAGCGTGACGTTAATCAGGCCGAACAGGTAGTTGATGATCTTCTCTTTGCTGGCGAACCAGATGCAGAGCAGGCCGAAGACGGTGCCGATGGCCTCGATCCACGAGAGCGCGTAGCCGCCCTCGCCGAGCGGAATGGTGACCATCACATTCTTAATGCTGAAGAAATCCATGATTACTGCTCCTGACTGTCAAGGTAGAGCGCTTCGAGGGCGAGTAAAATCTCGCGGGATTCACCCTGCAGGCAGGAGTGTTCCTGCTGCTGGTAGTTGTTAATGCCTTCTTCCAGATTGCCGCTGTGCTCAACCACCACGTTAAGCACGGAGGCGATGCGCAAACCGCGCAATGCGCCAACTACCATCAACGGTGCTGTTTCCATATCCGCAGCGAGAATGCCCTTGCCGGACCAGAACTGGTTAATCTCGTCTTCGCGTTCGGTGTAGAAGCTGTCGTGGCTGCGCACATAGCCGCAGTGGCTGGCGTAGCCCAGGCGTTTGGCCTGCTGAGTCAGGTGGTGCACCAGGCCGATGTCCGCGCAGGCCGGGTAGCCTTTGTCGATGTACATCTGGCTGGTGCCTTCGTCCCGCACGGCGGCGGTGGCGATCACCAGGTCGCCGAGACGGATGTGGTTTTGCATCGCTCCGCAGCTGCCGATGCGGATGAGATTGGTGACGCCAATCTGGCGCAGCTCTTCCACGGCGATGGCGGTAGAAGGCCCGCCCATGCCGGTGGACATCACCAGCACTTCCACGCCGCGGAACCAGCCGCGCAGGGCGCGATATTCCCGGTTGCTGCCGAAGTCTTCCACGTTGTCCAGAAACTGCGCGACGTGTTCCACGCGTTTCGGATCGCCCGGCAGGAGCGCATAACGGGCGTGCGTCATCTCTCGGCTGAGCCGGATATGGGGCTGGAGTTGGGTCATGATAGTTACCTGGCGTTAAACGAGCCATTTGGGATGGCTCAGGATTGGCTGCTGTTATTTAATGTTCGGCGTGCTGGCGCAGGCGCTGAGGGTCGAGAACCTGAATCTGCTCGCCGTGAATCGCAATGATATTGTCTTCCCGCAGTTCGGATAAAATGCGGTTAATGCTGCGCGGAGCCACCGCAAACTGCTCGCTTAATTGCTGCTTATTAAGCGGGATGCTGCCCTGTATTTGCTGGTATTTCTGCCACAGCACCAGGCAAAGACGCTGATGTAACGAATAAAGAATGTCTTCCCCGGCCTTTTTGGAGAGCTGATAATATTGATCGCTCACGGCCTGTAATATTTTTTGATTAAAGTAATTGTCTAACCCCAGCCAGCGAATAAACTCTTCCCGCGTCAGCACTAAAAGCGCCGCGTCGCTAACCGCTTCTACCGAGCAGATGTATTGCCGCCGCTCGAAGATTTCCAGCTCCCCCAGAATGTCGCCTTTTTTATAGCGCGCCTGGGAATATTTTCGCCCGTCGTCGGCGGTGGTGAAAACGTCGATTTCCCCTTTAACAATCAGGTGGAATTCATCGCAAATTTCCCCCTGGCGAAAAATCAGCGAGCCGCGTGGGTAATGTTTTAGCTGCCAGCTGCGCAGAATATACAGCGGGCAATACTTCAGCAGCTCATACAGCACCGGGTCGCCGGTCACGCGTTCAATGACGTTCAGCCAGTCGCCGGGTCTGTTCTCGTTTTTCATGCTGTTCACTATAAAATTTCCCGTCAAATAAGGACAGGACGCCCGTCCCGCGTTGCCCACAGATTAGCGTGAAAACTGCCAGCGGGATCTTAAATCCGCATCGTGGCCGGGACATTTGTCCCGCCAGGGCGCAGGTGGGGTGGGCGATTTGTTTGTTTTTCGTACATACTGTTTTTGACGTTCACCCAATCTATTAACTGTTTATGATTTTAATCAAGGAGTTAACATGTCTGGTTGGTTCGAATTAAGCAAAAGCAGCGACGGGCAGTTTAAGTTCGTGCTCAAGGCGGGCAATGGCGAAGTGGTCCTCACCAGCGAGCTGTATAAAACCCGCGCCTCGGCGGACAACGGTATCGCCTCCGTGCGCACCAACAGCCCGCTGGAGGAGCGCTACGACAAGAAGGTTGCCAGCAACGGGAAGTTCTACTTCAACCTCAAGGCCGGCAATCATCAGGTGATTGGTACCAGCCAGATGTACGCCACGGAGCAATCCCGGGATAAAGGCATTGCCTCGGTGAAAAATAACGGTGGAACCGAAACGGTGAAAGACAAGACTTAACCGGAACCAGGGCGGCGGGGCAATCCGCGAGCATTCACCTGGGTGATGTTTTCGCGTGATGCTGCCCCGGCCGTCTTTTCCTGGCCGCAGCCTCCATAGCTTGTTGTTTATCGCCGGGAGCCAGGCCGTAAAAATGAAAGTTGAATCCCCCCCTGCGGCGTATCGCCCTTTAGAACTTCACCTGTCCACAGCGAGTCAAACGCCCGGCACGGATCTCCCGCAGCTTGTCTCACACATCAAAGGCAAAACCGGCATCGTGCCAGCGCACCTTATCCCGCTTCAGAGAGTCGCCTCGGAGCAAAACTGCATCATCGGGGTCAGGCCGGTAGACAAGCTGGCGACGGCGCTGATTGAGGCCGGGTATCCGACCAAAGGATTTCACATCAAGGGGAAAAGCGCCTCGTGGGGGCCGCAGGCGGGGTTTATCTGCGTGGAGCAGCGGTTCAGCAAGCTGGAGAACGCCTCGCCCGAGCGAATCGTGAAGTTTAACCTGCAAACGCAGGCCTGCATTGTTGACGGGCATGCTGCCGCCGTGCCGCTGGAAGTTTCCCAGAGCCGCCTGCACGACCTGTTTGAGCAGGGGCTTATCGACAAGCTGTCACCTGAGAGCGCCGGCGGCGTGAGTCATCTCAGGGCCAGCGGGCCAGGTGGGGAGCCTTATGCGTTTGAGGCCCGGCGCCTGCCGGGCAGCGGAGAAGCGCGGTATCAAATTTCCCATCACGGTGCACCCCTGCAGGTGCTTGCCCCACACGCTGAAGCCCGGCCCTTCACCGCGGATTATGATCTGCTGGTCATCGCCCCGCACGTCAGCGAGTTAGGGCCTGAGGATAATTTGCAGGTGCCGGATGTGTCCCATCAGGTATTTCGCCAGCGGCTGGAAAATTACCGCACGCTGCCTGAGCACCAGGCGCTGCGCGGGGACTATGACAGCCCGGCGAGTTTCTACCGCAAGAGCGATGAGGAAACAGGCAACACGAGCGAGCGCGCCCGCAGGATGATTGGCGTGCTAAACCAGGCGCTGGTGGGGGACGGGGAAAAAGTGGTGCATCACGCAACGGACAGCGCCAACCCGGTTACCGATCCTGAGAGCAACTACCCGGCCACGTTCGCGCTGCCCCATAAAATCGGGCGCTTTGCACCTTTGTGCATTATTGAAAACAAAGACGATCTTGCGGAGCTGGTGCTTCAGGCCAAGAACGCGGGCTACCACGTGCCGCTGAATCCGCTGTGGGAAAAGGAGGTCCTTGGCGTGCGCAGCGACAGGTTTACTGCCGCAAAGTTAACGCTGGAGGCGGCGCAGTTCACAAGGCCGATTCGGCAGCGCTGAAGTCGCGTTTCGATATATCGCAGGGAGAAATCCCAAAAGCGCATTCATTGTTCAAAAAACAATCGTCAGCGGGTCGATACTGAAACCAGAAGCATATGACTTACCCAAAAGTTAACTCACAGAGGGATATGCTGATGAACAGAGAGCTACAGGCAGTAAAGAATTTTGATTTTCTGGCGCGTAGCTTCGCGCATATGCAGGCTTCGGGGCAGCAGGTGAATCTCCAGGCCGTGACAGGCAACATGAGCCGTGAGCAGAAAACGTGGTTCTGCGAACGCTTCAACCAGTATTGCGAAGAAGAATTCCGGGCCGCCGAGCTCGAACATTGAAATAACGGGCCATGCGGCCCGTTAAAGTTGCAGACAAAGAAGGAAAAAGCGTGGTTTTTCCTTCTTTGTGGCGAGCAGCCGAAAATCAATGGATTGATTCTCCAGTTTATTTTCAGGTAACAGATTGCAGAACTTTATCCGCATGAGCTTTGTCATCAGTCTCGACGGGCCAGATGGCCCGTTATCTGTTTTAGCCCTTCAAAACGCCTGTTTCATCCAGACTCTCGTCAATTACCTGTTATCCGGCTGGGCGCGAACGTTGTTCAGCCCGCTGGTGTTGATCCGGTATGGCTGCCCGTTGCTGGATTTAATCAGCTTCTTGGTTCTGAGCTTTTTGAACACGGCCAGCGTGCAGTCGCTGAGCAGCAACCCTTCGCGGGAGTAACATTCAACGGCGGTGACGCGGCCTGACGAGTCGCGAGTGTGAACGATGCGTCCCCCTTTCGCTAAAACGTGAAGGGTACGCTGTTCCTGACGGGATAAATTCATGCTGAAAAACCTTTTATCATCATGTGCAAAACGTGCCAACACAATGCGTGTGTTCGCATAAGAGTTAAGCGCAGTGATAATCAGTCCGGCCTGTGACAGGCGGGGCACTGATTATCAGATGATGACATTCTCCAGCATCAAGCCTCTGAGTAAGTTCGGTAGAAATAACGGGCGGATAATAACACAGAAAAACTAAAGGGAAATAATTAAGGGATCCAGTTGTCCCACGCTGGCTGCGGCGAAAGCTCCCCCACGAGGAAATCAATAAACGACCTGACCTTAGGATTGCTGTATTTGCTCGGGAAATAGAGGGCGTACAGCGCATGGGTTTCGTAAGTGATGATGCCGTCCAGCAGCAGCGGGGTTAGTTCATCCTTTTGAATATGGTCGCCAATCAGATAGGTGGGCAGGTAGGCGACGCCCTGATTTTCCAGTACGGATTTAAGCAGTACCAGGCTGCTGTTGGCCTGGATTGGCGTACGCATTTTTACCAGGTGCTGCCGTTCGTGCTCGTCTGTAGTTTTAATCTGCGGTGTCAGCCCTGGGTAAACCAGGCAGTCGTGCGTGACCAGATCCGTGCGTTTGCCCGGCATCCCTTTCTTGCTGAGGTAGTCTGCGGTGGCACAGTAAGCCCAGCGAACTGGAGCCAGTTTGCGCATGGCGTAATTTTGCGGCGGAGAGGTGGATATTCGCAGGGCGATATCGAAGTCGGATTCATTAAGATTAATAAAGTTATCGTTGAGATCAATATAAAGATTCACATCGGGGAAGTTCGCCCGGTATTTATCAACAAGGTTGACCAGCCTGGCGTAGCCAAACGCAATAGAACAGGTGATGCGCAATTCACCCTGCGGATTGTTGTAATAGCTTGATGTGGTATTTAGCGTGTCGTCGAATTCTTTAATTAACTTATTAGCGCGGTTAAACAAATATTGCCCCGCATCGGTTAGCGTGATGCTGCGGGTCGTTCTTTTGATAAGCGTTGTGCCCAGTAAATCCTCCAGCGCCGCCAGGCTCTTGCTCACCGCCGAAGGCGACACGCTGAGCTGTGCCGCCGCTTCAGACAGCCCGCCGCAATCGATAATTTTGACGAATACCTCGAGATGCTTGAGTGAAATTGGCGCGCTCATTTTTTCCTTTTATTCACAAGTGATTTGAGGAAACGGTATTAATTCCCCATACCAATCCAATTTCAAAAGTGTAACTATTGCGCTGTAGTAAATAAAGAAGTTAGAAAATGAATTTTATACATTATTAGTGATTTTCATCACAAAAGTCCGGGGATTTAATTACAGCAGTTAGTAATTGTGATTTTCGTCCCAGTTATTATTACTTTTATTGAGAAGGTATCCTTTATGTGGACACGCCTCGAACCCTACAAATCATCTTTTGTTCTTTTATTTGCTCTCATTGTCGGCGGCTTGCTGGGTATTTATGCCCCAACTTATGCCATTAAATTACAACCTGTCGGGCAAATATTCCTCAACCTGTTGTTTATGATTATTGTGCCGCTGGTTGGCGTCAGCGTGATGTCATCTATTGCCGGCATGACCGACCTTAAACGGTTAGGCCGCATCATGGTGGTTATTTTTATTGTTTCCATCGCCATGGCGCTTATTCCCGCCGCAGGCATTGTGCTGCTGGCGCTTTGGTACAACCCGGCACAGGGCGTGACTATCGATCTTTCCCATTCGGTGAAAGGCGGCTCGGGGGAGATGGATTTTGTCAGCATGGTGACCACCAGCGACTTTGTCGGGTTGTTCTCCAAGTCGAACATCCTGGCGCTGATCGTGATCGCTATTATCGCCGGTGTAGCGATTGGTCAGTCGGCGGATGCGGGTAAACGCATCGCCGCTCTGCTGCAGGACGCCAACACCGTTATCATGAAAATTGTCTCTATTATCATGAAGGTGGCACCTGTCGGCCTGGGCTGCTACTTCGCTGCAACCATGGCGAGCCAGGATGCTTCTCTGCTGATGACCTTCGCTCGCGCCATCGGGTTATTTATGGCGGCAACGCTTATCTATTACGTGCTTGGCTCCATTTTCTATTCGTGGATTGGCGGCGGGCTTCCGGCAGTAAAAGCGTTCTGGAAACACGCGATTGAGCCTTCCGCGACCGCGCTGGGCACCTGCTCTTCGCTCGGTACTCTGCCGGTTACGCTGCGTGCGGGCAAGGCAATGGGCATCAACCCTGAAATCGTCGATGTCTCGATTCCGCTGCTGGTGAACCTCAATAAAGGCGGCGTGGCGATGATTGCCGCGTTGAAAATCGTCTTTATCTATTCGGTTCTTGGCCTGCCATTTACCAGCGAAACCTTCTTCCTCGCGATGCTGATTGCTGTGCTGTCGGCCATTATCGTTGGCGGCGTGCCGGGCGGCGCGTTCCTCGGGGAGATCTTTATTGTCACGACGCTGGGGCTGCCGATGGAAGCCATCCCGCTGCTGGTGGTGCTTGGCACCATTACCGATGCACCGGCCACGCTTATCAACGTGATCCACGATCTTAATGCGGCACAAATCGTTGAACGCTTCGCCGGAAAGAAACGTGGTGAACCGGAAACCAGCGCTCCGCTGGCCGCAAACAGCCTCGCTGGCTAAGCCCTCTGAATGGAATGAATCAGGAAATAACGGGAGAATTTTATGAAACAGAAAAGTCATCTTGAAACTCAGCTGATCGTCGCCGGGCGTGAAAAACGCTACACCCAGGGGGCGGTAAATGCGGTCATCCAGCGCGCGTCCTCGCTGGTATTTGACAGCGTGAAAGCCAAAAAATTTGCCACTGCCAACCGGGCAAACGGCGAACTGTTCTATGGCCGCAGAGGCACGCTGACGCATTTTTCCTTCCAGAAGGCGATGACGGAGTTAGAAGGCGGCGCCGGGTGCTCGCTTTATCCGTGCGGCGCGGCGGCGGTCACCAATGCGATTCTGGCTTTTGTCAGCGGCGGAGATCATATCCTGATGACCGGCGCGGCCTATGAGCCAACTCAGGATTTCTGCAACAAGATCCTGAGCAAATTCAACGTCTCAACAACGTACTACGATCCGCTGATTGGTGCCGGGATCGCTGAGCTTATCCAGCCCAATACCCGCGTTGTTTTCCTCGAGTCTCCGAGCTCAATTACCATGGAGGTTCAGGACGTGCCCGGCATGATTAAGGCGATTCGCGCCGTTAACCCGGAAATTGTTGTTATGCTGGACAACACCTGGGCCGCCGGGGTGCTATTCCGGGCGCTGGATTATGGTGTAGATATCTCGATTCAGGCCGGGACCAAATACACCATCGGCCATTCGGACGGCATGTTGGGGACGGCGGTTGCCAACGCGCGCTGCTGGGATCGCCTGCGTGAAAACTCGTACCTGATGGGCCAGACGCTGGATGCCGATACGGCGTATATGGCTGCCCGTGGCCTGCGCACGCTGGGAGTCAGGCTGAAGCAGCATGAGGAAAGCAGCCTCGCGATTGCCCGCTGGCTGTCAGCTCATCCGCTGGTGGAACGGGTTAACCATCCCGCGCTGGCTGAATGTCCGGGATATGCGTTCTTCGAACGCGACTTTTCCGGCAGCTCCGGCCTGTTCTCCTTTGTGCTAAAACAGCGCCTGACGGACGAGCAGCTTGCGGATTACCTGGATAATTTTACGCTGTTCCATATGGCGTATTCCTGGGGCGGGTTTGAGTCACTGATCCTGGCCAACCAGCCGGAAGAGCTGAACGACATTCGTCCGGCAGGCAAAGTTGACTTCAGCGGCACGCTGGTGCGAGTCCATATTGGCCTGGAAAACGTTGAAGAACTGATTGCTGACCTGGAAGCCGGTTTTACCCGCATCGCCTGATTCCCTCTTTTGCCGCCCGCAAGGGCGGCTTTCTCGCCCGAGTTATTCTGCTATTCCCTTTGTCGTGGAATAAAATATTCGTGATTGTGTTCACGCACATGGAATAAAATATTCCATACTATGCACAACAGAACACACATAACGGATGCCCCGATGAAAATTAACTTAACCAAACTGGTCACCGAAGGCCGCAATCCGGCCAGCGCGGAAATCGACACTCTGCCCACCTTAGAGATGCTTAAAGTTATCAATAACGAAGACAAGCAGGTGCCGCTGGCGGTGGAAGCCACGCTACCGCAGGTCGCTCAGGTTGTCGATAAAGTGGTGGCGGCTTTCGCCCAGGGCGGCAGGCTGATTTACAGCGGCGCAGGAACGTCCGGCCGTCTGGGGATCCTGGATGCAAGTGAGTGCCCGCCAACCTTTGGCACGCCGCGTGAGCAGGTCGTCGGGCTGATTGCCGGTGGGCACCCGGCCATTTTGCAGGCGGTAGAAAACGCCGAAGACAACCGTGAAATGGGTGAGCAGGATCTGCGTAACCTGAACTTCAGCGCGCGTGACGTGCTGGTAGGGATTGCCGCCAGCGGGCGCACGCCTTACGTACTGGGCGCTATGGCCTATGCAAAAAGCGTGGGTGCCACCGTCGCCGCCATCTCCTGTAATCCGGGCAGCGAAATGAGCCTGGCGGCGGATATCGCCATTGAACCGGTCGTCGGCCCGGAAATCGTCACCGGCTCTTCACGCATGAAGGCCGGGACGGCGCAAAAGCTGATCCTGAATATGATCACTACCGGGTCGATGATTCGCAGCGGCAAAGTCTACGGCAACCTGATGGTGGATGTGGAAGCCACCAACGCCAAACTGATCCAGCGGCAGGTCAATATTGTGGTGGCGGCGACCGAATGCAGCCCGGAGCAGGCCGAAGCGGCGCTTAGCGCCTGCCGTCGCCACTGCAAAACGGCGATCTTCATGCTGCTGAGCGGCCTGTCAGCCGAAGAGGCAAGCGATCTGCTGGCGAAAAAACAAGGCTTTATACGTGAAGCATTGCGGGGGTTAAACGGGTAATTATGGCGAAAATCACCGGCTCGATGATGGCAGACATCCTGCGCCTGACGGGCGGCAGCGGCAATATCCTTGTCTGCGGCAACTGCATGACGCGCCTCAGGCTGACGCTCAAAAACAGAGATCTCGTTCAGCACGACGACCTGAAGAAAATCCCCGGCGTGATGGGTGTGGTCAACGGTGACGACCAGCTGCAAATTATTCTCGGCCCCGGCAAAGCGCAAACCGCCAGCGAGCTGATGAATGGCCTGTTAAAGCAGGAGGGCTTAAGCGAGCCGGAGCGTGGCGAAAGCGCGGACCTGGCCGCGCTCGCCAGCCAGAACAAACAGCAGATGAAGGCGAAGCAGAACAGCGCGGTGCATAACTTCCTCACTAAGTTTGCCACCATCTTCACGCCGCTGATCCCGGGCTTTATCGCCGCCGGGCTGCTGCTGGGTATTGCCACGCTGCTGCAGCAAACGCTGATCGTTGAAGGCACAGCGCCTGCGGCCTGGCTGACCCAGCTTATTGCCTACATGAAGGTGTTCAGCATCGGGCTGTTTACCTTCCTGAGCATTCTGATTGGCTTCAACACCCAAAAAGCTTTCGGCGGCACCGGCGTGAACGGGGCGATCATCGCCTCGCTGTTTATTCTGCGCTACGTGCCGGAAGGCAAAGTGGGCTACTACGCCGGGATGGATACCTTCTTCGGGCTGGCTATCGACCCGCGCGGCAACATTATTGGCGTGCTGCTGGCCTGTATGCTCGGGGCGTGGATCGAACGCCAGGTTCGACGGATGATCCCGGACAACCTGGATATGATCCTCACCTCGACGATCACCTTATTGATCACCGGGGCGATCACTTTTGTGGCGATCATGCCCATCGGCGGCGAGCTGTTCAAAGGCATGTCCTGGCTGTTTATGCACCTGAACGGCAACCCGTTCGGCACGGCGATTCTGGCCGGGCTGTTCCTGATTGCCGTGGTGTTTGGTATTCACCAGGGATTTGTCCCGGTCTACTTCGCGCTGATGGATGCCCAGGGCTTTAACTCGCTGTTCCCGATTCTGGCGATGGCCGGTGCGGGGCAGGTGGGCGCGGCGCTGGCTCTGTTTGCCCGCTCGCCGAAAGGCTCGGTCCTGCGTACGCAAATCAAAGGGGCGATTATTCCCGGCCTGCTGGGCATTGGTGAGCCGCTGATTTACGGCGTGACGCTGCCGCGCCTGAAGCCGTTTATTACCGCCTGTATCGGCGGCGGCATCGGCGGGTTCTTTATCGGGCTGGTGGCCTGGCTGGGGCTGCCAGTCGGACTGAATACGGTGTTTGGGCCGTCAGGTTTGGTGTCGATTCCGCTGATGACTTCCCATCAGGGGATCTTCGCCGGGATGGCGGTTTACGTTGCCGGGATTGTTATCGCCTATGTGGCCGGGTTTATCATGACCTGGTGTTTTGGCAGTAAGAACGTTGATTTGACTTAAGTTAATATGACTCTTGCCCGCCCGCCTTCTGCGGGCGGCGTTATTCCCGCTCAGCAGCTAACCTTGCCCACTTTTTTTCTAAGGACGGAAAGGCATTAGCGATAATTTTTTATTCTTTTATGGAATCGTTGCCGTTGGAAATACTGCTCTCTCCCCCGAGACAGGAGCAGAATCATGGCAGCAAAACGACACTCACTCTGGCTGGTTGCACTGGCCCTAATTGCGGCTCAGGCCCACGCGGTGGACGTCACCGTGGCGTACCAAACCTCCGCCGAACCCGCCAAAGTTGCGCAAGCCGACGACGCTTTTGCCAAAGACAGCGGGGCGAAAGTGGAATGGCGTAAGTTCGACAGCGGCGCGAGCGTGGTGCGTGCGCTCGCCTCGGGCGATGTGCAAATCGGCAATATCGGCTCCAGCCCGCTGGCCGTTGCCGCCAGCCAAAACGTACCGATTGAAGTCTTCCTCTTGGCCTCCCAGCTCGGTAACTCTGAAGCGCTGGTGGTCAAAAAAGGCATCAAAACGCCGCAGGACCTGATCGGCAAACGCATCGCCGTGCCGTTTATTTCCACTACCCATTACAGCCTGCTGGCTTCCCTCAAGCATTGGGGCATCAAGCCGGATCAGGTTCAAATTCTAAATCTTCAGCCTCCGGCAATAATTGCCGCGTGGCAGCGCGGGGATATCGACGCCGCTTACGTCTGGGCTCCGGCGGTGAACGAGCTGGAAAAAGACGGCAACGTGCTGACGGACTCGGCGCAGGTGGGCAAATGGGGCTCCCCGACGCTCGACGTCTGGGTCGTGCGTAAAGACTTTGCTGAAAAACATCCTGATGTGGTCACCGCTTTTGCCCGCAGCGCCGTTGCGGCTCAGAAAGGCTACCTCGACAACCCTGACGGCTGGCTTCAGCAGCCGGACAACCTGAGCAAGCTTTCGCGCCTGAGCGGCGTACCGGAAAACGACGTCCCGGGGCTGGTGAAGGGCAATACCTACCTGACGGCGAAGCAGCAGGTTGAGCAGCTTAGCGGCCCAGTGAATAAAGCCATCGTGGACACCGCGCACTTCCTGAAAGAGCAGGGCAAAGTGCCGGCGGTCGCCACCGATTATAGCCAGTTTGTGACCGACCGCTTCGTGAAGCCGCTGGCGCAGTAAACAGGAGACACGGCGATGCTACAGGTTTCGCATCTCAGCGCGGAGTACGGCGGTAAGCCGGTACTCGACGACATTAATCTGACGGTGGACGAGGGCGAGCTGCTGGTGGTGCTCGGCCCTTCCGGCTGCGGTAAGACCACGCTGCTTAACCTGATCGCCGGTTTCGTTCCCTATCATTCCGGCAGCATTACGCTTCAGGGCAAAACGGTTGCAGGCCCTGGCGCCGAGCGCGGGGTTGTTTTTCAGAACGAAGGGCTGCTGCCCTGGCGATCGGTACTGCATAACGTGGCCTTCGGGCTGCAGCTTGCCGGGCAGGCTAAGCCCGAGCGGGAAGAGATTGCGCTCGACATGCTGCGCAAGGTTGGGCTGGAAGATAAGGCGAAAAACGCCATCTGGCAGCTTTCGGGCGGGCAGCGGCAGCGGGTGGGCATTGCCCGGGCGCTGGCGACGAAGCCCCAGCTTTTGTTGCTGGACGAGCCGTTTGGCGCGCTGGATGCCTTTACCCGCGAGCAGATGCAAACTCTACTGCTGAAGCTGTGGCACGAAAGCCGTCGGCAGGTGCTGCTGATCACCCACGACATTGAAGAGGCGGTCTTTCTGGCGACGGAACTGGTCTTGTTCTCGCCAGGCCCTGGCCGCGTGCTGGAGCGGCTTCAGCTTGATTTTGGCCGTCGCTTTGCCGCCGGAGAGCCGTGCCGAAGCATCAAATCCGATCCAGAATTTATCGCCAAACGTGAATACGTGCTGAGCCGCGTGTTCGATCAGCGGGAGGGCTTCTTATGAGCATAGTGATTCCGGACAAACCCGTGCGCCGCAGGCTTGCCTTGCGCTGGCCGTTTTCGCGTCAGCTTACCCTGAGCGCAACCACGCTGGTGGCGTTGGTGCTGCTGTGGTGGTGGGTGGCGGCTCAGCACTGGATAAGCCCGCTGTTTCTGCCGCCGCCGGGGCAAGTGCTGGCGAAACTTATCACTATCGCCGGGCCGCAGGGTTTTATGGACGCCACGCTTTGGCAGCATCTGGCCGCGAGCCTGGGGCGCATTCTTACCGCGCTTGCCGCTGCGGTGTTGATAGGCATCCCGGTGGGCATTGCAATGGGGCTGAGTCCCACCGTGCGCGGCATTCTTGATCCGCTGATCGAGCTTTACCGCCCGGTGCCGCCGCTGGCCTATTTACCGCTGATGGTGATTTGGTTTGGCATCGGCGAGACATCCAAAATCCTGCTGATTTACCTGGCGATTTTTGCGCCGGTAGCCATGTCCACCATGGCGGGCGTGCGCAGCGCGAAGCAGGTACGCATTCGTGCGGCTCAGGCGCTCGGGGCATCTCGCTGGCAGGTTATCTGGCATGTGATTTTGCCGGGCGCGCTGCCGGAAATTCTGACCGGATTTCGCATTGGGCTGGGCGTGGGCTGGTCCACGCTGGTGGCCGCAGAGCTTATCGCCGCCACGCGCGGGCTGGGCTTTATGGTGCAGTCCGCCGGTGAGTTTCTGGCGACCGACGTGGTGCTGGCCGGGATCGGCGTCATTGCCGTCATCGCATTTTGTTTAGAACTGGGGCTACGGGCGCTACAGCGCCGCCTGACCCCGTGGCATGGAGAAGGGCAATGAGTGAAAAAGTGAACATTAAGCCGTTGGGGCCGTATATCGGGGCGCAGGTTGACGGCGTGGATTTAACGCGCGGCCTGAGCGACAACCAGTTCGAGCAGATTTACCACGCGCTGATCCGCCATCAGGTGCTGTTCTTCCGCGAGCAGGAAATTACGCCCGAGCAGCAGCGCGCGCTGGCTCTGCGTTTCGGCGATCTGCATATTCACCCGGTTTACCCGCATGCCGAAGGCGTGGAAGAAATTATCGTGCTGGATACCCACAACGATAATCCGCCGGATAACGACAACTGGCACACCGACGTGACCTTTATTGAAACGCCGCCTGCCGGAGCGATTCTGGCGGCGAAGCAGCTGCCGGAAACCGGCGGCGATACGCTGTGGACCAGCGGGATTGCCGCTTATGAGGCGCTGTCCGAGCCGTTTAAAAAGCTGTTGTCCGGGCTCGAGGCCGAGCACGATTTCCGTAAATCGTTCCAGGAGTATAAGTACGCCCACAGCGAAGTCGAACACCAGCGCTGGCGCGAAGCCGTGGCGAAGAACCCGCCGCTGCGCCATCCTGTGATTCGCACGCATCCGGTCAGCGGGAAACAGGCGCTTTTCGTCAACGAAGGCTTTACCACGCGCATTGTTAACCTGACAGAAAAAGAGAGCGAGACGCTGCTGGGCTTCCTGTTTGCCCATATCACCAAACCAGAGTTCCAGGTACGCTGGCGCTGGCAGCAAAACGATATTGCCATCTGGGACAACCGCGTGACACAGCATTACGCCAACGCCGATTATCTCCCGGCTCGCCGTATCATGCACCGCGCGACAATCCTCGGGGATAAGCCTTTCTGGCGCGGCTGAGCATCCGAAGGTGTGATTGATATTTGCTCTTTTGGTGGTTATTATAACCACCAAATTTCACTTCATGGATGAAGGAATGACAAGCGCAGAGCTGATAAGGATGTTGAAAAAGTTGGGATGGCTACACGTGCGTACCAGAGGCAGCCACCACATTTTTGAAAAAGAAGGTGAGGCAAACCCTGTCGTGGTACCCCACCCAACCAAGGATTTGGCCCCGGGAACGTTGCATAAAATTCTTAAGCAACTGGGTGAGAAATGAATAAGTGGCGTGCCAACGAGTAGCGCTTTCAGGAGAGAGGAACGTATGAAATATCCTGTGTATTTGCACCAGGCCGAAAGTGGAAGCTGGTCAGGGTTTGTGCCGGATATTGAAGGCTGCTATTTCGCCGGAGACACCATCGATGAGGCTATCGATGACGCCCATGGCGCGATTAATGCTCATCTGGAATATCAAAGCGAGAAAGGCAGAGCGGTGCCTGTTGCTCTGACGATTAACGATCATAAAAATGATGAGAGTTGCCAGGGGGGCGTTTGGGGATTTGTTGATATCGATATTACCCGGTACGAAGGTAAATCGGTAAAATTGAATATTACGTTGCCACAATCCTTGCTGGCGAGAATCGATAGCTATGTCAGTGGTAATAGGGAGTACGCCAGCCGAAGTGGTTTTTTAGCAGAGCTGGCTCGCCGTGAATTAACTAAACGCCTGTAGCTTCTCATCACGAATATGGCCCGCCAGGTGCGGGCCTTGTTGTTTTTACAACTTAAGCCCGCACCTTCACCGTAACCAGCACCGCTGTCAGCAGCATCAGGCTGCCGGACAAGATAAGCGGGGCCAACAGGCCGAGGTTATCCAGCGCGAGGCCGCCTATTGCCGCCCCGCAGGTGTTGGCCAGTTGAATCACGGCCACCTGAATTGACCCGGCTTTTTCCGCCTGATCCGCCAGCGAGCGGGTGATCCACGTTGACCAGCCGACCGGCACGAGGGCAAAGGCCAGCCCCCAGACAATAGCAATCACCGATGCCACGGCTTTGTTCGCCCCCCACAGCACCAGTACCGCCGCGCTGATAGCGAGAATTAATGGCGCGCAGGCCAGGGCCAGCTTGAGCGATCGTTTCAGGATCGGGGCGGAAAGGGAGGTGCCGACGAAGCTGGCAATACCGAAGCTCAGCAGCACCAGCGTCAGACCGTCCACGTCAAAGCCCGCCAGGGTCATATAAACCGGGCGAATATAGGTAAAGAACGAGAACTGCCCGGCGAACGCCATGAAAATTGCCAGCATACCCGCCAGCACGCCCGGGCGTTTGAGCAGGCCAAACATGTTTTGCTTCTGGTGCGCCGCTTCCCCTGGCAGAGAAGGCAGCGCTTTCCAGACCCAGATAATACAGGCGACGCCCATCAGGGCGGCGGCGTTAAAGACGTTGCGCCAGCCGATGATCCCCCCGAGGAAGCTGCCCAGCGGGGCGGCAATCACTAGCGCAATCGAGACGGCTCCGAAGATAACGGACAGCGCCTTAGGCACCGTGCGCGCGGGCACAAGGCGCATGGTCAGCGAGGCCGACATTGCCCAGAACCCGCCCAATGCCAGCCCAAGACAGGCGCGACCAAGCAGCAGCAGAGAGAAGTTGCCCGCGAACGAAACCAGCAGGCAGGAGGCGGTGAGCAGCACGGCAAAAAGCAGCACCACGCGGCGGCGATCGGTCGATCCAATCAGGTTGGTGACAAACAGGCTGGCAAACATCGCCACAAAGGCGGTGACCGTGACCGACTGCCCGGCAAGGCCTTCGGAGATATTCAGTTCCTGCGCCATCGGCGTCAGCAGGCTAACCGGCAAAAACTCAACGGTAATCAGGCAGGCCACGCAAAACGCGATGGCAAAGACTGCCGACCAGTTGGGGCGTGTTACTGAGGTTGCCGGAATGGTATGGGGGGCGGTTTCATTCATCCTGAAGTCCTGGGTCAAAGTTTGGGGCAAGCCTTCCAGTGTATCACCGCTTGCGCAACGTCTTTAACCTTTTGGCAACTTCACTCGGTATTGCGCGGCAGGCGTTCAAGATCCCTTTATCTGAATCAAACAAAAAATAAACAAATTTAACAAAAAACGAACAATTTTCTGGGGCTAAGAGAATAATATAACCCCCTAAATTTACGAGGCTTTTATCTCTCCAGAATCATTTTCCCGAAAGGTTTACCTGGTCATTTCTTAGGCGTTATTAAGACTGAGCTTATGCAACATAAAGAATTGGTATCTATTACTTAAATAAAATTTAGCTTAATTTAGCCATACTTCGTAGCCCATCACGAATATATAAAAATTTCATCTTGAATTATTAAAGATAACTTTATACGGCACATTAAATAATGTGCTGGGGAAACGTTTGTCTTTAATTCTAATGAAACCACTGAGCATTCTAAGGAATTCCCACAGGATGTGGGGAATGCGTTATGCGGTCATTTAAGACCGATGATGATTCAAACGGAGTCATGAAGGATGCCTGACTCCGATGTGCGTTTTATATATGAAGGAATACCCATGAAATTAAGCAAAATCGCCTCTTCTCTGATCGCAACCGTTGCTCTGGTCAGCAGCGCCGCTAACGCAGCAGATCCTGTTACCGTTAATGGCGGGACCGTGCACTTCCAGGGCGAGCTGGTTAACGCCGCTTGTGCGGTAAGCACTCAGTCCGACGGCCAGATCGTTAAACTGGGCCAGTACCGTACCGCCGCTTTCACCAAAGTGGGCGATACCTCTTCCCAGATCCCATTCAACATCGTTCTGACCGATTGCGATAGCACCGTGGCGGCCACCGCTTCTGTGGCATTCACCGGCCAGACTGATGCGACCGACCCAACGCTGCTGGCGGTAAACTCCAGCGGGAACGCAACCACCGCGAAAGGCGTGGGTATCGAGATCCTGGATCGTACCTCTAAGACCCTGTCTCCGAACGGTTCTACCTTCTCTACCGCTCAGACTCTGAACGACGGTGAGAACACCATTCCGTTCACCGCTCGCTATAAAGCAACCGCTGCCACCGCGACTGCCGGTGCTGCGAACGCGGACGCAACTTTCGTTATGAAATACGAATAATCAGCCACGGCTGAGAGCACAGGGATGATTCAGCCTCACGGATGAGGCTTGTCCGACGCGAGTCCAGAGAGGACGATGATGATAAGGAAAATCCTGCTCCTGGCGATGCTGGCTGCGGTGAATCCCGTTCAGGCAAAGCGCATTGTGGTTATCCACGGTGGGGAAGTGCATATGCAGGGTGAGCTGGTTAACGGCGCCTGCGCCGTCGCACCTGAAAGTCAGGAAATGACGGTGCAAATGGGCCAGTACCCGAGCAACGTATTTAAAGATGTTGGCAGCTACGCGCCGCCCAGCATCCCTTTTACCCTTCGGCTGACGGACTGTCGCCCGGAGGTTTATGACCATGTGGGCATCGCGTTCCAGGGATCTACTCCTGCGGAAGATCCTCTGGTCTTTCTGGCCACGTCCAGCGTAAGTGGCAATGACGCCAGCAGCGGCATTGGCCTCGCATTATTCGACCAACAGCAGCAGCTGATTATTCCCAATAGCGAACCGGCGTCTTATTCGGAAATAACTACGCAGGAAATGAGTTTTCATTTTACTGCCCGTTATCGCGCGGTTTCTAAGCATATGTCGCCCGGAAATATTCGCTCTGACGTCTGGTTCACGCTGGTTTATCCCTGAACCTCTGCTTTTCCATTCTGGCTATTTTGATGGTACCTGTCGTGATGAACAAATTATATAAAGCCGCTTCGGCACTGATGCTCTCTTTAATGATGATGACTTTCAATGCGCAGGCTGCGGGCGGTATTGCCCTGGGCGCTACGCGCGTTATTTATCCGGCCGACGCGAAACAAACTTCGCTGGCCATCACCAACAGCGATCCGAAAGAGCGCTTCCTGGTGAACTCATGGATCGAGAACGATCTCGGCCAGAAAGAGAAAAGTTTTGTGGTTACGCCGCCGCTGTTTGTCAGTGAGCCAAAAAGCGAAAACACGCTGCGTATTATCTATGCCGGGCCTGCGTTACCGACGGATCGCGAGTCTATTTTCTGGATGAACGTGAAGGCCATTCCTTCCGTGGATAAAAACAGCGTTGAGGGAAAAAACGTCCTTCAACTGGCGGTGCTTTCCCGCATCAAACTGTTTGTACGCCCTAAAAATCTGCAGATGCAGCCGGAAGATGCGCTGAAAGAGATTCGCTTCGCGCGCAACGGTCAGTACCTGAAGATCAGTAACCCGTCGCCTTACTACGTTTCACTGGTCAACCTGAAAATGGGGAGTGAAAAACTGCCTAACACCATGGTGGCACCGAAAAATAGCGTGCAGGTTGCCGTACCGTCCGGCGTTCAGGGGGCGGTGAGCTTCCAGACTGTGAACGACTACGGCGCGGTGACTAAAGCACAAGCGGGTGTCATGCAGTAACGCCAGGCGGGCAAAGGGAAGCCGATAAATCATGAAGAGATCAGTCTCGCGTAAGGTGTTTACGCTAGCGCCGCTGGCGGCGACCATTGTGGCCTCATTTTGGCCCGCGTTCGCTGCCGCTGAGAGCTATTTCAACCCGGCATTTTTGTCGGACGATACCGCGGCGGTGGCGGATCTGTCTCGCTTCGAAAAAGGCAGCAGCCAGCCGCCGGGCGTTTATCGCGTGGACATCTGGCGCAACGATGAATTTGTTGCCACCGAAGACGTACATTTTACGGCGACGGAATCGAAAGTCCCTGCTTCTGAAGCCGTGAAGTCCGGCGGGCTGACGGCCTGCCTCGACGTCGACTGGCTCAAGCGGCTCGGGCTGAATATGCTGGCGTATCCTGAGCTGGCGAAATATAAGTCCGGGGAGTGCGTCCCCGTGACTACGGCCGTGCCAGGCGCTGAAATGAGCTATGACTTTTCGCGTCTGCGACTGGATATTAGCCTGCCACAGGCCTCTTTAATCAACAGCGCCCGCGGTTACATTCCCCCGGATCAGTGGGATGAAGGGATCCCGGCGGCGCTGCTGAACTACACCTTCACCGGCAACCGCGGCACTTACAACGACAGCTACTATCTGAACCTGCAAAGCGGCCTGAATCTGGGCCCGTGGCGCCTGCGCAATAACGGGGCCTGGAACTACACCAGCGGCGATGGCCACCACCAGAATCAATGGCAGAATATCAGTACCACGCTGCAGCGCACGATTATCCCGCTCAAGGGCGAGCTGGTCATGGGCGACAGCAACACCGGCAGCGATGTGTTCGACAGCCTCGGGTTTCGTGGGGCGCGCCTCTATTCTTCCGACAGCATGTACCCGGACAGCCTGCAGGGCTACGCGCCAACCGTGCGCGGGATTGCCCGCACCAACGCCAAGATTGTTGTCCGCCAGAACGGCTACGTGATTTATCAGAGCTATGTCTCTCCGGGCGCGTTTGCCATCAGCGACCTTAACCCGACCTCTTCAAGCGGTGACTTAGAGGTTACGGTAGAGGAGAAAGACGGCTCTGTACAGAAGTACACCGTGCCTTATTCCACCGTGCCGATGCTGCAGCGTGAAGGCCGGTTTAAATATGATGTGGTGATGGGGGATTTCCGCAGCGGGAATAACCAGCAGGATAAGCCGTTCTTTACTCAGGGTACGTTGATTGCCGGTCTGCCGAACGGCTACACCGCCTATGGTGGGACACAGCTGGCAGAACGCTATACCGCCGTTGCGTTAGGTGCCGGGAAAAACCTCGGTGACTGGGGGGCGATTTCGCTCGATCTTACTCATGCGCACAGCAAGCTGGCGGATGACAGCGATCATCAGGGGCAGTCGCTGCGCTTCCTGTACGCCAAATCCCTGAGCGGCTACGGAACTAACTTCCAGCTGCTGGGCTATCGCTACTCCACGCGCGGTTTTTACACTCTGGATGATGTGGCCTACCGGAATATGGAAGGCTACCAGTACGAGTGGCAAAACAATGACAGCAACCGGCAGGAGCTGGTGGCGACCAGCTATCACAACCTGCGCTACAACAAAAAGGGCCGATTTCAGGTCAATATCTCCCAGTCTCTGGGGGATTACGGCTCGGTCTATGTTTCCGGCAGCCAGCAAACTTACTGGGGAACCGATCAGGACAACACCTGGTACCAGCTGGGATACTCCAGCGGCTGGCGCGGGATCAGCTACTCGCTTTCCTGGTCGTGGAGTAAGTCGCTCGGCCTGGCAGACACCAACCGGATTGTCGCCTTCAACCTTTCGATTCCGTTTAGCACGCTGCTTGGGCACGGTTATTCGCGCGATACGGCGCTGGATCGTGCCTACGCCACGATGGCCACAAGCCGCAGCTCTGACGGCAAAAATAGCTGGCAATCCGGGGTCGGCGGCACGCTGCTGGAAGGTCGCAACCTGAACTACAGCGTGAGTCAGGGGCATACCAGCAATAACGGCTATTCCGGCAGCGCCACTGCCAACTGGCAGGCCACGTACGGCACGCTTGGCCTGGGCTACAACTATGACCGCAACCAGCATGACTTCAACTGGCAGGCTTCCGGCGGCGTGGTCGGCCATGCGGACGGGGTGACCTTCAGCCAGCCGCTGGGCGACACCAACGTGTTGATTAAAGCGCCGGGCGCTTCCGGCGTCAGCATTGAAAACCAGACCGGGGTGAAAACCGACTGGCGTGGCTATGCCGTTATGCCGTATGCCACGGTTTACCGCTACAACCGCGTAGCGCTCGACACCAACACAATGGACAACCACACCGACATTGAAAACAACGTCAGCAGCGTAGTGCCGACGGAGGGTGCCCTGGTCCGCGCCACCTTCGATGCCCGAATTGGCGTGCGCGCCATCCTCACCGTTAAACGCGGCGACCGCCCGGTGCCGTTTGGTTCCGTGGTGCGGGAAGAGCAAAGCGGTGTGACCAGCATGGCCGGTGACGACGGGCAGATTTACCTCAGCGGCCTGCCGCTGAAAGGCAAATTGCTGATCCAGTGGGGCGACGGGAAGGGTTCCCAGTGCCGCGCCAACTATTCCCTGCCGGAAGAGAGCCTGAAACAGGCTGTCGTCATGGCAACCGCCACCTGTTCATAGCGTGCGGAGAGATTCAGGAAGATGAAAATGAAACTGAGCAATGTTATCGCGGGTGGCTTGCTGCTGGCCTGCGCAGGTCCTGCTGCCGCAACGGTGTGCTACAACTCCAGCGGCACCGTCACCGATGTCTCTTATGACCTGTCGGACAAATTTAACAGCAGCAATAACAACGTTGGGCAAGTCGTTACCCTGGCGGAAAAAACGCAGTGGGTCGGGGTGAATGCCAAATGCCCGGCCGGCACGATCGGGAACACGACGATGCGAAGCTACAAGACGGAGCTGCCGGTTCAGGAAGTGGTGGGCAGTTATCAGTACCTGAAGATTAATGATTATCTTAACGGGGCGATGCAGATCACCGACAGCTATGCTGGTACGTTCTACCCGCCGCGCAATTATATTCAAATGGGGAGCCACCCGAACGTCTCTAAGCAGCAGCCTTTTGGCGTACAGGATTCGAAGCTGGTGTTTCGCCTTAAAGTCACCCGCCGTTTTATTAACATGGTGCCGATTCCACGCCAGACGATGTTCCGGGTCTACGTAACGACCACCTCTGCGGACCCGTTAGATACGGTCGTTTACACCATCAGCTACAGCGGCAAAGTTGAAGTCCCGCAGACCTGCGAAATCAACGCCGGGCAGGTGGTGGAGTTTGATTTTGGCAGCATCGGGGCATCGTTATTCAGCCAGGCCGGAGCCGGTAACCGCCCGCAAAGCGTGACGCCGCAAAGTAAAACGGTCGGCATCAAATGCACTAATATCGATGCCCAGGCTTACCTCACGCTGCGCCTTGAGGCTGAGAAAAGCAGCGGCAATATGATGATATCCGATAACAGCGATCTGGGCTTTATCGTGGCGAACGCCAGCGGTACGCCGCTGACGCCAAACAACCTTGGCAGCAAGATTAATTTCCAGCTTGATGATGCCGCTGCGGCCCGGGTGGGAATTCGCGCCTGGCCGGTCAGCGTGACGGGCGTTAAGCCGAAGGAAGGGCCGTTCACGGCTCGTGGCTATCTGCGCGTTGATTTCGACTAAGGGGACCTGATGAACAAGTTTATCCTGAGCGCGCTGGCGCTGGTCCCGATACTCTGCGTGCCCTCAGTGAAAGCGGCCTCGCCGCTGGGGGAAATCAACGTTGAGCTGCATGGAACAATCGTGGATTACACCTGTGTCGTGGAGACGGGCGGGGACAATAAGACGGTGAAGCTTGGCTCGTGGCCGACCAAACAGCTGCGCACCGCCGGGAGCACAACTCAGGCAATGCCGTTTAACCTGAAGCTAACCGGCTGCCCGCCGAGCGGTACCGCCTCTATCACCTTTAATGGCAAGAGTACCGGCACGGGACTGCTGGCGCTAAACGCTGCCAGTACGGCGAAAAATGTGGCCATTGAGCTACTGAATGAGGATAAGTCCCGATTGTTGTTGAATGATGCCAGTAAAACGATGCCGGTTGATGCCAACGGCGATGTGACGCTCAAGTTTTGGGCAAACTATATTGCCACGGCGGACAACGCGGATGCCGGGCTGGCCAATGCGGATGCGACGTTTCTGATTAACTACAATTAAAGCATCGTTAATGGTTCCAGAAAATAACCGGGAGGAGTCTTCCCGGTATTTCCGCTTCCGGTGCGTAATGGTCCTTTATAGCAGTTCATGCACCTTGGCATAGTCAATCAGCTCGACAATGGAAGTGAGTCCGAGTTTAGAGAATATATTAGCTTTATGTGCGCTAATGGTCTTGTTACTCAGTAATAGCTGTTCGGCAATCTCTTTATTCGACAGGCCGTTTGCCAAATAACGCAAGACTGTGATTTCGCGGTTGGATAACGGCATGTCGTCCATCGTTCCCCGGCGTGATTTATGGCTGCTGATAAAATGCAGCGTTTCCGAAGGGAAAAAGGAGTAGCCAGAAAGCAACATTTCAACCGCGTTAAATATATCTTCCTGTTCCTTACGTTTGCTCACAAATCCGTTGGCGCCGGCCTGAATAGCGCGCCCTGCGTAAAACGACTCTGATTTTGACGACAGGAAAAGGATTTTGGTTTTTTCCTGTAATCCTTTGATTCTTTTAAGTAATGTAAAGCCATCTGTGTTGGGGAGTTCAACATCAAGAATCACCAGATCGACTGGATTCGCGCGCATATAGTCGATAACTTCCCGACCATCATCTGTTTTTAAAACAACATTAATATCTTTATTTTTCTGGAGGAGAACTTCTATCGACATTCTGACAATAGGATGCTCGTCCATAATGATTACGGATGCCGGTTTCATTTTTTTTTGCCTCGATTGTTTGATAAAAACATCGCTTTGACACAGCGTCAATGGCAGCGAAAGTGATAAACAGTGAGTTGGCGGTTGCCGGTCTTTATGCGGGAACCTCCTTGTTTTTTTTAACTCTCTTCCTTTTTAAATTCGTTATTGTCGGCGGGAGAATGACTGCCTAAATAACTTCACATGTAATCCTTATAGATGCCATGGCAAATATAAATATGTGATGAGGTGATTATACAGCGCAGTTTTTGTGGGAAAAGTCTGATGTTCCTGGAATAAGTCTAAGTCAATACGAAATGCTGTGTAGTTAATTGACCTTTTTCTAAATTGAATTAACGAACCTAATTTTTTAGTTAAGGTGGGTTAAAAGACTTTTTATTGGAGAAAAAATGACATTTAGTTCTGAATGTTGTTATTTTGTTTTGGATCAAAAAGTGCTGAATGGCGTCATAGCGGAATAATTGCTTCCAGGAATAGTTGTAATTGTTAATTTTTTGTTTGTTTTTAACTCAATTTGAACATTGAAATTAAGTAAATTCTTAAAATATCTTATGCCTCAGTAGGTTAGTTCGATAGCCAATGTGCGCTATTTGCAACAGAAATTTCATGTAGAAGGTGCAGCAATTTACTGCGGTTATCGAGCGCCAGTCGGGTCAGCAAAACGTTGAAGCGATAAACGACGTAATGATAGGGTTTCTCAAGTAAAAGGGCGATTGATTTCAATGACTCTCCGCGGCTCAGCGCCAGTAAAATCGCCCACTCTCTGAGGGAAAAAACCTGCGTGTCGTAACTCGCCGCCAAATCTGGGGCGCCGGGGCTTAAAGCCTGTTTCAGTTTGTCCGGGGGGAGACGACGCTCGACAATCTTGCAGCCAACGGCCTGCTGAATAAATCGTGTGATTTCGGGCTTTCGCTGCGCGCTAAGCAGCATGATTTGGTGTTGCGGCGTGGTGATAATTTGTTGGCGAATGGCCTTCAAAACGTCAAGTGTGGGGATCTCCAGGCTGTCGAGGTCGACGATCAGTCGCGGCACGGGAGAGTGCACCTGATGCGCGATAACGTCATCCAGCGAAGAGAGCACGGGAATGTTAAGGCGATGGAAAAGAGTGCCGGTGATTGCGCTGCTGAGGAAATTGTCGGCAGAAACGAGGATGGCATCGGGCTTCTTTGGTTTTTGCCCCCCAATCAATTGCTGTTGAATATATTCGAGTCGATCAAAAAAAAGTGGCGCGGTGGAGTTGGCGGGGTTTAGAAGATAATCAGTCCTGGTACGACGGTGTTTATTTCGCCTCATAGCTGCGCACATAAGCCTGCTCACAATGACAAGGTATCAGAGAGCAGCCAGCGTTTATGCGGCCATAAATAGCCTTGCCCGAAGCTGGCACCTGACTGGCGAGCAAGCTCGAGATGATGTGTGTCTTCGATACCTTCGATGATAATGTGAGGTGAAATGTCCGCGCACCGTGCGACCAGGCGTTGAAGTGCCCTGGGATTTTTACCGAGCGTCCAGAATGCTTGCTTATCAATTTTTACTCCGCCGACATCAATGGCGTAGCGGTGGAAGCTTTCAATACAGCCCTCGGTAAGGTCATCCAGCCATACCGATATCCTTTGTTGCTGTAACAGCTTAATTCGCTCCCGCAGGCAAAGCTGATGCCGCCTGGAGCACGTATCAAAAAGTGGAGCATCCTGTATCTCAATTGTTATCCATGATTCACAAACATCAAGCAGCCGGGCGAATAGCCGCTCGTCAATCAGCGCCATAATGGGAAGGTTAAGGAAGAAGCTACCGGATGCCTGTCGGGACTTCAGCAGGTTGGCCTGACGGCAAAAAAGCGCCACGCTGTCGGCTGCCGACAGGTTTGCAAAAAAAACCTCGGAATCGCGTGATGGCGCGGCGAGCTGGCTGAGTACTTCGTGGCTAATAACGTGTCCGCTAAATAAATTAACAATCGGTTCCAGACGGAAACCGGAAATATGCTGGTCAACAGATAATAAATTGTTATCTCTGGAAATATTTATCATTATTTTGTCGCTAATTGTGACAGCTATAACTGAATTGCTGAGCAATCAATGCCCTGAGAGGAAGAGGTGGTGTGCTTTCAGCAAATTTGGAGATTTTTCTGAGCGTATTCTCTCAGCGCCTCGAATGAGTGAATACCGGGGATGGCTTATTCCAGGTTGCGAAAATTCGCAACCCTGAAGAGTGAGGGGCGCGTTTTTTTTATAATTAAGAGTAATTCCCTGGCATAATAAGAAAATACTTAATTAAATAATTCAATCCAGCAAGAACGGCAGATTGAGTTTGATATAATTCATGAGTTTATATTGGCTCTTGATATTAAGTTTTTTCATAATCGACAGTCGTTTATCCCGCGCAGTATTTTCATCAATATGCATAATAAAAGCCGCGTCAATCAGCGAGTAACCACAGGCCATTAGCTTCAGTAATTCACGCTCCTGCATGTTGAAATGCCGCGTTGTGCAGTAGTGGCAAATAGACGTAGGCACGGGCAGGGTGTTTTTTTTGCGCCGTTCTGGATCTATCCAGGGGGCCAGTTTGAGCCTGACATCTTCGACCTCATCCTCACGATAGATAGACGGCAGCATATACAGGCAGGGACGAAACATCAGGTTCTCCTGATCCTGCTTTTTACAGATGAGGATCACCCGCTGATGGCGCGTCGTCTGCGGTATTTTGTAGCAGTTGGCGGTTGACCAGTTGTCGTCTAGCGCGAAAAAAACCAGATCGGCGACGTCCTGGTGCGCCAACGGTAGGAAATGATAAGTCTCGCTAAACTGACGGCAGAGCTGCTGGATAATAATTTTAATGCCATTGGCAAAATGGCTATTTCTTTCACAGATAGCAACGGTAAGCATGCCTTCCTCCGGGCTGGTTGACTATTAAAAAAATGATAGTGAAAAAAACTCGGATTATGAATGTGTTACGACTTAACCCCGCAGGTGTGGAGGATGAATTATTGCCAGGCCATTTCCTGGGAGTAGCAGAAAAAACGGCAAAAAAACGCTTTGGGTAAAGTTTTCTGCTGTTACGCCGATGATTAAGACTTGTCTTACAGGGAATGAGAAGCAATGTTAAACCGTATCAAAATCGTTACAAGCTTACTGGTCGTCCTGGGGCTGTTTGGCATTTTGCAGATAGCTTCCGGCGGATTGTTCTTCAATGCGCTGAAGCAGGACAAAGAAAATTTCACCGTTCTACAAACCATTCGTCAGCAGCAGTCAACGCTGAACGGCAGCTGGGTCGCGCTGTTGCAGACCCGTAACACCCTGAACCGCGCCGGTATTCGCTACATGATGGATGCCAATAAAATTGGCAGCGGTGCAACCGTTGAAGAACTGATGGCGATTGCCAGCACTTCGCTGAAACAGGCTGAGGTTGAGTGGGCGGCTTATGAAGCTTTACCGCGCGATCCACGCCAAAGCGACGCGGCCGCACAAGAAATTAAGCGCAACTACGATATTTATCACGGTGCGCTGGCAGAGCTGATTCAACTGCTTGGCGCGGGGAAAATTAATGAATTCTTCGATCAGCCAACCCAGGGATATCAGGATGGCTTTGAGAAGCAATACGTTAACTATCTGCAGCAAAACGACCACCTTTATCAGGAAGCGGTCGACAGCAGCAACAGCTCCTACAGCATGGCGATTTGGATCCTGATTGGCGTCCTGATTGTGGTGCTGGTGGTGATCCTTGTGGTCTGGCAGGGGATCCGCACCACGCTTATCTCTCCGCTGAATCGCCTGATCGAAAGCATTCGCCACATCGCCAGCGGCGATCTGGTGCGCAAAATCGACGTGGAAGGCACCAACGAAATGGGGCAGCTGGCCGAGAACCTGCGCCATATGCAAAACGAGCTGGTGATTACCGTGGGTGAGGTCCGCAACGGCGCGAATGCCATTTATAGCGGCGCCAGCGAGATTTCCATCGGCAATAACGATCTCTCTTCTCGTACCGAACAACAGGCGGCTTCGCTTGAGGAAACGGCCGCGAGCATGGAGCAGCTGACTGCCACGGTTAAACAGAATGCTGAAAACGCCCGTCAGGCTAGCCAGCTGGCGCTAAGCGCCTCTGAAACCGCGCAGCGCGGCGGTAAAGTCGTGGACAATGTGGTGCATACCATGAGCGAAATTGCCGGCAGTTCGCAGAAGATTGCCGACATTATTAGCGTCATTGACGGCATCGCCTTCCAGACCAACATCCTGGCTCTTAACGCCGCCGTTGAAGCTGCCCGTGCGGGTGAGCAGGGACGTGGTTTTGCCGTGGTAGCCGGGGAAGTGCGTAATCTGGCGCAGCGTAGCGCGCAGGCCGCGAAAGAGATCAAAACCCTGATTGAGGATTCGGTTAGCAAGGTGGATACTGGCTCAACGCTGGTTGAAAGCGCCGGGGAAACCATGGGGGAAATCGTTAATGCGGTGACCCGCGTGACCGATATCATGGGCGAGATTGCCTCTGCTTCTGACGAGCAAAGCCGCGGGATCGATCAGGTTGGATTAGCGGTTGCAGAAATGGACCGTGTGACCCAGCAGAACGCCGCGCTGGTGGAAGAGTCTGCCGCCGCCGCCGCTGCGCTGGAAGAACAGGCCAGCAGGCTCACGCAGTCCGTTTCCGTATTCCGTATCGCTCAGGAACGCCAGGCCAAAGCCCAGGCCGCTGCGCCGAAGGCTGTTGTGACGACGGCTGCCCCGCGTAAAGCCGTGGCTGCTACGTCTGACGATAACTGGGAAACCTTCTGATTCGAGCTGTATAGGAACAACAAGGCGGGTAGCTCAATGCTGTCCGCCTTTTTTATATCCTCGCTACCATTTCCAGCGCGTCGCTGTCCTGAAGCCAGTCGCGCGAATTGATCCTCAGCATTTCCATAAAGGTCGTCCCTGCGGTGGACAGCCGCCCTATACTGGGGCAAACGATGCTCACGCTGGTTGCCGGCAGCACTTCTTTCAGCGCCAGTGGCCGAAGGTTTTTTTCATAGCCAGGAAAGCGAAGCCTGACCGAAGTCCACATGCTGACAATGGGCGCCTGTTCCATCATGCGCGCCATAATCCACGGCGAGGAGCAGTGCACAATCGTCGGCGGTAGCGGCAGGTTATAGCGGCGGAAGACCTGGCCCAGAATAGAGTGCTCTCCCGGCTCATCCCAGTCCAGCCAGGGAAATTGCATCAGGCTTTTCAGCGTGGTGGTGTGGGTGACGGGATGATGCTCGCCGGCAATAATGGTGTTGCTGAGGGCGTAGAGCGTTTCCTGGTAAAACGTGCCGATGGGCGTTCCGCTGGCACTGGTCATCACCGCCATATCCAGCCGCTGATTAGCGAGCGCATCCAGAATCTGGAGCGGCCTGCCTTCCATGGCGATTAACTTCACGCCGGGAAAGCGGCTCTGGTACTGGCTCATTGTGGTGCTAAAGGGACCGTAAGAGGCGGCGGAGGTAAATCCAATGCGCAGCTGACGCATGGCTTTTCCGAGCAGATTATCGATTTCATCCCGCGCCTGATGTAACGAGCGATCGATATCCCTGGCATGGCGCAACAGCACTTGCCCGTACTCATTTAGCGTCACCCCCCGTGATGAGCGTTGCAAAATTGGCATGCCGATTTCCGTCTCCAGCTCCTGAATGGTTTTGGAAATAGCGGGTTGAGTGAGATGCAGCGCCCGGGCAGCCTTGCCTATGCTGCCCTGTGCGGCAACTTCTAGTAATACATCTAATTGATTTATTTTGATTTTCATTTGTCACTCCGCCATCGGCTTTCGCCATAGTGCAAAAAATGCACTTTCAGGATACGAAGAATATAACCAAAGCCATAACTAATTTTTATGTTTGCGATGTTCTTTTTTTATGCAGATAGTCGAATCACCCTCAGAAGTCACAGCCCGACATGCAAAAAATAATGAGAAGGAAGTGAGCATGAAATCATCTGCAAGTACTGCCTCAGCGGCTAGCGGGTTGATCGCCGCGATGCCGCCTCAAAGCCGTCCTCTGGAAGAGCGAACCAGCGCTAAGTCTCTGGTGGCGGTAACATTGGGTAACGGATTAGAAATCTATGATTTTGCGGTTTATAGCTTCTTTTCAGTGATCATTGGCCACCTTTTTTTTCCCTCCAGTAATGACTATGTTTCGCTGCTGCTGGCGGTAGCGACCTTTGGCGTCGGTTTTGTGATGCGCCCATTGGGCAGCCTGGTGCTGGGTAACTATGCGGATAAGCATGGCCGCCGTTCCGGGATGACGTTGATCCTCGGACTGATGGCCCTTGGCGTGATGCTGGTGGCGTTTGCGCCGACTTACAGCCAGGTCGGAATACTGGGGCCCATCGTGTTGATTGCTGGCCGCCTGCTGCAAGGTTTTTCCGCCGGGGGCGAAATCGGCGCGGCAACCAGCTGGCTGATGGAGGCCGGAGATAAATCCCGGCGCGGGCAGCGGGTGAGCTGGCAGATGACCAGCCAGGGCGGCGCCGCGCTGTTTGGGGCGGCAATGGGAGCAGGATTGAGCCACTACCTCAGCGAAGAGGCCCTGTACGATTGGGGCTGGCGCGTGCCCTTTATTCTGGGTCTGGCGATCATGCCCATTGGGATGTACATCCGGCGCCATTTGCCGGAAACGCATCATACTGAAGCGACTCCCCAAAAGGAGAACTCGGCCAAAATCCTCTGGCGGGAGCATCGTCGGGCTCTGCTGTTGGGCATTTTGCTGATAATGAAAGGCACGACAACGTTCTACATCATCATTTATTACATGCCCGCATACATGGTGAACACGCTGCACATGCCGGCGGCGACCTCCTATTGGATAAGCCTGACGGCGGCGCTGATGACGCTCCTGATCCCTTTTTTCGCAGGAAAGTTGGCGGACAGGCTGCCCAGACGTAAGCCGATCATGACGTTCTGCTTTGCCGTTTCACTCTTGTTGGTTTGGCCGATCTTCGCGTCGATTTTGAACGGTATGCCGCTGTGGATCACTATTGCGTTAATCGCTGTCGATCAGGTGCTGGCGAATGTGTGCACGGTGGTACTGTTCCTGCTGCTGCTCGAAGCATTTCCGAAAACGGTTCGGGCCTCGGGCATCAGCATTGTGTATGCCGTTGGCGTCACCCTATTTGGCGGCTTTGCGCAATTTAACGTGACCTGGTTGCTTAAAGCGACGGGTCAGCCGATGACGCCGGCCTGGTATCTGATTTTTTGCTCTTTCGTTTCGCTGGCGGCGCTGCTTGTCTGGCGGGAACGGAAAACGCAACCTGACGCTTAATACAAGGAGCTACCTATGTTGATTAAAGAGATTCTGGATCGTGAAGAAGAGATGATCGCCCTTCGGCGTGATTTCCACCAAAACCCGGAACTGGGGTTTGAAGAGTTCCGCACCAGCGATCGTATTGCTGAACTGCTGACCGGCTGGGGTTATGAAGTACATCGCGGGTTAGGCGGCACCGGGGTGGTTGGGACACTAAAAGTGGGAAGCGGCAGTAAAAGATTGGGGATCCGCGCCGATATGGACGCGCTGCCGATGCAAGAGCAAACCGGGCTGCCCTGGGCAAGCCAGGTGGAAGGTAAGATGCATGCCTGCGGGCATGACGGCCACTGCGCCATTCTGCTTTCTGCGGCTCGCTACCTGGCGGAGAAGAAGCCTTTTAACGGGACGCTGCATCTGATCTTTCAGCCGTCGGAAGAAAAGATCGGCGGTGCTAAGCGGATGATCGACGACGGTCTGTTCAGGCTGTTCCCGTGCGACGCGGTGTTTGGGCTGCATAATTTCCCCCTGATCCCCGCCGGTCAGTGGGTGACGAAGCCGGGGGCGCTAATGGCCTCTTCTGACAGCCTGACCATCACGCTGGAAGGTAAAGGTGGGCATGGCTCGATGCCGGAGCACTGTATCGATCCTACGATTGCCGGAGCCTCTATTGTGATGGCGCTGCAAACTATTGTCTCTCGCAATATCGACCCGCAGGATGCGGCGGTGGTGACCGTGGGCAGCCTGCAGAGCGGCACAACGCACAACATTATTCCGCACACAGCCGTGCTGAAGCTGAACATGCGTGCCTTTAAAAAAGAGGTTCGTGAGGCGCTCAAACAACGGGTTGAAACCCTCGTCCACGCTCAGGCGGAAAGTTTTGGCCTGAAGGCCTGTATAGAGGTGGATTTTGGCTATCCGGTGACGATAAATAACGAAGCACAGACGGCATTCGCGCTTCAGGTTGCCCGGGATACGTTCGGCGCGGATAACGTCGCGGATCCTCAGCAGGTGAAGAGCATGATGGGCAGCGAGGATTTCTCTTTTATGCTGGAAGAGGTGCCGGGGTGTTATCTCTGGCTGGGTACGGCGACGGGGAAAGACGACTATTCAGTGCATCATCCTCTGTATCAGTTTAACGATGCCTGTATTTCGGTGGGGGCTACATATTGGGTTCGGTTGAGTGAGGCATTTTTACGCTGAGAATTTCCCCCTGACGCTTTCCTTTGCGGGAGCGTCAGGGGGCGGAGCGTTACTCGGCGTCTTTCGGGGCTTCGCGGTTTTCCAGTTCGGTCAGTCGCTGCTCCAGCAGAGCCAGTTTTTCGCGGGTGCGCAGCAGGACCTGAGTTTGCACGTCAAACTCCTCGCGGCTCACAAGGTCAAGGCGGGTTAACTGAGACTGCAGGATCTGGCGTACTTTCTTCTCCACATCATCCCCGAACTCACGAATCCCTTTCGGCATTGACTCATGGACCTGGCGGGCGATTTGTTCAATTTTTTTCGGGTCAATCATAGCGGCTTCCATTATCTGGCGAGTAATAGGGCTAATTGTAATGCCTGATTGCCAGGGGATAAACTGGAAATGTTGCCTGTGTAATCGTTGCCCACAAAAATGATTAGCGCTATAGTGAACCTGCTTATTCTCAGGGCGGGGCGAAACTCCCCACCGGCGGTAAATCAGCGAACGCTGAAAGCCCGCGAGCGCTTCAGGCTTTGCCTGAAGGTCAGCAGATCCGGTGTAATTCCGGGGCCGACGGTTAAAGTCCGGATGGGAGAGAGTAACGATCACGTCAGGCCCTGGCCTGCCCGCGTTATTTTTTTAGCTCCTAAGACTGCCCTGATTCTGGTAACCATAATATTAATGAGGTTTTTATTACCATGAATCAGACGCTACTTTCTGCATTTGGCACCCCGACTGAGCGCGTTGAGCGTGCTCTTGATGCGCTTCGCGAAGGCCGTGGCGCTATGGTTCTCGACGATGAAAATCGTGAGAACGAAGGCGATATGATCTTCCCGGCTGAAACCATGACCGTGGAGCAAATGGCGCTGACCATTCGCCACGGGAGCGGCATTGTTTGCCTGTGCCTGACCGACGAACGCCGTAAACAGCTCGATCTGCCGATGATGGTCGAAAACAACACCAGCGCTTTCGGCACCGGGTTTACCGTGACCATCGAAGCCGCTCACGGCGTGACAACCGGCGTTTCCGCAGCCGACCGTCTGACCACCGTTCGTGCAGCTATTGCCGACGGCGCTAAGCCGAGCGACCTGCACCGCCCTGGTCACGTTTTCCCGCTGCGTGCGCAGCCGGGCGGCGTGTTAACTCGCGGCGGCCACACCGAAGCCACTATCGACCTCGTTTCCCTGGCCGGTTTCAAACCTGCAGGTGTGCTGTGTGAACTGACCAACGACGACGGCACCATGGCGCGTGCGCCGGAGTGCATCGAGTTTGCACGCAAACATAATATGGCGGTTGTGACCATCGAAGATTTGGTGGAATATCGCCAGGCGCAAGCGCGTAAAGCCAGCTAAAAAAGTAAAGCCCGGTCAGCGCGATCGGGCTTTTGTTATTCACTCCCGCCTCGCTGTTTTCGTCTTTTCAGACCTGTTCAAAATTTCTGATGATCATCATCATGCTTATCTGAGTTCTTCCCACAAAAATTGGGCGTAATCTGTGTGTATTGAATCTTAGCCATTTAAGGACACCATCATGACAAGCCCACGTATGCCCGCGCTGTTCCTTGGCCACGGTAGCCCGATGAACGTGCTGGAAGATAACCGCTATACCCGCGCCTGGGCTCAGCTCGGCGAAACGCTGCCGCGGCCAAAAGCGATTGTGGTGGTGTCGGCCCACTGGTTCACCCGTGGAACGGGCGTGACCGCGATGGAAGCACCGAAGACGATTCACGACTTTGGTGGTTTTCCTCAGGCGCTGTATGACACGCATTACCCGGCACCTGGCTCGCCTGAGCTGGCGCAGCAGCTGGTTGAATTATTGGCACCAACGCCGGTGGCGTTAGATAAAGAGGCATGGGGCTTTGACCACGGCTCGTGGGGAGTGCTGATCAAGATGTACCCTAACGCGGATATCCCGATGGTGCAGCTGAGCATTGACAGCACGAAGCCGGCAGCTTGGCATCTGGAGACTGGCCGCAAACTGGCCACGCTACGTGACCAGGGCATTATGCTGGTGGCGAGCGGTAACGTGGTGCATAACCTGAGAACTGCGCGCTGGCACGGTGAAAATACACCTTACCCCTGGGCTGAGTCGTTTAACGACTATGTTAAAGCCAACCTGACCTGGAAGGGGCCTGCGGAGGAGCATCCGCTGGTGAACTATCTCAGTCATGAAGGCGGTTCACTGTCTAACCCGACGGCGGAGCATTTCCTGCCGCTGCTTTATGTCCTGGGCGCGTGGGACGGCAAAGAGCCGGTGACGATTCCGGTCGACGGCATAGAGATGGGATCGCTGAGTATGCTGTCGGTTGTGGTAGGATAAACAGAAAAGCGCCCAATGGGCGCTTTTTTAATGCTCTATTCCACAAAGATATGTGGATAGAAACGGGAAAGATCCTGCGTAATAAGCTCGCGATCCTCACGAATCCCGATCCCTGCAGGCTGATCGTTAATAAGCCAGCTGCCAATCAGCGTATAGCTGTCGCCGAATTTTGGTAGCGGGTAGAACTGCTGGACGATCATGCCTTCTTCGCCGTACGGCCCGTCAACGCGCGCGATCTCCTGGCCATTCTCGATGATCTTCACGTTGGCGCCTTCGCGGGAGAAGATTGGCTTCACGACGTATTTTTCCATCGGCGGGAAGTTGTCCTCGGCGAAATAAGCCGGCAGCAGGTTAGGGTGGCCCGGGAACATCTCCCACAGCATCGGCAGCAGGGCTTTGTTGGAGATAATGCTTTTCCAGGCTGGCTCCAGCCAGCGCACGCCGGCATCTTCCAGCTTGGTGGAGAACATCTCGCGGAGCATGAATTCCCACGGGTAGAGCTTGAACAGGTTGCTGATAACCTGATCCTGCAGGTCGGTAAACTGACCTTTTTCGCCGAGGCCAATTTCCTCGATAAACAGGAACTCACTGGCGACGTCAGATTCGGCGGCGCAGTCCTGCAGATACTGCACGGTGCCGCGATCTTCTACCGTGTCCTGACAGCAGGCAAAGTGCAGCAGATTGAAACCATACTGTTGCTTGAGTTCGGCGAAACGTTCGATCAGCTTTTCCTGCAGGCTGTTGAACTGGTCTGCGCCTTCGGGCAGATTGCCCGCAGCCACCTGATCTTCAAGCCAGATCCACTGGAAGAAAGCAGCTTCATACAGCGACGTTGGCGTATCGGCATTGTTTTCCAGCAGCTTGGGTTCACCCACGGCATCCCACGCCAGATCCAGGCGGGAATAAAGGGAGGGCTGCTGGCTGCGCCATGATTGGCGAACAAATTCCCAGGTGTGTTTCGGAATGCGGAAACGGGCCATGAGCTCGTCGCTGGCCACCACTTTTTCCACAACCTGCAGACACATTTGATGCAGCTCGGCGGTGACCTCTTCCAGGCGTTCAACCTGAGCCAGCGTGAGCTTGTAATAGGCGTCTTCACACCAGTACGGCTCCCCGTACATGGTGTGAAAATTGAAGCCGTATTCCGTGGCTTTTTCGCGCCAGTCCGGGCGTTCAACGAGAGAAACTCTTTCCATGATTTATCAGCCGCCCATCGAACGGCTGCTGCCGGAGGTGGCGCTGCTGCGCTGCATGGTGGATTGCTTGGCCACTGACTCACCAAAGCCGCCGCGAGTCACCGTTGAGGTGGTCGCAGGTTTTGGTGCCATCGCGCTTTTCGGGACGGTTGTCGTCCGGCCTGGGGTGGCCGCGCCGTAGCTTTTACCGCTGGCATCGGCGTACTTGCCGTAAGCCGGGCTGGCCGGGTTTTTTGAGGTAAACAGCGGCTGCTGCGCAAAGCCCGCGCCGCCGCCCATCAGACGGCCCATCATGTAGCCCGCCATCAGCGGCATCCAGAAGCTGCCGCTTTGCTGCGGTTGAGCCTGAGCCTGGCTTTCGCCGGCAAGGCTTGCCTGAGCAGGGGCTGGCTGGCACTGGCCTTCGCCAAACTCGGCCACGCAGGCTTCACGGGAAGCGTACTTCGGTGCCGTGCGCTCGGCTTCTTTCAGAGCGTTATTATAGGCGGTGGTACATTCCGCGCTTTTGCTCGGGTTTGCCTGCGAGCAGTCGTCCGCGTTTTGGTACATTGAGACGGTTTCGTCGCTTTGTTCACAGCCGGCCAGCATAAAGACGGCGGTGACCGCCAACGCCACCGGCGTTAAATGGCGTGCGTTCCAGCTTTTGCGGAACGATGAATGATTTATATTTTTTGTCCGTTTCATTTAATCAGTCCTGAGCCCAGTAGGTTTGGTGCTAAGGATAGGGGATGAGCGGTTGAAATTGAAGCGATGTTGGCCTGTTGGCAGGAGATCTTTACGTTGCCTTACGTTCAAACGCGAGACAGAAAAAAAGGGGCGTAAAAATACGCCCCTTTCGTTGGCATTCCGGCGATTAATTAGCGAATGGGTTCGCTTTTTTCCCGCTGGTGGCCGCAGCCGGAGTGGCATGAGTTGCCTTAGTGGAAGCCGTCGCTGGCGCGGTGTTGTAACCGTCAGCGCGGGCATCCTGCTCTGGGGTTTCCGGCGCAACACTGTCCGCAGAGGTTGAAACCGGTTTGCCCAGCGTATTGTTCAGCGCAATCAGATCTTGCTCGTTCAACGTACCCAACGCTGATTTAATATTCAGCTGGTTAATCAGGTAGTTATAACGTGCGCTGGAGAGTTGCTGTTTGGCGTTATACAGCGTGGTGGTCGCATCCAGCACGTCAACGATAGTACGGGTACCCACCGAGTAACCGGCTTCCATCGCATCCAGGGAGCTTTGCGCAGACACCACGGCCTGTTTGTAAGCGTTGATGGTGCTGATAGAGGCGTTCACGTTATTAAAGGAAGAACGCACGGTCTGTACCACGCTGCGGTGCGCGCTTTCCAGCTGCTCGCTGGCACCCACAAAGTTGTACTGAGCCTGTTTAACCTGAGAGTTAACCTGGCCACCCTGGTACAGCGGCAGGGAGAAGCTCAGGCCAACCTGGTTCTGCCCTTTATAGCTGTTGTCATACTGCGAATTGCCGGAAGTTTTAGAACCATTGTAGCTGCTGTTAGTGACGCCGCTGGATGCGTTCAGGCTCAGCGTCGGCAGATGACCATCTTCAGCCAGGCGAATTTGTTCGCGCGCCAGATCCTGGCTCAGACGAGCCTGAAGCAGGCTAAGGTTGCGTTTTTCAGCATCTTTTAGCAGGTTGTTGACCGCATCTGGCTTGGTGGTTTTGAAACCGTCTACGTTCAGAGAAGCCAGGCTCAGATAGTCGTTCCCGGTGACCTGACGCAGTGATTCCACCGCGTTGTCCAGGTTATTACGGGCGGTGACTTCGTTCGCCAGCACGGTGTCGTACTGCGCGCGGGCGTTCTGCACGTCAGTGATGGCGACCAGGCCTACGTTAAAGCGCTGAGTCGTTTGATCCAACTGGCGGTAAATGGCCTGTTTCTGCGCTTCAGTATAGGAAAGCGCGTCAATGGCGCTCAGCACGTTGAAATAGGCTGTGGCCGTGTTCAGGATCAGAGACTGCTGATCGGTCTGGAAGCTGACGTCCTGAATCCCTGCGGTTTTTTCCTGCAGGCTCAGTGCGCGCCATTTCGACATATCAAAAATGGTTTGCGTCAGCTGTAACGTTGCGCTGGTCGTGTTGGAGTTAATACCGTTAGAGTCGCGGAAACCGTTACCGTAGGTGTAATCTGCACCCAGGCCCAGCTGTGGCAGTAATGGGCTGCGTGCTTCATTAATTTTTTCGAATGCGGCGTCACGGTCAGCAGCGGATTTACGCAGGTCCGGGTTGCTGGTGCGCGCCTGTTGATAAACCTGCAGCAGGTTTTCTGCCTGGCTCATGGCGCTGAAACCCGTTAGGCTCAGACCGATAAGAATGGGGAGCAGTTTCTTCATTTGCATTCCTTGTTGTGAAGCAGAATTATTTTGTTTAACGCCGACAGGAGTCAAAGATGATCGCCGATTCTACAGATTCCGTCAGCCGGGCAGGTTGGCGTAAAGTGCCATCTACCTTAATTTTCACCAATCTACCACATCAAAATTGAAAGGGCAGTTACGCAGGGTTGAAATCGCCCGGCCAGCGCCCATTTGTCATCAGGACATCATCTATGAACAAGTCAGAAAAGCTAGCGGCTACTTTCGCCAAAAAGGATGTAGAAATTATTGCACGGGAAACGCTTTATCGTGGCTTTTTTTCACTCGATCTTTATCGTTTTCGTCATCGTTTATTCAACGGCGAAATGAGTGGCGAAGTCAGGCGCGAAATTTTTGAACGCGGTCACGCTGCGGTACTGCTACCCTATGACCCTGCGCGTGATGAAGTCGTGCTGATAGAGCAGATTCGTATCGCGGCCTGGGACACCAGCGAAACCCCATGGCTGTTAGAAATGATCGCCGGCATGATTGAAGAGGGCGAAAGCGTAGAAGATGTTGCGCGTCGTGAAGCCGTAGAAGAAGCTGGCCTTGCTGTGGGCCGAACCAAACCGGTTCTGAGCTATTTAGCCAGCCCCGGCGGCACCAGCGAAAGGTTGTCTATTTTAGTCGGCGAAGTGGATGCCACTCAGGCCAAAGGTATTCATGGCCTGGTGGAAGAAAACGAAGATATTCGTGTTCATGTGGTGAGCCGGGAGCAGGCTTACCAGTGTGTCGAAGAGGGGAGCATCGACAACGCGGCAACGGTCATCGCTTTGCAATGGCTGCAGCTGCATTATGAGCAACTAAGAAAAGAGTGGAATCACTGATTATGAAGCGCTATACCCCTGACTTCCCCGAAATGATGCGTTTGTGCGAAACCAACTTCGCGCAGCTGCGCCGCCTGCTGCCGAAAAATGATGCGGCGGGCGAAACGGTAACCTATCAGGTTAATAGCGCCAGATATCGATTAACTATTTCAGAATCAACACGTTATACCACCCTGGTGGAAATAGAACAAACGCACCCCTCGGTGAGTTACTGGAGCCTGCCGTCAATGTCGGTCAGGCTGTATCACGACGCGATGGTCGCGGAAGTGTGTTCAAGCCAGCAGATCTTTCGCTTCAAAGCGCGATATGATTATCCGAATAAAAAGTTGCATCAACGCGACGAAAAGCATCAAATTAACCAGTTTCTTGCTGATTGGCTGCGCTACTGTTTAGCGCATGGAGCAATGGCCGTGCCTGTGTATACCTAGTTTTTTTAGGGTTGAGGACGGTTAACGGCACAACGCCCTGAATAAATGGATGATATTGATACCCTGAATGAATCGAGCTGCCGCCTGGATATCAGCAGCTTAAATGTGGTGGGTAGTGAGTGCGTGAAACCTAAGGACACCATTTGGAAAGCCTGTTAACCCTTCCTGTGGCCGATGGAGGCCGAATCAGGATATTGCAAATAACCGATACCCATTTGTTCGCTGGAAAGAACGAAACGCTGCTCGGGATTAATACCTGGAAGAGCTATCAGGCGGTCTTGACCGCTATTCTGGCCGAACAGCGTGCCTGCGACTTACTGGTGGCAACCGGGGATTTGGCCCAGGATCACAGCGTGGAGGCTTATCAGCATTTTGCTGAAGGAGTCTCCAGCATTTCTGCGCCTTGCGTTTGGCTGCCGGGTAACCACGATTTTCAACCTGCAATGTTTAACGCTCTGCAGGAAGCGGGTATTTCTCCGGCCAAGCGCGTTTATATCGGCGATCGCTGGCAAATCTTGCTGCTGGACAGCCAGGTCTTTGGCGTTCCCCACGGTGAACTGAGCGACTATCAGCTGGAATGGCTTGAGCGTCAGCTGGCTGCGGCTCCAGAGCGCCACACCCTACTTTTGCTGCATCATCATCCTCTTCCTGCCGGCTGCAGCTGGCTGGATCAGCACAGCCTGCGCAATGCTGCCGCACTGGATGCCGTGCTTAAGCCCTGGCCGCAGGTGAAAACGCTGCTTTGTGGGCACATTCATCAGGAACTGGATCTCGACTGGAACGGTCGCAGAATGCTGGCCACGCCTTCGACATGCGTCCAGTTCAAACCTCACTGCGCCAATTTCACGCTCGACACCATTGAGCCGGGGTGGCGCTGGCTCGATCTTTATCCTGACGGCAGCCTGACGACGGAAGTTTGCCGTCTGCAAAGCGGTAAATTCAGCCCTGATACGGCTTCTGAGGGTTATTAATGCCTGCGTTACTGTATCTGCACGGGTTTAATAGCTCTCCGGCCTCCGCAAAAGCGACCCGTTTTAAGGCGTGGTTGGCTCAGCATCATCCTGAAATTGAGATGATTGTGCCTCAGTTACCGCCTTATCCGGCAGAGGCTTCCGAGCTGCTAGAGTCGCTGGTGCTCAAACGTGGAGGAGAGCCACTGGGCATTGTGGGGTCTTCCCTCGGCGGTTATTACGCGACCTGGCTTTCGCAGTGCTTTACGCTGCCTGCGGTGGTGGTTAACCCGGCGGTTCGCCCTTTTGAGCTGCTTGTGGGTTACCTTGGTAAAAACGAGAACCCCTACACCGGGCAGCAATATGTGCTAGAGTCACGCCATATTTACGATCTGAAAGTCATGCAGATTGACCCGTTGGAAGCGCCAGACCTGATTTGGCTGCTGCAACAAACGGGCGATGAGGTGCTTGATTACCGCCAGGCCGTAGCCTACTACGCGCTCTGCCGCCAGACGGTGAAACCCGGTGGCAATCATGCCTTCACGGGCTTCGAAGATTATTTCACACAGATTGTCGACTTCCTCGGCTTGTGCTGAGGCCTGACGGCCGATTTCCTGTTTCGCTATCTGAATGAATAAACCATGACGCAATCCTATAATGCCGATGATATAGAGGTACTCACCGGGCTTGAGCCTGTTCGCCGCCGCCCGGGGATGTACACTGACACCACTCGTCCTAACCATTTAGGACAGGAAGTCATTGATAACAGCGTGGATGAGGCGCTGGCAGGTCACGCTAAGCGCGTGGATGTCATCCTGCACGCCGACCAGTCGCTGGAAGTCATTGATGACGGGCGCGGGATGCCTGTTGATATCCATTCCGAAGAGAAGGTCCCGGCCATTGAGCTGATCCTTTGCCGTCTGCATGCGGGCGGTAAATTCTCGAATAAAAACTACCAATTTTCCGGCGGCCTCCACGGCGTAGGGATCTCTGTGGTTAACGCCCTTTCCAAACGCGTTGAAGTGACCGTCCGCCGCGACGCTCAGGTATACAGCATCGCTTTTGAAAACGGCGAGAAGGTACAGGATCTGGAGGTGATTGGCACCTGCGGGAAGCGCAATACCGGGACCAGCGTGCATTTTTGGCCGGATGAAAGCTTCTTCGACAGCCCGCGCTTTTCCGTTTCACGCCTCAGCCATCTGCTGAAAGCGAAAGCGGTACTGTGCCCGGGGGTTGAGATTACCTTTACCGATAAGGTGAATAATACCGAGCAGCGCTGGTGCTACCAGGACGGCCTGAACGACTATCTGTGCGAAGCCGTAAATGGCCTGATTACCCTCCCGGAAGCACCGTTTATCGGCAATTTTTCGGGCGACACCGAAGCCGTTGACTGGGCGCTGCTCTGGTTGCCGGAAGGCGGTGAGCTGCTGACGGAAAGCTACGTAAACCTGATCCCAACCATGCAGGGCGGTACTCATGTTAACGGCCTGCGTCAGGGGCTGCTCGATGCCATGCGTGAGTTCTGCGAATACCGCAACATTCTGCCGCGTGGCGTGAAGCTCTCTGCGGAAGATATTTGGGAACGCTGCGCCTATGTGCTGTCGGTCAAAATGCAGGATCCTCAGTTTGCTGGCCAGACGAAAGAACGTCTCTCGTCACGCCAGTGTGCGGCCTTTGTCTCCGGCGTAGTGAAGGATGCTTTCAGCCTGTGGCTGAACCAGAACGTACAGGCGGCAGAACAGCTGGCAGAGCTGGCTATTTCCAGCGCTCAGCGCCGTATGCGCGCCGCGAAGAAAGTTGTGCGTAAAAAGCTGACCAGCGGGCCAGCGCTGCCGGGTAAGCTGGCAGACTGTACTGCGCAGGATTTAAGCCGGACCGAACTATTCCTGGTGGAAGGGGACTCGGCGGGCGGCTCCGCGAAACAGGCTCGCGATCGCGAATATCAGGCGATCATGCCGCTGAAAGGGAAGATCCTGAACACATGGGAAGTTTCTTCTGACGAAGTACTGGCCTCGCAGGAAGTGCACGATATTTCTGTGGCGATCGGTATTGATCCAGACAGTGAAGATCTGAGCCAGTTGCGCTATGGCAAGGTCTGTATCCTTGCGGATGCGGACTCCGATGGTCTGCACATTGCCACGCTGCTGTGCGCGCTCTTTGTGCGCCACTTCCGGGCACTGGTGAAAGGTGGTCACGTTTACGTGGCGATGCCGCCGCTCTACCGCATCGATCTGGGTAAAGAGGTTTATTACGCGTTGGATGAAGAAGAAAAAGCCGGCGTGCTGGAACAGCTTAAGCGCAAGAAAGGCAAGCCAAACGTGCAGCGCTTTAAAGGGCTGGGCGAGATGAACCCGCTTCAGCTTCGCGAGACCACGCTTGATCCGAATACGCGCCGTCTGGTTCAACTGACCATCAGCGATGAAGACGACCAGCGCACGCTGGCGACAATGGATATGCTGTTGGCCAAAAAGCGTTCGGAAGATCGCCGCAACTGGCTGCAGGAAAAAGGCGACATGGCCGATATCGAGGGCTAAACGTTTTTCTCCAAAACGTAAAAGGGATGGCTCAGGCCATCCCTTTTTGCATTCTCAGACGCCAGTTACTTCACGGCTTCTTCGAGAATGCGGATATGCACTTCCAGCACGTCGTCTTTCACGCGGGCGCTATGTTCTTTCATGTGGGCCGTCTCAAGATGGGCTTCGAGATGCGCAACGCTTTCCCATTTTTCCAGCATGAAGATGGAGTCCGGGGCGGTAGTCTGGAACGCGACCTGGGCGTTATGATCGACCAGCGGCGCGTAGCCGTGGCAGCCTTCTTCCTTCAGCACGGTTGGAATAATTTTCTCAAACGCTGCAATTACCGCCTGGCGATGGTGTGACCCAGGGCGTGTACGAATTTCTGCAATCACTGTCAGCATGACTAACTCCTTATGTTATCCGGCAAACAGTTAAGCAAAAATACCAGCCAGATGCTTGCGATATTCTGCTACATAATGTGGCACATCAGGTGCCTTGATGACGTCATTAGCGATAAAGGTTGGCAGCCCTTCCATGCCCAGAAACTGGTTAGCCTTGTGGAATGGAAGATAAACGCCGTCTACGCCAACGCCATGGAAAAACTGATCTTTTTCGGTGAAAGCTTCTAAAGGTGCGTTCCAGGTCAGGGACATCATGTAGGTTTTGCCCTGAATCAGGCCGCCGGAACCATATTTTTTAGAGGCGTCTGAACGGGTACGGCCGTCGCTGGCATACAGCGAACCGTGGCCTTCGGTGAACACATCGTCAATGTACTTTTTGACCGTCCACGGGGCGCCCATCCACCAGCCCGGCATCTGCCAGATGATGCTGTCTGCCCAAAGGAATTTCTCAACTTCCGCTTTAACGTCATATTCGCTGTCTGCGCGGGTGACCTGGACATCATGCCCGAGGTCGCGCAAATAGCTTTCCGCGACTTCGGTCATGGTGTCATTAAGCTGGCCGTTGGAATGACCGAATTTTTTACCGCCGTTGATAATCAGGATGTTGCTCATTGTTAGCCCTTAAATAATTACGTTGGCCAATCATTATAATGAGAACCTTACTGTGAAAAAATGACCAGGATGTGCAAAGACTTTTGCTGCACGAGCAATAATCCGGCTGAAATTTCTCAGTTCCAACGGATGCAAACCCTAAAACCGCCGCTTTCTGCGTTGCCGAAAGTTGCCCGCATACCGTGCAACGCCGCAATTCGACTAACGATTGACAACCCCAGCCCGCTGCCGGTTTTTAGCTGCCCTGGTGGGCGGAAGAAGCGTTCCCCCAAAGAGGCAAGATATTCAGGGTTCACGCCCGGTCCATTGTCGATAACCTCAAGCTCATTCTCCTTAAGTACGACGTTCACAACGCTGCCTGCAGGGCTGTAGCGGACGGCGTTATCAATGATATTGCGCAACATCAACCCAAGCAGAAGTGGCTGAACGAGCTGGGTTACTGGTTTTTCCGGCATCTGCAGGTGGATATCAATATGCTCTCGCTGGGCCGCGTGCCAGGCTTCCATCACGCTTTCCTGAAGCAGAGTCTGCAGTGACACGTCCTGGACATCATTCAGTTCAGCCAGAGAGTCCAGCCGGGAAAGCGTCAGCAGCTGTTCAACAAGACGGGAGGCTCGGTCAATGCCCTGATGAAGCTGGTTCAGCGCTTGCTCTCTGACTTGGGCATCATCTTCCGCCAGTTGAGCCACCTCTGCCTGTACCTTCAGGGCCGCAAGCGGGGTTCGGAGTTCGTGGGCGGCATCGGACGTAAAGCGCCTTTCACGCTGCATAAATGCTTCTGTACGCTCAAAGAGCTGATTTAAGGCATCCACAAGGGGCCTGACTTCCAGCGGGAGAGGCTGAGTCTCGAGTCTGCTGTTGTCACCGGGGGGGCGACGCTGTAGTTTTTGCGCCAGTTTTCGCAGCGGTGCCAGCTCTCTGCTGACTAACCCAATCAGCAGGACCAGCATCAGCGGCAGTGCTATTAACCAGGGCGTGAGCTGAGCGGACACGATATCCAGAGCCATATCGTTCCTGTAGTCCCACTCCTGACCGACCACGATACGATAACGACCATCAGGCGTTGTCAGCCAGACCAGACGCCAGAGATCGTCATCATCATCGAGTTGCCCATCAGTAAATCCGTCCCTATGCCATGAATAGATCAGTCCTTTACCGCTGTCACCGTCATTGAGCACAAGCCTGCCCTCAGCGGTAAAAATGGCGAAGGCTAATGTGTCATCATCGAGCTTACCGCGATGTTTTTTCAGAATGTTTTTACTGCGAGGAAGCTGTGGCTCGGCGCTGTTTGCGCCATCGAAATCCAGCACGCTTAGCCGCTTAGCAAAAAGCAGTTGTTGGGTATCGAAGAGCTTGTTGAGCGATTTACGGGCTTCATACCAAGCGGCGGCACTGGCAAAGGCTGCTGCTGCAAGGGTCAGCACTATAAAGCCTACGGTCAGGCGTGTGCGTAAGCTTTTGGTCAACGTTCTTAGCATGCATCACCTAACGTATAGCCGATGCCGTGTACGGTGCGAATAAAACCGCTGCCCAGCTTTTTACGGAGATGATGGATGTGAACTTCAAGGGCGTTGCGCGAGACTTCATCGTCCCAGCTATAGATTTTTTCCTCGATCAGTGTACGTGGCAGAACACGCCCGACATTACGCATAAGCAACTCGAGTAAAGCGAATTCCTTAGGCTTTAGCTGTAGGGGCTCGCCGTTGAGAGATACCGTATGGTTTTCCGGAGAAAGTACGACATTTCCGTGGGTAATCTCTGGCTGCGCGTGGCCGTGCGCCCGGCGGATGAGTACCTGCAACCGCACTGCCACTTCTGTCAGGGCGAATGGTTTGCAAAGGTAGTCGTCCGCACCCAGCTGTAATCCTTCAATGCGCTCTTCCAGCGAGTCTCTGGCAGTCAGGATTAGTACGGGCTGACTGTGCCCCTCTTTACGCCAGGCGCGCAGAATATCCAGGCCATCCATGCCCGGGAGACTGAGATCCAACACTACGGCGTCGTAGGGGGCCAGGCCAAGTGCGGCTTGCCCCTTTGGCCCATCGCTAAACCAGTCAACTGCAAACCCCATTTTGATTAATCCGGCTTTAATGCCGTCACCAATTAGTGGGTCATCCTCAATAAGTAACAGGCGCATGGCGCACTCCTTGTTGCTGCCGTTAAGACGAGCAGTAAATACCTGTCGTCTTTGTGTGTACAGAAGAAAAGCCTGCTCCTTCGGCAAAGACCGCAAATTTGTAATAAAAAAACACTTCCTGCCGAGGGGTTAAGATCTCGTTAAGATTTGGGCGCTTTACTAGGGGCTAAGAAACGAAAGGAGAATTACATTATGAAAAAGACAGCCGCTTTATTTGCCATTATCGCTTTAACTTCAGCCCCTCTATTTGCTGCTCAGACCGGCGGGTTTGTTGACCCTAATGCCTCGGTACAAACTCAGCCTATACAGCAGGGCGGCTTTGTGGGCCCAACGGGGAGTAAAACCACGGTAAAACAGGCCAAAACGTTATCTGATGACACTTGGGTGACGCTGACCGGTAAAATTGAGCAGCGCATTGGTGGTGAAGATTATATTTTCCGCGATGCAACCGACAGTATCAACGTAGACATTGACCATAAGCGTTGGAACGGCCAAACGGTCACTCCTCAGGACACCGTGGAAATTCAGGGTAAAGTGGATAAAGACTGGAACTCGATAGAAATCGACGTAAAGCAAATTAACAAACTGAAGTAACGCTGAAAATGCGGCTTGCCCATATGGGCTGCCGCTTCGTATAAAGCTATTCATCGCTATGACTCAACAGGCCAGATAAGGTACTATCGGCGGCAATTACGCCGATTGTGGCCACAATCGGTTCGTCAGTTTGAGGATGAATGAGCAATGAGTGATTTGACTCATGATGGTGCTGAGCGTCTTGCGCTGCACGAATTCACGGAAAATGCGTATCTCAACTATTCCATGTACGTCATCATGGACCGCGCCCTGCCGTTTATTGGCGACGGGCTCAAGCCGGTTCAGCGTCGAATCGTATATGCGATGTCGGAGCTGGGGCTAAACGCCAGCGCAAAATTCAAAAAGTCAGCCCGTACCGTGGGTGATGTGCTGGGTAAATACCATCCGCACGGCGACAGCGCCTGTTATGAAGCGATGGTGCTGATGGCGCAGCCGTTCTCTTACCGCTATCCGCTGGTGGACGGGCAGGGGAACTGGGGCGCGCCGGACGATCCTAAGTCCTTTGCTGCCATGCGTTATACCGAATCCCGCCTGTCGAAGTACGCGGAGCTGCTGCTCAGTGAGCTCGGGCAGGGAACGGTAGACTACATCCCGAACTTTGACGGAACGCTGCAGGAGCCAAAAATGCTGCCTGCGCGTTTACCGAACATCCTGCTTAACGGGACAACCGGCATTGCGGTAGGGATGGCAACAGACATTCCTCCGCATAACCTGCGTGAAGTCGCCCAGGCCGCCATAACACTGATTGACCAGCCAAAAACGACGCTGGACAGCTTGCTGGATATCGTCCACGGTCCGGATTATCCGACCGAAGCGGAAATCATCACGCCGCGCGAAGATATTCGCAAAATCTACCAGAACGGGCGCGGCTCCATCCGCATGCGTGCGGTGTGGCGCAAAGAAGACGGCGACGTTGTGATTACCGCGCTGCCTCATCAGGTATCAGGCGCTCGCGTGCTGGAGCAGATTGCCAGCCAGATGCGTGCGAAAAAGCTGCCAATGGTTGAAGACCTGCGCGACGAGTCGGATCATGAAAACCCGACCCGGCTGGTGATTGTGCCTCGTTCCAATCGCGTAGACGTTGAGCAGGTAATGAACCATCTGTTCGCGACCACCGATTTGGAAAAAAGCTATCGCGTTAACCTGAATATGATTGGCCTTGACGGTCGCCCGGCGGTGAAAAACCTGCTGGAGATCCTCAGCGAATGGCTGGTCTACCGTCGTGACACGGTGCGCCGCCGCCTGAACTACCGTCTGGAAAAAGTCCTTAAACGCCTGCATATCCTCGAAGGTTTGCTGGTAGCGTTCCTCAATATCGACGAAGTGATTCATATCATTCGTACCGAGGATGAGCCGAAGCCGGTGCTGATGTCTCGTTTTGATATCAGCGAAACGCAGGCCGAAGCTATCCTTGAGCTGAAGCTGCGTCACCTCGCCAAACTGGAAGAGATGAAGATCCGCGGCGAGCAGAACGAGCTGGAAAAAGAACGCGATCAGCTGCAGGGTATTCTCGCTTCAGAGCGCAAAATGAACACGCTGCTGAAAAAAGAGCTGCAGTCAGATGCCGATACCTACGGGGACGACCGTCGCTCTCCGCTGCATGAGCGCGGTGAAGCGAAGGCGATGAGCGAGCATGACATGGTGCCGTCTGAACCGGTGACGATTGTGCTGTCGCAAATGGGCTGGGTGCGCAGCGCCAAAGGCCACGATATTGACGCGCCGGGCCTGAGCTATAAAGCCGGTGACAGCTACCTTGGCTCAGCCAAAGGTAAGAGTAATCAACCGGTGGCGTTCATTGACTCCACCGGGCGAAGCTACGCGCTGGATCCTATCACGCTGCCGTCAGCACGTGGTCAGGGTGAGCCTCTGACCGGTAAGCTGACGCCACCGCCGGGTGCGACGGTTGACTATGTGCTGATGGCCGCAGACGATCAGAAGCTGCTGATGGCTTCGGACGCAGGCTATGGCTTCGTCTGTACCTTTAACGACGTTGTTTCACGCAACCGCGCAGGTAAAACGCTGATTTCCCTTCCGGATAACGCCCGCGTCCTCCCTCCGCTGGAAATTCACAGCGCAGACGACATGCTGTTGGCGATCACCGCCGCCGGGCGCATGCTGATGTTCCCGGTGAGTGACCTGCCGGAACTGTCGAAAGGCAAGGGTAATAAAATTATCTCTATCCCGGCAGCCGAAGCGGCGAAAGGTGAAGATAAGCTGGCACATCTGTTTATCCTGCCGCCGCAGAGTACGCTGACGCTGCACGTCGGGAAGCGTAAAATTAAGCTGCGCCCTGAAGAGCTGCAGAAAATTACCGGTGAGCGAGGCCGCCGCGGGACGCTGATGCGTGGCCTGCAGCGTATCGACCGCGTGGACGTCGATTCCCCAATGCGGGCTGGAGCTGGAGACAGCGAAGAATAATCCGGGGTACGGCGGCAGCGTTGCCGCCGTCCGGTGTGTTTTACGCTAAAGCCGATATACTTATCAACGGCTTCGGCTCATGAGGTAGTTATGCTAGCGATTGTACGTTTTATTATTGTCGTTATTTACTGCATCCTGGTATGCATCTTTGGTTCAATTTATTGTCTGTTTAGCCCGCGTAATCCGCGCCATGTGGCAACTTTTGGGCACCTTTTCGGGCGTCTGGCGCCAGTATTCGGTCTCAAGGTTGAAACCCGCTTACCTGCCGGGGCAGAAAACCATCCCACCGCGATTTACATCGGTAACCATCAAAACAACTACGATATGGTGACGGCTTCGAGTATCGTGCAGCCGCCGACGGTGACGGTTGGGAAAAAAAGCCTGGTGTGGATCCCGTTTTTTGGCCAGCTTTACTGGCTGACGGGCAACCTGTTGATTGACCGGGATAACCGGGCAAAAGCCCACGGTACTATCTCCCAGGTTGTCGAGCAGATTCGCAAACGTAATGTTTCTATCTGGATGTTCCCGGAAGGGACCCGCAGCCGTGGTCGGGGCCTGCTGCCGTTTAAAACCGGGGCGTTTCATGCCGCGATTGCCGCGGGCGTGCCGATTATTCCGGTGTGCGTTTCCAATACCAGTAATAAAATTAAGCTAAACCGTTGGAACAACGGGTTGGTCATCGTCGAAATGCTGCCGCCAATTGATACCAGTGCTTATGGGAAAGATCAGGTCCGTAAGCTGGCCACTGACTGTCGTGAACTGATGATGGCCAAAATCGACGAACTCAATCAAGAAGTTGCCGCGCGTGAAGCCGCCGGCAAAGTTGAAAAGAATCAGGCGAGTTAAATGCCGCCTTTGGCGGTACGGTTTGTATCGCCTTTCGTTATTCAGTTTTACATGGAGCAATTATGTCACTCAGTCGGCGTCAGTTTATTCAGGCATCCGGAGTTGCGCTTTGTGCCGGCTCGGTGCCGCTGAGGGCAAACGCGGCAGGGCAGCAGCAGCCTTTACCTGTTCCCCCTCTGCTTGAATCTCGTCGCGGCCAGCCCTTATTCCTGACGCTGCAGCGCGCTCACTGGTCATTTACCGGCGGCGCGAAGGCACCCGTTTGGGGCTTTAACGGACGCTATATGGGGCCAACCATTCGCGTCTGGAGCGGGGATGACGTGAAGATGATCTACAGCAACCGTCTGCAGGAAAATGTTGCGATGACGATTGCTGGCCTGCAGGTGCCGGGTCCGCTGATTGGCGGGGCCGCACGTATGATGTCGCCGAACGTAGACTGGGCGCCCGTTTTACCCATTCGCCAGCGAGCCGCTACGCTTTGGTATCACGCCAACACGCCGAATCGCACCGCAAGGCAGGTTTACAACGGCCTCGCGGGGATGTGGTTAATTGAGGATGAAGTCAGCAAATCTCTGCCAATCCCTAACCATTACGGCGTGGATGACTTCCCGATTATCATCCAGGACAAGCGACTCGACAACTTCGGTGCGCCAGAGTATCAGGAGCCAGGTAGCGGCGGTTTTGTTGGCGATACGCTGCTGGTGAACGGGGTGCAAAGCCCGTACGTGGAAGTGTCCCGTGGTTGGGTGCGTCTGCGTTTGTTGAACGCCTCAAACTCGCGTCGCTACCAGCTGCAAATGAGCGATGGTCGCTCCATCGCGGTGATTTCCAGCGATCAGGGATTCCTGCCGGCACCCGTTTCGGTCAAGCAGCTGTCGCTGGCCCCGGGAGAGCGGCGAGAAATTCTTATCGACATGACCGAAGGCAAAGAGGTCTCGATTACCGCCGGTGAAGCGGCGGGGATCATGGATCGCATTCGTGGTTTCTTTGAGCCGTCGAGCATTTTGATTTCCACGCTGGTGTTAACGCTGCGTCCTACCGGGCTGTTGCCGCTGGTGACCGACACGCTGCCAATGCGCCTTCTGCCGGAAGAGATTATCGGCGGTAACCCAACGCGCAGCCGTGAAATCACCCTCGGTGACGATCCTGGCATTAACGGCCAGCTGTGGGATATGAAGCGGATTGATATTCAGACTCAGCAGGGCACCTGGGAACGCTGGACGGTGCGCGCTGATACGCCGCAGTCTTTCCACATTGAGGGCGTTAGTTTCCTGGTGCGCAACGTCAACGGGGCTTCGCCGTTCGGGGAAGATCGCGGCTGGAAGGATACCGTGTGGATAGACGGGCAGGTTGAGCTGCTGGTCTACTTTGGGCAGCCTTCCTGGGAGCATTTCCCGTTCCTCTACTCCAGCCAGACGCTGGAGCTTGCCGATCGCGGCTCCATCGGTCAGCTATTGGTTCAGCCCGCACCCTAGTTTTTACCCTCACCCTAACCCTCTCCCTACAAGGGAGAAGGGACAGCATGGGACTCACGCAGAGTCTTTTTCCCCTCGCCCCTTTGGGGAGAGGGCCGGGGTGAGGGGCGTGAAACACCGAATAACCCTTCAAAGATTATTGCTAATAGGCGTATAATCGCCGCCCTTTTGTTCATTTCTACATCATCTCTTCGGAAATATTATGAGCGTCAAAAGCCTGATCCAGCCGGAACGCGAACTCTTTTCATGGCCTCAATACTGGGCCGCCTGTTTTGGTCCGGCACCGTTTTTACCCATGTCTCGAGCGGAGATGGACGAACTCGGCTGGGACAGCTGCGACATCATTCTGGTCACCGGCGATGCCTACGTGGATCACCCCAGCTTTGGGATGGCCATCTGTGGCCGTATGTTAGAGGCGCAGGGTTTCCGTGTCGGTATCATTGCTCAGCCGGACTGGTCTTCTAAACAGGACTTTATGCGCCTCGGCAAGCCGAACCTGTTCTTTGGCGTGACCGCCGGGAACATGGATTCGATGATTAACCGCTACACGGCGGACCGCAAGCTGCGCCACGACGATGCCTACACGCCGGATAACGTGGCAGGCAAGCGCCCCGATCGTGCTTCTCTGGTTTACACCCAGCGCTGCAAAGAAGCGTGGCGTGATGTGCCGGTGATCCTCGGCGGCATCGAGGCCAGCCTGCGCCGTACCGCGCATTATGATTACTGGTCTGATACCGTGCGCCGCTCGATTTTGGTTGATGCCAAAGCCGATATGCTGATCTTCGGCAATGGTGAACGTCCGCTGGTGGAAGTGGCGCATCGTCTGGCTAACGGAGAAGGGATCGCTGACATTTGCGACGTGCGTAATACCGCCATCATGCGCAAAGAAGCGATGCCCGGCTGGGCAGGCGTCGATTCCACCCGGCTTGATACGCCAGGAAAAATCGACCCCATTCCGCATCCTTACGGGGACGATCTCCCCTGTGCCGACGGCAATAAACCGAAGGACAAGAAGGCGGATGAAACCAAAGCGGTAACCGTGCAGCCGCCGCGACCAAAGCCGTGGGAAAAGACCTATGTTCTGCTGCCGTCCTTTGAGAAGGTGAAGGCCGATAAGGTGATGTATGCCCACGCTTCGCGGATCCTGCATCATGAAACTAACCCCGGTTGCGCCCGAGCGCTGATGCAAAAGCACGGCGATCGCTATATCTGGATCAACCCTCCGGCAATCCCGCTTTCTACCGAAGAGATGGATAGCGTGTTCGCACTCCCCTACCAGCGTGTGCCTCATCCTTCCTACGGCAAGGCCCGCATTCCGGCCTATGAGATGATCCGCTTCTCGGTGAACATTATGCGCGGCTGCTTCGGCGGCTGCTCTTTCTGCTCCATCACCGAGCATGAAGGCCGCATTATTCAGAGCCGATCCGAAGATTCCATCATCAGCGAAATCGAAGCGATGCGCGACAGCGTGCCGGGCTTTACCGGCGTGGTGTCCGATCTCGGTGGCCCAACGGCCAATATGTATATGCTGCGCTGCAAGTCGCCGCGCGCGGAGCAAACCTGCCGTCGCCTGTCGTGCGTTTACCCGGAAATTTGCCAGCATATGGACACCAACCATCAGCCGACCATCGATCTCTACCGCAGTGCCCGCGATCTGCAGGGCGTGAAGAAGATCTTGATTGCCTCCGGCATACGTTACGATCTGGCGGTTGCCGATCCGCGTTACATCAAAGAGCTGGCCACTTACCACGTGGGCGGTTATCTCAAAATTGCCCCAGAGCATACCGAAGAAGGGCCGCTGTCGAAGATGATGAAGCCGGGGATGGGCAGCTATCATCGCTTTAAAGAGCTGTTCGATACCTATTCGAAGCAGGCTGGCAAAGAGCAGTATCTGATCCCATACTTTATCTCCGCGCACCCTGGGACGCGTGATGAGGACATGGTGAACCTGGCGCTGTGGCTGAAGCAGCACCGGTTCCGCCTCGATCAGGTTCAGAATTTCTATCCGTCGCCGCTGGCTAACTCCACCACCATGTATTACACGGGCAAAAATCCGCTGAGTAAGGTGAACTACAAAAGCGAGGATATCGTTGTGCCTCGCGGTGACCGCCAGCGCCGCCTTCATAAAGCTCTGCTGCGCTATCACGACCCGGCTAACTGGACGCTGATCCGTGAGGCGCTGGAGGCGATGGGGAAAAAGCACCTGATTGGCGGCAGACGTGAATGCCTGGTGCCTGCCCCGACCCTGGAAGAGATGCGTGAGGCCCGCAGGCATGCTCGTCACGCCCGCCCGGCGCTGACGAAACATACCCCGCTTGCGCACCAGCGCCGTCCGGCAGCAGCAGGAAAGAGGAAGCCGCATGTGAAGTAACGCGTGCTTTCATGCCGCTGTCATTTTTTTCTGCGACAAAGAGAAGTGGGAATCCCTGCCCGTCGGGTCTGGTGCTAAGCTGCCCGGCGGCCTCTTTGCTGAAATGAGAAATGAACATGTCTAACCCGCTGTACGTTTTTGACCTCGACCACACCCTGATTGACGCCGATTGCAGCACTCTCTGGAGCCGCTTCCTTTCTCGCGAAGGGCTGATCAAAGACCCTGATTATCTGGCCAAAGAGCACAAGCTGATGCTCGACTACCAGCGTGGCGAAATGAACATTCACGAATACGTTGGCGTCACGCTGGCCCCGCTGGCCGGCATGACAGTTGCCGATGTCGATACGCTGGTGGCTCGCTGCGTAGAAAATGATGTACTGCCGCTGGTTTACCCGGAGGCGAAGCGCCTGATTGAGCAATTACACGCTCAGGGCCAGCAGATGATGATCATCTCTGCGTCGGTCAGCCTGCTGGTGAAGGCCATTGCGCCGCGGCTGGGCATTGAACACGCCATCGGTATCGACCTGGTGACCGGCAATAACGCCTACACCAGCGTGATAAGCGGCGTGCCGAGCTATCAGGCAGGTAAAATTACCCGTCTGAAGGAGTGGCTGACGGTGAACCCCGAATACAGCGGAGAACTGACGTTTTATACCGACTCTATTAACGACCTACCGCTCTGCCTTGAGGCCGACAAAGTGCTGATGGTAAATCCTTGCCAGAAGCTTGCGGCGCAGGGCGCTCGCTACGGCTGGCAAACGCTGAACTGGTCTTTATAGCGGAACCGGGGCATGGCGAAAACCGTGCCCCGTTTAGGCGTTATTGCGGAGAATACAGCGGCACCGGCTTCCCGGTGATATAGCGGCGGCGCAGCCAGGCAGAAATAGCATCCATCGCCATTACCACGCAGACCAGAATCAGGGTGATAAACATCACCACGTCCCAGTTCCACAGCCGCATGTTCTCGGCATAAACCAGGCCGACACCGCCCGCGCCGACAAAACCCAGCACCGCCGCTGAACGGGTGTTGGACTCAATCTGATACAGGCTGAGGGAGAGAAACGCCGGGAATGACTGGGTGAAGATCCCGAAGCGGTGCTTCTGAATGCCTGCCGCGCCCACGGCGGTTAATCCCCGGCTCGGAGAGCGTTCTACCGCTTCGTGCCCCTCGGCATACAGCCTGCCCAGTAAGCCGGTATCCTGCATGATGATTGCCAGTACGCCAGCCAGCGGGCCAAGCCCCACGGCGCGCACAAATATTAGCCCCCAGATTGCCATATCCACGCCGCGCAGCAGGTCGAACAGGCGGCGAACCAGCAGCGCAATGACCCTTGCCACCGGGCCCTGCATGATATTGCGGGCGGCAAAGAACGACAGCAGCAGCGCCAGCACAGTGGCGGTTAGCGTCCCGGCAAAGACAATGGCGAGTGTAATAGCGATTTGCGAGAAGTAATAGGCGAACGGCCAGTTAACAAAGTCATGCCAGACAAACATGCGCAGGAAATAGCGCCCGAGCTGAGCGATGCCGGTCAGGATTTGCCCGGAGTCGATGCCGAAAGTGAAGAAAAACCAGACGTAGTAGCCGAGGATGGCGGCGGCCATCAGGCCGATGTGACGCAGATAGCGTCCCTGCATCCGGTAAAGTTCGCGGTGCTGCTCGCGGCTTTTAGCGATATCCGGTGTTGCCTGTGAAATGCTCATTTTTTCCCCTCCAGAACCCAGCGGCGCAGCCTGCCGGACAGGACATCGAGGATGGAAACCACCACGATAATCAGCAGCAGCGTGATGCTGACCTGGTCGTAGCGGTCGAGTTTAATGTTGGTCATCAGCTCCTGGCCGATCCCGCCTGCGCCAACGAGGCCGAGAATGGTGGAGGAACGGAAGTTAATTTCAAAGCGCATAAAGCTGTAGGACAGGAAGATCGGTTTCACCTGCGGCCACAGAGCGAAGCGCACGCGCTGAAGTGGCGTGGCACCGCAGGCCACCAGGCCGCGCACAGGTTTGTCGGACGCGCTTTCGATGGCTTCGTAAAACAGCTTGGTCAGGCTGCCAATGGTGTGCAGGGCCAGCGCCAGAAACCCCGGAATAGCGCCAATACCAAAGGCCATCACGAACATCACCGCCCATGCCAGCTCCGGCATGGTTCTCAGGAAGGCAACTGAAGCACGAACGCCGAAGCGCACCGTGGGCGGTGTCCAGGTATTACCGGCGGCCAAAAATGCCAGCACAGCGGCAATGCAGGTCGAAATCAGCGTCGACGCCAGCGCCAGCTGCAGCGTTTCCCAAATCAGCGGCAGCTGAATCGGCAGGCGGTATCCCCAGTAGGCCAGAGAGCCTTTGGTGTGGACGTCGGCCAGCAGAACCGGGAGGTGCAGCGTCGGCAGGGTTTCGAACATGTAGTCGAGGAAGTTTGGCAGCGATTGCCAGATGGTAGTCAGGCTGAACTCTGCGATATGACCGGCGGTAAGATACAGGCCTACCAGCAGCAGGGACCAAATCAGGGTGTCGCGCTTCTGGCGCATTCTGACCTGGTGATAGTAACGCTCAAATTCCGTATTCAACATCATCACTTATTATCCGGTTTGTTTCCGGTGACGGGTTGCCCCGTCCTGATAAAAAAGCACCCAGGCAGGCTGCCGGGGTGCGATTTTTATGCGGTGGGCGTCAATTAGCGAGCGCTAACCAGCTCACGCTTCATGTCGATGATCTGCTGGAAGTCAGCCACTGACGCCGGGCCGATGTGCTGGGTGCCGCCCATTGCCTTCACGAAGCAGCCGTGATCTTCTTTATCCAGTTTTTTCACCGCATCCACCACTTTGGCCTTGAAGTCAGCTGGCAGCTTGTTGCTGACCAGGATTGGGCCGTTAGGGATAAGCGGGGAAGTCCAGATGATGCGGATCTGCTTCATCAGGTCAGGGTGATCCATACGGATCAGGCGGTTAAACGCCCCGGCGGTGTAGCCGTCGTTATAGTCGCCAACCATGGAAGCCCAGGTCACTGCGCCAGCAAACTGGCCGTTCAGCACGCCCAGGATGTCCTGTTCGTGGCCGCCGGAGAAGGTGACGCTGGAGAAGAAGTTGTTGTATTTGTTGTCCGCGGTGCCGCCGAGTTTCTGTTTGAACTCGTGGTTCGGGATCAGATAGCCAGAGGTGGAGTCCGGATCCGCGAAGCCGAAGGATTTGCCTTTCAGATCTTCGATGGTTTTGTACGGACTGTCGGCTTTCACGATCACTACGGAGTGGTAGCCGCGGGACTGGTCCTTATCGTCAACCGCGATGCCGACGATATCCACCGCTTTCGGGTCGTTCATGTACACCGAAGCGTAGGAAGAAGGAGACATGCTCAGCACCAGGTCGACTTTACCGCCGATCAGGCCCTGAATAACGCCAGAGTAGTCAGAAGAGTTACGCAGTTTAGTGTCGACATTCAGTTCTTTATCCATGAACTGCTTCACACACTGGTTATCACCAATTTGCTGGGTCGCATTCTGCCCGCCGAGGATCCCGAGGTTCAGTTCGCGCGGCTGGTCAGCAGCCATAGCGTGGCCTGCAATCACAAGGCCAGTAATCACTGCGGATAAACGTAATGCGCCAGTCAGTTGCTTTTTCATTATCATTGCCTGTGTTGTATCAATTGGAGAGAGAATTAATGCACTTGATTGATTTCATCGCCGTACAAGAGATGCAGCACGTCGTCCGTTAACATCGACGGATGACCGTCAAACACGATATTTCCTTTTGCAACCCCGATAACGCGGGTGCAGTACTCTTTCACCAGCTCGATGGAATGCAGGTTCACCATCACGCTGATGCCTTGCTCACACACTTCACGCAGCACTTTCATGATGCGTTGGGTATTTTTCGGGTCGAGTGAAGCCACCGGCTCATCGGCCAGCAGAATGCTTGGGTTTTGCATCAGCGCGCGGCAAATAGCGACGCGCTGCATCTGGCCGCCGGAAAGGTTCTCGGCGCGCTGCAGGGCGTGGGGCAGCATGTTCATCCACTCCAGAAGCGAAATAGCGCGGGCGCGGTCTGCTTCAGGGAAAACCTTAAACAAGGATTTCAGCGTGGAGGTCTGGCTCAGGCGACCCAGCAGGACGTTAGTCAGCACGTCCAGTCTTGGCACCAGGCAGAAGTCCTGGAAGATCATGCCGCATTCGGTGCGCCACTGGTTCAGGGCGCGACCGCTGAGTTTAGACACATCGTGCGGCATCCCGACTTCCGGAAAGCTGAGGATCTCGCCCGACGTGGCAGAATGCGTACCGTTAAGAATATGCAGCAGCGTAGATTTACCTGCGCCTGAACGGCCAATCACGCCCACCAGTTCACCGGCATGCAGGTCGAAGTTAATGTCGTGCAGCACGGTCTGGTGTGCGTTATAGGCCTTACTCAGACTCTTAACGCTCAGGACTTTACGCCCCGGCGCGGGCGCAAACTGCGGCAGCGACTCCAGGTCAGAGTTGGTAACTACGGCAAGGGATCTGTTCATAACCATTCCAAATGAGTTAGCGAAGCTGGCCCTATTTATCGTGGTGTTGTGTGACTTTTTGATTACGGCTAAAAGAACAAATAATGAACGCCGTGAAAATTCACGCGACGATCAAACAGATGTGTTACACGTAGAAAGCGCTGGGGCAGGGGGTGTGCGGGAAATAAAAAACCACCCTGCGGGTGAAGGCGAAGGTGGTTTTGGGGACGAAAAGAGAAGCCGGATTTAGCCGACAAACACGTCCGGGTCTGGCCCAAGGCGTTTGCCGCTGTCGAGCTTCGCGATTTCAGCCAGCTCTTCTTTGTCCAGGCGGAAGTCGAACACGTCAAAGTTTTCAGCAATACGGGCAGGCGTGACCGATTTAGGGATAACCACCAGCCCGCTATCGAGGTGCCAGCGAATCACCACCTGAGCCGGGGTTTTGCCGTATTTGTCCGCTAAATCACGAATGATTTTCTGATCAAACACGCCTTCACCGCCCTGGGCCAGCGGGCTCCAGGACTCGGTCTGGATTTTGTGGGTCGCGTTCCAGGCGTGGAGCTGGCGCTGTTGCAGCAGAGGGTGCAGCTCAATCTGGTTGATCACCGGGCTAACGCCGGTTTCGTCGATCAGCCGCTGGAGATGATTAAGATTGAAGTTACACACCCCAATACTCTTCGCCAGTCCCTCTTTTTGCAGCTCAATCAGCCCTTTCCAGGCTTCGAGATAATGATCTTTACTCGGCACCGGCCAGTGCAGCAGGTAGAGATCGACATAATCAAGCTGCAGTTTTTCAAGGCTGTCTTCCAGCGCCTGGCGGGGCCGCTGCTGGTCGCTGTTCCAGAGCTTGGTGGTAATAAACAGATCGTCACGCGCAATGCCTGCGCTTTTCAGCGCGGCACCTACGCCGTCCTCGTTTTTGTAGGCGGCGGCGGTATCAATGGAGCGGTATCCCACTTCCAGGGCTTTCTCAATGGCCGTTCTGACCTGGTCGTTGCTGGCCTGCCAGACACCGAGCCCAAGCTGCGGCATTACGTTGCCATCCTGGAGCTTGATTAAGGTTGGATGAGTCATGCGTACCTCCTTAATAGTGCGAAAAACACCGGGCAAGCCCGGTGTAAGTTTTGTATTAAGTCTAGTCGAAACTCAGGCGATCAAATCGCTAACCTGGATTCTCTTAGCGCGCGGCTTCGTAAATGCGGCGGCTAACGTCCAGCGTAATGTCCTGATGTTCGCCCAGCTTAGTCATGCCTTTTTCTTCCAGTTTCACCAGCAGAGCAGGGATGGAGCTGCCGTCCAGGCCGTAGGCGGACAGGCGAGTCGCGGTGCCCATTTTCTCGAAGAAATTGCGGGTTGCTTCGATGGCCGCATCAATACGCTCTTCTTCGCTGCCGGAGGTGATGTTCCAGACGCGTTCTGCGTATTGCAGCAGTTTGGCGTGCTTCTCGTTACGCTTTTCATTCATCAGCGAAGGCAGAACCACCGCCAGCGTTTGAGCGTGATCCAGGCCGTGCATCGCGGTCAGTTCGTGGCCCAGCATGTGGGTCGCCCAGTCCTGCGGCACGCCAGCCCCGATCAGGCCGTTCAGCGCCATTGTTGCAGCCCACATCACGTTCGCACGCACGTCATAGTTTTCAGGATCTTTCAGCGCTTTCGGGCCGTCTTCGATCAGCGTCAGCAGAATGCCTTCCGCAAAACGATCCTGCACTTTGGCGTTGACCGGGTAGGTCAGGTACTGCTCGATGGTGTGAACAAAGGCATCCACCACGCCGTTAGCAACCTGTTTAGGCGGCAGGGTGTAGGTGTAAACCGGATCCAGAACCGCAAAGACAGGCTGCACGAAGTCAGACATGAACGCCTGTTTGTCGCCGGTAGAGCGGCGGGAAACCACTGCGCCTTTGTTAGATTCGGAGCCGGTGGCCGGCAGCGTCAGCACGGAACCCATTGGGATCGCACTTTTCACGTCGCTACCGCGGGTCAGCAGAATGTTCCACGGATCGATATCCTGCGGATAGTGCGCCGCAGCGGCGATAAATTTAGTGCCGTCGAGCACGGAGCCACCGCCGACTGCCAGCAGGAAAGTCACGTTTTCTTTACGCGCAATCTCTACGGCTTTCATCAGCGTTTCGTAAGACGGGTTAGGTTCGATGCCGCCAAACTCCAGCACGTCGAGGCCTTTCAGCGCGTCTTTAACCTGGTCCAGTACGCCAGTTTTAATCACGCTGCCGCCGCCGTAGGTAATCAGTACGCGAGCGTCTGCTGGGATCTGGTCACGCAGTTCTGCCAGGGAGCCTTTACCAAACAGGATGCGGGTTGGGGTATGAAGATTGAAGTTATTCATGATGGGTTTCCCGTTCGTTAGATGAGTCACATTGCTAAATCTGATGGTGTCTATTGTGGTCCGCCACGCTGCCTCTCTCAATGCATATTCCTGCCTTTATCTTGCCTGTTTCTCCAAATGACTGGAGAAATCGCAGAATCCATCGCACACTGTAAGCCGGATAAAAAGCGCCGTGGAGACGTAAGAAATGAACCGCCAGGCTATCTGCCAGCAGCTGACGGATAAAATCAATCAGCTGATTTTAAAAGAAAAGAGTGATGTATTTTTTGATGGCGTACGGCTGATGTACGGCACCAAGCCGATGGCGCGTACCCCGGTCATGTACGAGCCGGGCATTGTTTTTCTCTTTTCGGGTCATAAAACAGGTTATCTTAATGACCGCGTATTCCGCTATGACGCCAATGAATACCTGCTGCTGACGGTGCCTTTACCCTTCGAGTGCGAAACTTTTGCGACGGCAGACGTACCGCTCGCCGGGATGCGTGTGAAAGTGGATATCCAGCAACTGCAGGATTTGCTGATGGACATCGGAGAAGACGATCTCTTCCGTCCGCAGTCCTGTACCGACGGGATAAATTCTGCCGAACTGTCGGAAGAAATTCTTTGCGCTGCAGAGCGGTTGCTGGATGTATTAGAGAGGCCTCTCGATGCCCGAGTCCTGGGCAAGCAGATTATCCGTGAGATCCTTTATCACGTTTTGACGGGCCCAAGCGGCGGGGCGCTACTGGCGCTGGTAAGCCGCCAGACGCATTTTAGCCTGATCAGCCGCGTGCTGCGCCGGATTGAAAACCAGTACACCGAAAACTTGTCGGTGGACCAGCTGGCAGCCGAGGCTAACATGAGCGTTTCTGCGTTTCATCACAACTTCAAGTCGGTGACCAGCACGTCGCCGCTGCAATACCTGAAAACTTACCGTCTGCATAAGGCAAGAATGTTAATGCTGCATGACGGTATGAAGGCAAGCGCGGCGGCTATCCGCGTGGGCTACGAGAGCGCGTCTCAGTTTAGCCGGGAGTTTAAACGCTATTTTGGCGTGACGCCGGGGGAAGATATGGCGCGGATGCGGGTTATTTAATGAGGCAAAAGCGAAGAGCGAATAAGTCGGGCTTATCCGCTCTTTCTTCATCAAGCAGGGTTACGCGGCGCTAACCTTTTTTTTCAGCACCACAAACACCGTGCCGACCAGGCCCACAATCAACAGAGCAACCGGCAAAATCATCAGGAAGGTCATCACCTGATCTTCATGGCGCTTAACAAAGGGGATCATGCTGAGCGCGTAGCCCAGGCTAATCACAACGCCGACCCACAGCAGTCCGCTTAGCCAGTTAAAGAACTGAAAACGGCGGTTGCTGAGGCCTGAAATCCCCGCCATGGTAGGCAGCAGAGTACGAACAAAGGCCAGGAAGCGGCCCGCGAGCAGCGCCAGTAAACCGTGGCGGTCAAACATTTGCGTGGCGCGCTGGTGGTACTGGGTTGGCAGCTGTTTCAGCCAGCCTTTAACCGTGCGGGTATTGCCGAGCCAGCGCCCTTGTAAATAGCTAAGCCAGCAGCCCAGACTGGCTGCGATGGTTAAAATCACCAGCGTCGGTACAAAGCCCATCACGCCTTTGGCGATCAGCGCTCCCGCGAGCAGCAACAGGCTATCGCCCGGCAAAAATGAAGCAGGAAGTAGCCCATTTTCCAGGAACAGCGTCGCAAACATAACGCAATAGACAATGCCAATCACATGGGGGTCGGCCAGCGCGGCAAAATCGTGATGCCAAAGCGCCTCGACAATATTTTGTATAACAGCCATAGGTATTCCTGTGGAACCGCTTATTGAGTTCGCCCCGAGTATTACACCCGCAACTTAGGCTCACCTTAATTTCTACACATTGTACTGCTAAAATCTTCTCGACACCTTGATCCCAGGCTCAACAAAATCCCGATAATGGCAAAAAACTGTTCCACGATTACCGATAAACGGATTTTTTAGGCAATACGCTGGAAACCCGCTTCCAGATCCACCATCAGATCGTCCACGTTTTCCAGGCCAATATGAAGGCGAACCAGGGTGCCGCTAAAGTCGACGCCGCCTGCCGGGCGGATCTCCGCCAGCTCATCGGGCTGATTAGCGAGAATAAGCGATTCATAGCCGCCCCAGGAATAGGCCATGCTGAAATACTCGAAATGATTGAGGTACTGTTCATACTCTTCATCACTCAGCCGCTTTTTCAGCACAAATGAGAACAGCCCGCTGCTGCCCGTAAAGTCACGTTTCCAGTATTCATGCCCTTTGCTGCCGGGCAGCGCTGGATGATTCACGCGCTCAACCTGCGGATGCTGTGCCAGCCATTCGGCGACTTTTAAGCTGCTTTCTTGATGCTGACGCAGGCGAACACCCAGGGTCCGAATACCGCGGCTGGTCATATACGCGGTGTCTGCATCCAGCATTTGCCCCATCAGATAGGCATTCTCGCGCAGCTGATCCCAGCATCGGGCATTGGATACCGCGGTGCCAACCATCGCATCCGAATGGCCAATTAAATATTTGGTTCCCGCCTGAATGGAGATGTCGATGCCGAACTCCAGCGCTTTAAACAGCACGCCAGCCGCCCAGGTATTGTCGATCATGATGATAGCGTCGGGGGCAACGCGCCTTACCGCTGCGACAATCACCGGAATATCGTGGACTTCCATCGTAATGGAACCGGGGGATTCCAGAAAAACGACTTTGGTATTCGGCTGAATCAGGCTGGCAATATCGGCACCAATCTCCGGCGCGAACCAGCCAGTGCTAACCCCAAGCTTTGAGAGAATTTTGGTACAGAAATCCTGCGTTGGTTCATAGGCCGTTTCGGTCACCAGAACGTGATCGCCCTGTTCAACAAAGGCCAGAATTGTATTAGCCACCGCGGCGGCGCCGCAGGGAAAGAGGGCACAGCCCGCGCCGCCCTCAAGTTCACACATCGCTTCCTGCAACGAGAAATGGGTCAGCGTGCCGCGACGGCCATAGAACAGCTCGCCCTTAGCGCGGTTAGCGGTGGCCTGCTTTTTGGCCTCAACGCTTTCAAAGACGAGGGAGGAGGCGCGCTGAATCACGCTGTTAACCGAACCCTGAGTAAACTTCTTGCTGCGCCCGGCGTTGACCAGCGCCGTTTCGATGTGTTTTTCCGCCATTTCCGCTTCCCCGTCTAACCATCTGGATGTCTGGACGTAAATTAACACAGAATGGGCAAAGGGCATCATGGCGTTTTCTCAGGTTGGCGAAAAAAGTCATCATTTCGCCAGGTGGGCGCTTTTCCTGCGTAAGCGCAAGGAATGCTTCAACAATTTCCGGCAGTCTGCAAATACTAATGAGAACGACTATCAATTCGATAGTTTTTTGATATATTAGTCTCAGTTTTGACATTTATTTCTCGCTGGAGCGTAAGACGTGACGAGTAATCTGATGCAGACGGATCTGTCCGTTTGGGGCATGTATCAACATGCTGACATCGTAGTGAAGATCGTGATGATTGGCCTGATTCTGGCCTCTGTTGTCACCTGGGCCATCTTTTTCAGTAAGAGCGTGGAGCTGATCACCCAGAAACGTCGCCTCAAGCGAGAGCAGCAGCAGCTGGCTAACGTGCGCTCCCTGAACGAAGCGAGCAGTGTGGCAGAAGCCTTTGACAGTAAAAGCCTGAGCACGCTGTTAATCAACGAAGCCCAGAACGAACTGGAACTTTCAGCCGGCGTGGAAGATAACGAAGGCATTAAAGATCGTACCGGCTTCCGCCTTGAGCGCCGCGTGGCCGCCGTTGGGCGTCACATGGGGCGCGGTAACGGCTTCCTGGCCACCATCGGTGCGATTTCACCGTTCGTCGGCCTGTTCGGTACCGTTTGGGGCATCATGAACAGCTTCATCGGTATCGCTCAATCCCAGACCACTAACCTGGCGGTCGTTGCCCCGGGCATCGCAGAAGCGCTGCTGGCGACGGCAATCGGCCTGGTTGCTGCCATCCCGGCGGTGGTTATCTATAACATCTTCGCGCGTATGATCGGCAGCTACAAAGCCAGCCTCAGCGACGTTGCCGCGCAGGTTCTGCTGCTGCAAAGCCGCGATCTGGACCTGGATGGTACCGCTCAGCCGCGTCCGGTGCGTAATACCCAGCAACTGCGAGTAGGTTAATGCCCCATGGCAATGCGTCTGAACGAAAACCTCGATGACAATGGTGAAATGCACGAAATCAACGTTACGCCGTTTATCGACGTGATGTTGGTGCTGCTGATCATCTTCATGGTGGCGGCGCCGCTGGCAACGGTGGACGTGAAGGTTAACCTTCCGGCCTCCAGCAGTGAACCACAGCCACGCCCTGAGAAGCCGGTTTATCTGTCGGTAAAAGCCGATCATTCGATGTTTATCGGTAATGACCCGGTAACCAAAGAGTCGATGGTCAATGCGCTGATTGCCGCAACCGAAGGGAAAAAAGACACCACCATTTTCTTCCGCGCGGACAAAACGGTGGACTACGAAACGCTGATGGACGTGATGGATACGCTGCACCAGGCAGGGTATTTGAAGATTGGCCTGGTCGGCCAGGAAGTCACGAAAGCGAAGTAAGTGGGCATGACCCTCATCACGGCCCTCTTCCTCTTGGGAGAGGGTGAAAACAACTCAAGTTTATTCTCTCCGTAGTTGTTACGTTCACCCGTAAATCTGTTTCCCCTGCGCGTTCAGAGCACGGTGAACGTGTCCGGGGGATAACGCCATCCCCCGAACAGCCCCGGCGCCCGGCGAGCTCATCGCCGCTGAAGCGGTAAACCCACCGGCTATCACCCAAACATTCGGGGTCGTTCGCGATTCGTTCCTGACGATCGCTCTCTTTCGCTGTTCCCGACAGATCAACCCCGCCTGAGTTGGGTCATCACCGGGGGCGATGAGAGCCGGGGACAAGGGCGTGGCGGTGTGACTTGCAGCGACTGTTGCGTTCAGCGTTGCTTTGAGCTTAAAGCGAGGCTCGGTTCCGGCTTAAATCGCCTCCGTTTTCTCTCCGACTGGCCAGGGTCCGGACGCCGGGAGCGGCCGGAGGCTGAGAGCGTCGGGAGCGCATCTCAGCTGACCCAGGACTGGGAGATAAAACGGAGGTCTGCCGCTTCAGCGGTCGATTTATTTGGCCGGGAGTCCGGGGTATCGGGGGAGTGACGGTGACTCCACCGAGTCGTTCACAAGTTTGGGGGCTGCATATAAAGCTGTGCTTGAGGTGAACGGAACCTTAGCTGAACCTTCATATAGCTTATTTGTGACTAACAGACAGCCAAAGAGAGAAATCGTTAAATTTTATTACTCTTTATATTCCCTCGCCCCACTGGGGAGAGGGCCTGGGAAAGGGGCAAACCCCACTCACAGCGTAGAACTTTTCCACGTCTTCTCTGCAAGACCACGGGTCATCGACAGCGTCTGGGCTTCCTGCTCCTTCAGGCGCTGATAATGCCCTTCCAGCCGCTTAAGAATCTGCTCTTTAAGCTTCGGATGATGGCTGAGGATCTCTTCCAGCACCGCCCCATACACCTCTTCTTTGGCGCGCCACGGGAAGATTTCACGGCGGTTCATCCACTTCAGATCGATAAGCGCCGAAGTAATATCCGTAACTTCCTGCGTATTACGGGTGATATTTTCATTCTTAAGGCGAACCAGAATCGCTATATTTTTACTTAACGTAAATTCATGGTCTTTATTTTCATCAGCGCTAATTAACAAGGGCTGTTTTTTTAGAGGTTCTGCCATAGCACTACTCCTCAATTGAATAGCATAATGGCCAGGGTTTTTCTTGGGTCATTTGATTAACCCAAATTTCCTGCTCCTTGCTACCCACCCAGGCGGTTTTGTCTTCGATAAGCATCTGCAAATCGGCGGCACTAATAAGTTCTTTTTCAACCAGTTCGCCTATCAGGGCATGTAACGCCTCTATCCTAACCGCGCACAGCAGCCGCTCTTTAATATGACGGTCGGTTTCTTCAAGCAGGCGGTTCTTGGCCTGCCCGGCATAATGACTGCCGCTCAGGATGTTTTTTTCCAGCGTTAAAATCTTGTCCTGAACGACTTCCGACGTGGTACTATTTTCAGCTTCTGCAGGGAGCGTTGACGGTGCAACAACGGGATAGCGCCGTGGTAAGAAGTGTTCAGGCAGCATCGAATGTGATCCTTTGAAATCGGTTCAATATTCAGGTTCAGAGATTCGCGATATGATGCCTCAATTCAAAAATAAAAAAAACAGGAGTTTCTTATGCACAGCATATTTTATTCTATTGTCACCATTTTGATTTTGTTGTGTGCTGTATTGGTTATGCTCAAGGAGTTTAGCGCTTCAAATAATAAGAAAAATCGTGCGGCGGGTGAAATACAACCCATCACCACCAGCGAAGAGCGGGAAGATTATTTTGGCATGCTGATGTCTAAAATTACGCCCAGCTATTATTGGCGTATTAACAGTGAGTATATTGATTTTACTCACGCCACAATTAAAAAAATGCGTATCGATGAACTGACTTCCCAGCCGGTTTTATTTAGCGCCCAGCGCCGCTGCAGTGATTTAAATTCGGCGGTGTATAAATATTATGACAATATTAAAAAACGCTGTGCCGAAGGTGAGCAGGTGCCATTGTCAGATATTGAAGTGCTGAACCTGCGCCAGTGTTTTAACGAGTTTAGCCGCGACGCTTATCCTGCACTGGTCGCGTTGGTATGGCCACAGTATCAGCGCCCGGAGATCGACCTGAACAGCGTGTGAGCCCTGTAATCCTGCGTCCGGGGCTCACGCTTAAACGCCGGAATTCGCTATAATGACGCCCTTTTGCTATTTCCAGACAGGACATTATGGAACGTTTTATTGAGAATGCGATGTACGCCTCGCGCTGGCTTCTGGCCCCGGTTTACTTCGGGTTATCTCTGGCCCTGCTTGCGCTGACGGTGAAGTTTTTCCAGGAGATCATTCACGTTCTCCCGAATATCTTCTCGATTGCGGAGGCTGACTTAATTTTGACCCTGCTCTCGCTGGTGGATATGGCGCTGGTCGGCGGCCTGCTGGTGATGGTGATGTTTTCCGGCTATGAGAACTTTGTCTCGACGCTGGATATTTACGAAGGCAAAGAGAAACTAAGCTGGCTGGGGAAAATGGACTCTGGCTCGCTGAAGAATAAAGTCGCAGCATCCATCGTGGCCATCTCTTCCATCCATCTGCTGCGTATTTTTATGGACGCTAAAAACGTGCCGGACAACAAGCTGATGTGGTACGTGATCATCCACCTGACGTTTGTGCTGTCGGCGTTTGTGATGGGCTATCTCGACAAGCTTTCCCGCAGCGGGAAATATTAAAAACTAAGCCCCTGTTTACAGGGGCTTTGGCTTTTATTTGTCGGAGGATGCCTGCCACAGATTTAGCTCGCCATCGGCGACGTGGCGGTCAATTCGCTCCAGCTCTTCTGCGGTAAAGTGCAGATTATCCAGCGCTTTCACATTCTCTTTCAGCTGTTCTGCCCGGCTGGCACCGATCAACACTGAGGTGACGCGCTCATCTTTCAGCAGCCAGCTCAGCGCCATCTGTGCCATTGTCTGGCCACGCTCCAGCGCCATCTCGTTGAGTAAGCGCAGGCTGCTGAGATTCGCCTCGGTCAGCATCTTTTCATTCAGCCCACGAATTTTATTGCCTTCCACCTGCATCCTTGAGCCTTCCGGGATGCCGTTCAGGTATTTGCCGGTCAGCAGGCCCTGGGCGAGCGGGGTAAAGGCGATACAGCCGCTACCGTTGTGCTGCAGCGTGTCCAGCAGGCCGCTTTTATCGACCCAGCGGTTTAACAGGTTGTAGGAGGGCTGGTGAATAAGCAGCGGAATTTTCCATTCTCGCAGCAGATCGGCCATTTTTTGTGTTCTTTCGGCGGAGTAAGAGGAGATCCCGACGTAAAGCGCTTTGCCGCTTTGCACCGCATGTGCCAGGGCGCTGGCCGTTTCTTCCATCGGCGTTCTCTCATCCACGCGATGGGAATAGAAGATATCGACGTACTCCAGCCCCATGCGCTTCAGGCTCTGATCCAAACTTGCCAGCAGGTACTTACGTGAGCCGCCGGATCCATAAGGGCCTGGCCACATGTCATACCCCGCTTTGGTGGCAATAATCAGCTCATCGCGGTAGCTGCCAAAATCCTGCTTCAGCAGGCGGCCAAAGTTTTCTTCCGCCGAGCCCGGAGGCGGCCCGTAGTTATTCGCCAGATCGAAATGCGTAATACCCAGATCGAACGCGGTGCGCAGCAGATCGCGCTGGGACTCCAGCGGACTCACGCCGCCAAAACTGTGCCATAAGCCGAGAGAAAGCGCGGGCAACTGCAGGCCGCTCTGGCCGCAGAAGCGATACTGCATAGATTGATAACGCGACGGGCTGGCTTCGTAGGGCATGGTGTCTCCTTAGGGTAAGAGTTATTTTTGAAACGTTGTTTCCATCTTAACCCTGCGGAGACATTCGGCAATCCGAAAATCAGGCCTCCGGCGAGAGCGCGCTGTGGGGCGTGCCCTGATAATACGCGAGCGCCACCATCAGCGACTGCACCAGGCAAAGCGTGGCGGACTGCGAGCGGAAGGCGTCTACCTGCGCCTCTTTCACCACAAAACAGAGATCGCTAAACGTGGCGAATGGGCTAATTTGGCTGTCCGTGATCACTATCTGCCGAGCGCCCGCCTGGGCGGCAATTTCACTCACCATCAGCGTCTCTTCGGCATACGGGGAGAAGCTTATCGACACCACAATATCTTTCGCTTTCACCCGGTTAACCTGCTCACGCAGCATGCCGCCAAGCCCGTCCAGCAGCACGGCGCGGCAATCCAGATGGCTCAGAGCGTAGGTCAGATAAGCCGCCACGCTAAAGGAGCGGCGCAGGCCGACAACGTAGATCGTGTCTGCTTCGGCCAGCAATTCCACGGCACGCTGCAGCATTTCCGGTTCGGTACGGGCGGCCAGCTGCTGCAGGGCCTGAGCATTTGAGCGGGCAAACTCCTGCAAAATATCCAGCGGGGTTTCCGGCACGGCTTCGCTGCCCAGCTCACGGAACAGCCTCGCCCGATCGGTATAGCTGGCCGTCTCTTCCACCAGATTCATGCGAAACAGCTGTTTCATTTCGTTGAACCCGCTGAAATCAAAGGCATTGGCAAAGCGGATAAGCGTTGAGGGCGGCACCTCCGCCCGTTCGGCAATGGCGGCCACGGTATCAAATGCCACGCTATTGGTGTTATCCAGCACGTAGCGGGAAACCTGCTGCAGCCTTTTGCTCAGGCTGTCGTAGCGGTCGCGGATCTGCTGCTGGAGTTCGCTCAGGGTTGTCGCGGTGGTCAATTTGCCATCCTCAAAAGTATTCGCTGAAACGTATTTAAGCGTAGTACTGGCAAAAATGAAACAGATGCACCAAAACTGGCGGGGGCTGAAACGACACTGACGTCTCAGTCTTTGCACCTCATTCTGCGGGTTAACATAAAAACGAAGTGTTGATCACAATAATCAACATTTATTTTATTTGAACTTAAAATGGAATGTTTGTTTCATATACAGTGTTCGGGAGACAACCCTAACAGCAAGAGGCCAGAGATGGAGACGGTAGCGAATTTTATCCACGGTGAATGCGTCGCGGGCGAAGGCCAGCGGGTACAGGCGATCTTTAACCCGGCGACCGGCGCGCAGATCCGCCAGGTCGCCATGAGCACGGCCAGGCAGACGGAGCAGGCCATTGCCGCTGCCCAGCAGGCGTTTCCAGGCTGGGCTCGCCAGTCTCCGCTTAAGCGCGCCCGCGTGATGTTCCGCTTTAAAAGCCTGCTTGAGGAACACATGGACGGCCTGGCGAAGCTCATCAGCGAAGAGCACGGCAAGGTTTATTCTGACGCGGTGGGCGAACTGACCCGCGGCCTTGAAGTGGTGGAATTCGCCTGCGGCATCCCGCATCTGCAAAAAGGTGAGCATTCGGCCAACGTGGGTACGGGCGTGGACAGCCATTCTCTGATGCAGCCGCTTGGCGTCTGTGCGGGGATCACGCCGTTTAATTTCCCGGCAATGGTGCCGATGTGGATGTTCCCTATCGCGCTGGCAACCGGGAATACCTTTGTGCTCAAACCGTCGGAAAAAGATCCGTCTCTGTCGCTGCGTCTGGCTCAGTTGCTGAAGGAAGCCGGGCTGCCGGACGGCGTGTTTAACGTGGTGCAGGGCGATAAAGAAGCCGTGGACGTATTGCTGACCGACCCAAGGATTCAGGCCGTTAGCTTTGTCGGCTCTACGCCGATTGCCGAATACATTTACCAGACCGCTTCTGCCCAAGGCAAGCGCTGTCAGGCGCTGGGCGGGGCGAAAAACCACTGTATTTTGATGCCGGATGCCGATCTGGAGATGGCAACTAACGCCATTATGGGGGCGGCTTTTGGTGCCGCGGGGGAACGCTGCATGGCGCTTTCGGTGGTGGTTGCCGTGGGGGATGAAACTGCAGATGCGCTGTGCGCGGGGCTGGAAAAACAGCTTGCTACGCTGCGTGTGGGGCCGGGCCTTGGGCAGGAGCCGGAAAACGAAATGGGGCCGCTCATTTCTGCACCGCACCGGGCCAAAGTGCTGGGCTATATTGATAGCGGAGAGCAGCAGGGCGCGACGCTGCGCGTGGACGGTCGGGGCCTGAGGCTCGCAGGCCATGAAGGCGGCTATTTTGTTGGCCCAACGCTGTTTGATCATGTCACGCCTGAAATGACCATTTATAAAGAAGAGATTTTTGGCCCGGTACTGAGCGTGGTGCGCGTGCCGGATTACGCCAGCGCGCTGGAACTGATCAACAAGCACGAATACGGCAACGGCACGGCGATTTTTACCCGTGACGGTGGTACTGCAAGGCGATTCACCGAAGAAGTTCTGGTGGGCATGGTCGGCGTGAACGTGCCTATCCCGGTGCCGATGGCTTTCCACAGCTTTGGCGGCTGGAAGCGTTCTATCTTCGGGCCGCTGAACGTGCACGGCAGCGACGGCGTGCGTTTCTATACGCGGATGAAAACCGTCACCGCTCGCTGGCCGGAAACCAGCCATCAGCAAGGATCTGCATTCTCAATGCCGACGCTGGGCTAAGGGGAGGAAAGATGACCACACACCGCATGACCATGGCGCAGGCGCTGGTCAGGTTTTTAAACCAGCAGTACGTTGAAATCGACGGGCAGGAAGCGCCCTTTGTGGAAGGCGTAATGACCATTTTCGGGCACGGCAACGTGCTCGGGCTTGGGCAGGCGCTGGAGGAGGACCCCGGCCACCTGAAGGTGCATCAGGGCTGTAACGAACAGGGCATGGCGCATATCGCCACCGGCTTCGCTAAGCAACACCGGCGGCAGCGTATTTACGCCGTGACCTCCTCCGTGGGGCCGGGGGCAGCCAATATGGTGACTGCCGCCGCAACGGCCACCGCCAACCGTATTCCGCTTCTGCTCTTGCCCGGCGATATTTACGCCAGCCGCCAGCCGGACCCGGTGCTCCAGCAAATCGAGCAGTTTCATGACCTGAGCATTAGCACCAACGACTGCTTCCGCCCGGTGTCCCGTTACTGGGACAGAATCAACCGCCCGGAGCAGCTGATGAGCGCCATGATTAGCGCCATGCGAGTGCTTACTAACCCTGCGGATACCGGCGCGGTAACGATTTGCCTGCCGCAGGATGTGCAGGGTGAAGCCTGGGATTATCCGCAAAGCTTCTTTGCCCGGCGAGTGCATCATATCGAGCGGCGTCCGCCGGATGAAAATCGGCTGCATGCCGCGCTAAAGCTCATTGCCAGCAAGCGTCGTCCGCTGGTTATTTGCGGCGGTGGGGTTCGCTATTCCGGCGCGCATCAGGTTTTTCAGGATTTTGTGGAACGCTTCGGGCTACCGTTTGCCGAAACCCAGGCCGGAAAAGGTGCGCTTGTAAGCGAGCACTCACTTAATTTGGGAGGCCTCGGCGTGACGGGCGGCCTGGCGGCTAACCTACTGGCCCCGCAGGCAGATTTAATCATCGGCGTCGGCACCCGGCTGACCGACTTTACCACCGGCTCTAAATCGCTGTTTTCACCCGAGGCTGAGTACCTGCTGCTAAACGTTGCCGAATTCGACGCCCTGAAGCTGGACGCCACGCCGCTGGTGGCCGATGCCCGGATTGGGCTAGAGCAGTTGACTGCCGGGCTGCATCAGGCTGGCTATCACGCCGCCTGGCAGAACGAAGCTGCTAACGCTCAAGCGGCCTGGCGCGAGGAGTGCCAGCGGCTGTGGACTCGGCAATGGCAGGCGGGAGAAGCCCCTGAAGTGGCGGGCCATCTGGACGAAACGTTGCAGGAATACAGCCGTGAGCTAGGTACGTCATTGACTCAAACCCGCGTGCTGGGCCTGGTGAATCAGCATATTGAAGATGACGCTATCGTGGTGGGCGCGGCGGGTTCGCTGCCGGGGGATTTACAGCGCCTGTGGCAGGTAAAAACGCCGGACAGCTATCACCTCGAATACGGCTATTCGTGCATGGGCTACGAGATTGCCGCGGCGGTGGGGGCAAAGCTCGCGAAGCCGCAGCAGCCAGTGTATGCAATGGTGGGGGACGGTTCTTACCTGATGCTGCATTCCGAGCTGCAAACCGCCGTGCAGGAAGGGATAAAAATCACCATTCTGCTGTTCGATAATGCCGGGTTCGGCTGCATCAATAACCTGCAGATGGGCCACGGCATGGGCAGTTTTGGTACCGAAAACCGCCATCGAAGTCCACACAGCGGCAGGCTGGATGGCCCGCTGGTGAAGGTCGATTTTGCCCAAAATGCCGAAAGCTACGGCTGCAAAGCCTGGCGGGTCAATAGCGAGGCGGAGCTGCTTGCCGCGCTGGAGGCATCCCGGCATGAGCCTGGGCCAACGCTGCTGGATATCAAAGTGCTGCCTAAAACCATGACCCACGACTACGAGGCCTGGTGGCGCACCGGAGACGCTCAGGTTGCTCGCTCGAGCACGGTGGCCGATGCCGCTGAACAAACCGCCGCTAAGCTCAAAAACGCCCGTCAGTACTAACCCTTCAGCATTCCGCTGGACTGTCTGGCGGAATGTTTATTTCATTTTTGCTTTATTCTCTTCTCGTACTGGAGCATGGGCGCGCTCTCCCTCTCAAATCCCTTCTCTGTGCAGGTTTTAATTCATTCGGCGTTGTGATTTTGCTAACAAAATACAGCCGATAAATTATCAAAATGTTAACCTCTGCGCAAAAATGAAACTTTCACTCTGCATTAAAATGAAATAAATGTTTTATTTAAGGCGTCGTTATTCAGCTGCATGTGAAAGCCGGAAGATCCGGCTCATGACCCTACTGCAACACCACTTTCGGGAGCCGCCATGTTTAACATTGCTTTACTGGGCGCGGGCCGTATCGGCCAAATCCACGCCGCCAATATTGCCGCCCATCCCCATTCCACCCTCTGGTCCGTTGTCGATCCTAATGCAGAAAACGCCGCGCGCATTGCCGAAAAATACCAGGCGCGCCAGCAGAGCGTTGCCGAGGCGATGAGCGACCCGGAGGTTCATGCGGTGCTGATCGCCTCGGCGACCGACACTCACGCTGACCTGATTGAGCTTGCCGCCAAACACGGCAAAGCGATCTTCTGTGAAAAGCCGGTGCATTTGGATCTGGCCCGCGTGCGCGACTGCCTGAAAGTGGTGAAAGCTCATAATGTGCCGCTGTTTATCGGCTTTAACCGCCGCTTTGACCCTCAGTTCCGCAAGCTGAAAAACGAAGCGCTACAGGGGCGCATCGGCACGCCGGAATCGCTGGTGATTATCTCCCGCGACCCGTCGCCGCCGCCCGCTGAATATGTGCGTGTCTCCGGCGGCATGTTCCGCGACATGACCATTCACGACTTTGATATGGCTCGCTTCATCATGGGCGAAGAGCCGGTGGCCGTGTATGCCCAGGGCAGCAATCTGGTAGATCCGGCGATTGGTGAGGCAGGCGACATCGACACTGCTTTTATCGTCCTGAAATATGCCTCTGGGGCGCTGGCGACCATTGTGAACAGCCGCCGCTCGGCCTATGGCTACGACCAGCGTCTGGAGCTGCACGGCGCTAAGGGCCTGCTAACAGCGGGCAATATCCTGGAAAACCAGGTTCAATTCTTTGGCGACGGCGGGAACACCAGCGCGTTGCCAGAACACTTCTTCCTCCAGCGCTACAAAGATGCCTACGCCGCCGAATGGCAGCACTTTGTTGCCGTCCTGCGCGGCGAGGCCAAACCCGAGTGCAGCGGCGATGACGGTGAACGCGCCCTGTACCTGGCCGACAAGGCGCTGGAGTCACTGCGTAGCCAGCGCGAAGTTGCTTTGTAACCTCCGAAGACCCTACACATAGAAGAGAGATAACAATGAAAAAGCTGATCCTCGCCGCCCTCATCGCCCTGACCACGGCTCCGGCGCTGGCCGAAAACGAACAGATTGTTTTTAGCACCCCCAACCTTGCGATGCCGTTTGAAGTGCATATGCAGCGCACCGCCGTGCAGGCCGCCAAAGAGATGGGCGTCAAGCTGCAGGTTCTCGACAGCCAGGGCAGCTCTCCTAAGCAGGTCGCGGACCTGGAAAACGCCATCACCCGTGGCGCTCAGGGCTTTATCGTTTCGCCAAACGACGTTAACGCCGTGTCGAGCGCGGTAGGTGAAATTCAGGATGCCAAGCTGCCGGTGGTGACACTCGACCGCTCGGTTGTTAGCGATAAGCCGGTGCCGCACTTTGGCGCCAACAACTATAAAGGCGGCCAGGCGGTGGCGGACTTTGTGAAAGCCAAATTCCCTGACGGCGCGGACATCGTGCTGCTGACCGGGCAGCCTGGCTCCTCCTCCAATATCGAACGTACTAAAGGGATCCGCGATGGTCTAAAAGCCGGGGGCGATAAATACAGGATCGTCGCCGATCAGACCGGGAACTGGATGCGTTCCGAAGGTATGCGCATCGTTGAAAGCGTTCTGCCGTCTCTGCCGAAAAAGCCTCAGGTGATCCTCTCCGCCAACGACGATATGGCGCTCGGCGCGATTGAAGCGCTGCAGGGCCAGGGCATGAAACCGGGTGAAGTGCTGGTGACCGGCTTTGACGCAGTGCCGGAAGCGCTGGCCCGCGTACGCGATGGCTGGATGGCGGCAACCGCCGATCAGCGCCCTGGTTTTGCGGTGAAAACGGCGATGAGCCAGCTGGTGGCCAACATCCGCGAGAAGAAGGCGATTACCGGGGCAGATTACGCGCCCACGATGATCACCAAAGATAACCTCGATCAAGCAGAGCGTATCGGCGAAGCCGGCAAATAAATCTGAACGTGCCCGTCCGCCTGCGGGCGGGCGCAACAGAGGAGCAGTCTGATGTCGCAACCTTTACTGAAAGTGACCGACCTGGCGAAGAGTTTCTCCGGCGTTTGGGCGTTAAGCAGCGCGCAGCTCAGCGTCGGGCAGGGGGAAATCCATGCCCTGCTGGGGGAAAACGGCGCGGGAAAATCCACGCTGCTGAAGGCGCTGGCCGGGGCGCAGCCGCAAACGCGCGGTGAGATCTGGTTCAACGGTGAAACGCTTTCTGCGGATGACTCGCCGGTAGCGCGCCAGAACAAAGGCATTATCACGATTTATCAAGAATTTAACCTGCTGCCCAATATGACGGTGGCGGAAAACATGTTTCTTGGCCGCGAGCCGCGCCGCCGCAACCTGATCGTCGACAGCAAAGCGGTGAACCAGGAAGCGCAGGTCATTCTGGATTATTTGCAGCTCAACGTTGCGCCGACGACCGCCGTGGCCCGCCTGAGCGTTGCCCAGCAGCAAATGGTGGAGATTGCCAGGGCGCTGACGCTGAACGCCCGGCTGATCATTATGGATGAGCCATCCGCTGCCCTGAGCGACAGCGAAGTTGAGAGCCTTCACCGCGTGGTGCGCGAGCTGAAAGGCCGTGGCGTCAGCATTATTTATGTGACTCATCGCCTGCATGAAGTCTTCCAGCTTTGTGACCGTTTCACCGTGTTTCAGGATGGCCGCTATACCGGCTCCGGCGACGTGGCGGGCATCAACGTGGAGCAAATTATTCGCCTGATGGTCGGCCGAGACGTGGTGTTTAACCGCCGCGATGCCAGCCTCACGCACCATGCAGACAAGCCCATCCGCCTGGCGGTGAAGGGGCTGAGCCGTGAAAAGCCGCCGCTTGATCCACACGGCATTGCGTTGAAAGACATCAGTTTCCACGTGCACGCCGGAGAAGTGTTGGGCATCGCCGGGCTGGTTGGTGCCGGACGCACCGAGGTTGCTCGCTGCCTGTTTGGCGCAGACAAATTCACCACCGGCAGTTTCGAGCTGGACGGCAAACCTTACCGGCCTCAAAACCCGATGCACGCGCTGGACCAGGGCATCGCGCTGGTGCCGGAAGATCGTAAAAAAGAAGGGGCGGTGCTGGGCCTGTCGATCCGCGACAACCTGTCGCTCTCCAGCCTTTCGTCCCTGCTGACCTGGCGCTATTTCGTTAGCCCGCGTAAAGAAGATGCGCTGATTGAGTCCTACCGGCAGGCGCTGCAAATCAAAATGGTTAACGCCGAACAGGAGGTGCGCAAGCTCTCCGGCGGGAACCAGCAAAAAGTGATCCTGGCGCGCTGTATGGCGCTGAATCCAAGGGTGTTGATCGTCGACGAGCCGACTCGCGGCATTGACGTAGGCACGAAATCTGAAGTGCATCAGGTGCTGTTTGATATGGCTAAGCGAGGCGTGGCGGTGATCGTGATCTCTTCCGACCTGCCGGAAATTCTCGCGGTGTCGGATCGGATCATCACCCTCAGTGAAGGGCGAGTGACCGGCGAACTGCACGGCGACGAAGCCAACGAAGAACGGCTGATGACCCTGATGGCCATCAACCATAGCGCCTTAAGCGCCGCATAACGGGGGAGCCCATGACGCAGATGATTACCAAAACCCAGACGCCGGCAAAAAGTGCCTCACGCTTCGATCCGATCGCTTTCTTCGAGCGCTTCGGGGTGCTGATCTTCATGTTCCTGCTGCTGATCTTCTTCCAGTCGCAGAACAGCAACTTCCTGTCCGAACGTAATATTTTCAACATCCTGACCGAGGTTTCTATCTACGGGATCATCGCGGTGGGCATGACCTTTGTCATTCTCACGGCGGGTATCGATCTGTCGGTGGGTTCGATCCTGGCCGTGTGCGCGATGACCGCAGCCTACGTGATCAAGGGGGATAACTTTACCACTGTCGATCCGAACGCCTGGGGCGGCTTTAGCTGGCTGCTGGGGTTGGGGATTTGCCTGGCGCTCGGCACGCTGATTGGGTTCCTGCACGGTCTGGGCGTCACTCGCCTGCGTCTGCCGCCGTTCATTGTCACGCTGGGCGGGATGACTATCTGGCGCGGCCTGACGCTGGTGATCAACGACGGCGCGCCAATTGCCGGGTTTGATGCCGGCTACCGCTGGTGGGGACGCGGCGAAATGCTCGGCATCTCGATACCTATCTGGATCTTCGCCATCGTCTCGATTCTGGGCTATCTGGCGCTGCACAAAACTCGCTGGGGACGCTTTGTGTATGCCATCGGCGGCAACCCGGAAGCGGCTCGCCTCGCCGGGGTTAACGTGAGGCGCGTGCTGGTTAGCGTGTATGTGGTGATTGGCTGTCTTGCCGGGCTGGCGGGCTTTGTGCTCAGCGCCCGATTGGGCAGCGCTGAAGCGGTCGCGGGGATCTCCTTCGAGCTGCGCGTTATCGCCTCGGTGGTGATCGGCGGGACATCGCTGATGGGCGGCTACGGGCGGATCAGCGGCACGATCATCGGCGCCATCATCATGGGGATCCTGATTAATGGCCTGGTGCTGATGAACGTGTCGGCCTACTACCAGCAGATCATTACCGGGCTGATTATCGTACTGGCGGTGGCGTTTGATACTTACGCCAAGAACCGGCGCGGCGCGCTGTAGGGATTGCCCCTCATCCTAACCCTCTCCCATTCAGGGAGAGGGCTGGGGTGAGGGTACAAAGGCTGGTCACGACTTCAGGAACAACACATGAAAAAGGTCAGAATTGGTTTAATCGGCACCGGCTACATCGGCAAAGCCCACGCCATCGCCTACGCCCAGGCGCCGACGGTCTTTGACCTGCAGGGCGAACTGGTGCGTGAAATGGTAGCGGAAATCACGCCGGAGCTGGCGGCAAAACGCGCGGCGGCGTTTGGGTTTAATCGCTCCACCGGCGACTGGCGCGAACTGGTAGCGGACCCGAACATTGACGTGGTGGACATTTGTTCCCCAAACCACCTGCATAAAGAGATGGCGCTGGAAGCGATTCGCCACGGCAAGCACGTCTATTCAGAAAAGCCGCTGGCGCTTAACGCCCGCGACGCACGCCTGATGGTGGATGCTGCCGATTTGGCTGGAGTGAAGACATTGGTCGGCTTCAACTACATGAAGAACCCGACGGCGCAGCTGGCAAAGCAGATCATTGCACGCGGTGAGATCGGGGAAGTGATCCACTTCTACGGCACCCACAATGAAGACTATATGGCCGATCCGCTTTCGCCGATCCACTGGCACTGTTTCAAAGAAACCGCCGGGCTTGGTGCGCTGGGGGATCTGGCGGCGCACATCGTCAATATGGCGCAGTACCTGGTGGGCGATATCCACGAAGTCTGCGGTGACCTGAAAATCGTGGTGCCGGAGCGCCCGGCTTCCGCTGGCAGCAGCGAGATGATCGCCGTGGAAAACGAAGATCAGGCCCACGCGATGGTGCGTTTTGAAGGCGGCGCCCAGGGCGTGATCGAAACGTCACGTGTCGCCAGCGGTAGAAAAATGGGGCTGACCTGGACAATCACCGGCACGAAAGGGGCGTTGAGCTTTACCCAGGAACGCATGGCGGAGCTGAAACTTTATCTGCAAAGCGATCCCGAAGGACGCCAGGGTTTCCGCACGCTGCTGGTTGGTCCGGCTCACCCGGATTACGGCTCGTTCTGTATGGGGGCGGGGCACGGCATTGGCTTTAACGATCAAAAAACGGTGGAAGTACGCGATCTGATCGACGGCATTGCCACTGATAAGCCGATGTGGCCGGACTTTGAAGAGGGCTGGAAGGTGTCGCGCATTCTCGACGCTATCGCCCTGTCACACCAGCAGGGGCGCTGGGTCAACGTATCTGACATTGTCTGAGGACGAAGCATGAAAGAAAAGCAGTTGGATCTGATTTGCATGGGGCGGGTCGCGGTAGATCTCTACAGCCAGCAGATTGGTGCGCGGCTGGAAGATGCCAGCAGCTTCGCCCGTTATCTTGGCGGCTCCTCCGGCAATGTGGCCTACGGTACCGCTCGCCAGGGGCTGAAATCTTCTATGCTGGCGCGCGTTGGCGACGAGCACATGGGGCGCTTTCTGCGCGAAGAACTTAGACAGGTCGGCTGCGACACCAGCCATTTAATTACCGACAAAGAGCGGCTGACGGCGCTGGTGCTGCTGGGCATCAAAGATCGCGACACTTTCCCGCTGATTTTTTATCGCGACAACTGCGCGGATATGGCGATTACGGCGGACGATTTCAGCGAAGAGTACATTGCCTCTGCCCGCTGCCTGGCGATTACCGGCACGCACCTCTCAAACCCGCGTACCCGTGAGGCGGTGCTGACTGCGCTGAGCTATGCCCGCCGGAACGATGTTCGCACCGTGCTGGATATTGATTATCGCCCGGTGCTGTGGGGGCTGACCTCCCTCGGCGACGGCGAGACGCGCTTTGTTGAAGCCGAACAGGTCACAACCCAGCTGCAAACGGTTCTGCATCTTTTTGATGTGATTGTCGGCACCGAAGAAGAATTCCACATTGCCGGCGGGTCAATCGACACGCTCGCGGCACTGAAAAAAGTGCGGCAGAACACCGAGGCGACGTTGGTCTGTAAGCGAGGCGCGCAAGGTTGTTCCGTGTTCCTCGGGCTGATCCCTGACTCGCTGGATGGCGGGATAAACGTCAGCGGCGTGCGCGTGGAAGTGCTCAACGTGCTGGGCGCGGGGGACGCGTTCATGTCCGGCCTGCTGCGCGGCTACCTCAATGACGAAGGCTGGGAGCAGGCCTGCCGCTATGCCAATGCCTGCGGTGCACTGGTGGTTTCACGCCATGGCTGCGCCCCGGCGATGCCGAGCAAAATTGAGCTGGATGATTACCTTTCGCGTGAACATCAGGTGCCTCGCCCGGATCTCGACGAACGCCTGAATCACCTGCACCGCGTCACCACGCGTCGACGCCAGTGGCCGGAACTCTGCGTGATGGCGTTCGATCACCGCAGCCAACTGGAAGAGATGGCGCTGAAAAGCGGCGCGGATTTACGCCGAATTCCGGTGCTTAAACAATTGATTTTACAGGCTAGCCGCGAAGCCGCTCAGCGTGCCGAGCTGGAGGGCAAAGCCGGGCTGTTGTGCGATGGCACCTTCGGCCAGGACGCGCTGAATTCCATCACCGGTGAAGGCTGGTGGATCGGTCGCCCGATTGAGCTGCCAGGGTCACGCCCGTTGGAAATGGAACATGGCAACATCGGCTCGCAGCTGATTAGCTGGCCGCAGGAACACATTGTTAAGTGCCTGGTCTTTTTCCACCCGGAAGATGCCCACGCTCTGCGTCTGGAGCAGGAGCAGAAGATTGCCGAAGTGTACCGCGCCTGCTGCCAGTCGGGCCACGAGCTGCTGCTGGAAGTTATCCTCCCGGCGAATATGCCGCGCAGCGATGAGCTTTATCTCAGAGCCGTTTCCCGCTTCTACAACCTTGGCATCTACCCGGACTGGTGGAAGCTGCCGCCGCTGAGCAGCGCTGGCTGGGCGGCCCTGAGCGAGCTGGTGGATAAACGCGATCCCCACTGCCGCGGCGTGGTGATCCTCGGCCTGGATGCCCCGGTAGAGGTGCTGCGTGATGGCTTCAATGCCGCCGCTAATTACCCGATTGTGAAAGGCTTTGCGGTAGGGCGCACGCTGTTTGGCGAAGCCTCGCAGGCCTGGTTAAAACGCGATATCGACGATGCGCAGCTGGTGGCGCGCATCCGTGACAATTACCTGCGGCTGATCGCCCTGTGGCGCGAGCGCGGCCAGCATAAACAATAAGGAGAGCATTATGACCGTGCATTTAGGCATTAACCCGCTGACCTGGACCAATGACGATCTGCCTTCTTTGGGCGCCGACACGCCGCTGGACACCTGCCTGAGCGAAGGAAAAGAGGCCGGATTTGAAGGTTTTGAACTGGGGAATAAATTCCCGCGAGAGGCCGGCGTGCTAGGGCCGATTCTCGATAAGCATGATTTGAAGCTGGTCTCCGGCTGGTATTCTGGCCGTTTGCTTGAGCGCTCCGTTGAGCAGGAAATTGAGGCCGTGCAGCCGCACCTGACGCTGCTGCGCGAACTGGGGGCGAAGGTGTTGGTATTTGCCGAAGTCACCCACTGCATTCACGGTGAGCAGCAAACTCCGGTGCATTTACGGCCCCGTTTCCCTGCCGAACGCTGGCAGGAGTACGGCGAAAAGCTTACCGCGTTCGCCCGTTATACCCAGCAGCAGGGCGTGCAAATTGCCTATCACCACCATATGGGAACGGTGATTGAGAGCGCGGATGACGTGAATAATTTGATGGTTCACACAGGGCCGGAAGTCGGGCTGCTGCTGGACACCGGGCATCTGACTTTTGCAGGGGCCGATCCGCTGGCGGTGGCCGAGCGCTGGATCTCGCGCATTAACCACGTGCATTGCAAAGATGTGCGCGCTGGCGTGCTGGCGGACGTGAAAAACCGCAAAACCAGCTTCCTGGATGCGGTCCTGAGCGGCGTATTTACCGTGCCGGGCGATGGCTGCGTGAACTACCCGCCGATCATGGCGCTGCTGAAAAAGCATGGCTATCAGGGCTGGCTGGTCGTTGAGGCCGAGCAGGATCCGGCGGTGGCACACCCGATGACCTACGCGCGTCTGGGCTACGCTAATTTGAGCCGTTTTGCTCGCGAAGCCGGGCTGATTTAAGGAGGGAGCATGGCCGAATTACTTTCCCGCTTGCAGCAGCCGGACGCGCAGGGGCAGACGCAGTGCGTCACGCCGGAAAACGCGGGCTGGGGCTACGTGGGATTCGCCGCTTATCAGCTTCAGGAAGGGCAGGTTCTGGAACTGCCCGCCGTGGAGGAAGAGCGCTGCCTGGTGCTGGTCGCAGGACGTGCGACGGTGGACACGCCGCTCGCTCGCTTCCCTGAAATAGGCGACCGCATGAGCCCGTTTGAGCGCCGTAAACCCTGGGCCGTGTACGTGACGTCCGGCGAGGGGGTTAAGGTTCTGGCGCTCACCGCGCTCGAACTGGCCGTTTGCTCCGCGCCGGGTAAAGGGACTTATGCCACGCGGCTCATTGCCCCGCAGGATATTGATGCCGAGGCGCGCGGTAAAGGCCACAACCAGCGCTATGTCCACAATATTCTGCCGGAGGATAAGCCCGCCGACAGCCTGCTGGTGGTGGAGGTGTATACCAACGAGGGCTGCACCAGCTCGTACCCGAGCCACAAGCATGACACCGATAATCTGCCCAACGAAACCTATCTCGAAGAGACTTATTATCACCGCCTCAACCCGCCGCAGGGGTTCTGTCTGCAGCGTGTGTATACCGATGACCGCTCGTTGGATGAGTGCATGGCGGTGTACGACAAAGACGTGGTGAAAGTGCCGAAAGGCTACCACCCGGTGGCGACGATGGCCGGGTACGACAGCTATTACCTGAACGTGATGGCGGGGCCGGTACGCAAGTGGATGTTTACCTGGGAGAAAGATCACGCCTGGGTTAACGGCAGCGAGTACGGGAACAAATAAACTGGCTGAGTCACTTTTTAACAAAGGCTGCCCGCTGAGGCAGCCTTTTTCTTTGGGCCCCGACCTGCCGGAATATGTCTGTTTAAACGAAGCGCGACTGCACAAAACCGTTGGCAGAGGTGTATGATAACGGCTTCTCTGTCAGGTTAATTTTAACGTGCAGACGACAATCCGCGTGACCTTTGCCGCCTGCCTGATTTAGGTTGGACACATGCATACAGGAACACCAGACAACGATTCGCCCTTTGGTACACTTCTGGGCTATGCGCCGGGTGGCGTAGCGATTTACTCCTCTAATTACGGCAGCCTCGACCCGAAAAATTACCCCGAAGACGCGGAGTTTCGCAGCTACATCGGCAACGAATACATGGGCCACAAATGGCAGTGCGTAGAGTTTGCCCGCCGCTTTCTCTTCTTAAACTACGGCTTTGTCTTCACCGACGTTCACATGGCGTGGGAAATCTTCTCGCTGCGTTTTTTACGTCAGGTGGTGAACGACAATATTCTGCCGCTGCAGGCCTTTGCGAATGGCTCAAAACGAGCGCCGGAGGCGGGCGCGTTGCTTATCTGGCAGAAGGGCGGCGAATTTCATGAAACCGGCCATGTCGCGGTGATCACTCAGCTTATCGGCAACAAAGTGCGCATCGCCGAGCAGAACGTGATTCATGCGCCGTTACCCGTCGGGCAGCAGTGGACGCGCGAGCTAACCCTGGTTGAGCGCGACGGTCACTACACGCTGCAGGATACGTTTGCCGACACGTCGATTCTTGGCTGGATGATTCAAACTGAAGAGACGACCGACAGCGAGCCGCAGCCGGAAATCGGCGGTGAAGCGCTAAAAATTGGTGGGGCTCGCCTGGCCAATAAGCGCCAGTTCGACGGCAAATGGCTGAATGAAAAAGATGAACTCCAGCTGGCCTATATACAGGCCAATGGCCACATTATTAATAAAGATCCTTGCCAGTATTTCACTATTACCGAAAGCGCCGAGCAGGAACTGATCAAGGCCACCAACGAGCTACACCTGATGTACCTGCACGCCACGGATAAAGTGCTGAAAGACGACAGTCTTCTGGCACTCTTTGATATTCCCAAAATTCTCTGGCCGCGTCTGAGGCTTTCCTGGCAATGGCGCCGCCACCAGATGGTCAGCGGCCGCATGGATTTTTGCATGGATGAGCGCGGGCTGAAGGTGTACGAATACAACGCCGATTCAGCCTCCTGCCACACCGAAAGTGGGCTTATCCTTGAGGAGTGGGTTAAGACGGGATACCGGGGAACCGGGCATAATCCGGCGGAAGGGTTGCTGGAAGAGCTTACCGGGGCCTGGAAGCACAGCAGCGCCCGGCCGTTTGTCCATATTATGCAGGACAATGACGCTGAGGAGGATTACCACGCGTTGTTTATGCAGCGTTCGCTGATGCAGGCCGGATTTGACACCAAAATATTGCACGGCCTGGGCGAGCTGAGCTGGGACAGCGCCGGGCAGCTTATTGATAATGACGGCCGGGCGGTGAACTGTGTCTGGAAAACCTGGGCGTGGGAAACCGCGATTGAGCAAATTCGTGAGGTTAGCGAAACCGAATATGCCGCCGTGCCGATCCGTACCGGCCATCCACAGGGAGAAGTGCGCCTGATTGACGTCTTGCTTCGCCCGGAAGTGCTGGTGTTTGAACCGCTGTGGACGGTGATCCCCGGTAATAAAGCCATTCTGCCGGTGCTCTGGCAGCTGTTCCCGAACCACCGTTACCTGCTGGATACGGATTTCGAGGTGAACAACCTGCTGTCAAAAACCGGCTACGCGGTGAAGCCAATTGCCGGGCGCTGCGGCAGCAATATCGATCTGGTCAGCCACCATGATGAACTGCTGGATAAAACCAGCGGCAAGTTCGTGGATCGCAAGAATATCTATCAGCAGCTGTGGTGCCTGCCGAAGGTGGATGGCAAGTACATCCAGGTCTGCACTTTTACCGTGGGCGGCAGCTACGGCGGCACTTGCCTGCGTGGCGATGATTCGTTGGTGATTAAAAAAGAGAGCGATATCGAGCCGCTGATTGTGGTCAAAGACAGGTAGCGGTTGATCGTCCCTAAGGATGAGTTGATGGCCCGGATGCTGCGTCGATCCGGGCAAGTCGCCCGCTTATACCACGGTAGTTCGTCTATTCTGTTTCGGCATCGCCTGCGCTATTTCTTATTTCTATCGTGGTTATCCATTTTATTAATCTGCAATTATTTTAATAAAATTAACGCCAGGCTGTAGATAGGGCTTCTTTGATTTTTTGTTGATGTGTTTTTTTTGTTTGCATTTTAAATATAGATAATTCAATTGATTACGGTTTTTTCTTGATGATTTTAAATTTTTATTGTCTGGGGTTGAGGCTGGATATAACATAACCGCACTGCGGTATTGATGGTGTTTATATAAAATATGCGAATCATAATTTATGTAAATGTTTTATCCGGAGAGCGTGGTTTTCCTGGCGGAGGATATTACCAGGCTGGTGCGCTAAGATATCTTGGGTGGATTGAACGAAATGCAGGGATTTTGCTGTCGTAGTAATGTTGAGACAGCAGTAAAAGGGAGTTTTTGTGAGAAAAGATAAAAAAATCATTCTTGATGATAATGTTCTTAATGCTTCTAAAAAGAGAATCGATTGGATATTCGATACCTTTGATCAGGTCTGCGTCTCTTTTTCCGGTGGAAAGGATTCCAGCGTGCTTTTTCACCTTGTGGCTGAAATCGCTCGCCGCCGGGAGCGTCAGTTTGACGTGCTATTTATCGACTGGGAAGTTCAGTTCCAGTATACCATCGACCATGTATTGCGACTCAGGCAGCAATATGACGATATCGTTGGGCATTTTTACTGGGTCGCTTTGCCGCTAACCACGGTGAACGGGGTTTCGCAGGCTCAGCCGGAATGGATTTGCTGGGAGGAGGGCGTGGAATGGGTTCGCCGGCCGCCAGAAGACGCCATTACCGATCCAAACTTCTTCCCCTTCTATCGCTATGGCATGACCTTTGAAGAGTTTATGCCAGCGTTCTCGCGCTGGCTTGCCGGCGATAAAGGTCTGGCCACGTTAACCGGTATCCGGGCCGACGAATCCCTCAACCGTTTTTTAGCGCTGGCTTCACAAAGCAAAACCCGCTATGCCGATGATAAGCCCTGGACTACGGCCAGCCGGGAGGGCAATTTTTGTGTCGCTTATCCTTTGTACGACTGGAAGGTACGGGACATCTGGATTTTTAACGGCAAATACAAAGCTGCCGGAAACCCGCTTTATGACCTGATGTATCGCGCCGGTGTCCCTATGAAAGCGATGAGGGTGTGTGAACCTTTTGGCCCGGAGGCGCGCCGTGGGCTTTGGCTCTACCATGTTCTGGAGCCGGAAACCTGGTCCCGGGTATGCATGCGCGTAGCTGGCGCCAATAGCGGCGCTATTTATGCGCACCAGAGCGGTTCTTTCTATGCCCGCAATACTAGCATCACAAAACCGAACCATTTAACCTGGCAAGAGTACGCCATGTTTTTACTGGCATCGATGCCGGAAAAAACGGCGGAGCATTACAAGAATAAAATTGCCATTTATTTAAAATGGTATAGAGAACGAGAGTTTCCAGAAAACATCCCTGATGAACAGGATAAAGATTCCGGCTCGAGAGATATACCCTCGTGGCGACGGATATGTAAGACGCTATTAAAGAATGACTTTTGGTGTCGGACGCTATCATTTAGCCCTAATAAGCCACAGCACTACAACCGGTACCTTGAAAGGATACAAAAGAAACGACAAATGTGGGGGATCCTCTGATGCTTAATACGCTATTAAAACAACTGGATAATTATCTTTCTTCCGTCGAATCGGATGAGTCAAAAGTGGACGCAATAAATGAAGTCAAAAAAGTCATGCATCAGCACAGCCCTTTTAAAAAAGAGCCGGTTGATTGTGTCCTTTGGGTTCGTGAGGGCGATATTGTGGCCAATGATTATAACCCTAACGTTATGGCGCCCGTTGAACGAAGCTTGTTACAGCTTTCAATTGAGACAGATGGATTCACTCAGCCTATTGTGGTGACGCCGCTGAAAGATAAGTTTCAGGTCGTGGATGGGTTTCACCGGCATTTGGTAGGAAAAACATCGCCTGTGGCAAAAAAGAGAATTAACGGTTTTTTTCCTATTACGGTGGTAAACCTGGAATCCAGTGGTGAAGCCGAATGTATTGCCGCGACGGTGCGTCATAACAGGGCGCGTGGAAAACATCAGGTAACGGCGATGTCCGATATTGTCCGCGATCTTTCCCGTCTGGGCTGGGATGATTTGAAAATCGGATCAGAATTGGGGATGGACGCTGATGAAGTGCTGCGCCTGAAGCAGATTAGCGGCCTGTCTGAGCTGTTCAGTAGCGAACAGTTTAGTGATGCGTGGACGATAAAATAGCGCGTTTTAAATAGTAAAAAAAACGCTTTTGGGGGGGCTTTAAGTTGTGTGTCTGGACGATAAATATTGTAGGTGAAAATAATTAATGGCGTTACAAGAGTCTTAATTAATGTATGTTAATGTTTTAATGAACATATTTGGAAGTAGTTAAGCCAATTTTTGTTGAGTTTATATTTGATGGTGTTTAATGTGTTTTCAATGTTCACCATTTGTTAATGTAAGGTTTTTATGTTAAATATTAACTTGAAAAAGTTTGGCGAGAAACTTGATAAGAATAAAATTGCAAGGTTTAGAGATGAATATCTAAATAAAAGATATAGTGAGCTAGAGACCAAGAGAATACTCGATGGTTGGCGGCGGCGAATCGATATAAATGGCGATCTTAAAATTATTCATACTATCAGTGGCATCTGTAGTATGAGTCGAGCTGGTCGAGATATTATATCTCCATTCGAGCAACGTTCTGTTGAGTCGATCTTAAATAGTTGGGATGTTATTTCATGTTGCTGCGTTGCAAAAAAAATACCGGCTCGTTTAGCGGGATGTGGTATAGCACCGCTCCCTGTTGCATTGGACTTAAATGTACCTGTGCAAAATATTCTGGGCACTCACCTACAGGATGTGGCATTCCCTAATTTTGCGGGTAGAGAGGGAGCTGTTCCTTCAGGAGCACTGGTCGATAGTTACGCTTTGGCAGACGCTATATTTCAAGGGAAAAATAGGCCTACTAAAGGTAACTTTAGAATGAATAAACCTTATAATACTTTGTTATCCGTTGAGGAAATTCATCGTCAAATTAGGCGTCAACAAACTACGGCCGAGTACAATGAGATTTTAGTTGTTGGGCGAACTGGCCTGAATATATATTCTGGACTTCCTGCAACAGATAGAATCAGATTAAATGGAATATCTTACCGTCCTTTTTATGCAGGGATCAAAAGTCTTCTCTCCAGTGGACGGGTCGGTCCTCAACTGATAGAGATGGTTCTTAAAGATTTAGAATTTATTAAAAAATTACTGCGAGTAAATAATCTTAATGAATTTACTTGCTGTTGGTCGAAGGGAGGGTTGTTGCGCATAAATCCATTGAACCAGGTTATTATCAATGCTGGATTTGAGCAAAGCTCTTATTCTCCTGAAGTTTTTAAATTATCAAATTATAGTTTTGCCTAATATGCATTCTCAATATTAGCCCTGAAAGTTTGTATCGTGTAAAACGGGAGCGTTTTTGAACAGCGCTTGCGTTGGACCCTTATGGGGGGAGTCTCAGGGATGAGACGAATACTAAAACGTCGGGAACGTTTTTGAACAGCGCTTGCGCTGGTCCCTCATGGGGTGAGTCTCAGGGATGAGACGAATACTAAAACGTCGGGAACGTTTTTGAACAGCGCTTGCGCTGGCCCCTCATGGGGTGAGTCTCAGGGATGAGACGAATAATCGACTTTCAGTTCGATGCAGAGTCCGTTTCGCCAAAAGCAAAAAACCCGCCATAGGCGGGTTCTTCTAAATAGTGGTGCCCGGACTCGGAATCGAACCAAGGACACGGGGATTTTCAATCCCCTGCTCTACCGACTGAGCTATCCGGGCAACGGGGCGCATTAAACCGTAAACCCCATTCCGCGTCAATGGCTTTGTTGCACAGCACGGTGCGTTTGCCTGATTTATGTGCGGGCTGTTACAGACTTCATGTTGAACCCCCTGGCAGAAGGTGCCATGATTGCGCCAGTTTTCTTATCCACTACGGGGCGCCTTGATGTTCACTCTCAATTCCCATGCATCTTTCGGGATGGCGCTCGTCCGTGCTGCTATAACCTTCCGAAGTCCCTTGCTCACCATGCGGTGAGGGCAATGCTTGCTCGCTGCAGGACATCAGTAAAATCAGGAATCGCCTGGTTTTACTGATGTCTGGCGGTCGAAGTGGATTCACACCTAAGACCTTCAGAACGCCTTCGTTGGGGAATTTTCCCTTTGCCGTGCCGGATGGCACTCACTCATCCTTGCAGACGGGGATTTGTGCTTATGAAATCACTGAAAATTGCCGCCAGCCACGACGTGGCTGCATTACTCTCAACGCATCGTGAAGTGGTCACGCTCGACGAGACCGACTTCACCGATGTGGCGGCAGTTGTCATCTCCGTTGCGGACAGCCGCAGCGGCATTCTGGCCTTGCTTAAACGCTCGGGTTTTAATTTGCCGGTGTTTATTTTTAGCGAAACCGCCGTTGACGGTTTGCCTGCGGTAACCGGCGTGATTGCCGGGAAAGCGCAGGATTATCTGGAGCTGGAAACCGCGGCCAGCGGCTACGAAGAAGATCTGTTGCCACCGTTCTTCAACACGCTGACCAAATACGTGGCGATGGACAACAGCACTTTTGCCTGCCCGGGGCACCAGCACGGGAAATTCTTTAAAAAACACCCGGCGGGACGGCAGTTTTATGATTTCTTTGGTGAGAACGTATTTCGTGCAGACATGTGCAACGCGGACGTTAAGCTGGGTGACCTGCTGATCCACGAAGGCTCAGCTAAGCACGCGCAGAAGTTTGCCGCGAAAGTTTTCCACGCCGACAAAACTTATTTCGTGCTTAACGGTACCTCTGCGGCGAACAAAGTGGTGACCAATGCTCTGCTGACACGCGGCGATCTGGTGCTGTTTGACCGCAACAACCATAAATCAAACCACCACGGCGCACTCATCCAGGCCGGTGCTACGCCGGTTTATCTGGAAGCTTCCCGCAATCCCTTTGGCTTTATCGGCGGCATTGATGCGCACTGTTTTGATGAGAAATACCTGCGGGAGCTGATTACGGAAGTGGCACCTGAACGAGCTCAGGAGGCAAGGCCTTTCCGCCTGGCGGTGATCCAGCTCGGCACCTATGACGGCACAATTTATAATGCTCGCCAGGTGGTAGATAACATCGGCCATCTGTGCGATTACATCCTCTTTGATTCGGCCTGGGTCGGCTACGAGCAGTTTATTCCGATGATGGCGGACTGTTCGCCGCTGTTACTGGAGCTGAATGAAAACGATCCGGGGATCTTTGTCACTCAGTCGGTTCACAAGCAGCAGGCCGGGTTCTCGCAGACTTCGCAGATCCATAAGAAAGATAACCATCTTCGCGGCCAGGCCCGTTTTTGCCCGCATAAGCGGCTGAACAATGCTTTCATGCTGCATGCTTCAACCAGCCCGTTTTACCCGCTGTTTGCCGCGCTGGATGTAAATGCCAAGATCCACGAGGGCGAAAGCGGCCGTCGCCTGTGGGCGGAATGTGTGGCACTGGGCATTGAAGCGCGCAAGGCGATTATCGCCAACTGTAAGATGATCAAACCGTTTATTCCGCCGGAAGTGGCCGGGCGGCCGTGGCAGGATCACCCCACGGAGAAGATTGCTCAGGAGCGCCGCTTCTTCAGCTTTGAACCCGGTGAGCGCTGGCACGGTTTTGAAGGTTATGCGAAGGACGAATATTTTGTCGATCCCTGCAAGCTGCTTCTAACCACTCCGGGCATCGATCCTGAAACCGGGCGCTACACCGAGTTCGGTGTGCCAGCGGCAATCCTCGCTAACTATCTGCGTGAAAACGGAATTGTGCCGGAGAAGTCGGATCTTAACTCGATCTTGTTCCTGCTTACCCCGGCGGAGAGCCACGAGAAGCTGGCTCAGCTGGTGGCCATGCTGGCGCAGTTTGAACAGCATATTGAGGACGACACGCCGCTGGCGGATGTGCTGCCCACGATTTATCAGAAATACCCGGTGCGCTACAAGGGCTACACCCTGCGCCAGCTTTGCCAGGAGATGCACGATCTGTACGTGAGTTTTGAGGTCAAAGAGCTGCAGAAGGCGATGTTCCGCAAGGAGAGCCTGCCTGCCGTGGTGGTGAACCCGCAGGACGCCAACATCGAGTTTATTCGCGGCAACGTGGAGCTGGTGCGCCTGAGCGAATCTGAAGGACGTATCGCGGCGGAAGGCGCGTTGCCTTATCCTCCGGGCGTGCTTTGCGTGGTGCCGGGTGAAGTTTGGGGCGGGGCGGCACTGCGTTACTTCCTGGCACTGGAAGAGGGCGTGAATATGCTGCCGGGCTTCTCCCCTGAGCTGCAGGGCGTGTACAGCGAGACGGATTCGGACGGCATTAAGCGGCTGTACGGCTACATGCTGAAGTAAGAGGGAATAGCCCCTCACCCCAGTCCTCTCCCCGAGGGAGCAGAAAAGGGTGAAGCAAGGCAGTCCCGAAATGTCCCCTCTCCCTTTTAGGGAGAGGGTTAGGGTGAGGGTAAATTACCGCCGGCGATAGCTCTTCTGGGCGTTATTCACTTTGTACAGGTAACGACGAGACTCTGCGGACGGATGGCGCGTGGTCAACGTTTGATAGACATCGCCCGGCGCCATGCTGTTAATCAGGCTAAACGCCTGCATCTTATCGTTAGAGAACACCCGCAGCACGCTGCCCGCGCCGCCGTTGTAGGCCGTAATCACCGCATAGCGACGTGACGTTGGGTTATCAATCTGCCCCAGATAGCTGTTCTGCAAAATCGCCAGATAGGCCGTGCCGGTATCAATGTTGCTTTCCGGGTCGAACAGGAAGCTGCGGCTTGGTTTGCCCCATTTCCCCTGCGCCTTAAACACGTCTACCCCGGCGCTGTGCTGAACAACCTGCATCAGGCCCAGTGCATCCGCGTGGCTTACCGCATACGGGTTGAAGCTGGATTCCGTCTGCATGATGGCCAGAATCAGTGACTCGTCCACGCCGTATTTCTTCGACGCTTTACGCACCATACCGATGTATTTATGGGCACGCTTGTCGAGGTGGTTAGGCACAAGATTGATGGTCACGCTATAGACGATTTTCAGCCCGGTACTGCGCTTTTGCAGGCGTGTTTGCAGCAGGTAGTCGGCAAACTTCGTCGCACGGCCTTCCCAGCGAATGGGCTGGCCGGTGTTATCCACGACCTGGCCGTAAAGGAACGGCTCTTTGGAGATCTGGACGTCGTTGGCATCGGAATAGAGATCTATTGAGCCAGGATCGTCCCCCATCAGCAGGGTCGTAATGATGGCCTGACGCAGGTGCGCGGCAGGGTCGGTGCCCGCGATGGTCTCAACGGTGATGGTACCTTCGTCGAAGTTGATGTGGCTACGCGTCAGATATTGGTCGGTATATTTGACGTAATCCTTCGGGCCTGCGATCAGGACCTCTTTCATACCCCAGATATTTTCGATGTTGTTGGCAAACTGCCCCATCAAAATATCAAACCCGTTGGTGTCCTTTACGTAGGCTTCGTTAAAAGCGTCATCGCCTTTTTTACTGGAGCAGGAGATCAGCAACGGGGCCACGAGAGCCAGCGCGAGAAGTTTTTTCATCATTCCGTGTATGCGTGTTGTGTTTGCAAAAAGGTGCCGACGATTACTGTTTTTCTGGCGGGGTGAAGCCTTCGATATGGACTTCTTTCCCTTCAAACAGGAAATTGACCATCTCGTTTTCCAGCTCTTTGCGGTGTTCCGGGTTCATCATGCTCATCTTTCTTTCATTGATCAGCATGGTCTGCTTGGACTGCCACTGCGCCCAGGCTTCTTTGGAGATTTCGTTGTAGATCCGCTTGCCCAGTTCGCCCGGGTACAGCTGGAAATCCTGGCCTTCAGCATCGCGCTGCAGGTAAGTACAAAAAATCGTTCTGCTCATGATTATTCCTCTTCTTCGGCACGAACGGGCGCTAAGGCAACCGGTTCGGCTCGTAATTGTTGTAGCAGGCGTTCCACGGGAGCCGCCAGCCCGACAGACGGTGGCTGGCCTAAGTTATACCAGAGAGCGGGGCCTTCATCCATGCAGGCGTCCATGGACGACACCGGAAGCCACATCGGCACAATGTCTAAATGGAAATGGCTAAAGGTGTGGCGGAAAGCCGTTAACTGCGTGAGATTATCTGCCGGAATACCTCTCTGCTCCAGCCAGCGATGTAATTCCTGTTCTTCAGCAAACTGTGGGAAGCAGAATAGGCCTCCCCATAGCCCGACCGCCGGGCGCTGCGCCAGGAAGACTTCATCGCCATGCTGCATCATCAGCATATAACCGGTGCGTTCAGGCAGCGTCACTTTAGGCTTCTTGCTGGGATAGTTCGCCCAGCTGTGGTTGGCATAGGCCACGCAGCCGTTGTTCAGCGGGCAAAGCTCGCATTTTGGCTTTGAGCGGGTGCAGACCATGGCCCCGAGGTCCATCATCGCCTGATTAAACTGGCTAACGCCCTGTGCAGGGGTCACGCGTTCGCTGATTTCCCAGAGGCGGTTTTCAACCTCTTTTTTGCCCGGCCAGCCGGAAACGGCATAGCAACGGGCGAGCACGCGCTTTACGTTGCCATCGAGAATCGGGAAGTGTTTACCCAACGAAAGAGACAGAATCGCGCCTGCGGTTGAGCGCCCGACGCCAGGCAGGTCGGCCACTTCGTCATACGTTTGAGGGAAAACGCCACCGTGTTTATTGGCAACCTGCTTAGCGGCTTTATGCAGATTGCGCGCGCGGGCGTAATAACCCAGCCCTGTCCACAGGTGCAGCACTTCGTCCAGCGGGGCGTTCGCCAGGTCGGTCACGGTGGGGAAACGCGCCATAAAGCGCTCAAAATAAGGGATGACCGTCGCGACCTGGGTTTGTTGCAACATTACCTCAGAGAGCCATACTTTATAAGGCGTTTTCTCCTGCTGCCACGGCAGGGTTTTGCGCCCATACTTGTGGTACCAGTCGAGGACTTGTTGGGCGAATTGAGGAGCTTGCATGGTCAACGCGGGATATCCGGCAAAGGTGTAATAAAGGAGCCGATTCCAGCACAGCGGCGTAAAGCTGTAAACCGGAACTTTCTGCCACTTGCTTCTCATCCTTAACTTTGGATAATGCCCGTTTCCCGAACACTAAGCGAAGCGTTAAGAAAACCATGAAGAATGACGTCATTTCACCGGAATTTAATGAAGAAGGCCGTGTGCTGCGCCGCATCCGCAGCTTTGTCCGTCGCCAGGGGCGTCTGACAAAAGGCCAGCAGCACGCGCTGGATAACTACTGGCCGGTGATGGGCGTTGAGTTCCAGGCCGAGCCTGCCGACTTTAGCGAGATTTTTGGCCGCGAAGCGCCGGTCACGCTGGAGATCGGTTTTGGTATGGGCACCTCGCTGGTAACCATGGCACAAACCAATCCACAGCATAACTATCTCGGTATTGAAGTGCATTCACCGGGCGTGGGCGCTTGTCTGAGCACAGCGCATGAGGCCGGCGTGGAGAACCTTCGTGTGATGTGCCACGACGCGGTGGAAGTGCTGGAAAACATGATTCCTGACAATTCTTTGAACATGGTTCAGCTGTTTTTCCCTGATCCATGGCATAAAGCACGTCATAATAAACGCCGTATCGTTCAGGCACCGTTTGCTGACCTGGTAAAACGCAAGCTGAAGCTGGGCGGCGTGTTCCATATGGCTACCGACTGGGAACCTTATGCTGAACATATGCTCGAAGTGATGTCCTCTATCGAAGGGTATAAAAACCAGTCGGAGAGTCACGACTACGTACCGCGTCCGGACTCACGTCCGGTAACCAAATTTGAACAACGTGGCCATCGTCTTGGTCACGGCGTATGGGACTTAATGTTCGAGAGGGTGAAATAATGGCAAAGAATCGTAGCCGTCGTCTGCGTAAGAAAATGCACATCGAAGAGTTCCAGGAACTGGGGTTCTCGATTGCCTGGCGCTTCCCGGAGGGCACTTCCGAAGAGCAAATTGATAAAACCGTGGACGAGCTGATCGCCGAAGTGATCGCGCCGAACAAGCTGGCGTTTGACGGCAGCGGTTACCTTGTCTGGGAAGGTCTGGTGTGCATGGAAGAGATTGGCAAATGCACCGAAGAGCATCAGGCGCTGGTGCGTAAATGGTTAGAAGACCGCAAACTCGAAGATGTTCGCATCAGCGATCTGTTCGACGTCTGGTGGGATTAAGCTTTAGCAAAAACAGGCTGGTTAATTAACCGGCCTTTTTTTCAGGAGCTGATTTTTCAGGAGAAAATATGATCCGTAAGGTTCTTTTAGGCGCGCTGCTGGTCACCGCCGCTTCGGCACACGCGGACTATCAGTGCAGCGTCAATCCACGTGATGACGTGGTGATTAACCCGCAGTCCGTGCAGGTTGTGGGTGAGAACGGCAATCTGGTCATCGCGCCTGACGGCAGCGTGCAATACAACGGTGTTCAGAAGACTCTGACCGCTGCACAGCGCCAGCAGGCGCTGAACTACCAGAAAGCCCTGCGCACGGATTTACCGTGGATCGATAATGGGGCTCGCTCTCGCGTAGAGAAAAGCCGCGTCGCGCTGGACGGCATTATTGCTAAACAGGTCGGGGAAAGCAGCAGCATGCGTAATCGCCTGACCAAGCTGGATGCCCAGCTAAAAGAGCAGATGAACCGGATTATTGAGCGCCGCCAGGACGGGCTGACGTTCCATTATAAAGCGGTCGATCAGGTAAGAGCCGATGGCCAGCAGTTGGTGAACCAGGCGATGGGCGGCATTCTGCAGGACAGCATTAATGAAATGGGCGCGCAGGCGGTGCTGAAAGGCGGCGGCAACCCGCTGCAGAATGTACTGGGTAACCTGGGCGGTCTGCAAACGGCGGTTCAGAACGAATGGAATAATCAGCAGGCTGATTTTGAACAGTTCGGCCACGAGGTGTGTAACCGGGTGGTGTCGCTGGAAAATCAGCGTAAAGGGCTTGTGGGGGCGCTGAAGTAATTTTCCCCTCACCCTAACCCTCTCCCCTAAGGGGAGAGGGGATAAACCGAGTTCCCCTTCACCAGTTCTCTCCCCAAAGGGGATAGGGGATAAACCATGCCGCCCATCACTTGTTTTCCCCCTCTCCCTCTGGGAGAGGGCCGGGGTGAGGGTAAAAACTTACGCTTCGTCGGCTAAAAACAGCTCCAGCAGGGAATTTAAAAACAGTTTCCCGTGCTCGGTTATCTGCCAGTATTCATCCGTTTCCGTCATATAGTTTTTCGCCAGCGCCTCATCCAACTGCGGGCGAATTATCGCTTCATCTAAACCGGTATAAAGCGTGAACTCACTGCGTGGTGCGGCCTCCAGCAGGCGGAAACGGTTCATAAAGAATTCGAACGGTTTGTCGGTCTGCTCAACGTCATGCTGGCGGTCGAGGTACTTTCCTTCCATGTAGCCGCGCGGATGGCGCGTTTTCGCCGTGCGCGTAATGCGCCCGTCCGGGAAGGTGATTTTGCCGTGCGCGCCGCAGCCAATCCCCAAATAGTCGCCAAAGCGCCAGTAGTTCAGGTTGTGCTGACACTGATAACCGGGCTTAGCATAGGCTGAGGTTTCGTATTGCTGGTAGCCCGCGGCGGTCAGTAGCTTATCGCCTTGCTCGAAGATATCCCACAGCGCGTCGTCGTCCGGTAACTTCGGCGGACGTGATCCAAACAGCGTGTTCGGCTCGATGGTCAACTGATACCAGGAAAGATGCGGGGGATTCAGGGCAATGGCCTGGCGCAGATCGTCCAATGCCTCTTCGAGCGACTGGTCAGGTAGGCCGTGCATCAGGTCAAGGTTAAAGCTGCGCAGCCCCAGGCCGCTTGCCAGGTTCGCGGCACGTTTGGCTTCACCCGCATCATGAATACGGCCCAGGCGCTTTAATTTGGGCTCGCTAAAGCTCTGTACGCCGATAGAAATCCTGTTCACGCCTGCTTTCTGGTAGCCAACAAAGCGCTCGGCCTCGACCGTGCCGGGGTTAGCTTCCATGGTGATTTCTGCGTCGCCTGCCAGTTTCAGGCGCGAGCGCACGCCGTCCAGCAGCGTTTGCATGGCTTCGCTGGACAGCAGGCTTGGGGTACCGCCCCCGATGAAAATAGTCTTTACCTCACGCCCCTGAGCAAGCGCCACGTCGCGGTCGAGGTCGTGCAGCAGATGGCTCACGTATTCGTCGTGCGGCACGTCGCCTTTAAGCGCGTGGGAGTTGAAGTCACAGTACGGGCACTTCTGTACGCACCACGGGATGTGAATGTAGAGACTCAGAGGTGGCAAATTAGCCATTACGCATTGCTTCCAGTAACAGTTTCAGCGCTTGCCCACGGTGGGAGATCGCGCTCTTTTCATCGCGGGTTAGCTCCGCCGCGGTTTTACCCTCGGAAGGAACGTAGAAGATAGGATCGTAGCCAAAGCCACCTTGCCCTGCTGGCGCCTGGGTAATCACGCCCGGCCAACTACCGTGAAACACCAGCGGCGTTGGGTCTTCCGCGTGACGCATATAGACCAGCACGCAGTGGAACTGAGCCTGGCGTTTGTCGTCCGGCACGTCGTTGAGCGCTTCCAGAAGCTTGTCGAGGTTCTGCCGATCGCTGGCATCCTCGCCCGCGTAGCGTGCGGAATAGATACCCGGTGCGCCGCCCAGCGCATCCACCGCCAGGCCGGAATCGTCGGCCAGCGCCGGTAGCCCGGTCACTTTAGCCGCATGGCGAGCCTTGAGAATCGCATTCTCAATAAAGGTCAGGCCGGTCTCTTCGACAGACTCTACGTTCAGCTCGGTTTGCGCGACCACATCGAAGCCAAAATCCGCCAGCAGATTGGCGAGTTCACGCACTTTACCGGCGTTACCGGTAGCTAATACGACTTTTTGCATAGTCAGTCCTGTGTTATTCGAGGGGGGCAATCAATGCCGCGACTTCCGTCGGGATCTGCTGCGGGCCGATAATTTTAACTTGTTTATGGCGACCAAGTTCGCCTTTCTCTATCACGACCTGGCCTTTCGCTACCCTGAATTGTTTGGCCAGATATTTTACCAGGTGAGCGTTGGCCTGCCCGTCTACCGGTGGTGCGGTGATGGCGACTTTTAACTCGTCGCCATGCAAACCGACCAGGCTATCGCGGCTGGCCTTGGGCTGAATATACAGCCGCAGAACCAGCCCGTCAGGCTGCTGTGTCACAGCACTCAAATCGCGTACCAAAGGCCAGGGAACAGGTCCATACCGAGGTAGTTCAGCGCATAAAGAATAAGAATGACCACCATGGCGGAGAAATCAATGCCACCCATCGCAGGCAAGATGCGGCGAATCGGCGCCATCATTGGCTCGGTCATTTGCATCAGCACGTATTCAATAGGGCTGCGGCCCTGGCTTATCCAGCTCATCAGGGAACGAACGATGATCACCCAGAACACCAGGGTACCGGCTGATTTCAGCAGCGACAGCACGCCGATGAGTAAGTTTAATGGATCGAGCGACAGCCCGCCGGACTGGATCAGCAGCAGAATAGGGAATTTCAGCGTGGTGAGTATAAATGCCACCAGCAGAGATGAGGTGTCAATAGGGCCCAGGGATGGCAGTACGCGACGAAGCGGTCCGACAACGGGCTGGGTAACTTTAACGATGAACTGGGCAAACGGGTTGTAGAAATCACAGCGCGCCCACTGCATCCAGATACGGATAAGCAGCACCATTACGTAAAGCTCAATCAGGGTTTTGACCAGGAAAGTCAACGTAAGCATGGTTTTCCTCAAAAATGATGGTGATTAACGAGCGGGATAATCCCGCGCGCCGAAAATAGCGGTTCCAATGCGCACCATGGTGCTGCCTGCGGCAATCGCGGCTTCCATGTCATCGGTCATGCCGAGAGATAATGTATCGATCGTGGTAAAGCGGGCTTTGAGTGCATTACAGGCTTCTGCCATTTTGCGGCAAACGGTAAGCTGGCGCTCGTAATCCGGTTCTGGCGCAGGGATGGCCATCAGGCCTCGCAGCGTCAGTCCCGGTAAGGCCGCCACTTCGGCAGCTAACTGCTCCATCTCACTCAGCGCGATGCCGGACTTACTGTTTTCGTCGCTGATATTAATTTGAATCAGTACGTTTAGCGGCGGCAACGTCGACGGGCGTTGTTCGCTGAGTCTGCTGGCAATTTTCAGCCGATCTACGGTATGGCACCAGTCAAAATTCTCCGCCACAAGGCGGCTTTTATTCGACTGCAGCGGCCCGATAAAGTGCCACTCCAGCCCTGTTACACTTTGTTCAGCAAAGTGGTGAATCTTATCCACGCCTTCCTGCACATAGTTTTCGCCAAAGGCGCGTTGCCCGGCAGCAATCGCTTCTGCGAGGGCGCTCGCAGGCTTGGTTTTGCTGACTGCAAGCAGAGTCACTTCTTCGGGGCTTCTGCCGCAACGTGCCGCAGCGGCTGAGATTTTCCCATGTACCTGTGCCAGATTGTGCGCTATCTCATTCATGATCGTTGGAAGTGATATGGATATCGAAGAAATTGTGGCCCTTAGTGTAAAGCATAATGTCTCCGATCTACACCTGTGCGCGCGCCAGGCGGCACGCTGGCGAAAGTGTGGCAGGCTGGAAGCGTGCCCGGAGAAGGTGCCGGAAGTCGAAGAGGTTCTCAACGGATGGTTAAATGAGGAGCAAAAGTTGCAGCTTAGTCGCGCCGGCCAGCTCGATTTTTCCCTCACGCTCGTGAACGGCATCAGGCTACGCGGCAATGCTTTTCTCCATCAGGAAGGTTATTCGCTGGCGCTTAGATTACTCGCATCTTCTTGCCCGGATCTGCATACGCTTGGCGCACCCTCCCAACTGAAGGCGCTTTTACGGGAAAGTGAAGGGCTGATACTGGTGACTGGTGCTACCGGGAGCGGGAAGTCTACAACCCTTGCCGCGATGATTCAGCATCTCAATCAGCATCTTGACGGCCATGTGCTAACGCTGGAAGACCCCATCGAATTTATTCACGCCTCTGGCCGCTGCCTGATTCAGCAGCGCGAGCCCGGCCTGCACTGTGAAAGCTATGCAGCAGCGCTAAAAGCCGCTTTAAGGGAAGATCCGGACGTCATTCTGCTGGGTGAGCTCAGGGATAGTGAGACTATTGGCCTGGCGCTGACCGCGGCAGAAACAGGGCATTTGGTTCTGGCGACATTACACACACGCGGTGCTGCTCAGGCGGTAGAACGGCTGGTGGACGTGTTCCCTGCTCAGGAGAAAAGCCTGATTCAAACTCAGCTTGCCGGAAGCCTGAAAGCGGTGCTGGCACAAAAGCTTGTACCGGCGACTGACGGTGGCCGGGTGGCGCTGTACGAACTGTTGGTCAATACCCCGGCTGTGGCAAATTTGATTCGTGAGGGGAAGACGCATCAACTGCCTGGCGTGCTGCAAACCGGCCAGCAGCATGGCATGCAAAGCTTTGCCCAGAGCGAGGCGCTGCTGCTGCGTGAAGGTAAGATAGTTGGACACGATCGGGAATTCAGCGTGCCATGGGAGGCGACATTTTGAACGCTTTTATTGCCTTAATGTGTATTGGTGTGTATATTATCCATCATTCAGGGAGAGCATGATGACCTCTGCTGAGCTGATAAAGGAATTGAGGGCCACGGGGTGCGAACCCGTCAGGCGTTCTGGGGGTAGCCACTGGATCTGGTGGTCACCTACAACCGGAAAAACGTTCCCCGTTCCGCATCCCAAAAAGGATTTGCCCGTCGGTACCGTCAAATCCATTCGTAAAATGGCAGGCATTTAGCCTGTCGCTGCCGGAGGTTGATGATGTTTTTTTCCGTTGGTGTGGAATTACCCGCAACTGAAAACGAAGCGTTTGGCCTGGTCGTGCCCGCGCTATGCAATGATGAATTTGGCTGCGTATCGGCCGCAGACAGTCAGGCGGATATCGCCCCGATGGTGCAGGATGCGGTGCTGTCGATTGTGGATTTAATGGTGGAGAGCGGCAAAGACATTACTCAACTGTGTGATGCGGGGCCTTTTGCTTATGCCGCAGACCCGGAGTACGGCTACTGCCAGCAATGGCTGCTGGTTGATGTGGATTTATCCGCGCTGGAAGGAAAGCAGCAGCGGCTAAACATCATGCTGCCAGACGCGCTGCTGCGGCGTATTGATTCCCGGGTAAAACAGCCCTCTTCAGGCTACCGGGACCGCAGCCATTTTTTGGCGATTGCCGCAAGGCATGAACTGCTGAACGCAGGGAACGACGCGCCCGGCAGTTAAGCCCTTCACGGGTGGTACTCGAACCAGCTTTCAAGAATAATCACCGCAGAAGCGGAGTCGATGCTGCCTTTGTTGAGGGCGCGGAAACCACCGTGTTCGAATAACCCGGCGCGGGCTTCGACGGTGCTCAGCCGCTCGTCCTGCAGGGAGACTTTCACGCCAAAGCGGCCGTGCAGGCGGTTCGCAAACTTGCGGGCTCTCGCCGTCAGGGGTTGTTCGGTGCCATCCATATTCAGCGGCAGGCCGACAACGACTTCTTCCGGCTGCCACTCCTTCAGGATTTTTTCTACCGCATTCCAGTCCGGAGTGCCGTCCTGCGCCTTAAGCGCGGTTAACGGGCGCGCAGTGCCGGTAATGCGCTGGCCGATGGCGACGCCGATACTTTTGGTGCCGAAGTCAAAAGCCATTAAAGTTCCACTGCTCATCAGGCGTGCCCCGCTTCGCTTGGCATGGTGTGGATATCGATACCAATCAGACGGGCGGCCTCGCGCCAGCGCTCTGAAATGGGCGTATGGAACAAGATCTCAGGCGAAGCAGGCGCCGTCAGCCATGAGTTTTCCATGATCTCCTGTTCAAGCTGCCCCTTTTCCCAGGAAGCATAGCCGAGGGCAACAATCACCTCTTTCGGCTGTTTGGCCGTGCCTAACGTTTCCAGCACATCACGGGAAGTTGTAATCACCGTGTCGTCGGAGATGCGAATGCTTGAGCCAAAGTTGTCCGGCGGTGAGTGCAGAATAAACCCGCGATCTTCCGCCAGCGGGCCGCCGATAAATACGGGTTTATCCAGTCGAATCGTAGCGTCGCGCGGGTCTGGTTCTATTTTTAGCTTTTCGAGAACGCCATCCACCTGCAGGTTTTCCAGCGGTTTATTGATGATAATGCCCATCGCGCCTTCATCGTTGTATTCACAGATATAAACTACGGAGCGCTTAAATAAAGGGTCCTGGAGAGCCGGCATGGCAATAAGAAAGTGATGCTGTAAATTCATTGTCAGAGGTTCTGATCCCGGTTGATAAAAGCGGCAGTGGCTGCGCGAAGTGTGGCCAGCTTACCACTAATGAAGGAGGGCGGGCTACCCGCCGTGAATCGTGCCTTCGAAGGGGGAAGGCGGGTAACAGCTACCCGCCAGATGCGCTTAGTGAGCGAGGCGTTTTTCGATGGCGTCGAACAGCATCCCGGTGATCGACACAGGGAATTCAGCTTCGATTTCGCGGATGCAGGTTGGGCTGGTGACGTTAATCTCGGTCAGGCGATCGCCGATAATATCCAGACCAACAAAAATCAGCCCTTTGGCTTTCAGCGTAGGCCCAACGCGGCGGGCAATTTCCCAGTCGCTGTCGGTCAACGGACGTGGTTCACCACGGCCACCGGCGGCCAGGTTACCGCGGGTCTCACCACCCTGCGGAATACGAGCCAGGCAGTAAGGTACCGGTTCGCCGTCGACCACCAGCACGCGTTTATCACCGTCTTTAATGGCAGGCAGGTAGTTCTGCGCCATGCAGTAGCGGGTACCCAGTTCGGTCAGCGTTTCGGCGATAACGCCGATGTTTGGGTCATCCTGTTTCACGCGGAAAATAGAGGCGCCACCCATACCGTCCAGCGGTTTCATAATGATGTCGCCGTGCTGCTGCCAGAAGGCTTTCAGCTGAGCTTTGTTACGGGTGACCAGCGTTTCCGGCGTTAAGTCGGCAAACCAGGCGGTGAACAGCTTTTCGTTACAGTCGCGCAGGCTCTGCGGTTTGTTAACGATCAACGTGCCTTTCTCTTCTGCGCGCTCAAGAATATAGGTCGCGTAGATAAATTCAGTGTCGAACGGCGGGTCTTTGCGCATCAGTACCACGTTCAGATCGGCCAGGGCGATATCCTGCTCGGTGCCAAACTCATACCACTTATCGTAGTTCTGCTCGACGCTGAGCAGGCGCGTGCGGGTACGCGCTTCGCCGTTGTTCAGATACAGGTCGGCCATTTCCATGTAGTGCAGTTCGTAACCACGACGCTGCGCTTCCAGAAGCATGGCGAAGCTGGAGTCTTTTTTAATGTTGATGTGTGCGATGGGGTCCATCACGATGCCGAGCTTGATCATTGTTGTTCTCCTTTAGCCCAGGTCGCCAAAGCGCACCTGCAGTGCGGTGATGGCGGTGAGCGCGGTGGTCTCAGTACGCAGAACGCGCGGTCCCAACAGAATATCAGTAAATTGGTGCTCTGCGGTCATGGCAATCTCATCTGCAGACAGGCCGCCTTCCGGGCCAATCAGCAGGCGGACGCGCTCGACCGGCTGCGGCAGCGTGTTGATGCTGGCGCTGGCTCGCGGATGCAGATTGAGCTTCAGGGCGTCATCCTGCTCGGCGCACCAGGCGGCCAGGTCCATCGCCGGGCGAATGTCTGGCACCCGGTTGCGGCCGCATTGCTCACAGGCGGCAATCGCAATCTTTTGCCACTGCTGGCGTTTCTTGTTCAGCCTTTCCGCATCCAGTTTTACCCCGCAGCGCTCGGAAAACAATGGTGTAATCTCGTTCACACCCAGCTCCACGGCTTTTTGAATGGTGAATTCCATCTTTTCGCCGCGGGACATGACCTGGCCGAGATGCAGCCAGAGCGGTGACTCACGGTCGTCCTCGTTGCCCGCCAGGATTTTAACGCGCACGCTTTTTTTATCCGCCTGCACGATTTTCGCGTCGAACACCTGATTGCTGCCGTCGAACAGCTGAATAGCCTGGCCCGCGCTCATGCGCAGCACGCGTCCAACGTGGTTAGCCGCATCTTCGCTCAGGGCAACGTCCTGGCCAACGGAAAGATTTTCAGGATGGTGAATGCGGGGTATACGCATGAAGTGAGTTCCGGTTAGTTGCGCTGCAGGAATGGGCTCTTATCCTGACTCTATCCCAAAAAGGGAGAGGGGATTTTCACCCTCTTGTCTGTAGGTCGAGGGCGATATTCGTCACAGCAAATAAAGAATTGCCGCTAGTGTAGGTTAGCTGTTTCGCGCCTGGCAAGCCCGCAGCACATATGGATTATGATTGCCCTGGACTTTCGCAATGCGCTCATCCCGCTCGCACTCCCAGGTGTTGACCGGGTAGCGTTTATCCCAGGCCTGGAATAATTGAGTCTGCTGGCGAGAAAGCGACAGCTGGTATTGGTCGCGCATGTAGAAATAAGTGCGCGCAATTGCGCCTCGAGCGCGTTCCGGCGGCTCGGCCACTTTATCCTTAAAATCAATTTTCATTGCGCACTGGCCGTATTGGCCTTCGCCGCCGTTCCATTGGCTGTACATGAAGTTATTTCTGTCGGCGTTAACCTCGCCCACGGCAGGCTGCAGGTTATGCATATCGCTTTCTATTTTGCGGTATACCGGATCTTTGGCGCAGTTTTTACGTCCACCGTCTTGCCAGCACTGCAGCAGGTGGCCGAACTGCCAGGCAGGCATGACGTGCTCCCATTCAATGCGGGTGGCCCGGTTTTCGTTCTTCCGCACTTTATAGCCACAGGACTCCAGGTCCGGGATACCCTTTTTACCCTGCCAACTAATTTTACAGCCGCAGTAGAAGTCGCCCGGAGCATCGGCGTTGACCTTGACGCCTGCGGTTTTGGCTTGTGCGAAGCTATTGATGCCGTTGCTGAAGGCGGGAAGCGAACTGAAGGCTGCAACGAATGCAACAGCCCAAGAAATTTTGCGAGACATTTCCAGAATCCTTACTAAAACGTGCCCGCACCCTACCTGATCGGATATCCAGTTTCAATCAGAGGTAGTGTAAAAATTCCAGAAATAAACGATTAATTACATGGGGTTGTAACGTCGAGTTTTAATAACTGGCCGCAATGAGTGCAGCGATATTCGGCTTCGCCGCGCAGCACCCGATTGTGGCGGCGCACGGTGAGCTGATGCTGCTGGCAAGGGCAGCGGTAGGGGAAGGTATTTTTGCGTACCGAATCGACTTCAAATTTATGCGTGCGGCGGGCCGGGACGCCGAGCACGGTTTCCATCATCCATTTCCATTCCTTGCCGTGGGGGGCGACGCGGCCAAAGTGCTTCCATACCAGCAGGTGAGCCAGCTCATGGGGGACAACTTCTTCGACAAAAGCCTGCTGATTTTCCATCAGCAGCACCGGATTCAGGCGAATTTCGTTGCTTTCCAGCCAGGCAGTGCCGGCGGCGGTGCCGCGCTGCTGATAAACCACTTTGGGCTCAGGATAATGAGTGCCTAAATGCGCGTTGGCCTGCTGAAGTTTTTCACGCAGGCAGCGCATAACGGCTTGCTGGAGAGCGATAGGGAGTCTGAGGACTTTCATAACGGCAGAGAATAATGGGGCAGGAAGCGCGGTGCAAGCCCCTCCCGTTACCGGAAGGGGCTTTCAGGACTCAGTTGTGTGCGCCGATTTCGCGTAATTTACGGCCTTTCATCAGGTTACGTTCGATGTGTTCCAGAGAGACATGTTTCGTCTCAGGAATAAGCCACAGCGTCAGGACGATAAAGAACAGGTTCAGCGCCGCATAAACCCAGAAGGTGTTAGCGTTGCCCAGCGTGTTCAGCATAGTCAGGAAGGTGGCGCCGACAATCATATTGGCAATCCAGTTGGTGGCGGTGGAGCAGGTGATGCCGAAATCGCGCCCTTTGAGCGGCTGGATTTCCGAGCACAGCACCCAAATCAGCGGGCCAGCGCTCATGGCGAAGCCAACGATAAACATCAGCAGCATGGCAACCGCAAAGTACTGCGCGCCCTGGGAATGGATGCCGACGTGTAGCATGGTGCCCAGCACGCCCATGCCGACGGCCATGACCAGGAAGCCGAGCACCAGCGTAGGTTTACGTCCCCAGCGGTCAACCAGACCGATAGCAATAAAGGTAGCCAGCACGTTAATCAGGCCCACGATCACGGTGCCCCACATTTGCTGCGTGGTATTCGCGAACCCGGCAATTTCGAAGATTTTTGGTGCGTAGTACATGATGACGTTCATGCCGGTGAACTGCTGCATGACCTGCAGCAATACGCCAAGAAAGACCGCCCGGCGGAAGTTCGAGTTGTCCTTAAACAGCGACCACCCGCTTTGTTTCACCTTCAGGCTTTCGCGGATTTCTTCCAGCTCACGTTTCGCCTCTGTGCTGGTATCGCGCAGGCGCAGCAGCACGCGTTCAGCATCGTGGAAGCGGCGCTTGGCGGCAAACCAGCGCGGACTGTCCGGCAGGAAGAACACGCCAACCAGCAGTAGCAGAGCGGGAAGGGTGATCACGCCCAGCATCCAGCGCCAGGATTCGGTGTAGCTGAAAGCGGTATCGGAGAGATAAGCGCCCAGAATACCGATGGTGATCATCAGTTGGTACATGGAGATCATGCTGCCACGGATCTTCTCCGGCGCAATTTCTGACAGGTAAAGCGGGGCGGTATAGGAAGCGACGCCAACGGCCAGGCCCAGCAGGACACGAGACACGATCAACACTTCAACATTGGGCGCAAAGGCCGAGAACAGGGAACCGAGCACAAACAGCACGGCACCTATCATCAGGCTGTATTTTCTCCCCAGTTTGAAAGAGAGCCAGCCGCTGCCGATGGCCCCGACGGCTGCCCCGAACATCATCGAACTCACCACCCATTCCTGGGTGTGGGAGGTGATGGCAAAGTCTTTAGCGATAAACGGCAGCGCACCGGCAATCACCCCAATGTCCAGGCCGAACAGCAGGCCGGCGAGCGCGGCGAGGAAGCAGACAAAAAAGGTCATGCTTTTGTTGGAGCGCCCGGTTTTTTTATTGTCAGGCATATCGCCCTCCACGTGGATTTTTTCGGATTTGACGTTTTTAAGGGTAGGGCAGTAAACGGCGGAAGTGTGTGATGATAATCACAGTGATGTAATCGTTTACACTAGAGGTCTAAATTGAGAGGAAACTTAATGTTGATAAGACAGGGAATTTACGGCTAATAAAATCCGTCCTGCGGTTAAAAATCGGTGTTTGATGAGCTGTTATGTAACAAATGATGTGCCTGAACGCACATATGAATAAAAGTGGCAATAAAGGCTATTCCTGTTATGTGTAATCGGTTTCAAATTGTTGCCGGTGATAGCAGGGAGCCAGGAGAAGAGAAATCTGTAGGTACAGAACCAAAAAGCAAAAGGCCAGCATAAGCTGGCCTTTAAAGTACAAAGCGGTGGCGGGTTATTTCAGGCCAGCGGCTTCACGTAGCAGTACGGCTTTGTCGGTTTTTTCCCATGGGAAATGTTCGCGACCAAAGTGACCGTATGCGGCGGTTTCTTTGTAGATCGGATGCAGCAAATCCAGCATCTGAATCAGGCCGTATGGACGCAGGTCGAAGAACTCGCGTACCAGCAGGGTCAGCTGCTCGGTAGAGATTTTCTCGGTACCGAAGGTTTCCACCATGATGGAAGTAGGTTCTGCCACGCCGATAGCGTAAGAAACCTGAATTTCGCAGCGGTCAGCCAGGCCAGCGGCGACGATGTTTTTCGCGACATAACGCGCAGCATAGGCAGCAGAACGGTCAACTTTAGACGGATCTTTACCTGAGAATGCGCCGCCACCGTGACGAGCCATACCACCGTAGGTATCAACGATGATTTTACGCCCGGTCAGACCGCAGTCACCCATTGGGCCACCGATAACAAAACGGCCAGTTGGGTTGATGTGGTATTTGGTGGAGGCGTTCAGCCACTCGCCCGGCAGAACTGGTTTGATGATCTCTTCCATCACCGCTTCCTGCAGGTCTTTCAGCGCGATGTCTTCAGAGTGCTGAGTGGACAACACAACCGCATCAATACCGACGATTTTACCGTCGTCGTACTGGAAGGTGATCTGGCTTTTCGCGTCCGGGCGCAGCCACGGCAGGGTGCCGTTTTTGCGCACTTCAGCCTGACGCTGCACCAGACGGTGGGCGTAGGTGATTGGCGCTGGCATCAGCACGTCGGTTTCGTTGGTCGCATAGCCAAACATCAGGCCCTGATCGCCCGCACCCTGTTCCAGCGGATCGGTACGGTCAACGCCCTGATTGATGTCCGGGGATTGTTTACCAATCGCGCTCAGAACAGCGCAGGAGTTGGCATCAAAGCCCATATCTGAATGCACATAGCCGATTTCACGCACGGTTTTGCGGGTGATTTCTTCGATATCAACCCACGCGCTGGTGGTGATTTCGCCGCCAACCAGAACCATACCGGTTTTGACGTAGGTCTCACAGGCTACGCGTGCTTTCGGATCCTGCTCGAGGATCGCGTCAAGGACGGCGTCGGAGATTTGGTCAGCGATTTTATCAGGATGCCCTTCAGATACAGACTCGGACGTAAAGAGGTGTTTAGCCATATTTTCTTCACCCTAAGAGGATTTATTTAGTTCAGGCTGCTGCTCTACGCCACAGCGGTGGCGAGATAGACCAACCCGGGAACTTATTGCCACAGATTGAAAAACAGGCAGTCTAACAGTTAATCAGTATAGATGGATTAACATCTGGACGGCCATTTTAGATTAGACAATCGGCAGATAGCCAGAATTTTTTAGGGTAACGGCAACATGTGATAAATCTTGAGTGGAAAGTGGAGCTGACACTGCTGGCAATTTACACATTTTGTTTTGCTTTTTACCCCTTATATGGGTATAAAGCGGCGCGCGCGGCTTAATCAAAAGCACACGATTCGTGTTGCCCACTTCCAGCCGGGTTGAGCAATTATTTAGAGCCTGTCAGGTACAGTGTTCGCAGCTTTGGCTTGTCGCATACATATTCAACGTATGCGTGGAGGTGATACAAGTAATGAACCGCCGTCATTCACATAACCCAGCACGCCGTTCTGGCGCGCGTATGCTCCTCGCAGCCTGCATCTCATGCTTTCAAACTTGCCGATGTTTTACCCATCTCGGCGCTTCTCAGGATCCCCGGGCCGGTCTGTAATCCGCCGTGGTAACTGAACAAGGGCGCTCTTGTATTACAAGAGTTTTCTCGTGGTTTCGCCGTCCTGTCATACAGGGTTCGGATACGTGTTTTACAATGATATGAAAATGAAACCGGTCGCACAGCCTGGCTGTCAGCGTCTTGTGCTGTCAATGCGCGCTGTTAATGGGTTGTTATTGCAGGATACCCCTGCGATAGTAGTCAACTGTTTTGCACAATCGACAAAATTTGAGGTTCGCCATGACTGACAAAATCACTTCTGTTTCGGGTTCGTCAGTGGGCGAGCAGGATGTACATCGTTCCATTCAGGAGGTTGCCATGAGCTCCGAGGAAGCCAGCAAGATGCTGCGTACATACAATATTGCCTGGTGGGGCAATAACTATTATGACGTTAACGAACTGGGCCATATTAGCGTTTGCCCGGATCCGGACGTTCCGGAAGCTCGCGTGGATCTCGCCGAACTGGTGAAAGCGCGTGAAGCTCAGGGCCAGCGCTTGCCTGCGCTGTTCTGCTTCCCGCAGATCCTGCAGCACCGCCTGCGTTCGATTAACGCCGCCTTTAAGCGTGCGCGTGAATCCTACGGCTACAACGGCGATTATTTTCTGGTTTACCCGATCAAAGTTAACCAGCACCGCCGTGTGATTGAGTCGCTGATTCATTCCGGCGAACCGCTGGGCCTGGAGGCGGGTTCTAAAGCCGAGCTGATGGCCGTGCTGGCGCATGCGGGCATGACCCGGTCGGTTATCGTCTGTAACGGCTATAAAGACCGCGAATACATCCGCCTGGCGCTGATCGGCGAGAAGATGGGCCATAAGGTCTACCTGGTTATCGAGAAGATGTCCGAAATTGGCATCGTGCTGGAAGAAGCCGAGCGACTGAATGTGATTCCTCGCCTGGGCGTTCGCGCACGTCTGGCCTCTCAGGGATCCGGTAAATGGCAGTCTTCCGGCGGTGAGAAGTCCAAATTTGGCCTGGCGGCAAACCAGGTTCTGCAGCTGGTGGAAATCCTGCGTGAACGCGGCCGCCTGGACAGCATTCAGCTGCTGCACTTCCACCTGGGTTCGCAGATGGCGAACATTCGCGATATCGCCACCGGCGTTCGTGAGTCCGCGCGCTTCTACGTTGAGCTGCATAAGCTGGGCGTGAACATTCAGTGCTTCGACGTTGGCGGTGGCCTGGGCGTGGACTACGAAGGGACTCGCTCCCAGTCCGACTGCTCCGTTAACTACGGCCTGAATGAATACGCGAACAATATTATTTGGGCAATTGGCGATGCCTGTGAAGAAAATGGTCTGCCGCACCCGACGGTGATCACCGAGTCTGGCCGCGCCGTGACCGCGCACCACACAGTGCTGGTTTCCAATATTATCGGCGTGGAGCGTAACGAATATACCGAAGCAACTCCACCTGCGGTTGACGCCCCTCGCGCACTGCAAAGCATGTGGGAAACCTGGGAGGAGATGCATCAGCCTGGGACTCGCCGCTCGCTGCGTGAATGGTTGCACGACAGCCAGATGGACCTGCACGATATCCACGTCGGCTACTCCTCCGGAGCATATAGCCTGCAGGAGCGTGCCTGGGCAGAACAGCTTTACCTGAACATGTGCCACGACGTGCAGAAGCAGCTTGATCCAAGCAACCGCGCGCACCGTCCAATTATCGACGAACTGCAGGAGCGCATGGCGGACAAAATGTACGTCAACTTCTCGCTGTTCCAGTCGATGCCGGATGCGTGGGGGATCGATCAGCTTTTCCCGGTACTGCCGCTGGAAGGGTTGAATCACGCGCCTGAGCGCCGTGCGGTGCTGCTGGACATTACCTGCGACTCCGATGGGGCAATTGACCACTATATTGATGGCGACGGCATAGCCACGACGATGCCGATGCCGGAATACGATCCGGAGAACCCACCGATGCTGGGCTTCTTCATGGTGGGTGCGTACCAGGAAATCCTGGGCAACATGCACAACCTGTTCGGTGACACCGAGGCTGTGGACGTCTTCGTCTTCCCTGATGGCTCCGTGGAAGTTGAACTGTCTGACGAAGGTGATACCGTGGCGGACATGCTGCAGTACGTGCAGCTCGATCCGAACAAGCTGCTGACTCAGTTCCGCGACCAGGTCAAGAACACCGGCCTTGACGATGCGCTGCAGCAGCAGTTCCTCGAAGAGTTCGAAGCGGGTCTGTACGGTTATACGTATCTGGAAGACGAGTAAGCTATCGCTTCCCCTCTCCTCTTCAGGGAGAGGGGCAAAGAGCGTGCAATAGCCTATACTCTCTTGAACCTGTATGAATTAGCGGCGATAATCCGCGCAATAAATAGTAGTCACCCAATCCAATCCCTTCCTCGTCGGGTTTAACGACGCGGAGGGGATTTTTTTTAGGCGTTTTTTAACCCCAACCGAGAGGTCAGACAATGAGCACCTTAGGCCACAAATACGATAACTCCCTGGTATCTAATGCCTTTGGTTTTTTACGTTTCCCGCTGAATTTCCAGCCGTACGATAGCGATGCAGACTGGGTGATCACCGGCGTTCCGTTTGATGCGGCAACTTCCGGTCGCGCAGGCGGCCGCCATGGCCCGGCAGCGATTCGTCAGGTATCCACCAACCTGGCATGGGAAGGAAACCGCTTCCCGTGGAACTTCGACATGCGCGAGCGTCTGAACGTTGTGGACTGCGGCGATCTGGTTTACGCCTTCGGCGATGCCCGTGAGATGAGCGAAAATCTCCAGGCGCACGCTGAGCGTCTGCTGGCTTCCGGCAAGCGTATGCTTTCCTTCGGCGGTGACCACTTCGTGACTCTGCCGCTGCTGCGTGCTCACGCGAAGCACTTTGGTAAAATGGCGTTGGTGCATTTTGATGCGCACACCGACACCTACGCGAATGGCTGCGAGTTCGACCACGGCACGATGTTCTACACCGCGCCAAACGAAGGCCTGATCGATCCGAACCACTCCGTGCAGATCGGTATTCGTACCGAGTTCGACAAAGATAACGGCTTCACCGTGCTGGATGCCTGCCAGGTAAACGATCGCGGCGTAGACGACATTATTGCCCAGGTTAAGCAGATCGTCGGTGACATGCCGGTTTACCTGACCTTTGACATCGACTGCCTGGATCCCGCGTTTGCGCCGGGAACCGGTACGCCGGTGATTGGTGGCCTGACGTCCGATCGTGCTATCAAGCTGGTTCGGGGCCTGAAAGATCTGAATATCGTGGGGATGGACGTGGTGGAAGTGGCTCCGGCCTACGACCAGTCTGAAATCACCGCGCTGGCTGCGGCAACGTTGGCGCTGGAAATGCTGTATATCCAGGCGGCCAAGAAAGGCGAATAAGCCTTTAAATACCGCCCCGTTGGGGGCGGTATCGCTTTATTTAATCCCATCCGCTGCCATGCGGTCGCGGATATGCTGGGCACGAGCGGCAGACGCCGGGTGGTCGTCCAGCATGGAGCTTTGACGGCCCTCGTCGAGCTTAGCCAGCTTCTCGAAGCTGGTGGCAAGACCGGTCGGGTTGATGCCGCGTTTGCGCAACAGATCGTAAGAGTAGTCGTCCGCTTCAGATTCCTGACGCTGGGAGAACTGAGCGTTCACCAGTTTTTCGCCTAAATCCCCAAGCTGAGACTGCGACAGGTTGCCAATCACGCCGCCTGCGGATGCGGCAGCAACGCGGGCTGCGTTAGCCCCGAGCGCGACCTGCATCCCTTTTTTCACGTGGCCCAGCGCGACGTGCCCCATTTCGTGGCCAATCACCGCTTCAACTTCGTTGTCGTCCATCATGTCCATCAGGCCGCTGTAGACGCGGATGCAGCCGTTCGCCATGGCGAAGGCGTTGACGTCTTTGGTCACATAAACTTTATAGTTAACCGGCAGACCGTTGATGTTATCCCCCAGCGCGGAGGCAATTTTGTTCAGCCGTTGGGTGTATGGGCTGTCTGCCGGGGCTATCGTAGCTTTGCTGTCCTGCTGCTTACAGGCATCATCGCTCAGGGTTTTCACCTGCGCATCGCTTAAAGTGTAGGCCTGGAAAGCTTCGGCTCCAGAGGTCAATAGCCCGTTGGAATCCATTCCCTGGCAGCCGCTCAGCAGGGCTGCGACGCTCAGGCTCAACAATATTGGGCGCATCTTCATGGCCATTTTCCTTTCTTTATAATAGGTAAAAACAGAATCGGATTTACCGCAGGCGAGGCGGCTCCAGAACCAGTATAAAGAAGAATAAATGGCCTGCGCATCAGGTTGCGCAACTTGCGAGCGTTATCCAGAGATTTCTTACCCTGTCAACGGCACGCCGCATGTACATGACCATTCCCCTGGTGTACATTGTTGTCACATTTTCGGGCGTAGCCCATAACGCATCGTAGTCAAGGCGCGACCTTCAACCATCCGATCTGGAGTCAAAATGTCCTCTCGTAAAGAGCTTGCCAATGCTATTCGTGCGCTCAGCATGGACGCAGTACAAAAAGCCAAATCCGGTCACCCGGGTGCCCCTATGGGCATGGCCGACATTGCCGAAGTCCTGTGGCGTGATTTCCTGAACCATAACCCACAGAACCCATCCTGGGCTGACCGCGACCGCTTCGTGCTGTCCAACGGCCACGGTTCTATGCTGATATACAGCCTGCTGCACCTCAGCGGTTATGATCTGCCGATTGAACAGCTGAAAAACTTCCGTCAGCTGCACTCCCAGACTCCGGGCCACCCGGAAGTGGGCTACACCGCCGGTGTTGAAACCACGACTGGTCCACTGGGTCAGGGTATTGCGAACGCGGTCGGTATGGCTATCGCAGAGAAAACGCTGGCGGCACAGTTCAACCGTCCGGGTCACGACATCGTGGACCACTTCACCTATGCATTTATGGGTGACGGCTGCATGATGGAAGGCATCTCTCACGAGGTTTGCTCCCTGGCTGGTACCCTGAAGCTGGGTAAACTGGTTGCGTTCTATGACGACAATGGCATCTCCATCGACGGTCACGTTGAAGGCTGGTTCACCGACGATACCGCAAAACGCTTCGAAGCCTACGGCTGGCATGTCGTGCGCGGTGTAGACGGCCACGATGCCGCGGCTATCAAACGTGCAGTAGAAGAAGCGCGTGCGGTGACCGACAAACCATCCCTGCTGATGTGCAAAACCATCATCGGTTTCGGTTCCCCGAACAAAGCCGGTACCCATGACTCTCATGGCGCCCCGCTGGGTGATGCAGAAATCGCACTGACCCGCGAAGCGCTTGGCTGGAACCACGCACCGTTCGAAATCCCTTCTGACATCTACGCGCAGTGGGATGCGAAAGAAGCGGGTCAGGCTAAAGAAGCCGCATGGAACGAGAAGTTCGCTGCCTACGCGAAAGCCTTCCCGCAGGAAGCCGCAGAGTTCACTCGCCGCGTGAAAGGCGAAATGCCTTCTGACTTCGACGCAAAAGCGAACGAGTTCATCGCTAAGCTGCAGGCTAACCCATCCAAGATCGCCAGCCGTAAAGCGTCCCAGAATGCTATCGAAGCGTTCGGCCCGCTGCTGCCGGAATTCCTGGGTGGCTCCGCTGACCTGGCGCCTTCTAACCTGACTCTCTGGTCTGGTTCTAAAGCTATTAACGAAGATACCGCCGGGAACTACATCCACTACGGCGTGCGCGAATTCGGTATGACCGCTATCGCCAACGGTATCTCCCTGCACGGCGGTTTCCTGCCGTACACCTCTACCTTCCTGATGTTCGTAGAATACGCCCGTAACGCGGTGCGTATGGCTGCGCTGATGAAACAGCGTCAGGTGATGGTGTATACCCACGACTCCATCGGCCTGGGCGAAGATGGCCCGACTCACCAGCCGGTTGAGCAGGTTGCTTCCCTGCGTGTGACCCCAAACATGAGCACCTGGCGCCCATGTGACCAGGTTGAGTCCGCAGTCGCGTGGAAGTACGGCGTTGAGCGTCACGACGGCCCGACCGCGCTGATCCTTTCTCGCCAGAACCTGGCTCAGCAGGATCGTACCGAGCAGCAGCTGAAAGACATCGCTCGCGGCGGCTACGTGCTGAAAGATTGCGCAGGTCAGCCAGAGCTTATCTTCATCGCTACCGGCTCTGAAGTTGAGCTGGCGGTGGCCGCATGGGACAAGCTGACTGCCGAAGGCGTGAAAGCGCGCGTGGTGTCCATGCCGTCTACCGACGCGTTCGACAAGCAGGATACGGCTTACCGTGAATCCGTGCTGCCGAAAGCTGTTTCTGCTCGTGTAGCTATCGAAGCCGGCATCGCTGACTACTGGTACAAATACGTTGGCCTGAACGGCGCTATCGTGGGCATGACCACCTTCGGTGAGTCTGCTCCAGCGGAACTGCTGTTCGAAGAGTTTGGCTTCACCGTGGAAAACGTGGTGAAACAGGCTAAAGCGATTCTGTAATCCGTCTCGCTAACTATCAGGGTCGCTTCGGCGGCCCTTTTTTATGCCGATTATTCCACTTATACCCTGTTCTTTATTCCACCATCGGGGCGCTCAGTTGCAGTTATTCCACCAAAACTGTGATGTACGTCAGAAGTTGAGCGGAGCATGTTGGGGTATCGTTCCTTTTATTCCCGCTTTCGCTTAACATAGCTGAAGCGTTTCAGTCGAATAAATGTTCGACAATTAAGCAAACAAGTGCAGTTTCATGAGTGCGAGGATTCCCCTCAGGCGGTTGCTGGATTACTCTGTCAGCCACTAAATCCCAGGGATTCTGGCAGGAGAGATATGACCGTACGCATCGCTATTAATGGCTTCGGTCGCATTGGGCGCAACGTGGTACGTGCTTTGTACGAATCTGGTCGCCGTGCGGAAATTACCGTGGTAGCAATCAACGAACTGGCAGACGCTGCGGGTATCGCGCATCTGTTGAAGTACGATACCAGCCACGGTCGCTTTGCCTGGGATGTTCGCCAGGAGCGTGAAGTCCTGTTTGTGGGCGATGACAGCATTCGCCTGCTGCATGAACCGACCATTGAAGCGCTCCCGTGGCGTGAACTGGGCGTTGATATCGTGCTGGACTGCACCGGCGTGTTCGGCTCCCGCGCTGACGGTGAAGCCCACCTTGCGGCAGGGGCGAAGAAAGTCCTGTTCTCACACCCTGGCGGTAACGACCTCGATACAACCGTCGTCTACGGCGTGAACCATGAGCAGGTCGAAGACAGCCACCGTATCGTCTCCAATGCCTCCTGCACCACAAACTGTATTATTCCAATCATTAAACTGCTGGATGAAGCGTTTGGCATTGAGTCCGGGACGGTCACTACCATCCACTCTGCCATGCACGATCAGCAGGTGATTGACGCTTACCACCCTGATTTGCGACGCACTCGTGCGGCGAGTCAGTCGATCATTCCGGTGGATACGCGTCTTGCGGCCGGTATCACGCGTATTTTCCCACAATTTAATGACCGTTTTGAGGCGATCGCGGTACGCGTTCCCACGATAAACGTGACGGCCATTGATTTGAGCGTGACGGTCAGAAATTCAGTAAATGCATGTGAAGTCAACCACTTGCTGCAAAAAGCGGCACAGGAAGCATTTCATGGTATAGTTGACTATACGGAATTACCGTTGGTCTCTACTGATTTTAACCACGATCCGCACAGTGCAATCGTCGACGGCACGCAAACGCGGGTCAGTGGGCAACATCTGATTAAAACTCTAGTCTGGTGTGATAACGAATGGGGCTTCGCCAACAGGATGCTCGACACCACGTTGGTTATGGCTCAATGGATTTCAGGTAAGGCGCACGTTGCGTCTGCAAAACTTTAAGAATCAACGAGAGGATTCACCATGTCTGTAATTAAGATGACCGATCTGGATCTGGCGGGCAAACGCGTATTCATCCGTGCCGATCTGAACGTGCCGGTTAAAGACGGGAAAGTCACCAGCGATGCGCGTATCCGTGCATCTCTGCCGACCATTGAACTGGCGCTGAAACAGGGTGCTAAAGTCATGGTGACTTCTCACCTGGGTCGTCCGACCGAAGGCGAGTACAACGAAGAATTCTCTCTGCTGCCAGTGGTTAACTACCTGAAAGACAAGCTGTCTAACCCGGTTCGTCTGGTAAAAGATTACCTGGACGGCGTAGAGGTTGCTGCCGGTGAGCTGGTTGTTCTGGAAAACGTTCGCTTCAACAAAGGCGAGAAAAAAGACGACGAAGCACTGTCCAAAAAATACGCTGCACTGTGCGACGTGTTCGTGATGGATGCTTTCGGTACTGCACACCGTGCGCAGGCTTCTACTCACGGCATCGCTAAATTTGCTGACGTTGCTTGTGCAGGCCCGCTGCTGGCTGACGAACTGGAAGCACTGGGAAAAGCTCTGAAAGAGCCGGCTCGCCCAATGGTTGCTATCGTTGGCGGTTCTAAAGTTTCTACCAAACTGACCGTGCTGGACTCCCTGTCCAAAATCGCTGACCAGTTGATTGTTGGCGGCGGCATCGCGAACACCTTCGTTGCAGCCCAGGGCCACAACGTAGGTAAATCCCTGTACGAAGCAGACCTGGTTGATACCGCTAAAGATCTGCTGACCCGTTGCGACATCCCAGTACCAACCGACGTGCGTGTGGCCACTGAGTTCTCCGAAACTGCGACCGCAACCCTGAAGTCTGTGAACGACATCAAAGACGAAGAGCAGATTCTGGACATGGGCGACGTTTCCGCTGAGAAACTGGCCGTGATCCTGAAAAACGCGAAAACCATTCTGTGGAACGGCCCGGTTGGCGTGTTCGAATTCCCTAACTTCCGTAAAGGGACCGAAATCGTTGCCCGTGCTATCGCAGACAGCGAAGCCTTCTCTATCGCAGGCGGCGGCGACACTCTGGCCGCTATCGACCTGTTCGGTATCGCAGACAAAATTTCCTACATCTCTACCGGTGGCGGCGCATTCCTTGAGTTCGTGGAAGGCAAAGTACTGCCAGCTGTAGCAATGCTCGAAGAGCGCGCTAAGAAGTAATTCCTACGGGCAGGGTAACCTGCCCGTTGATTTATTGCCGCCCGGCAAGATTCAGGACGGTGATTCGATTTTTCCAAGGCCTACAGGACACATCAACATGTCTAAAATTTTTGATTTCGTAAAACCAGGTGTTGTAACTGGCGACGACGTACAGAAAATCTTCCAGGTAGCAAAAGAGAACAACTTTGCTCTGCCAGCCGTTAACTGCGTCGGTACCGACTCTATTAACGCCGTTCTGGAAACCGCTGCGAAAGTAAAATCTCCGGTTATCGTTCAGTTCTCTAACGGCGGTGCTGCATTCATCGCTGGTAAAGGCGTGAAAACTGATGTTCCACAGGGTGCTGCTATCATGGGCGCAATCTCTGGTGCACACCACGTACATCAGATGGCTGAACACTACGGCGTGCCGGTTATTCTGCACACTGACCACTGCGCTAAGAAACTGCTGCCGTGGATCGACGGCCTGCTGGACGCGGGTGAAAAACACTTTGCCGCTACCGGTAAACCACTGTTCTCTTCCCACATGATTGACCTGTCCGAAGAGTCTCTGGAAGAAAACATCGAAATCAGCTCCAAATACCTGGCTCGCATGTCCAAACTGGGCATGACCCTGGAAATCGAACTGGGCTGCACCGGCGGTGAAGAAGATGGCGTGGACAACAGCCACATGGACGCTTCTGCTCTGTACACCCAGCCAGAAGACGTTGATTACGCTTACACCGAACTGAGCAAAATCAGCCCACGTTTCACCATCGCAGCTTCCTTCGGTAACGTACACGGCGTGTACAAACCAGGTAACGTGGTTCTGACCCCGACCATCCTGCGTGATTCTCAGGAATACGTTTCTAAGAAACACAACCTGCCGCACAACAGCCTGAACTTCGTCTTCCACGGCGGTTCCGGTTCTTCTGCTCAGGAAATCAAAGACTCCGTAAGCTACGGCGTAATCAAAATGAACATCGATACCGATACCCAGTGGGCAACCTGGGACGGCATCCTGAACTACTACAAAGAAAACGAAGCTTACCTGCAGGGTCAGCTGGGTAACCCGAAAGGCGCTGACCAGCCGAACAAAAAATACTACGATCCACGTGTCTGGCTGCGCGCAGCTCAGACCTCTATGATCGTTCGCCTGGAGCAGGCATTCAAAGAGCTGAACGCGGTAGACGTCCTGTAATTTGAGCTAATATTTGCTTCGATAAAAACCCGCCTTGGCGGGTTTTTTTATATTCAAATATAAGCGTAATATTTGCAGCCATTTTTAATTCTTTGTTTTATGCACCTTACTCTGAGTAAATAAACGTCAATATTGATAAGTTTTCAGTCGGAATAAGAGTTTATGGCTGGTTATATGAATTTATTATCTCCATAAATTTCTTTTATTCAGGATGTTTAGGTTGACCTTAATCATGGAAATAGCAAATTATAAAACATTAACTCATTGTTATTTATGGGTTTATATTCATTTGGTTGCTTGTTGTACTGATGAGGGTTGAGCTCTTGTGAGTCGCCGCACATAACACAGTAGGGAGAATACGTAAGATCGCCGCCATTGATAACTTATTAGGCATGGCGCTTTATGGATAATACGACATTACCTAAAACACAGCACCTGGTTGTATTTCAGGAAGTGGTAAGAAGTGGTTCATTTGGCTCTGCGGCGAAGCAGCTAAGTTTGACTCAGCCTGCGGTAAGTAAAATTATCAGCGATATGGAAGCCTTGTTTGGTCTGGAGCTTATCATTCGCAAAAATACCGGTGTTCAGCTTACGGCTGCCGGTAAAGTACTGCTCGGTTACGCCGAGTCGATTACCCGCGAAATGCGCAACATGTGCAACGAAATGAACAGTCTGGTCGGTAGCGAAGCGGTAGATGTTTCATTCGGCTATCCTTCACTTATCGGTTTTACCTTCCTGCCGGGCATGATGAAAGCCTTTAAAGAGCAGTATCCACAGGCTGAAGTTTCAATGTTTGAAGCTCAACTTTGCTCCTTCTTACCGGCGATACGTGACGGCAGGCTGGATTTTGCCATCGGTACGCTGAGCGATGAGATGCTGCTTCAGGATTTGCATATCGAACCCCTGTTTGAATCAGAGTTTGTTCTGGTAGCCGGACGAACACGAACGCGCGGAGGCGTGATGACGCTCCGCTCATTAAGCCATGAGCAGTGGGTGTTGCCTCAAACCGAAATGGGCTACTACAGTGAACTTCTGACCATCCTGCAACAGAACCATATCACCAGCGATAAAATCATTAAAACCGACTCAGTTGTCACCATCTATAACATGGTGTTGACCGCCGGTTTCCTGACGATTATTCCCCGTGAAATGATCGCACCTTTTGGCTCTCAGGAGTTTGTTCAAATTCCATTAACGGATGAATTACCTGTTGCACGCTATGCTGCGGTATGGTCGAAAAATTGCCGTATAAAAAAATCAGCGGCGACTCTGGTTGAATTAGCCAAAGTGCATTCAGTGCGTAGTAAATATCAATTTAATAAATTAACGGTGGTGGCTTAGCTTACTTAGCATAATCACTTTTTATCACTCATTAAATTAAAAAGGCGAGTTTTTTATTATTCGCTACGAATATCTTTTATTGCTTTGATGCGGAGATCAACATGCATATAGATAATGAATTGCCAGTCACAATTAACGATGTTCTTGAAGCGAAAAAAAGAATATCTGGATTTGTGTATAAAACCGGGATGCCTCGCTCTAATTATCTTAGCGAATGCTGTAAGGGCGACATCTATTTGAAATTTGAAAACATGCAGCGTACCGGCTCATTTAAAATGCGCGGTGCTTTCAATAAACTCAGTTCACTGAGTGAAGAAGAAAGAGCCCGGGGCGTGGTGGCCTGTTCTGCGGGTAACCATGCTCAGGGTGTTTCATTGTCATGTGCGCTGCTCGGTATTAACGGCAAAGTGGTGATGCCTAAAGGTGCACCGAAGTCAAAAGTTGCCGCCACGACTGACTATTCAGCTCAAGTGATTATCCACGGCGATAATTTTAACGAAACCATCGCCAAGGTCAGCGAAATTGTTGAGACGGAAGGGCGTATCTTTATCCCACCTTACGATGATGAAAAAGTCATTGCCGGGCAGGGGACGATTGGCCTGGAAATTCTTGAAGACCTTTACGACGTCGATAATGTGATTGTGCCGATTGGCGGCGGCGGCCTGATTGCCGGCATTGCGGTAGCCATTAAATCCATTAATCCAACAATTAATATTATTGGCGTGCAGGCGGAAAACGTCCACGGCATGGCTTCCTCTTTCCGTACTGGTGAAATTACCGCGTATCGGGCAGGCAGCACGTTGGCTGACGGCTGTGACGTTGCCCGCCCAGGAAAGCTAACCTTCGAAATCGTTAAAAAATTAGTCACCGATATTATTTTGGTCAGTGAAGACGATATCAGAAATAGTATGGTCGCACTTATTCAGAGAAACAAAATTGTCACTGAAGGTGCTGGTGCACTGGCTTCTGCTGCATTATTAAGCGGCAAGCTTGACCAGTACATTAAAGGCCGGAAAACCGTGAGTATTATTTCTGGTGGAAATATCGATTTGTCTCGTGTTTCTGAAATTACTGGCGCAGCGGAAGCCTGCCTGGTCTAAATAAGGATCTTCATTATGAGTAATGTAGAAACAACCCTGGTTGGTCAAAAAGAGTCCTCCCTGTGGCGTAAGTCCGATACCACCTGGACTTTAGGTCTGTTTGGTACCGCCATTGGCGCTGGGGTCCTGTTTTTCCCGATTCGCGCGGGCTACGGCGGGCTTATCCCAATACTTATCATGCTTGTTCTTGCCTATCCGATAGCCTTCCTTTGCCACCGCGCGCTGGCACGACTGTGCCTTTCCGGCAGCAATCCGTCGGGGAATATCACCGAAGTTGTCGAGGAGCATTTTGGTAAAACGGGGGGCGTCGTTATCACCTTCCTTTATTTCTTCGCGATTTGCCCGCTGCTGTGGATTTACGGCGTCACCATTACTAACACCTTCATGACCTTCTGGGAAAATCAGCTCCAGCTGATGCCCTTAAATCGTGGGCTGGTAGCGCTATTCCTGCTGATGCTGATGGCCTTTGTCATCTTCTTTGGTAAGGATCTGATGGTGAAGGTGATGAGCTGGCTTGTGTTCCCATTTATCGCCAGCCTGGTCATTATTTCCCTGTCGCTTATTCCCTACTGGAATTCAGCGGTTATCGATCAGGTGAACCTGAGTGAAATCGCGTTGACCGGCCATGACGGCATCCTGGTGACCGTGTGGCTCGGGATCTCCATCATGGTGTTCTCCTTTAACTTCTCGCCGATCGTCTCTTCCTTTGTGGTGTCGAAGCGTGAAGAGTACGAAGCGGACTTCGGGAAAGCCTATACCGAAGACAAGTGCTCAAAAATCATCTCGCGTGCCAGCATGTTGATGGTTGGCGTTGTGATGTTCTTCGCCTTTAGCTGCCTGTTCACGCTGTCGCCACAGAATATGGCCGAAGCAAAAGCGCAGAACATCCCGGTGCTCTCCTATCTCGCTAACCATTTCTCTTCACTCTCTGGTTCGAAGTCTACTTTTGCCACGGTGCTGGAATATGGCGCATCGATTATTGCCCTGGTCGCCATTTTCAAATCTTTCTTCGGCCACTATCTGGGCACGCTGGAAGGGTTGAATGGCCTGGTCCTGAAGTTTGGCTATAAGAGTGACAAAACGAAGGTTTCCGAGGGCAAACTTAATCTGATCAGCATGGTGTTTATCATGGGGTCAACCTGGGTTGTCGCCTACGCCAACCCAAATATTCTTGACCTGATTGAAGCGATGGGCGCCCCGATCATTGCCTCGTTGCTTTGCCTGCTGCCGATGTACGCGATTCGCAAAGTGCCGGCGCTGAGCAAATACAAAGGCGGAAGTGAAAATATCTTTGTTACCGTGATCGGCTTACTGACGATCCTTAACATCGTATACAAAATCTTGTAATTAACTGTCATTGGCTCAGGATGAGTGAACGTTAATATGAATGAATATCCGGTAATATTAACCATAAATTGCGGTTCATCTTCGGTTAAATTCTCCGTGCTGGATGAATTAACCATGGAGCCACTTTTAACGGGTATTTGCGAAGGTATAAATACCGAAGCCGCAATGCTTATCGTTAATAGCGGTGAGCCGGTGAAGCTGGCGCATTCTGATTATGAGGATGCGCTGGCGGCAATCTCCCTCGAGCTTGAAAGACGTCATTTGACCGAAAGCGTGGCCTATATAGGCCACCGCATTGCTCACGGTGGGGCGATTTTTGGCGAGTCGGTATTGCTTACGGACGACGTCGTGGAGCAAATCCGCGCGATCTCGCCTCTCGCGCCGCTGCACAACTATGCCAATCTCAGTGGCGTGGCTTCGGCCAGGCTGCGCTTCCCTGGCGTGCCGCAGGTTGCCGTGTTTGATACCAGCTTTCACCAGACGATGAAACCTGAAGCCTATCTTTACGGCCTGCCATATCGCTATTTCAACGAGCACGGCGTCAGGCGTTATGGATTCCACGGGACCTCTCACCGCTATGTTTCCATGCAGGCAAGCGAGCTACCTGAACTGAAAGGGCGTTCATTGGGGCTGGTGATTGCTCATCTGGGCAACGGGGCTTCAGTGTGCGCGGTTGTTGACGGGCAAAGCGCTGATACCTCGATGGGGATGACGCCGCTGGAAGGTTTGATCATGGGGAGACGCTGCGGCGATGTCGACTTTGGGGCGATGGTGTGGCTGGCAAGGCAGACCGGGCAGTCGCTGGACGATCTTGAGCAGGTGGCAAATACCGAGTCAGGGTTGTTGGGGCTTTCAGGTATATCTTCTGACTTACGGACGCTGGAAAAAGCCTGGCAGCAGGGGGATACCCGCGCGGAGTTGGCTATCAACACCTTTGTACATCGTATTGCCAAAGCCATCGGCGGGCACGCAACTTCGCTGCCACATTTTGATGGGCTAATTTTTACTGGCGGCATTGGTGAGAACTCCGCGCTTATTCGCCGTCTGGTTATTCAACATTTACGGGTATTCGGTTTCGAACTGAATGAAGAAAAAAATATGCGGCCTAATTCTGACGGCGAGCGTGTTATTTCAACCCAGAACTCGGCAGTACTGTGTGCAGTTATTCCGACCAACGAAGAAAAAATGATTGCTCTTGATGCCCGTGAATTGGGCAAGGCATCGGAGCTTGCGGCATTCGCTTAATTTTATTTGCGGTACAGAGGATTGAATGCATGAAAATGGATATTGATATTTCCCATGATAATTATGCTCAGGCCTGGCAGCAGTTTCGTGGGGAATGCTGGCAGCATGAAATTAATGTTCGGGATTTTATCCAGCAAAACTACACGCCGTATGAGGGGGATGATGCGTTTCTGGCGAGCGCAACATCTGAGACGACGGCGCTCTGGGAAAAGGTGATGGAGGGTATTCGCGTTGAAAATGCCACTCATGCCCCGGTCGATTTTGATACTAACGTGGCCACGTCCATTACCGCCCATGCCCCCGGTTACATTATCCAGCAGCATGAGAAAATTGTTGGCCTTCAGACGGACCAGCCGCTAAAGCGCGCGCTGCATCCTTTCGGCGGCATCAATATGATCAAAAGTTCGTTTGAAGCCTATGGCCGCAAAATGGACCCCGAGTTTGAGTATCAGTTTACCGAGCTGAGGAAAACGCACAATCAGGGCGTGTTCGACGTTTATTCGCCGGATATTCTGCGCTGCCGCAAGTCCGGCGTACTGACTGGGCTGCCTGATGGTTACGGGCGTGGCCGAATCATCGGCGATTACCGCCGCGTGGCGCTGTACGGCATTGCTTATCTGGTTCGCGAACGTGAGCTACAGTTTGCCGATCTGCAGCAAAAGCTTGAACGCGGCGAGGATCTTGAGGCAACGATTCGCCTGCGAGAAGAACTGTCGGAGCATCGCCACGCACTGCTGCAAATACAGGACATGGCCGCTGGCTACGGTTTCGATATCTCGAGGCCGGCGAGCAACGCACAGGAGGCGATTCAGTGGCTTTATTTCGCCTATCTGGCGGCGGTGAAGTCGCAAAACGGCGGAGCGATGTCGCTGGGGCGCACCGCAACCTTTATCGATGTTTATATTGAGCGCGATCTTCGCTCTGGCCTGCTCAATGAGCAACAGGCGCAGGAGCTTATTGACCACTTCATTATGAAAATCCGCATGGTGCGCTTCCTGCGCACGCCGGAGTTTGATTCGCTGTTCTCCGGGGATCCTATTTGGGCAACGGAAGTGTTAGGCGGAATGGGGCAGGATGGTCGTACTCTGGTGACCAAAAGTACCTTCCGCTATTTGAATACGCTTTACACCATGGGGCCTGCGCCGGAGCCGAATTTGACCATCCTTTGGTCTGAGGCGCTGCCGAAAGCGTTCAAGGTTTATGCCGCCAGAGTGTCGATTGAAACCTCGTCATTGCAGTATGAAAATGACGATCTGATGCGCAGCGATTTCGCCAGCGACGACTATGCGATTGCCTGCTGCGTTAGCCCGATGGTGATTGGCAAACAGATGCAGTTCTTTGGCGCTCGCGCCAACCTGGCAAAAACGCTGCTGTACTGCATCAACGGGGGAATGGATGAAAAGCTGAAGATCCAGGTTGGGCCGAAAACGCCAATGTTGCTCGACGATGTGCTGGACTACGACAAGGTGATGACCAGCCTCGACAGCTTTATGGATTGGTTGGCGGTGCAGTACGTGACGGCCCTGAACCTGATCCACTACATGCACGATAAATACAGCTACGAAGCTTCGCTGATGGCCCTGCATGACCGGGATGTTTACCGCACGATGGCCTGCGGCATCGCCGGGCTTTCGGTGGCGGTGGATTCACTTTCTGCCATCAAACACGCCGTGGTTAAGCCGGTGCGCGACCATACCGGGCTGGCGGTGGATTTCGTGATTGAGGGTGACTATCCGCAATACGGCAATAACGACGATCGCGTGGACGCCATTGCCTGCGATCTGGTTGAGCGTTTTATGAAGAAAATTCAGGCGCTGCCAACTTATCGCGATGCCGTGCCGACGCAGTCTATTTTGACCATTACGTCGAATGTGGTTTACGGGCAAAAAACGGGGAACACGCCAGATGGCCGCAGGGGAGGAACGCCGTTTGCACCCGGTGCGAACCCGATGCACGGGCGAGACACTAAAGGAGCTGTAGCCTCGTTAACCTCCGTGGCTAAGCTGCCGTTCAGCTACGCAAAAGATGGTATCTCTTATACGTTTTCCATCGTGCCTGCGGCGCTGGGGAAAGAGGATTCCATTCGCTGCCTGAACCTGGTCGGCTTGCTTGATGGCTACTTCCACCACGATGTCAAAACGGAAGGCGGGCAGCACCTGAACGTCAACGTGTTGAACCGTGAAATGCTGATGGATGCCATCGCGCATCCTGAAAATTATCCGACACTGACCATTCGTGTTTCTGGCTACGCGGTGCGTTTCAACGCGCTTACCCGCGAGCAGCAGCAGGATGTTATTTCCCGGACCTTCACACAAACGTTGTAAGCCCACTTTTAGCCCGGACATTCGTCCGGGCTTTTCCCTTTTTTTGCCGCATTAATACGCAATTTGAGATCAATTTTGTGACGTACTTGGCACATCCATGCGTTTTTGTTTACCCTTTACGGTTTGAACTGCCTTACCGGGCGGAGAAACTTTTCAGACAAGGAACAGTAAATGGAAGATCTCAACGTAGTAGACAGTATTCATAATGCGGGGGGCTGGCTGGTACGCAATCAGGAGCTGCTCCTGAGCTATGCGGTAAATATCGTCGCCGCCGTGGCCATTTTGATCGCCGGGATGATCGTTGCCCGTCTGGTCTCCGGAGCCGTTAATCGCCTGATGCTGGCTCGCAGCATCGACAGCACTGTCGCCGACTTTCTTTCCGCGCTGGTGCGCTACGGGATTATTGCCTTCACGCTGATTGCGGCCCTGAGCCGTGTCGGGGTGCAGACAGCTTCGGTGATTGCCGTGCTGGGTGCCGCCGGTCTGGCCGTTGGTTTGGCGCTGCAGGGTTCCCTGTCCAACCTGGCCGCAGGCGTGTTGCTCGTTACCTTCCGCCCGTTCCGTACCGGGGAGTATGTCGATCTCGGCGGCATTGCGGGCACCGTGCTGAACGTGCAAATCTTCTCCACCACGCTGCGTACCGTGGATGGCAAAATCGTGGTTGTGCCGAACGGCAAAATCATCGCCGGGAATATCATTAACTTCTCCCGGGAACCTGCCCGCCGCAACGAGTTCATCATCGGCGTGGCCTACGATGCCGACATCGATCAAGTTAAGCAGATCCTGACTGACATCATCACCAGCGACGAGCGCGTGCTGAAGGATCGCGATATCACCGTGCGCCTGAACGAGCTTGGCCCTTCATCCGTCAACTTTGTGGTGCGGGCATGGAGCAAAAGCGGTGACCTGCAAAACGTTTATTGGGACGTGCTGGAGCGCATCAAGAAAGCGCTTGATGCCAACGGCATCGGTATTCCTTATCCGCAAATGGACGTTCACGTTCGCCAGATGAAAGACTCTGATAACGCATAACCTCCGGGGCCAGCTTTCGCTGGCCTTATTTTCACCTGCAATTATTAGCCATGCTTATAAGCGATTAAAAATATCAATTTCCTCTAATAATTTTTGCGCATTACACTCACGCTCAATGATGAACAGTTAAAGGGTGTGTCGCGTGTTATCTTATTATTTTCAGGGCATTGCATTGGGAGCCGCGCTAATTCTGCCTCTGGGGCCGCAAAATGCCTTCGTGATGAATCAGGGCATTCGTCGCCAGTACCATCTGATGATTGCTTCCCTGTGCGCGTTGAGCGACATCATTCTGATTTGCGGCGGGATTTTTGGCGGCAGCGCCATTCTGATGCAGTCTCCCTGGCTGCTGGCGCTGGTCACCTGGGGCGGCGTGGCATTTCTGCTGTGGTATGGCTGGGGTGCGCTGCGCACGGCGATGAGCAGCAACCTGGAGCTGGCTTCTGCCGAAGTGTTGAAGCAGGGGCGCTGGAAAATCGTGGTCACCATGCTGGCGGTGACCTGGCTCAACCCGCACGTCTATCTGGACACCTTTGTGGTACTTGGTAGCCTGGGGGGCCAGCTTGCGGACGAAGCAAAACGCTGGTTCGCGCTGGGAACCATTAGCGCCTCTATTCTCTGGTTTTACGGCCTGGCTATTCTTGCCGCCTGGCTGGCCCCTCGTCTTCGTACCGCAAAAGCGCAGCGCATTATCAACGGGGTGGTTGGGATTGTGATGTGGTTTATTGCCGCTCAGCTGGCCCGGGATGGCGTGCAGCACATCGCGGCACTCGTGGGCTAATTCGCCATAATCTGATAGACAAGTTACCATTACAGGCTAAGCTTGCTGGCAGACGTCGGGAGTTTGTTGATCGGCGTAATCACAGTGGAACGTAGCACGGAGGAGTTACAGTGAAGTTTAAAATTTTAGCATTAGCCGCGTTAATGGGATTAGGTTCTGTTTCTGTACAGGCGGGTGAGTTGCCAAACGGCCCTCACGTGGTCACCTCCGGGACAGCCAGCGTCGATGCCGTTCCTGATATCGCCACGCTCGCTATCGAAGTCAACGTGTCCGCTAAGGACGCCGCTTCTGCCAAAAAACAGGCCGACGATCGCGTGGCGCAATACCTGACCTTCCTGCAGAAAAATGGCGTAGAGAAGAAGGACATCAATGCCGCTAACCTGCGCACACAGCCAGAGTATGACTACCTGAAAGACGGTAAAACTCAGTTGAAGGGGTACCGTGCGGTACGCCAGGTGGAAGTCACGCTGCGTCAGCTGGATAAAATGAACGAGCTGCTGGATGGCGCGCTGAAGTCCGGTCTGAACGAAATCCGTTCCGTGTCGCTGGGCGTTGCGCATCCAGAAGAGTACAAAGACAAAGCACGTAAAGAAGCGATTAACGATGCAACCCGCCAGGCGAAGCTGCTGGCCGAAGGCTTTAACAGCAAACTGGGCCCGGTCTACAGCGTGCGTTACCACGTATCTAACTACCAGCCCGCGCCGATGGTTCGCATGATGAAAGCGGACGCGGCTGCACCGGCTTCCGCTCAGGATACCTACGATCAGCAGACTATTCAGTTTGACGATCAGGTCGATGTGGTGTTTGAACTGCAGGGCGCACAAACCCCTGCGGCACCTGCTCAGTAAGGTGTGATCTTCACCTTAACCCTCGCCGCAGCCGGCGAGGGTTAATCAAAGCGTTATTCCGTATCCTGCCTCAAGACCTTGTGCCCGTACTCCAGCAACGCATCCGTCACGTTGCGCATCATGCGGCTTTCCGGTGCAAAGCGGTGCCAGTAGAGCATGCGGCGCTGCAGCAGACCCGGTGTCAGGTCAATTAATTCCCCGCTATTTAACTCGCGCTCAATTTGTAGGTGCGGGATCATACAGCACGTTGTGCCCTGGCGAGCCAGCTGCACAAAGGCCTCCGAAGAGTTAACGATGTGGCACGGCACGCTGCCTGGGGACAGATCAAAGTTCTGCTGTAAAAATGCCTGATGCATATCGTCGAGATGATCAAAGGCTACGGCAGGGGCTTTTAGCAGCGCCGACCGCGTGACGCCATTCGGGAAATAACGCTCGGCAAAATCTTTCGACCCCACAAACAGATAGTCCAGCGCGCCCAGGCGATCCACCAGGCAGCTCGGCAGCGGCTGAGGTTGGATGGAAACCGCCCCAACCACTTCCCCGCGACGCAGGCGTTCCTGAGTACGGGTTTCATCTTCCACCTGAAGATTCAGGCGAATGGGGGAGTCGGCCAGAACCGGCGCAAGGGCCGGTAGCAGCCAGGTGGCCAGACTGTCGGCGTTAACTGCCAGCGAAAGCAGCAGCGGCGTGGAGCCGGTTTGCTCATCGCCCAGCCACTCTTCTTCCAGCAGTTCCACCTGACGTAAAAGTGCCAGCAGTTTTTGGCCCTGCTCGGTGGGGCGGGGCGGCACGGTACGCACCAACAATGGCTGGCCGAACATCGTTTCCAGTTGCTTAATACGTTGTGACACCGCCGACTGAGTAATGCACAGCTTCTGCGCCGCACGCTCAAATCCTCGTTCACGAATTACCGCATCCAGCGCCTGCAGCGTTCTGTAGTCCGGGCGTTTCATTGTTGTTCATCTGCTCCTGATTTCGTCGTGCAGCCACTATGACATAAATTTGCCGCTGATTCAGACCAAATCAGCAAGCTGACATTGTGTTTGAACGTGATGGGGTTTGCAGTGCGGCAAAGCCGGGGACATTTTTCCGCCGCATGCTCTATAATGCGCGTCAGTTTCCACATCACAGGCATAAAATTATGACGCAGGATGAACTGAAAAAAGCAGTCGGATGGGCAGCACTCCAGTATGTGCAGCCGGGCACCATTGTGGGCGTGGGCACGGGCTCAACCGCCGCGCATTTTATTGATGCTTTGGGCACCATCAAACACCAGATTGAAGGTGCTGTTTCCAGCTCCGACGCTTCTACCGCGAAACTGAAAAGTCTTGGGATCCCCGTGTTCGATCTCAACGAGGTGGATTCATTAGGCGTCTACGTCGACGGTGCCGATGAGATCAACCACCAGATGCAGATGATTAAAGGCGGTGGCGCAGCGCTGACTCGCGAGAAAATCATCGCCTCCGTTGCCGACAAGTTTGTTTGCATCGCGGACGCCTCCAAGCAGGTTGATATTCTCGGTAACTTCCCGCTGCCGGTGGAAGTGATTCCTATGGCGCGCAGCGCCGTCGCGCGTGAACTGGTAAAACTGGGTGGTCGCCCGGAGTACCGTCAAGGCGTGGTCACGGACAACGGTAACATCATTCTGGATGTGCATGGTTTGAGCATCATGGAACCGATGAAGCTGGAAAACATCATCAACGGTATGCCTGGCGTTGTTACCGTGGGCCTGTTTGCGAACCGTGGCGCGGATGTGGCGCTGATCGGTACCGCTGACGGCGTAAAAACCATCGTGAAATGATCTGACCGGGGCGCGTTCTGCGCCCCAAAAAACCGTATAAAAAATGACAAATTATTTTAACCGCATTTTTGGTGACATATATCACATTTCGGTAACAGTTCTGTGATTCATGCCTGGTTCACTCTCCCGCTCAGCATTTTATTCTGACTCTCGCCGCCTTATTCCCGCCTGACGATACGGCGACGCAATCGTTCATATTGCCCCAAACGTAGATTTTGATATTTTGACAGAAGGGTAACTTATAGGCGATGGCGCATCACCGCCTAAAAACGAATACAACAGCACTGAAAATAGGGTCGGGAAATGGCAAAAGTATCACTGGATAAAGACAGAATTAAATTCCTGCTTGTGGAAGGCGTGCACCAGAAGGCGGTAGACAGCCTCCGTGCAGCGGGATACACCAACATTGAATTCCATAAAGGCGCGCTGGATTCCGAAGCGCTCAAAGAGTCGATCCGTGATGCTCACTTCATTGGCCTGCGTTCCCGCACCCATTTGACCGAAGAGATCTTTGCCGCGGCTGAAAAACTGGTGGCTGTAGGCTGCTTCTGCATCGGCACCAACCAGGTTGATCTGGATGCGGCGGCGAAGCGCGGTATTCCGGTGTTCAACGCCCCGTTCTCGAACACCCGTTCCGTTGCTGAACTGGTGATTGGTGAATTGCTGCTGTTGCTGCGCGGCATTCCTGAAGCTAACGCCAAAGCGCACCGTGGCGTGTGGAACAAGCTGGCGGTAGGCTCTTTTGAGGCCCGTGGTAAAAAGCTGGGCATCATTGGCTACGGCCACATCGGTACGCAGCTGGGGATTTTGGCTGAATCCCTGGGGATGCACGTCTACTTCTACGATATCGAAAACAAGCTGCCGCTGGGCAACGCGACTCAGGTTCAGCATCTCTCCGACCTGCTGAATATGAGCGATGTGGTTAGTCTGCACGTGCCGGAAAACGCCTCCACCAAAAACATGATTGGCGCGAACGAGCTGGCCTTGATGAAGCCGGGCTCGCTGCTGATCAACGCCTCTCGCGGTACGGTGGTAGATATTCCTGCTCTGTGCGGTGCGCTTTCGAGTAAGCATCTGTCTGGTGCGGCTATCGACGTCTTCCCGACCGAACCGGCCACCAACAGCGATCCGTTTAACTCTCCGCTGTGCGAGTTTGACAACGTGATCCTGACCCCGCACATCGGCGGTTCAACTCAGGAAGCGCAGGAAAACATCGGCCTGGAAGTGGCGGGCAAACTGGCGAAATACTCGGATAACGGCTCTACGTTGTCTGCGGTTAACTTCCCGGAAGTTTCTCTGCCGCTGCACGGGGGCACCAGCAGCCGCCTGCTGCACATTCATGAGAACCGCCCTGGCATTCTGACCGCGCTTAACCAGATCTTTGCTGAGCAGGGTATCAACATTGCCGCTCAGTTCCTGCAGACCACGCCGCACATGGGTTACGTAGTAATTGATATTGATGCGCCGGAAGATGTGGCTGAGAAAGCGCTGAAGTCAATGAAAGCGATTCCGGGCACCATCCGCGCCCGTCTGCTGTACTGATCTGACCATGGCCTCTTCCCCGAAGGGGGAAGGGGCATCACCACTGCCAAAGGCGCGATGGCGTCACCACGGCAGGCAAAGGAATATCCCACTGTTCTACCGGCAACGTCTCCACCTGCTGGCAATCATGCGCCAGGCCAACCGGGTAGAAACCGTGCTGCTGCCAGTGCTGCAGCGTTCTGTCGTAAAACCCGCCGCCCATCCCCAGACGCTGGCCTGTTTCATCGAAGGCAACCAGCGGCGTGACCAGTACATCCAGCTTATTCAGCGGCAGCACGTCGCGAATATCCAGCTTAGGCTCAAGAATTTTCAGGCGATTGGTGACCAGGTGACTTTGCGGCGTGTAGCGTAAAAACAGCAGGTTGCCGGGGCTAAAAGGATGAAGCACCGGGAGATAAACGTTTTTGCCTGCCCGCCATAAAGCCTGAATCAGCGGAGTGGTATTCAGTTCCCCGTCGAACGAGAGAAACAACGCTACGGTCTGAGCACGAATGACCGGCTCAAACGCCAGCATGCGTTCAGCAGCCTGTAGGGCAAAGGTTTGTTGTTCTGGGGGAGTGAGCGACCGGCGTCGCTGCCGAATCGTTTGGCGAATGTCCTGACGAAGCGTTGAGGTTAACGGGATATGCGTCATGATGGCCGGGTAGTAAAGAGGGAATCTCCGAGATGCCGCCGCAGGCTGTAACCCTTGAACCCTTGGTTCAAGGTGAGTGTGTCGTCATGGTTTTAAGGCTTCTCGGACGGACCGAGCATGCTCACCAACCGCGGAGCGCCACACTCTTGTGGTATGAAATATCGGCTCAGGGGACTGGCCCGCTTGCAAACATCTCAGAGAAATTTTGTCTTCGAAGTTACTCTACCACAGTCAACTGCGAAGTGTTATTCAAACTTTGGACCCTGTCGGTCTGCAATGCGACCTTGCTCAAGCAATGCTTGTTCGATGGTCTGCTGTAGCATCCGAATACGCTCTTCCATATTGGCGGCGTAGTCACGGGTTTTCGACTTTTCCTGAGCCAGTTCGTAGCAAATGTTAAGTGCTGCGATGAACACCAGCTGCTCGGTATTTGTGACTCTAGTGCGAACTTTTAAATCTTGCAACCGCTGATTCAGCTCTTCCGCAGCCTGATTCAGCGCATCCTGTTGTTCAGGCGGACAATTCACGCGCAATGAACGACCGAAAATTTGAATATCGACTGGTTGTGCAGACATGCCACCTTCCTGCTGTTTACTCGCCTGCCTTTACGCTACCGGCCCCGGTAGCGGAAGGGGCGCCACTATAGCTATCCCGATATCAAGATACAAGCCCTTTTCTGGTATCTGCGGGGGTCCTGGTGGTAGCATAACACACACTATTCCTGCCAACGATGACGAATGCGCATGTCAATACAGAACGCAATGCCGGACTACGACTTAGTCGGCCAACTTTTGAACCAACAGGGCGTGGGTCTGACGCCTGCAGAAATGCACGGCTTGATCAGCGGCATGCTGTGCGGTGGTAACAAAGACACCAGCTGGCAAACGCTGTTACATGACCTGACCAACGAAGGCCTGGCCTTTAGCCAGAACCTAGCTGATCCGCTGCGTCAGATGCACGGCGCCATTGGCGATGCGCTGGAAGACGAAGGCTTCCTGTTCCAGCTTTATCTGCCGGACGGAGATGATGTCTCCGTTTTCGATCGCGCCGATGCGCTTTCCGGCTGGGTAAACCACTTCCTGCTGGGCCTTGGCGTCATGCAGAGCAAGCTCGACAAAGTCACCGGTGAAACCGGCGAAGCCATTGACGATCTGCGTAATATTGCCCAGCTGGGTTACGACGAGGACGAAGACCAGGAAGAGCTGGAGATGTCGCTCGAAGAGATCATTGAATATGTGCGTGTTGCCGCGCTGCTGTGCCACGACACCTTTACTCACGCGGCACCGACCGCGCCAGAGGTACGCAAACCTACGCTCCACTAACGATCAAAAAATCAGGAGATGTGATGACCCAGCAGGAATTTCTTCGCCGCCGCCAGGCGCTACTGGCGAAAATGGTGCCCGGCAGCGCTGCGTTAATTTTCGCGGCTCCGGAAGCGACCCGCAATGCCGACAGCGAATACCCTTATCGGCAGAGCAGCGATTTTTGGTACTTCACCGGCTTTAACGAGCCGGAAGCCGTGCTGGTGCTCATTAAAAGCGATGAGTCGCATAATCACAGCGTGCTGTTCAACCGCGTGCGGGATAAAAGTGCAGAAATTTGGTTTGGCCGCAGGCTTGGCCAGGACGCTGCCCCGCAGAAGTTAGGGGTGGATCGCGCGCTGTCCTTCAGCGAAATCGGTGAGCAATTACATCTCCTGCTAAACGGTCTGGATGCGGTTTACCACGCTCAGGGCGAGTACGAATATGCGGATAACATCGTTTTTGCCGCGCTGGATAAGTTGCGTCGTGGTTCGCGTCAAAATCTCGCTGCGCCCGCAACCCTGACCGACTGGCGTCCGACGGTACACGAACTACGCCTCTTCAAATCCGAAGAAGAGATTGCCGTTATGCGTCGTGCCGGCGAGATTTCCGCGCTGGCGCATACTCGTGCCATGCAGGCCTGCCGCCCGGGAATGTTTGAATATCAGCTCGAGGGTGAAATTCACCACGAGTTTACTCGCCACGGCGCGCGTTATCCTTCGTACACCACTATTGTGGGTGGCGGTGAGAACGGTTGCATTCTGCACTACACCGAAAACGAAAGTGAACTGCGCGACGGAGATCTGGTGCTGATAGACGCCGGATGTGAATACCAAAGCTACGCCGGAGACATCACGCGCACTTTCCCTGTTAACGGCAAATTCAGCCCGGCGCAGCGTGAAATTTACGACATCGTGCTGGAATCGCTCGAAACCTCGCTAAAACTCTACCGGCCGGGCACGTCCATGCAGGAAGTGACGACGGAAGTGGTGCGCATCATGGTTAAGGGGCTGGTGAAGCTCGGTATTCTGAAAGGCGATATCGATCATCTGATCGCCAATAACGCCCACCGCGCGTTCTTTATGCATGGCCTGAGCCACTGGCTGGGGCTGGACGTGCACGACGTGGGCGCTTACGGGCAGGACAGGTCACGCGTGCTGGAGCCGGGTATGGTCATCACCGTCGAACCTGGGCTTTATATTGCTCCGGATGCGGACGTGCCCGCGCAGTATCGTGGCATTGGCATCCGCATTGAAGACGACATTGTGATCACCAAAGACGGCAACGAGAACTTGACCGCCAGCGTGGTGAAGTCGGCAGACGATATCGAAGCGCTGATGGCAGCGGCGCGTCAGCCATGAGCGTCATCATTGTTGGCGGTGGGATGGCGGGGGCGACGCTGGCATTAGCCATATCGACCCTCACCCAGGGGAAATTGCCGGTGCACCTCATCGAGGCGATTGCCCCGGACTCAGCCGCTCATCCGGGGTTTGATGCCAGAGCCATCGCGCTCGCCCAGGGCACCCGGCAGCAGTTGGCCCGCATTGGCGTATGGTCTGCGCTCGTCGACTGCGCCACGGCAATTAAAACCGTGCACGTCAGCGACAAAGGCCACGCCGGCTTCGTCACCCTTGAAGCTGAGGATTACCAGATTGATGCGCTTGGGCAGGTTGTGGAGCTGCACGACGTCGGGCTGCGTCTTTTTAGCCTGCTGCGTAAAGCGCCTGGCGTAACGCTGCACTGCCCGCAGCGCGTTTCGTCGTTTACCCGGCATGAGCATAGCGTGCAGGTTGTGCTGGATAACGGCGTTGAGCTGCAGGGCAACGTTTTGGTTGCCGCGGATGGCACCCGTTCTAAGCTGGCGGCACAGTGCGGCATCACCTGGCAGCCGCAGAGCTACCAGCAGATCGCCGTGATTGCCAACGTCACTACTTCTGAACCCCATCATGGCCGGGCATTTGAGCGCTTTACCGAATTCGGGCCAATCGCCATGCTGCCGATGTCCGACGGGCGCTGCTCGCTGGTCTGGTGCCATGCGCTGGATGCCCGTGACGAGGTTGAAAGCTGGAGCGAAGCAGCGTTTTGTCAGCAGCTTCAGCGTGCCTTTGGCTGGCGGCTGGGGCGAATTACCCATGCAGGCATTCGTCATCATTATCCTCTGGCGTTACAACAGGCTTCTCAGACCGTATCCCATCGCCTGGCGCTGGTAGGCAATGCCGCGCAAACGCTGCATCCGATAGCCGGGCAGGGGTTCAACCTTGGCCTGCGCGACGTTATGTCGCTGGCTGAAGGGTTGGCAGAGGCGCACGCTGCAGGCACGGATGTCGGCAGCTTCCCGGTTCTGGCTGCTTATCAGCAGCGCCGTGCCGCAGATAAAGCGGCAACCATTGGCGTCACTGACGGGCTGGTTAAGCTGTTTGCTAACCGCTGGGCACCGCTGGTGGCGGGCCGTAACCTTGGCCTGATGGCGATGGAACATTTTACTCCGGCACGAGACGTGCTGGCTCAGCGCACCCTGGGTTGGGTGGCGCGTTAAAGGAGAGTCAATTTGCAAAGCGTAGATGTGGCGATTGTCGGCGGCGGCATGGTGGGGCTGGCGGTGGCCTGCGGACTTCAGGGCAGCGGCCTGCGCGTTGCGGTCATTGAAAGTCATCTTCCCCAGCCGCTCGGGCCTGACGCTGCCCCGGAACTGCGCGTTTCGGCTATCAATGCGGCGAGCGAAAAGCTGCTGACGCATTTGGGCGCGTGGCCAAAAATCAGCGAGCGAGCCAGCAGCTATCACGGGATGGAAGTCTGGGAGCGAGACAGCTTCGGGCAAATCGCCTTTGATGATAAGAGCTTCGGTTTTAGCCACCTGGGGCACATCATCGAAAACTCGGTGATCCACCAGGCGCTGTGGCAACGTGCGGAGCAATGCAGCGACATCAGCCTGATGGCACCCGTGGACATTCACCAGGTCGCCTGGGGTGAAAACGACGCGTTCCTGACCCTGAAAGACGGCACAATGCTAACTGCAAGGTTGGTGGTGGGCGCAGATGGCGCCAACTCCTGGCTGCGGGACAAAGCCGATATCCCGCTGACGTTCTGGGACTATAACCATCATGCGCTGGTAGCGACGATTCGTACCGCCGAGCCGCATCAGGCCGTCGCACGTCAGGTGTTCCACGGCGAAGGCATTCTGGCATTTCTGCCGCTTTCTGACCCACATCTTTGCTCTATTGTCTGGTCGCTGTCGCCGGAAGAAGCGGCTCGTATGCAGCAGGCCGACGATGAAGCGTTTAACCAGGCGCTTTCCGTTGCGTTTAACATGCGTCTCGGCCTGTGTTCTGTTGAAAGCGAGCGCCGCACCTTCCCGTTGACGGGCCGCTACGCCCGCATCTTTGCCGGCCATCGTCTGGCGCTGGTGGGCGATGCCGCCCATACCATTCACCCGCTGGCCGGGCAGGGCGTCAACCTCGGTTTTATGGATGCCGCGGAATTGATTGCGGAAATTCGCCGCCTGCATCGCGAAGGCAAAGATTTTGGGCAGCATCTCTACCTGCGTCGCTATGAGCGCAGCCGCAAGCACAGCGCGGCGGTGATGCTGGCCAGTATGCAAGGCTTCCGCGATTTGTTCGCCGGCAGCAACCCGGCGAAAAAACTCCTCAGAGATATTGGCCTGAAGCTTGCCGATACGCTGCCGGGAGTTAAACCTCAGTTGGTTCGCCAGGCGATGGGGTTGCAAGATCTGCCATCCTGGCTGCAATAAATACTCGTCATACTTCGATCTACACGGGGGTGAGCAGTACTCACCCACCTGATGGAATCTATAGTGATAACCCCGTCACATTTCCCTTCCCGATGACCGGGAAGGGTATCTGCTCCCTCGTTTGAAATATTCTAATCTCAGGACAAATCTCGGATTACATTTTCTAATCTTACAAATTATGCGATGTAGTCAATTTGTTTCTGAAATGGTCGTAAATGTTAGCCAGTGCTAAATTCGACACTAAATACCTGCTGTTAATGTGGAGTGAATCGCATTTTTACAGTCAATTACTCTGCACACTTCCTCTCTCATTTTGGTCATAAGCTAATGCAATGACCGTTTTTCGCTTATGGTTTACGCCCCCGTTCGGTGGTAAGTTCAGGTCAAAGGTAACGTTTGCGTCGCTATCGGGGAACGGTGGCGATGCCGGGTTTCGTCTGACGGTTGGCAAAGCCAAATCCGCCTTGCCACCAGATGGTTAAAGAGGAAAAGATGACTCAACAGACCCCCTTATTTGAACAGCACACGCTCTGCGGTGCCCGCATGGTTGATTTCCACGGCTGGATGATGCCGCTGCACTACGGCTCGCAAATTGATGAGCACCACGCCGTACGCACCGACGCCGGTATGTTCGACGTGTCGCACATGACCATCGTCGATCTGCACGGCAGCCGTACCCGCGAGTTTCTGCGTTACTTAGTCGCCAACGACGTCGCCAAACTCACCCAGCCGGGCAAAGCGCTTTACACTGCCATGCTCAATGCTTCCGGCGGCGTGATTGACGACCTGATTATCTATTTCCTCACCGAAGACAATTTCCGCCTCGTTGTTAACTCCGCTACTCGTGAAAAAGACCTTGCCTGGATCAACCAGCACGCTGAACCGTTTGGCGTGTCCGTCACCGTGCGTGACGACCTGGCGCTGATTGCCGTTCAGGGGCCGAATGCGAAGGCCAAAGCCGCCACGCTGTTTAGCGAAGCGCAGCGTAAAGCCGTTGAAGGCATGAAACCGTTCTTTGGCGTGCAGTCCGGTGATTTGTTTATTGCCACCACCGGCTACACCGGCGAAGCGGGCTATGAAATTGCGATGCCGAACGACAAGGCCGCGGGATTCTGGGCGCAGCTGGTTGAAGCGGGCGTTAAGCCTTGCGGCCTGGGCGCTCGCGACACGCTGCGTCTTGAAGCTGGCATGAACCTTTACGGCCAGGACATGGACGAAGGCGTTTCTCCACTAGCCGCGAACATGGGCTGGACCATCGCGTGGCAGCCTGAAGATCGTGATTTTATTGGCCGTGAAGCGCTGGAAGCACAGCGCGCGAACGGTACCGAAGAGCTGGTTGGCTTGATCATGACCGAAAAAGGCGTATTACGTAATGAGCTGCCGGTACGGTTTACCGACGCGCAGGGCAATACGCACGAAGGGGCAATCACCAGCGGCACCTTCTCGCCAACGCTCGGCTACAGCATTGCGCTGGCTCGCGTCCCGGCGGGCATCGGTGAAACGGCGATCGTGCAGATCCGCAACCGCGAAATGCCGGTCAAAGTCACCAAACCTATTTTTGTTCGCGCCGGTAAGCCGGTCGCGCTTTAAATTTTGAAATCAGGTATCAGGAGAAAACAATGAGCAATGTGCCGAACGAACTGAAATACAGCAAAGAGCACGAATGGCTGCGTAAAGAAGCTGATGGCAGCTACACCGTAGGCATCACCGAACACGCACAGGAACTGCTGGGCGACATGGTATTTGTTGACCTGCCTGAAGTGGGCGCCACCGTTTCTGCCGGTGATGATTGTGCCGTTGCTGAATCCGTGAAAGCGGCTTCTGACATCTACGCCCCAATCAGCGGTGAAATCGTTGCGGTCAACGACGCGCTGAGCGACAGCCCGGAGCTGGTCAACAGCGAACCTTACGGCGAAGGCTGGATCTTCAAAATTAAAGCCAGCGACGAAGCACAGGTTGCCGCGCTGCTGGATGCTTCTGCCTATGAAGCACTGTTAGAAGACGAGTAATTTTTAAACCCCTCTCCCTGGTGGGGAGGGGAAACCATTTCAGGAATCACCGCTCATGACCCAGTCTTTACGTCAGTTAGAGAATCACGAAGCGTTTATCGATCGTCACATTGGCCCGGACGCGCAGCAGCAGCAAGAGATGCTGGAGACCGTCGGCGCGAAGACGCTCCCCGACCTGATCGCCAGCATTGTCCCGCAGGATATTCAGCTTGCTGAGCCGCCTCAGATTGGCGCCGCGGCGACCGAGTTTGCGGCCCTGGCAGAGTTAAAAGGCATTGCCAGCCGCAATAAACGCTTCAAAACTTACATTGGCATGGGTTACACCGCGGTACAAACGCCGCCGGTGATTCTGCGTAACATGCTGGAAAACCCAGGCTGGTACACCGCCTACACGCCTTACCAGCCTGAAGTTTCCCAGGGGCGTCTTGAAGCGCTGCTGAACTTCCAGCAGGTCACGCTTGACCTGACCGGCATGGATATCGCTTCCGCTTCTCTGCTTGATGAAGCTACCGCGGCAGCCGAAGCCATGGCGATGGCTAAGCGCGTCAGCAAGCTGAAAAACGCTAACCGTTTCTTCGTGGCCTCTGACGTTCATCCACAAACGCTGGACGTGGTGCGTACCCGCGCGGAAACCTTCGGTTTTGACGTCATTGTCGATGATGCGGCGAAAGTGCTGGACCATCAGGATGTGTTCGGCGTGCTGCTTCAGCAGGTGGGCACCACCGGCGAAGTGCATGATTACACGGCTCTGATTGCCGAGCTGAAACAGCGCAAAGTTGTGGTCAGCGTAGCCGCAGATTTCATGACGCTGGTGATGCTGACCGCGCCGGGCAAACAGGGCGCGGACATTGTCTTCGGCTCTGCCCAGCGCTTCGGTGTCCCAATGGGCTACGGCGGCCCGCACGCGGCGTTCTTCGGCGCTCGCGATGAATTTAAACGTTCCATGCCAGGCCGTATTATCGGCGTTTCCCGCGATGCCGCTGGCCGCACCGCGCTGCGCATGGCGATGCAAACCCGCGAGCAGCACATCCGCCGCGAGAAGGCGAACTCCAACATCTGTACTTCCCAGGTGCTGTTGGCGAACATTGCCAGCCTGTATGCGGCCTTCCACGGCCCGGCTGGCCTGAAACGCATTGCAGGCCGAATCCACCGCCTGACCGACATTCTGGCCGCTGGCCTGCAGCAGAAAGGGCTGGTTCTGCGCCACAAACACTGGTTCGACACCCTTTGTGTTGAAGTGGCTGATAAAGCCGCCGTGCTGGCGCGTGCCGAAGCGCGTGAAATTAACCTGCGTAGCGACATCCTGAACGCGGTAGGCATCACTCTTGATGAAGCCACCACCCGTGAAGATGTTGTTGCTCTGTTCGACGTGCTGCTGGGCGATGCTCACGGCCTGGGTATCGACAAGCTGGATCGTGACGTTGCCAACGACAGCCAGTCCATTCCGGCTCCGATGCTGCGTGATGACGAGATCCTGACCCACCCGGTCTTTAATCGCTACCACAGCGAAACCGAGATGATGCGCTACATGCACTCTCTGGAGCGTAAAGATCTGGCGCTCAACCAGGCGATGATCCCGCTCGGCTCCTGCACCATGAAGCTGAACGCCGCGGCCGAAATGATCCCGATCACCTGGCCGGAATTTGCCGAGCTGCACCCGTTCTGCCCGGCAAACCAGGCCGAAGGCTACCACCAGATGATCGCCCAGCTGTCCGACTGGCTGGTGAAACTGACCGGCTACGACGCGCTGTGCATGCAGCCGAACTCCGGCGCCCAGGGCGAATACGCTGGCTTGCTGGCTATCCGCCGCTACCACGAAAGCCGCAACGAAGGCAGCCGCAACATCTGCCTGATCCCAAGCTCTGCGCACGGTACCAACCCGGCTTCGGCGCAAATGGCGGGTATGGAAGTGATCGTCGTGGCCTGTGATAAACAAGGCAACATCGATCTGCAGGATCTGCGTGTTAAAGCTGAACAGGCGGGCGAAGCGCTCTCCTGCATCATGGTGACTTACCCGTCCACTCACGGCGTGTACGAAGAAACGATCCGCGAAGTGTGCCAGATCGTGCATCAGTTTGGGGGCCAGGTTTACCTGGACGGCGCTAATATGAACGCCCAGGTGGGGATCACCACGCCGGGGTATATCGGCGCGGACGTTTCACACCTCAACCTGCACAAAACCTTCTGCATTCCGCACGGCGGCGGCGGCCCGGGCATGGGCCCAATCGGCGTGAAAGCGCATCTGGCTCCGTTTGTACCGGGCCACAGCGTGGTGCAGATTGAAGAGATGCTGACCCAGCAAGGCGCGGTTTCCGCCGCCCCGTTTGGCAGCGCCTCTATTCTGCCAATCAGCTGGATGTACATCCGCATGATGGGCGCGGACGGCCTGAAGAAAGCCAGCTCCGTAGCGATTTTGAACGCCAACTACATCGCGACCCGCCTGAAATCCGCGTATCCGGTGCTGTACACCGGCGCGAATGGCCGTGTGGCTCACGAATGTATTCTGGATATTCGTCCGCTGAAAGAAGAAACCGGCATCAGCGAGCTGGATATCGCCAAGCGCCTGATCGACTTCGGCTTCCACGCGCCAACCATGTCGTTCCCGGTAGCGGGCACGCTGATGGTTGAGCCAACCGAATCCGAAAGCAAAGTGGAGCTGGACCGCTTTATTAATGCGATGCTGTCCATCCGCAGCGAAATCGACCGCGTCGTTGCAGGCGAATGGCCGCTGGAAGACAACCCGCTGGTGAACGCGCCGCACACTCAGGATGAAATTGTTGCCGAGTGGGCGCACCCGTACACCCGTGAACTGGCGGTCTTCCCGGCAGGTCACGGCAATAAATACTGGCCAACCGTGAAGCGCCTTGACGACGTTTACGGCGACCGCAATCTGTTCTGCTCCTGCGTGCCGATGAGCGAGTACGAATAGTTTTTACAGATTGAATCAAGGGCACTTCGGTGCCCTAAAGACTGCTGACAATCCTCTGGTGATAGTAGAAATGCTAGACGATTCGTCAAAAAAATAAGGAAAATCAATTTATTGATTTTCGGCTGATAATCACAAAGAGGAAAAAACCACGCTTTTTTCCTCTTTGTCATCAACCTTAAGGGCACTTCGGTGCCCTTTCTTGTTTCTGGAGAGTCACATGAAGATAGCTTTGGTTACCGGCGGCAGCCGGGGAATGGGTAAAGCAACCTCGCTTTTGCTGGCTCAGCATGGTTATAAAGTGGTGGTGAACTACCTCCGCAATAAGCAGGCTGCGGATGAAGTGGTCAAGACGATCATTGCCCAGGGCGGAGAAGCGCTGGCGCTGCGGGCGGATATTGCCGATGAGCTGCAGGTGATGGCGATGTTCGCCGAAATCGATAACGCATTTGGGCCGCTGACCGCCCTGGTGAATAACGCCGGCATCTTGTTCCAGCAATCGACCATTGAAAACCTTACGGCGGAACGTATCAATCGCGTGCTGACGACAAACGTTACCGGATATTTTCTCTGCTGCCGGGAAGCGGTGAAGCGCATGGCATGGCGTCACGGTGGGGAAGGTGGAGCCATTGTGAATGTCTCTTCTGCCGCGTCCCGCTTAGGCGCTGCTGGGGAATATGTTGATTATGCCGCGTCCAAAGGAGCCGTCGATACGTTGACCACCGGGCTGGCGGTAGAGGTTGCCGCGCAGGGAATCCGCGTGAACGGCGTGCGGCCCGGTTTTATTTATACCGAAATGCATGCTTCCGGTGGAGAAGCGGGGAGAGTTGATCGGGTGAAAACGGCATTGCCGATGCAGCGCGGCGGTCAGCCGGAAGAGATCGCGGAGGCCATTCTATGGCTGCTGAGCGAAAAGGCATCTTACGTGACCGGCACCTTTATTGATGCGGCAGGTGGGAAATGAGTTCGCTACGCCAGAAGAGGGTGAGACTGGCGTAGCGTCAGGCTTATTGCTTGCTCATGCTGTCTTTCGCCATACCGTCTTTGGCCATGCTGTCTTTGCCCATAGGGTCTTTGCTCATCCCGTCTTTCTTCATGCCATCTTTGGACATGCAATCTTTCTTCATGCCGTCTTTGTTCATGCCGTCTTTACAGGTGTGGGTCATTTTGCCCATGCCGTCTTTGGCCATGGAATCCTTGCTCATCGAGTCGGCAGCGTTAGCCCCGGCGATACCGAACAGCATGGTGGAGCACAGCAGGGCAGCGTAGATCTTTTTCATGATGTATTTCCTTGATTTTGCAGTGAGACAGAGAGTTAACTACCACCGAACCAGTTATAGCCCTGGTCTTCCCAGTAGCCGCCGGGGTAGCGATTGGTGACTTCAATGACCTGAATATGCTTCGGGTTCTTGTAGCCGAGTTTGGTAGGGATACGCAGTTTCATCGGGTAGCCATATTTGCGCGGCAGGACTTTGCCATCCCAGGTTAAAGCAATCAGCGTTTGTGGATGCAGCGCGGTGGCCATATCAATGCTGGTGTAGTAGTCATCCGCGCATTTAAAGCTGACGTATTTGGCTCGCAGGTCGGCGCCAATCCCTTTCAGGAACAGGGCAAAAGGGACGCCGCCCCATTTACCGATGGCGCTCCAGCCTTCGACGCAGATATGGCGGGTCACCTGGCTGACCTGCGCCATCTGGTGCAGCTGTGCCAGCGTCCACGGGCGCTTGTCGGTAATTAGCCCGGCAAGCTCCAGGCGGTAGCTGTCGCCGTTGATGTCCGGCGCCTCGTCCTCGCCGTAAAAGGCGTTAAACGGGAAGTTAGCGTCGATCATGCTTTCCGGGTAAACCGGTGCCAGTTGGCTGCCGTTAAACAGCCAGGCCTGAATGCGGTCGTTAAAACGTGAAATCTTGCTGAGCGAACTTTCAACCGTGGCGTTATCGCTGATATCGCAGCCGGTGAGCATCGCGATGCCGCCGAGCGTTAAGCTCTGCTTTAAAAAACGACGGCGGCCTTCCTGCGTGAGCTGCTTATTAATCAGTTGCGTCGCTTCTTTAATGATTTCGTTTTTATCGCTCATGTTTCTTCCTCAGCGGCCACGGAGCATGGCGAGCAACGTGCGGGGCACCAGCGCCACCATCAGCAGATGAATCACCACGAAACCGACCAGGGCGGACATGGCATAAAAGTGGATAAACCTCGCTGTGTCATAGCCGCCAAGCAATTCTCGCAGCAGGGCAAACTGCACGGATTTCCACACGACGAGGCCGGAAATAACCAGTAGCAGGCTATCGGCGATAACAAACAGATAGGCCGCCTTTTGCACCATGTTGTAATGGCTCAGGTCAGCGTGGGCTAATTTCCCCCGCAGCGCCGCAAAGGCGTCCTGGAAGAATTCGCGAGGCGATAAGGGCCAGTATTTCTGCTTAAAGCGGCCGCTGAAGAGATTGCACAGCAGATAAATCACGCCGTTGACCGCAAACAGCCACATCCCGGCGAAGTGCCACTGCAGCGCGCCACCCAGCCAGCCGCCGAGTGTCAGTTCGTTGGCAAACTGGAAATGAAACAGCGGAGAGGCGTTATAAATGCGCCAGCCGCTGGTGACCATAATCAGGATCGCCAGCGCATTCAGCCAGTGGCAGAGCCTCAGCCATAGCGGGTGAATGAGCGTTGGGGCGGTATGCAGCGTTGAGCTTTCCATCGTCCGGCTTCCTCGTGATTCGATGCAGCGAGTATTGGCCAGATTTGTTCCCCATTGCCTCACGCAAAGTTAAATTAAATGTGACAACTTAACCGACGCGAGTTGTGTAAACTTTGGCTATGCCAGCGTGTGGGGACAGACAAAGTGAATCAGGCAAAAAAAATACTGATCGTAGAAGACGACGAAAATATCGCCGAGCTTCTGCAGCTGCATTTGCGGGAAGAAGGCTTTGAAATTGTGCATGCCGCCGACGGCAATCTCGGCCTGGAAAAGCTCAGGCAGGGCGGCTGGGATGCGCTGATTCTCGATCTGATGCTGCCCGGCGTCGATGGCCTGGAGATTTGCCGCTTTGCCAGAAGCATGACGCGGTACACGCCGATTATTATGATCAGCGCTCGCTCCAGCGAAACGCATCGCGTGCTGGGGCTTGAGCTGGGCGCGGACGACTACCTGGCGAAACCGTTTTCAATGCTCGAACTGGTCGCCCGCGTGAAGGCGCTGTTCCGCCGTCAGGAGGCCATGAGCCAGAACCTCAAGATAGACGCCGGCACGCTGACGTTTGGCCCGCTCACGATTGATCCGCTGGCCAGAGATGTTCGGCTGAATCAGATGCCGATAGATCTCACCCCGCGTGAGTTTGATTTGCTGTACTTTTTCGCCCGCAACCCGGACAAAGTGTTTTCGCGGCTGCACCTGCTCAACCAGGTTTGGGGCTACCAGCACGAAGGCTATGAGCACACCGTAAACACCCACATCAACCGGCTGCGCATCAAGATTGAAGATAACCCGGCGGAGCCGAATTTTATCCGCACCGTGTGGGGTAAAGGCTATAAGTTTACCGCCCTGATACGTGAGTAACCCTATGCGAATTCTTACGCTTTCCCGCCGCCTGACGCTGGTTTTTGCCGTGTTGCTGCTGACCGCCTGCGCCTTTTTGGGCTGGCTGCAGGTGCGTACCAGCACGCAATACAGCCAGGCCGTGATTCAGCAACTCTCCGGTGACCTGGCGCAGCACATCAACCAGAGCTACCCGCTGCTCGGGCAGGATGGGCTGAACAAAGACTCGGTCCGCACGCTGTTCGACCATCTGATGGCCGTTAACCCCAGTGTGGAAGTTTATCTGCTGGATAAACAAGGCAATATCATTGGTGATGCAGCCCCGGATGGGCATATTAAGCGCCATCAGGTCGATCTCGCTCCGCTACGGGCCGCGCTGAACGGCGGCAAATTCCCGCTTTATGGCGACGACCCGCGCAGCCTGGACGGGCAGAAAGTGTTTAGCGTGGCGCCGATGATGCGAGACGGCAAGCTGGAGGGCTATTTGTATGTGGTGCTGCTGGGGGAAACCTACAATCAGCTTGCCAACAGCGCTCAGTTTGATGCCGTTTTAAAGCTAAGCCTGTTTCTGCTCAGCCTGGTCTGCGTGCTGGGGTTGGTGGTGGGCGGCCTGGCGTTTCGCTGGATCACACGCCCGTTACGCGAACTTTCGCAGCACGTTAAGGCGCTAGAATCAGGAGGGATGGCCGAAATGCAGGCCATGGCGGCTCTGCCGCAAAATCCAGGAGGAGATGGGGATGAGCTGGCCCAACTGCGTCACGGGGTGATTGCTATGGCCGGGCGAATCTCCGAGCAGTGGCATAGCCTGACTCAGCAAGATCAGCTGCGGCGCGAGTTTATCGCCAATATCTCCCATGACCTGAGAACGCCGCTAACGTCGCTGCATGGTTACCTGGAAAGCCTCTCGGTCATGTCGGCTACGCTGAGCGAGGCGGAGAAAAAGCGCTATCTGGATATTGCGCTGGCCCAGAGTCAGAAGGTTGGGGCGCTGGCGCAGTCGCTGTTCGAACTGGCCAGGCTGGAATACGGGGTGGTGAAGCCACACAAAGAGAGCTTCTCCCTGAGCGAATTGCTGCAGGATGTGTTCCAGAAATTTGAGCTTCCGGCGCAAACTCGCCAACTTGAACTTTTAGCTGACATCCAGCCAGGACTGCCGCTGATTGAAGCCGATGTCAGCATGATCGAGCGCGTGTTGACTAATCTGTTGGACAACGCCATTCGCCATACGCCGGACAAAGGCATGATTTCAGTCCGGCTGTGGAAAGAGGTGGATAAAGTCATGGTGCAGGTCAGCGACAGCGGGCCAGGTATTCCGCAGGAGCTAAAAGAGGGGCTGTTTGTGCGGCCTTCGATTGTGAATCAATCCCGGCTCAGGGTTGGCGGGCTTGGACTGATGATTGTGCGCCAGATGCTGCAACTGCACGGCAGCGACATTTCGCTGGTGGACCAGCCAAAGCGCGGGGCCTGCTTCCGGTTTGGGTTGCCCGTTTAAATAAAAAAGGCGCCATGAAGGCGCCTTTTGCTTATCAACGCTAAACCACCTCCTATGGAGGTGGTGATCGTTTAGAGATTCTCGCCATTGCTGGCGATCACTTCCTTGTACCAGTTGAAGCTCTTCTTGCGGGAGCGCGACATATCTCCAGTGCCGTCGTCGTGTTTGTTGACGTAGATAAAGCCGTAGCGCTTGCTGTACTGGCCGGTGGTAAACGACACGCAGTCGATGCAGCCCCATGGCGTGTAGCCCATCAGATCCACACCGTCGTAGGTCACGGCTTTTTTCAATTCCTCCACGTGAGCGCGCAGATAATCAATGCGGTAGTCATCGTTGATGGAGCCGTCTGCCTCTACTTTGTCGTAGGCGCCAAAGCCGTTTTCCACGATGAACAGCGGCTTCTGGTAGCGCTCATACAGTTCGCACAGCGCATAGCGCAGGCCAACCGGGTCAATCTGCCAGCCCCAGTCAGAGGCTTTGACGTGCGGGTTCGGCACGCTGCCCTGGAAGCCGGAAAGCGCATCGCCGCTGCCGCCTTCGGCCTGAACGGCGTTCGTCATGTAGTAGCTGAACCCGAGATAATCACAGACGCCTTCGCGCAGGATCTGCTCGTCACCGGCTTCCATTTTAATGTTGAACTCGCGGCGTTCCCATTCGTTCAGTACATAAGACGGGTAATAGCCACGCAGCTGCACGTCGGTAAACACATAGCGTTCACGCATTGATTCTTGCGCAAACATTTGGTCTTCAGGCTTACAGGAGAAGGCGTACAGAGGCACCATGGCGAGCATGCAGCCGATTTTCATCTCAGGGTTGATGCGGTGGCCGATCTTCACCGCCATTGCGCTCGCCACAAACTGGTGGTGCAGCACCTGGTACATCACCTCTTCCGGGTTGTCGTGCTCAGTGTAAACCACACCGGAGCAGCAGTAGCCGAACAGCGGCGCGCGCCAGTTACGCTGGTTATTGATTTCGTTAAAGGTCATCCAGTACTTCACTTTGCTCTTGTAACGCTCGAACACGACTTCGGCGAAACGAACAAAGAAATCGACCACTTTTCGGTTGGTCCAGCCGCCGTATTCGGTCACCAGGTGGTGCGGCATTTCGAAGTGGGATAGGGTGATGACCGGCTCGATATTGTATTTCAGCAGCTCATCGAACATATCGTCGTAGAACTTCAGGCCAGCTTCGTTAGGCTGCTGCTCGTCGCCGTTGGGGAAAATGCGGGTCCAGGCAATGGAGGTACGGAAGCATTTGAAGCCCATCTCGGCAAACAGCTTAATGTCTTCTTTGTAGCGGCCATGAAAATCAATCGCTTCGTGGTTCGGGTAGTATTTCCCGGCTTCGACCTGCAGAGTTATCTCGCGCGGGACGCCGTGGGCGCCGCCCGTCAGTACGTCACAAATGCTTGGGCCTTTACCGTCTTTGTTCCAGCCGCCTTCCACCTGGTGAGCGGCAACCGCACCGCCCCATAAAAAGTCCTTCGGTAACTTAAGTTGTTTCATATTCTTTCATCTCATTGTTAGCGCATAAAATAATGTGCGTAGGTTCACATTGTCGCGCTGAAAGTATTATTTCTGCTTTGGAGTCTAACAAATGAAATGGGATTGTCACGATATAACAAATAGCGTGAATTGTGATTTGTCACAAACAAAAAACAGGGTGTTTTTTTTATAGCATTCTTTTTGCCAGGCGGCGGCCAATGGTTTCAAGAATATAAATAACGGGGATTTGTGTAGTGATGTCATACACTCCGGCGATACGTACCGGTGGAATATGCCAGGAAATATTAAAGTCGGCTAACTTAGCCAGCGACGAGTTCTCATGGCTGGTGACAGACATCACTTTACAGTGGTGAAGGCTGAACTGGCTGGCAAAGCGCAGGATCTCCTCCGTCTCACCTGAAACGGAAAGCACAATAGCCAGCGCGTTTCGTGCCATATCATTGGTGACCGGAAAATAAGGATCATCAATATGGTTGCTAAATTTACCAACGTTTGAGAAAAAACGTGCACCATATTTAGCTAAAGCACCGGATGTTCCCGCGCCAACAAAGATAATACGCTCGGAGGAGCAAATAATATCAACGGCGTGGTCGATTAAATTATCGAATTCTTCATTATTGGTACTTTTAAAAAAACTGATAATTTCGCTGCTGCCGAAATTAGCGGGCTGAATTTCCGTTTGCTCCAGATATAATTTAAAACGAACGCGAAACTCGGAATACCCTTCACAGTTGAGTTTGCGGCAAAAACGCAACACGGTCGTGGTGGAGACTCCTGCGGCATCCGCCAGCTCTCGAATGGTCATGTACATGACTTTGTCTTTGTTTTTAATGACAAAGTTGTACACCATCATTTCGAGGCCGTTCAGGGTGGCGATTGCCGCATGTGTAAACATACTTTTTCTTCCTGCTGGTACGGTGCTTACGGATGGCTGGAACTAACGCAGCCAGCCTTTCTCGTGCGCCCGATATAATTGAAGCTCGACATGTTGCCACAATTCCGGCCAGCTTTCTCCCACCTGCGCATTGCGAGTTAATACCTGCTGCAGGGAAATATTATTCTCTCGCCAGCTCTGCCCTTCGTTATGCAGGTTAAGCAGAATAGGTAAAATGCGATCCAGCGCCCCGGCAAAGCGGGCGTCGGGCGTGGTGTCTGCCTCATATTCTTGCCACAAAGCCAAAAATTGTGGCCCCTGCGGCGCAGGCAACAAACCAAACAGACGCCGTGCCGCCGCCGCTTCTTTTTCGGCGATGGCTTCACGGGCCGCAATGTCATAAACCAGCACATCGCCAACATCGATTTCTACGATGTCGTGCAGCAGCGCCATTTGGATCACGCGCTGAATATTCACCTCTTTTTCGGCCCAGGGGGCGAGGCTCATTGCCGCCATAGCGAAGTGCCAGCTGTGCTCGGCAGAGTTTTCATGTCTTTCATGACCGATGATTTTGGTGCGACGCTGAACCAGCTTCAGCTTATCAATCTCCATCAGGAAATGGATAACCGCACTCATTTCACCAAATGCCTGTTGCATCGTATTTTCCCTGTTTTTTGGCTGTCGTTTGATTGTAAAAGAAATCCTCCAGGCTGACGAAGGGCGTCGTCACAGACGCTCACATATTTATTTTAGCTTACATGTGTTCACTGGAATCATTCTCAGTTAGGCTAGGAACGCTGCGTTATTCTTCTTTATCTCGGGAGGAGCCAGATGGCTCGTAAACCACTTGTCGCGCATGGATATTCTCTGGCAGAGGAAGTAGCCAATAGCATTAGCCACGGCATTGGGTTGGTGTTCGGTATTGTTGGCCTGGTGTTGTTGCTGGTGCAGGCGGTCGATGCCAATGCCAGCGCAACGGCAATTACCAGCTACAGTCTTTACGGCGGCAGCATGATCCTGCTGTTTCTCGCCTCAACGCTTTACCACGCTATTCCACATGAGCGGGCCAAGCGGTGGCTTAAAAAGTTCGACCACTGCGCCATTTACCTGCTGATCGCCGGCACGTATACCCCGTTTTTGCTGGTAGGGCTCAACTCGCCGCTGTCGAAGGGGCTGATGATTGTTATCTGGAGCCTGGCGCTGGCGGGGATCCTGTTTAAGCTCACCATTGCACACCGGTTTAAGGTGTTGTCGCTGGTGACCTATCTGCTGATGGGCTGGCTGTCGCTGGTCGTCATCTACCAAATGGTGGTCAAACTGGCACCGGGCAGCGTTACGCTGCTGGCGATTGGCGGTATTGTTTACTCGCTGGGGGTGATTTTCTACGTCTGCAAACGTATTCCGTACAACCATGCCATCTGGCATGGGTTTGTGCTGGGCGGCAGCGTCTGCCATTTCCTCGCGATTTATCTCTATATTCGTTAAAGCCTCTAACTCGCCAAAATCAAATTATGGAGCCCCGGTTTCGGGGCTCAGTGTTCGATTAATTTTCTTCCAGAGAATAGGGCAGTGGCGCCAGTGAGAGCTTGCTGTTTGCATCATCACGCACGCGCAAGACGCTGTTCGGTTCAAGATCGTTGTTCATCACCGCCTGCACAACAAGACGGCCATCTTCCAATCGTGAAGCGGCCAGCACGGTGCCGGTACGACGCCAGTTTTCACCCATCTGCAACTCAAGATCTTCGCCTGCTTCAGGCACGCGGCTTGCGCTCCCAGCCAGCAGCCAGAGTGCGCGTTTATTTGCCCCGCGGAACTTGGCTCGGGCAACCATTTCCTGGCCGGTGTAGCAGCCTTTTTTAAAGCTGATACCGCCCAGCGCCTGAAGGTTTGTTGCCTGTGGAATAAACTGAGCGCTGTTTACACTATCAATGACCGGCAATCCACCCTCGATATCCAGCGTCAGCCACTGCTGGCTATCATTACGCTGTGCTTCTTCACTGAGTTTTTCGGTTAACGTCTGAGCCGTTTCTTCGTCAGTGACAATCAGGAAGCGCTCCGCCGGCAGATTTAGCCACAACAGAGTTGTTGCGCCGTGCTGGACAACCTGAGTATCTTCATCCGGCAGCGTAGTGAAAACGGCTGCAAGCGCAGAACGCGCCTGGAAACCCGCCAACCCTAACAGGACGCTGGCGTCATCCGCATTGAAAGTGACTTTGGAGAAAACGGAATATTTCTTCAGCTCTGTAAGCTGGGCGTCACGCAGGTTGCGGCGCTCAATAAACGCAAAGCCTCCGCCCCGATGGAACAGACGCAGGTTACTCCACATCTTCCCTTTGGCATCGCAATGGGCGCAGAGCAGATGCTGGCCCGCGTCAAGTTTCGCGACGTCGGCAGTCACCTGACCCTGAAGATATTTCTCAGTGTCTGCACCCACGGCAGTCACGAGAGCCCAGTCGTCGAGCGTCATTAGTGTCAGCGGTAGACGGGCGGCGGCACTGGGCTGGCGAGGAGGAAACGGATTAAAAGCCATAACAAAGATCCCGGGTTATCCAACGGTTTAATTTCTCAATGGTAAAAGAGCCAGAGGGCAATGCAAGCAGTTTGATAACGCCATTCGTGCGTTTGCGTGTTGCCTCGGGGAATCTTGTGCAATCGGTGCTGTTACACGGGTTTGTGTGGGGAAAGCGCGCACAATGGAACATTCAGGTAATCCCGGTGACGAAAACACGTTACACTAACTCCGTACCCAACTTGATGGCTAAGCAGGAAAGTGCACATGGATATCAATAATAAAGCCCGAATTCACTGGGCATGCCGCCGTGGAATGCGCGAGCTCGATATTTCGATTATGCCGTTCTTCGAACATGAATACGAAACGCTCAGCGACAGCGACAAACAGCTGTTTGTTCGCCTGCTGGAGTCTGACGATCCAGACCTGTTTAACTGGTTGATGAATCACGGTAAACCAGCAGATGTCGAGCTTCAGCGTATGGTTGCCCTGATTCAGACACGGAATAAAGAACGTGGTCCTGTGGCAATCTGATCTCCGGGTTTCCTGGCGCGCGCAATGGATGTCGTTGCTTCTCCACGGCCTGGTGGCGCTATTCGTGCTGCTAATGCCGTGGCCGATGAGCTACACGCTGGTCTGGATGCTGCTGCTTTCCCTTGTGGTTTTCGACAGCGTACGCAGCCAGCGCCGCATTCACGCTCGCCAGGGCGAAATTAAACTGCTGACGGATTTTCGTCTGCGTTGGCAGGGGCGTGACTGGGATATCGTCGGAAATCCATGGATGATTGACAGCGGGGCGATGCTAAGACTGCGTCGTGCCGGAAAGCATCGTTGCCAGCATCTTTGGCTGGCGGCTGACAGCATGGACATCGGTGAATGGCGCGATCTACGCCGCCTGCTGATGCAACAGCAGGCGAGCGGAAGCGGGCAGATTTAAGCGAAGCGTTCGGCCATTTCGCCAAGAATTTGCTCGCACCAGGTTTCAATGCGTTCGTCGCTCAGGTCGTACTGGTTGGTTTCATCCAACGCCAGGCCAACAAACAGCTGCCCGTCGGCAATGACCGGTTTTGGGCTGGTAAATTCATAGCCTTCTGTTGGCCAGTAGCCGATGAACTGTGCCCCGCGCGGTGCCAGCTTGTCGTGCAGCATGCCTAACGCATCCAGGAACCACTCACCGTAGCCAAGCTGATCGCCCATGCCGTAAAGCGCCACGAGTTTGCCTTCCAGGTTCAGGTCATCCAGCTGCGGCCAGACGGTTTCCCAGTCTTCCTGCAGTTCGCCAAAATCCCAGGTCGGTATGCCCAGGATCAGAACGTCATACTGCTCCATCATGGCCGGGGCATCATCTTTCAGGTTGTGAAGCGTCACCAGTTCAGGACCAATAATGTCGCGAATTTTTTCGGCGGCCATTTCGGTGTAGCAGGTGCTGGAGCCGTAAAAAAGACCAATGTTCATAGCAATAACAACTCATTTTAATCGCGTGCAGATGGCCAAGTGTACCAGATCCCATTCGCCATCATGCATAATGGACACAATTCGCCAAATCAGGAGTGGAGCGTGGAGCAGGATAAGATCCGTATCGAACAGTTTCTGGATGCGCTGTGGCTGGAAAGAAATCTGGCCGAAAATACGCTCAGCTCTTATCGCCGCGATCTCACTATGGTGGCCGAGTGGCTGCAGCGTCAGCAACTCAGTTTTTTGACCGTTCAGGCTTCGGATCTCCAGTCGCTGCTTGCGGAGCGCGTCGAGGGCGGTTATAAAGCCACCAGTTCCGCGCGGTTGCTTAGCGCTATGCGGCGGTTATTTCAGTACCTGTATCGCGAAAAAATGCGGGAAGACGACCCCAGTGCGCTGCTTTCATCGCCCAAACTTCCCCAGCGTTTGCCGAAGGATTTAAGCGAGGCTCAGGTTGAACGGCTGTTGCAATCTCCGTGTGTCGATCAGCCTATTGAACTGCGCGATAAAGCCATGCTTGAAGTCTTGTACGCAACCGGGCTGCGCGTCTCGGAGCTGGTTGGGCTGACAATGAGCGATATCAGCCTGCGGCAGGGCGTGGTGCGAGTGATTGGTAAAGGCAACAAAGAGCGTCTCGTGCCGCTGGGCGAAGAGGCGGTGTACTGGATTGAAGAGTACCTGAAGTATGGCCGCTCGGAGTTGTTAAACGGGCAGTCTCGGGATGTGCTTTTCCCCAGCAATCGCGCACAGCAAATGACGCGGCAAACCTTCTGGCACCGCATTAAGCACTATGCCGTGCTGGCCGGTATCGACAGTGAAAAACTGTCTCCGCATGTGCTACGCCACGCTTTTGCCACGCACCTGCTGAACCATGGAGCGGATCTTCGTGTCGTACAGATGCTGCTGGGCCATAGTGATTTGTCCACCACACAAATTTATACACATGTAGCGACGGCGCGTTTACGCCAGCTGCATCAACAGCACCACCCTCGAGCGTGAGTGCTACAAGAGATAAAGGAATCCTCATGAAAAAAGGTTTTTGGCTGCTTTCGCTGCTGGCCGCTTCCGTTTCCGGTATTGCTCACGCGGATGACGCCGCTATTAAACAATCTTTGGCGAAGCTGGGCGTGCAGGGCGCAGAGATTCAGGCTGCACCGGTTGCCGGGATGAAAACTGTGTTGACCGATAGCGGCGTACTTTATGTCACCGAAGACGGCAAACATGTGATTCAGGGGCCGCTGTATGACGTGAGCGGCGCTCAGCCGGTGAACGTGACCAACCAACTGCTGATCGGCAAGCTGAACGCGCTGGAAAAAGAGATGATTATCTACAAAGCGCCGAAGGAGCAGCATGTGATTACGGTGTTCACCGACATCACCTGCGGCTACTGCCACAAGCTTCATGAAGAGATGAGCGACTACAACGCGCTGGGGATCACCGTGCGTTATCTGGCATTCCCTCGTCAGGGGCTGCAAAGCCAGGCCGAGAGCGACATGAAGTCTATCTGGTGCGCGAAAGACCGTAACAAAGCGTTCGATGCCGCAATGAAGGGCGGTGATGTGGCACCGGCAAGCTGTGACATTAACCTGGCTAACCACTACAACCTGGGCGTGCAGTTTGGCGTGCAGGGGACGCCAGCGATCGTGCTGAGCAACGGCAGCATGATCCCGGGTTATCAGGGGCCTAAAGAAATGAAACAAATGCTGGATGCCCACAAGCAGTTAATGAAAGCGGGTGGTTAATTTCGGGTGAAACAGCAAACGCAACTCCGCCGCCGGGTCGTTGACAGCTCGGTGGCGCTTCCGGCTACGCTGCCTCCTTTGTTACAGCGGCTGTATGCCAGCCGGGGCGTGCGTGGCGAACAAGAGCTGGAGCGCGGCGTAAAAGGGATGCTGCCGTGGCAACAGCTCAGCGGCATCGATCGGGCCGTGGTCATGCTTTATAACGCCTTTCGCGAAGGCTTGCGCATCATCGTTGTCGGCGATTTTGATGCTGATGGGGCAACCAGTACCGCGCTAAGCGTTCTGGCCCTGCGCAGCATGGGGGCTGAGAATATTGGCTACCTGGTGCCTAATCGCTTTGAGGATGGTTACGGGCTTAGCCCGGAAGTGGTCGATCAGGCCCATGCCCGCGGTGCGCAGGTGATCGTGACCGTCGACAACGGCATCTCATCCCATGCGGGCGTTGAGCGCGCCCATGCACTGGGGATCCCGGTGCTGGTGACCGATCACCACCTGCCAGGGGAAACACTTCCCGCTGCCGAAGCTATCATTAACCCGAATCTCGCCGACTGCACATTTCCATCTAAATCCCTGGCTGGTGTCGGCGTCGCGTTTTATCTGATGCTGGCGCTGCGCACGCATCTGCGTGATAACGGCTGGTTCGAACAGCGTGGGCTGGCCATTCCGAATCTTGCAGAACTGCTAGATTTAGTCGCGCTGGGCACCGTGGCGGACGTTGTGCCGCTGGATGCCAACAACCGCATTTTGACCTGGCAAGGGTTAAGCCGCATTCGCGCGGGGAAATGCCGTCCCGGCATTCGCGCGCTGCTTGAAGTGGCTAATCGTGAGCCGCAAAAGATCGCCGCCAGCGATCTGGGCTTTGCGCTGGGGCCGCGCCTGAACGCCGCAGGCCGACTGGATGATATGTCGGTTGGCGTGGCGCTGCTGCTCAGCGAAAACATTGGTGAAGCGCGTATGCTGGCTAACGAGCTGGACGCGCTGAACCAAACGCGGAAAGAAATTGAACAAGGCATGCAGGTCGAAGCGCTGACCCTTTGCGAACAGCTGGAGCGCAGTAGCGAAGCCCTGCCTTACGGGCTGGCAATGTATCACCCGGAATGGCACCAGGGCGTGGTCGGCATTCTGGCCTCGCGCATCAAAGAGCGTTTCCACCGCCCGGTCATCGCGTTCGCGCCTGCGGGAGACGGCACGCTTAAAGGGTCCGGCCGTTCAGTTCAGGGGCTGCACATGCGTGATGCTTTAGAACGTCTGGATACGCTTTATCCGGGCATGATGCTGAAGTTCGGCGGTCATGCCATGGCCGCAGGCTTGTCGCTGGAAGAGGCTCGCTTTGAGGAGTTTCGCCAGCGTTTTGGCGACCTGGTCGGTGAGTGGCTGGACCCGGCGTTGTTACAGGGGGAAATCTGGTCCGACGGTCAGCTGTCCGCGCAGGAGATGACGCTCGAAGTGGCGGAGATGCTCAGAGACGCCGGGCCGTGGGGGCAAATGTTTCCGGAGCCGCTGTTTGACGGCAAGTTCCGTATTCTCCAGCAGCGCCTGGTGGGCGAGCGTCACCTGAAGGTGATGGTGGAGCCTGTCGGTGGCGGTCCGCTGTTGGACGGTATCGCCTTCAACGTGGATACCACCCGCTGGCCGGACAACGGCGTGCGCGAAGTTGAGCTGGCCTACAAGCTGGACGTGAACGAGTTCCGCGGCAACCGCAGCGTGCAGCTTTTAATCGATCATCTCTGGCCGATATAGCCCGCATTCTCGACGCTGCTGCAGCGTTAATTACTTGGCTATATGTCAGGGAGAATGCTACAAAATGCGGCGTAAATCCGGTAAACTTTCCGGTTTACGATCGCATTTCGTCTTCTGAAATCAACATAAGAAATTACGCATGTTTGAAATTAACCCGGTAAAAAGCCGCATCCAGGACCTCACAGAGCGCAGCGACGTTCTTAGGGGGTATCTTTGACTACGATGCCAAGAAAGAGCGCCTCGAAGAAGTAAACGCCGAGCTGGAACAGCCCGATGTCTGGAACGAACCTGAACGCGCACAGGCGTTGGGGAAAGAACGTTCCTCATTGGAAGCCATCGTCGACACGTTAGATCAGATGTCTCAGGGCCTGGAAGATGTCTCCGGCCTGCTGGAGCTTGCGGTAGAAGCCGACGATGAAGAGACCTTTAACGAGGCCGTTGCCGAGCTGGATGTGCTGGACGCCAAACTGGCGCAGCTTGAATTCCGCCGCATGTTCTCTGGCGAGTACGACAGCGCCGACTGCTACATCGATATTCAGGCAGGCTCAGGCGGTACGGAGGCGCAGGACTGGGCGAGCATGCTGGAGCGTATGTACTTGCGCTGGGCAGAAGCTCGCGGTTTCAAAACCGAAATTATTGAAGAGTCCGAAGGCGACGTGGCGGGCATCAAGTCCGTGACCATTCGCATTCAGGGCGATTATGCCTTTGGCTGGCTGCGTACCGAAACCGGCGTTCATCGTCTGGTGCGTAAGAGTCCGTTTGACTCCGGTGGCCGCCGCCATACCTCGTTCAGCTCCGCGTTTGTTTACCCGGAAGTGGATGACAACATTGATATCGACATCAACCCGGCGGACCTGCGCATTGACGTTTATCGCGCATCCGGTGCGGGTGGTCAGCACGTTAACCGTACGGAATCTGCGGTACGTATTACCCATATTCCAACCGGCACCGTGACCCAGTGCCAGAATGACCGTTCTCAGCACAAGAACAAAGACCAGGCGATGAAGCAGATGAAGGCGAAGCTGTACGAGCTGGAAATGCAGAAAAAGAATGCTGAGAAGCAGGCGCTGGAAGACAACAAATCGGATATCGGCTGGGGCAGCCAGATTCGTTCTTACGTCCTCGACGACTCCCGCATTAAAGATCTGCGCACCGGGGTTGAAACCCGCAACACGCAGGCTGTGCTGGACGGCGATCTGGACAAATTTATCGAAGCAAGTTTGAAAGCAGGGTTATGAGGAACCAACATGTCTGAACAACAAGCACAGGGCGTTGACGCAGCAGCCGATCTTAACAATGAACTGAAAGCGCGCCGTGAGAAGCTGGTAGCTCTGCGTGAGCAGGGTATCCCATTCCCGAACGATTTCCGCCGCGATCACACCTCAGACCAACTGCACGCTGATTTCGATGCGAAAGAGAACGAAGAGCTTGAAGACCTCGGCGTTGAGGTAAGCGTGGCTGGTCGTATGATGACCCGCCGTATCATGGGTAAAGCGTCCTTCGTGACCTTACAAGACGTTGGCGGCCGTATTCAGCTGTATGTCTCCCGTGATGACCTGGCGGAAGGCATCTACAACGAGCAGTTCAAAAAGTGGGACCTGGGCGATATTCTGGGCGCGCGCGGTAAGCTGTTTAAAACCAAAACCGGCGAGCTGTCCATTCACTGTACCGAACTGCGTCTGCTGACCAAAGCGCTGCGCCCGCTGCCGGACAAATTCCACGGCCTGGCCGATCAGGAAACCCGCTATCGCCAGCGTTATCTGGACCTGATCGCTAACGAAGAGTCCCGCAATACCTTTAAAGTGCGCTCTAAAATCATGGCCGGCATCCGCCAGTTCATGGTGGGCCGCGACTTTATGGAAGTTGAAACCCCAATGATGCAGGTGATCCCTGGCGGCGCATCCGCTCGTCCGTTCATCACGCATCATAATGCGTTGGACATCGACATGTACCTGCGTATCGCGCCAGAGCTGTACCTGAAGCGTCTGGTTGTGGGTGGGTTCGACCGCGTCTTCGAAATCAACCGTAACTTCCGTAACGAAGGCATCTCCCCGCGCCATAACCCAGAGTTCACCATGATGGAACTCTATATGGCTTACGCGGATTACAAAGATCTGATTGAGTTGACCGAATCCCTGTTCCGTACTCTGGCTCAGGATGTGCTGGGCACCACCGAAGTGCAGTATGGCGAAGAGACCTTCGACTTCGGCAAACCGTTTGAAAAGCTCACCATGCGTGAAGCTATTAAAAAGCACCGTCCAGAAACCGACCTGGCCGATCTGGATAACTTTGACTCGGCGAAAGCCATCGCGGAAAGTATCGGTATCAAAGTTGAGAAGAGCTGGGGCCTGGGCCGCGTAGTGACCGAAATCTTCGAAGAGGTTGCGGAAAGCCACCTGATTCAGCCGACCTTCATCACCGAATACCCGGCAGAAGTCTCTCCCCTGGCGCGCCGTAACGACGAAAACCCGGAAATCACTGACCGCTTTGAGTTCTTCATCGGTGGCCGTGAAATCGGCAACGGCTTCTCCGAGCTGAATGACGCGGAAGACCAGGCGCAGCGTTTCCAGGACCAGGTTGATGCGAAAGCGGCAGGCGACGACGAAGCGATGTTCTTCGACGAAGACTACGTCACCGCGCTGGAGCACGGTCTGCCGCCAACGGCGGGTCTGGGTATCGGTATCGACCGCATGGTTATGCTGTTCACCAACAGCCACACCATCCGCGACGTTATCCTGTTCCCGGCTCTGCGTCCGACTAAGTAACGCCCTCATTCCCCTCCGTAAGGAGGGGAATTTTCCTCAAGTTCATCAACGTTTCCGGGGCCTGGTTTGCGCAAGGAAAGCATTTTAAAACGCTGGCACATCACCGCTTTCATTATCATGACGAGCCTGATGCTGACGGCCTGCTCCTCCTCAAAACCAGCCAAAAGTACCCGAAACGAAGGCACGTTTAGCGGCGCGGTTTACACCGTTAAGCGCGGCGATACGCTCTCAAAAATTTCCAGAATGACCGGCAGCAGCGTGGGTGACCTCGCCCGACTGAACGGGATCCCTGCGCCTTATACTATCCAGGTGGGCCAGCGTATTCGGATCAAAGGCTCAGGCTCTGCAAGCCGGCCGAAAAACACCGCCATGGCCAAAAACACCACTGCGCCAGCTCGTTCGCAAAACACGACCATAGCAAAGGTGGCACCGCCGCCGGTGGGAGCACGCTGCTGGCTGTGGCCGACGAAGGGCAACATTGTTGAACCGTTCTCCAGCAGCGACGGTGGCAATAAAGGCATTGATATCTCAGGCTCTCGCGGGCAGCCTATTTATGCTTCCGGCGCGGGAACGGTGGTTTATGTCGGTAACCAGCTGCGCGGCTACGGCAATCTGGTGATGATCAAACACAGCGAAGAGTACATCACCGCCTATGCCCACACCGACACGATGCTGGTTAATACTGGGGAGAAAGTGAAGGCCGGGCAGAAAATTGCCACGATGGGCAGCACTGGGGCGGATTCGGTGCGTTTGCACTTTCAGATTCGCTACCGGGCCACAGCAATCGACCCGCAGCGTTACCTAAAACCGTCGTGTTAATTTAAAAAGTGCTTGAAAAACCATCACCTGGACACAAAGGCACTTGCCAGCGAGTGCTGAAAGTCTATAATGCGTAACGCACCTCAAAGCGGGCGTAGTTCAATGGTAGAACGAGAGCTTCCCAAGCTCTATACGAGGGTTCGATTCCCTTCGCCCGCTCCAACCTCCTTAGAATATAAAGAAACTTTTCTTCAGACAGTGAATCAGTCTCGCTAAAGCAGATACAACTTTCACTACCCATTTTTCTTCGCCAGTACTTGTTGCGTGATTGTGACCCTGACCCAAAATCCTGCTCCATTCAGAAACAGAATTCCGGCATGATGAATACTTCCCTGAACGGAGGTGGTGCCGATGAAAAAGTCACGATTCACCGAAGAGCAGATTGTCTTTGCCCTGAAACAGGCCGAACCGGGTACGAGCGTGCCCGAAGTTTGCCGTAAGCTGGGTATCTCCGATGCCACGTTTTACACCTGGCGAAAAAATACGGCGGGATTTCCCCTTCTGAGCTGAAGCACATGCGGCAGCTTGAGGAAGAGAATCTCAGGCTGAAGACGCTGGTTGCCGATCTGAGCCTCGACAAGGCCATGCTGCAGGATGTGCAGGCAAAAAAGAACTGACGCTGGCGTGTCTGCGTGAATGGGGCCGGGATTTGCAGGCACGTTACGGGGCCAGCGAGCGGCAGATCTGTTTTGCACTACGGATCAGCCGCAGCGCTTTCCGCTATCGTGCTGTGGCGGCAGACGACAGCGCGCTCCGCCTGCGTATCAGGGAGATCACTGAAACCCGGGTCTACTATGGCTACCGCAGAGTTCACGTCATACTCAGGTGGGAAGGCTGGCGGGATAATCACAAACGCATTTACCGGCTCTATCGCGAGCAGGGTCTGTCCCTGCGCCTCAAACGCCCGCGCCGAAATAAATCGGCACAGCGGCGACAGCCCCAGCCTCAGGGGTTGTATCCGAACTATGTCTGGAGCATGGATTTTGTATCTGACGCCTTATTTGACGGGCGTCGGCTACGTCTGCTGACGGTCATTGATCTCTACACGCGCGAATGTCTGGGGATTTGCGTGGGTCAGAATCTGCGCTCAACTGAGGTCGCAGAGATGCTGAACGCCATTGCGCTCAGACGTCCCTTACCACAATGGCTGAAAACCGATAATGGCTCTGAACTTGCAGGGAAAATGCTGTACAAATGGGTGTACGAAAGAGGGATCCGCATCGACTTCTCACGACCGGGAACGCCCACGGACAATGCGACCGTGGAGTCGTTCAACGGCAGACTGCGGCAGGAGTGCCTGAACGAAAATTGGTTCATGTCGCTGGAGGATGCCCGGTGCAAAATCGAAGCCTGGCGCATACACTATAACCAGAGACGTCCTCATTCTGCGCTGGGCTGGATGACCCCGTCCGAATTTGCTGAAAAGTCTGCCGGTTGCCAGAACATGCAACCAACATGAAGCCGGTTATTCCTGATTATGACTGGAGCATATTCGGGGTCAATCTTACTTTAGGCCAACAAGTCAGTCATCATAGAAAAGGGAGCAGTGTAGTGAATTAAATTTCGTGATTTAAAATAATGATGTTACACCAATGGCTTTCAATAATATTAACTGTGATCTCTTACTGATAGACTGCACTATCTTCCACGCAGCAGAGCGTAAATAACAGATTAAAAGTATATTGATTCAATTGTGTATCATTAGATATTAAAGAAACGTAAAATATTGACGCGTACAGAAACATCCAGTAACTTGATTGAGGTGTATGATGGTATCAATTTTACTTTTAAGGATAAATTATGAGCGCATGGAAAAAAACTAACGTACGCATTTTGTTGTGGGCGACTTTCATTGGTGGTGCGATAAGCTCATTAGTTAAATCAGGTACTGAAGTTAATATGCCACCTCGTCTCGCAGGGGAAGTTTCTCCTCCCGCGTTGAACATTGATGCCTGGTTGGGCTGGCTGGGGGTTAACTCGCACTCGATGGATTACATATACCAAGGAATTACTATTCCCGGTGCTGTAATGCTCTATCATTGGCTATTTAGTTTTATCTTTGCTGGCATTTATATTTTACTCTCAGCTTATGTGCCAAAAGTTAGACTTTGGTATGGTGCGGCTTATGGAATCATCATTACGTTTGTTATGCACGGATTCCTTATACCTGCACTGGGTTTCCGTTATCCAGTTTACCTTGGCGGAAAAACTGGTTGGCTGTGGAATTTGAACGGTTACGAATTCTGGAGTGAACTATTAGGGCATATTTGTTGGTCTGTATCAATTGAGTTTAGCCTCATTGCAGTATTGGCAATTTTTTCTCGGCCTATTATTGGTGTATGGACGAAAGATATCGTTAAGTAAATATATTTGGCAGGCTTAGGCCTGCCAAGGATAGATTTTTACAGTATGGTAGTGGGGTTTTATTATTGTACGATTGAAAATGTTTCCAGAACTATAGTTACCCAGCCAAGTGTGTTTTTGTTAGTTTAGTTAAAGTGAGTTATTTTAAAGTCAACAGCTTGTATTTAATCTCTTTGAAGGGGTGTCAGTTTAATCAAATCTTGTTTTTATCTTTTTTACGAAGAATGATTTTCCGCATGTCCCAAGGTTAATATTCAAAATTAACGAATTTCAATTTATTTAACTAGTTTTTTTTCAATTTTCGTAACTTTCAAAAAATTAAATGTAAATTGATATTGTTGCATATACATATCTAAATATGGCTATATGAAATATATCCTTTGATTTTTTTAGTCTTATCCTGCAAGGGGGGTGTAACTTCCGCTGTAATAAAGTAATTTCCTGAAAACAGATCTCATTTGTAGCCCTTGAGTAGTAATTAATTTCTTTTTTTTCTAATTTGAAAGTTGGCATCATTTATTTGTGAAGGCGCGCAGTCTGGAGTCTGAATATTGATGTGGCTCATTAATTATATTTTTTTGTGTAAGGAGCGACTTTTATTTTGCAATTAATTCAGTATATCAATTTTTTTGTTTTAACCACTTTGAGTATGCGGCGATTAATTTATTATAAAATACTGGGTATCTACAGAACTATAGTTCACTAGCGCAACAAAATTTATTAGCCTGTGATGCTAAATAATAAATTCTAATTATTATTTAATGTTTTTGCTTTTTGTGCTGTTGTTTGCTATTGATATTTATGTAAATAGATGAGAGTGTTCACGCTCGTCAATATATGAAACAGTTATTAAGCAGTTGTGTGATTTTATTGTATAATGAGGATGAAGGATGATTTTAATTACCAAACATGTTGAAAAAGGTTTTGAATATGGAGCTGAAATTAAAGGTTTACAACAGAATACAGCATCTCTATAAAATTATCTCAAGAGATAGTCTATTTATTCCTGCAGTTGAAACGCATTGTAGACTTATGATTGAAGAGTTCAAGAAAGATAGATTATATTATAAATATATATTTAGTAATAATCGCTTTGTCATTTCGACTGTGACTGCATCTGTTTTTTTTAATAAGGATGAAGCTTTTTTGTCTGACGTTGTGAGCGAGTGTTTGACTACGGGGTTGGTTAGTCATAATACAATTACATCTTTGTTGTTGTTATTTAATGTTAGTGGAAGGATTTCACTTGGGGAGAGTGATAATGACAAAAGAAAAAAAAGTTTTAAGATAACAAGAAAAGGTAGGTTAGATATTATAAAATTGTTGAACACAATGGTTCCTGCACTAAGCTTGATGTTTGAAGGCCCATATAATCCTAAGATTATATCTGATGATCAGATTTCTGTTTTTTTTAAATCATACGCAAAAATCCACAGATCTTCACTATTTATTATTAATTTTGTCAATGATTTGGATGTTTTTGTTTCAAAAGATTCCGGCCATATGATTCTTGTTTATCTCTATATGCTTGCCATAGAGGATAATAAGCCAAAAGCGATATTAAGCTTAGTGTCTAAAGAATGTGGTGTTTCTAGAACGCACTTGAGAAATATACTAATTGCGGCCGAAGAAATAAATATGCTCTCTTTTAACAAAAAAACTGGTGAGATAACTATTTATGAGTCTTTTGTTAAAATGTTTACTTCGTATATGGCTTATTACTTTTCTTTCGTGCAGTTTGGGCTGGAAGGCGGGCATCTTTCAGACAATGCTGATTAAGTCTGTTCTGGCTATTATTATAATGACTCATCTCTGTATGATTTTTTTAGGTTGGCGCCTCCAGAGAGGCGCTTTAGAGTTCTACCGTATTCCTTCTTGTCAGAAGGCGTATTTCACTCCCAGCATACCCTGAGTGTCCCGGTAACTACCTGACCCCATCTGTTGCGCCACGTTGCCCCATGCGCTCAGATTTTCGCTTATGTGGCCCTCAACACCAGTTTTTAGCTCTGCCACATTGCGTTGCCCCTGAAGATATGCACTGCTTTCACCCATCTTCACGCCATAATCCTTCGCGGTATAAACCCAGTTTGCTTCCACAAAAGGTTCAAACTGACGGAAGGAACCTTTGTCATGATGGCTCTGTCCGGTCATTGACAGGCGTACACCCAGGCGTGTCTGGACGTTATCACTTCCCCTGCCTTCCACTTTCGTACCGTTGACTTCCGTGTGATTATCGGCTTTCACGCCGGACCATAGCACCTGTGCCTGGGGCGTTACGTAAACGTTGTTTTCCATTCCGCCGGAGGTTCTGTATGAACCCGTATGGAAAACATACCCCGTTTCCAGTGACGCGCTCAGACCTTTTGATTTGTACTTCTCATACGCCAGTTCATCACCTTTAACGGAGTTATCGAACCAGTTCCATGCCATCCAGCTGTCTGCATACAGGCCGGTTTTGTCCTTCGAATTCTGGTGCCAGGTGCTGTAGACACCAGCGCTGTAACCCCACACAGAGCCTTTTGAGTTATAACCGGACAAAGTGTTACGGGAATTACTGTACTGTTTACCGTAGCCGCCCATCAGACCAAGATGCCACGCATCGTCGTTGCCGGTGCTGCCGTTGAAGATATCTGCCCCCATCTGGAAGACTATCCGGTTTGCGGCGTATTTTGACTGACCGTCCGAGACATGTCCTTCCGTATGGCCCCCCACAGAGCGTACCCACAGACTACTTTCGTGACGCTCTCCGGTGGCCAGGTTTGTGTATATCATGCCACTTTGACGGTCTTTGAGACGCATGTTGAACATTGTTGCGGCTGCCTGAAGGTTGGCGGCGTAATTTCCTCGCTCAGGACGATAAGTGTGTCCGGTATCGGCATTGTTATGAGTTCCATTACTATTACCGTTATTGCCGTTATTGCCGTTATTGCCGTTATTACCGTTATTATTTTCACTCTGACTGGTGAGATACCAGTTATTGTTATTCATGCCGGAAGGGGTACCCTGCTGGAGATGATACTCATAACTGCCGGCTACAATTCGCCCTTTCTGAATAAAGGCACCGGAGGCGGAGTTACCGGTGGAAATAACTTCAATTCCCTCCAGGGTCTGTGCCCCGATACCGCCTTCGTTGGCGACCCTGATGTAGGTGGTGCCGGAAGCATTCCCGCTGATGGTCAGCTTATCTGTCAGGCTGTCATCGCCACCCAGCACAGTTCCGAGAGAAACTGTACCGCCATTTCCGGTCCAGTCGCCTTCCACGGCCAGGGTCTGGCCCGCATTAGTGGCTCCGTTATTAATCATTACCAGTCCGCTGTTAATCATGTCACCGTACAGTGTTACTGCTTTCGGCAGTGCATCTGCGCCGGTATCATTAATTAATACGGTACCACTGTTGTTCAGTGTGGTGACGGTCTGGCTGTTGCCGCTGAGATTAAGGGTCGCACCTTCAGCTACCGTCACACCGGAAGTGGAGGCAAAAGTATCCTCAACACCGGTTTTAAGTGTGCCGCGGCTGACCGTAGTATTACCTGTGTAGGTATTGGTTCCGGATAAAATAAAGCTGCCTTCACCATTTTTACTTATGCCTCCCCTGCCAGAAATCTTGCCTGAAAATGTGGTAGCGGTGCCAGCAGTATTATTTTCCGTGAGGGTATTATCGCCTAGTAGAATCTCTCCTTTTCCGGATAGGGCATTTACTTGCTGATTGTAACCTCCAAGATCTAAACTGGCACCAGAGTTAACGACCAAGCTGTGGGAGGTCATGATTGCATTTTCCACACCCGTCTTGAGCGTTCCTTTCTCAATCAGAGTATCGCCAGTATAAGTATTGTTACCGCTTAAAATCAGCGTTCCATCTCCTAATTTTTGTAGGCTGCCCGTGCCTGCTATAATGCCTGAAAGTGACATGCCTACACTGTTAGTGTCTAATGAAGAGATACTATTTCCATTTAGATTGATATCGATGCTGGATGTTAGCGTCGATTTGTATGCCTGAAGGATTCCACCGTCGAGAGTAAAAAGGGGTGGAATACTGCTTCCCCCATAAACAATGCCGTTCTGCCCGCCAATGGACAGTTTGCCGCCATTGGAAATGATCATCTCCGTAGTGCCAGCAGAACTTGTCGCAAGGTATAATTTGTCTGCAACGGTGATGCTTGCTCCGTCGGTAACCGTAGTTTTGGCTGTACCTTCATCTGCGCCGAGATAGAAAGTATTAACATTTAACGCTGAGCCCTCACCCATGACGGTAATAGCGGTGTCAGAATTGTCATTGCTGTTACCGGCAGCGAGCATATCTGCATTGACAATGCCACCATTAGATATATTGAGATATCCAGTTCCACCTCGGCCGTAACCAGTCCCCCCCATACTTAGTAATGCTCCATTAGAGACATTAACAATACCTCCATCGGATACGTTTAGTTCTCCGATAAAACCTTGAGCTCCAATTGTTAATTGCTGAAATGGGGTGCCGGCCGCATCGCGGCCAGGCTTTACAGTCAGAACTGAACCATTTCCCTGTACGTTAATCGTGCCTTCAGCTCCATATCCGGTGTAAACATCAAACGAGTTAACCTTGCCGCCATCGATAATGTTGAGAATATTGTTTTTACCTCCTCCAGCATTACCAACACGGATCTGGGGGCTGGTTAGTGATGAGCCATTTCCGGAAACTACAATATATGACGACAGACTGTTATCGCTTCCAATGAAAATATTTTGCTCTGCTAACACAGTTGCACCATTTTGCACCTGCATATAAGCTTCTTTATCGCCCGATGCAGCACCGTTACCGATACTTATGGTGCCGCTTAGCGGTAATGTATTAGTATACTTTGCGGCAATTGATGTGCCCGAACCTGTAACAACAAAATTTGATGAGGTATTATATTTTTCACTGTACGTGAGAAAGCTTGCAAATTCTCTTGAACCACTTTCGTATACAGTGTCACTTGATGCTGAAACTCCAAAGTTTATTCCATAAGCGATCATGGAAATCGATATGGCAATTTTTTTAATTTTCAAAGCATATTCCTTAAGCTCTGGTGTTAATGAGTGGGTAATTTATAATTGATACTCTGGTTTTTTTTATTTTTATGAGGTTGCTTTGAATCTTTGCAAAAAAAAATATTAATGTATTAGCATTATCAGATAGGGGGGCATGCTCCTTTTCTTATGGCGCTTTCAGGTAAGCTACCGCCCGTTACTATACCAAGTACACTAGGGAAAATAATTATCAATACTTGTGGCGAGTTACTATCAATGAACATGCATTTATTTGCGCCTTATTCATCCTCATATGAAGAGTTCACGTATGTGAGTTCATTCCCAGACGAGAGTACAAAGAATACCAAATTAAATAAATGTCAAAAAAAAGCACCAAAGTTTGTTACTGAAAGTTATTGACATTACGAAAAACTGTATTTTATTCCCCGTGAGCTTGGTGAACCTTAAGGTTGTATTATTTAGGAGAGATGTTTTATGAGAAAAATTTAGAGAATTCAAGTGGATTGGTAAGTAATATCATTGAGTTATGAGGTTGATGTTTCTATTCCCCCAATTGTCTTGGTTCATCGGCTCCTTAGCCTCTATATATTAAGGCGCAACTTCATCGTTAAATTTATTTTCGGGTGCTCATTTATTACTCAATAGATAAAGCGCTAACGCATATAGATTAACCCGCTCCAAGTGAGAAGAATTGTTACATCTGGTTATTTACCAGACTCTACGCGATAGTTTTCGGAATGGTTCCCGTTATTTCATATGTTCACTAATTTTATGTTTAAATACTTGAGCATTGTTCCCTTGATTCCCTTTTCTTAAACATGTTTATAGTTACCCGGCTTGATTAACGCTTTCCCCTGCGATGTTCGATAAGCGTTGGCATCCCGCAAAGAATAAGCGCAGCCGCAATACTCCTGCTGATAAAACTGCTCGCGTTTGCAGATCTCTACCGTGCGCGCGGAGCCACCTTGCTTACGCCAGTTGTGGGTCCAGTAAAACATTCCCGGATGACGCGCCGCTGCTCGCTGGCCGCATTCGCAAACCTGCTGAAAATTCTTCCAGCGTGAAATTCCCAGCGAACTGCAAATCGACTCGAAGCCGTGTTCAGCCGCGTACAGCGCGGTGCGCTCCAGGCGCATATCAAAACAGGCCGTACAGCGCGCGCCGCGCTCGGGTTCCCACTCCATACCTTTCATGCGCGCAAACCAGTTATCGGCATCATAATCCGCGTCGATGAAGGGCACACCGTGTTGCCCGGCAAACCGCTTATTCTCCTCCTTGCGGATGAGATACTCCTTTTGCGGATGGATATTGGGATTGTAGAAAAAAATCGTAAAGTCGATATCCGAGGCAAGCAAAGCCTCGATGACTTCGGAAGAGCAGGGCGCGCAGCAGGTATGCAATAACAGCTTGTTTGCACCGTCCGGCAGCACAAGCTTCGGGCGCTTAAATTCGGTGGTTGTCATGATATGTTGGCGGAAAGAAGGAAAACGGCGTGGATTGTACCACTAAAATTGTGGTCAATGGGCTTTGCCAGCTTAAGGTGAGGCGGGAGACTGCTTCTCCCACCTCAGCTAACAGTTATTCCTGCCCTGATAAATGCATCCCGACGTACCGCTCATAGCGGCTTTTTTTCAGGAACGTTAAATCCACCAGCACCAGCCCATCGACGCAGTTGTTGAAGGCCGGGTCGCTGCCAAAATCAATAAACTGCACGCCGCCCGGCTCGCAGAGTTCCGAATATTGCTTATACAGCGTCGGGATGCCGCAGCCCATATTGCTGAGCAGGGATTTTAAACGAGTCAGATCTTCGCCGTAATCCTCTCCCTTGAACTGCGCCAGCACGTCGGGGAGGCTTGCCGGGTAAGGGCTGCGGGACGAGGCCAGCGGATGGCTCGCCGGGAACCACAGCCGGTAAAAGGCGACAAGCAGATCGCGTGCGTCCGGCGGCAGGCCACCGGAAATAGATACCGGGCCGAACAGGTAGCGATATTGCGGGTAACGGGCCAGGTAAGCGCCAATCCCCGACCATAAATAGTCCAGGCCACGGCGGCCCCAGTAGCGAGGTTGAATAAAGCTGCGCCCCAGCTCGATGCCGTGCTGCAGCACATCGTCCATTTTTTCGTCGTAGTGGAACAGGCTATAGCTGTAAAGCCCGTCTAAACCGCGTTTTTTGATCTGCTGAGCGGTAGGCATAAAGCGGTAGGCGCCGACGATCTCCAGGTCCTGCTCATCCCAAAGGATTAAATGCAGGTAATCGTCATCATACCTGTCGAGATCCCGGCGTTTGCCGCAGCCTTCACCTACGGCGCGAAATGCTATCTCACGCAGGCGACCAAGCTCGCGCAGCAGCGGAGCCTCTTCTTTGGTGTCGTTTCGCTGCCAAAGATAAATCACTTTATCGTCGGCGGTTCGGCCCAGACACTCGGCTTTAGCCAGCTCCCGGCGCAGCGTGGCCCGGTCTTCCGCCCGGGCAATCGCGCTTTCCGTTGTGAATTTGCCGGACAGCCCTTTACCCAGCAGCTGAACGTGCTGGCGGCACTTTTTAGCCAGTTCGCGCGGGATTTGCTGTGGACTATGCCAGCTTTCCCAGGGAATGCGCTGGCCAAGCGTGATTGGCAAAGTGGAGTTGCGGCGGCGGAACATTTGCTGCATCAGCAGCAGCAACGGCAGCGCAGGGGAAACCATCGCGCCAGCATAAAACAGGGCGCTGTTACGCGCGTGGATAAAGGCCGGCAGAAGCGGCACGCGGTACTTCGCGGCAAGCTTAATGAAGCCGGTGTGCCAGTGTCCTTCGGCAATGCCTTCCCGGGATAAACGAGACACTTCTCCCGCCGGGAAAAAGATGAGTACGCCGCCGTTTTGCAGCTGCTGTTCCATCTGCACAAGCGATGATTTAGGCGTGCGGCCATTGATATTGTCGACCGGGATAAACAGAGAACTCAGCGGTTCGAGGTGATTGAGCAGGCGATTGGTGACGACTTTAACATCGCGGCGGACGCGGGAAACGGCATACAGCAGCGCCAGTCCATCAAGCGTGCCCGTTGGATGGTTGGACATCATCACCACGGGGCCACTTTCAGGGATATTTTCTAATTCACGGGGAGAGATATTACAGCGGATTTGCAGGTGGTCCAGTACCTGTTCGACCATGTCGAGGCCACGAAGATGAGGGTATTGCCCGGCAAAGGCCTGAAACTCTTCCTCATGCAGCAGGCGTCTTAACAGATTTTTTTGCCAGGGTGCAGGCTTAGCCTGAGGCCAAAGATCGTCAAGTACGTTATCGATACTAAACATGTCAGCTCCTCCTAACTTCCTGTTGGTGAAAGTATAAGCAAAAGATGAAGTTTTCGTGTCAGTGAGGTGATGTTTCAGGGATACGCGCAGAAGCGGTGCCGGTTTTTTATTCCGCAGTGATACATCGATGGGGGGTTAACGCGATTTTTGGCTTAGGTAATGGGGTAAACCCTGATGAGTTGTAGGTTAATGGCGAGTGTTTCGTGAAAAAGCGCGATTAGTATTTAATCTTATGTTTTTAATGGGTTTTGTTTTTGTTTCTTTGAGATTTTCTTGTCAAGATAAAAGCGCATTTAATGAGATTTTTATCATGAAAAATGAGAGTTAAGTCGATTTTTAATCTAAAAAACCTCTATTAGACACTAAAGTTACTCTTCGTCCTGATGATATTTCAACGATCTACGCTAAAGTAGCCGCCGCTGGCTAACGACCAGCCTATGATTAAAAATCTGCAACCGAACGCCGGGAACGGGGTTTTATCAACACCGCATCAAAAAAAGATAACCTATGGGAGTTCACAGATGAGTCACTCTGCGACGAAAACAAAAACATTTTTCGGGCATCCGTATCCGTTAAGTTCGCTCTTCCTCACCGAAATGTGGGAACGTTTTTCTTTCTACGGGGTTCGCCCGCTGCTCATTCTGTTTATGAGCGCCGCGCTGCTTCAGGGCGGGATGGGGCTGCCGATTGAGCAGGCATCCGCCATTGTCGGGATCTTCGCCGGCGGTGTGTATATTACGTCTTTACCGGGTGGCTGGCTGGCCGATAACTGGCTCGGGCAGCGCCGCGCCGTCTGGTATGGCTCGCTGATTATTGCCCTCGGCCACCTCTCGATTGCGCTGTCGGCATTCGTGGGCAACACCTTCTTCTTTGTCGGCCTGCTGCTGATCGTCCTGGGAACCGGGCTGTTCAAAACCTGTATTACCGTCATGGTCGGGACGCTGTACAAAAAAGAAGATACCCGCCGCGACGGGGGCTTCTCGCTGTTTTACATGGGCATCAATATGGGCTCGTTTATTGCCCCGCTGATCATCGGCCCGCTGCATGAAAAATACGGCTGGCATATGGGCTTTGGCCTGGGTGGCTTAGGGATGCTGGTTGCGCTGTTCATCTTCCGCTTCTACGCCATTCCGCAAATGCGCCGCTACGACAAAGAAGTCGGCCTGGACTCCACCTGGAACCGCCCGACGACCGAGCGTAAAAACGTCGGTAAATGGGTGACGCTTGCCATGGCGCTGCTTGCCGGGCTGGTAGTGTTGATCGCCAACGGAACGATTCCGTTCAATCCGACGGTAATTGCGAAAAGCTCCGCCTACATCATTTCTACCTGCGTGGGCCTCTACTTCCTGTTTATGTTCTTCTTCGCGGGCTTAACCAGCAGCGAGCGTTCGCGCCTGCTGGCCTGCCTGATCCTGCTGATTGCGGCGGCGTTCTTCTGGTCTGCCTTTGAGCAGAAGCCGACCTCCTTCAACATCTTTGCGCGTGATTACACCGACCGCCAGATGGGCAGCTTTGAAATCCCGACGATCTGGTTCCAGTCGATCAACGCGCTGTTTATTATCCTGTTAGCCCCGGTCTTCAGCTGGTTCTGGCCGTCGCTGGCTAAGCGTAATTTGAACCCGAGCAGCATGACGAAATTCGTTATCGGCATTCTGTTTGCGGCGGCAGGTTTTGCGGTGATGATGGCGGCGGCAAACCAGGTGCTGGCGACGCAGAGCGGCGTGTCCCCGTTCTGGCTGGTAGGGAGCATCCTGCTGCTGACCCTCGGTGAGCTGTGTCTGAGCCCAATCGGCCTCGCGACCATGACGCTGCTGGCACCGCAGAAAATGCGCGGCCAGGTGATGGGGCTGTGGTTCTGCGCCAGCGCGCTGGGTAACCTGGCGGCGGGTATTATGGGCGGGCACATCAAAAAAGATCAGCTTAGCTCGATGCCGGAGCTGTTCTCCCACGTCTCTATCGCCCTGGTTATCTGCGCCGTTGTGCTGGCCGCGCTGATTATTCCGGTCAGAAACATGCTGAGAAACGCGGACGCCAACGAAGCCAAATAACGGTTTTTAAGCACCTGGCCCGGTAGCCTTTATGGGGTAGCGGGCCTTTTTATTTTGTGGGCCGCTACTGCACATCAGTCGAACGACTTACCGTTTCCCACGCCTCAATATCTGCTTCCATTCGCTCAAGCTTCTCTTTGACGAAGGTAACGGCGTCGCTGCCCAGGAGCAGGGTTGCCGGTGGATGAGGGCTGTCGATAAGCGCCAAAATTGCTTTGGCGGCTTTGATCGGATCGCCCGGCTGCTGCCCGCTGCGTTTCTGGCGCGCGTCGCGAATCGGGCCGAAGCTCTGGTCATAATCGCTGATGCTGCGAGGGCTTCGCACCATAGATCGCCCGGCCCAGTCGGTTCTGAAGGAACCGGGCTGCACGGCGGTCACCGCTATATTAAAAGGCAGGAGCTCTTTGCTCAGCGTTTCGGAGATGCCCTGCAGGGCGAATTTGCTGCCGCAGTAGTAGCTGATACCGGGCAGGGTGATAAAGCCGCCCATCGAAGTGATATTGATAATATGGCCCGTACGACGAGTGCGGAACCCAGGCAAAAAGGCTTTTATCATCGCGACGGCGCCAAATACGTTGACGTTGAACTGGTGAATCAGTTCGCTCATCGGGGATTCTTCCATCACCCCCTCGTGCCCGTAGCCTGCGTTGTTGACGAGTACATCAATAGCGCCAATCTCCTGTTCCACCGAAGCCGCCAGCGGGGCTGCGGCATCAAAGTCGGTGACGTCCAGAATTCGGGCAAAACACTTGCCGGGTGCCAGCGCCTCAAAGGCCTCCTTCGCCTGGTGATTACGCACGGTTCCAACCACGCGGTGTCCGGCTTTCAGGGCTTCTTCTGCCAGCGAACGGCCAAAGCCGCTGCTGACGCCGGTAATTAAAAATAACTTCGACTGGCTCATTATTATGTCCTCTGCTCATGGGAAGTAAATCGTAGGGCCGGAAGGACTGAGTGAGTAGCCTGGATCCTCTCTGATGTTTGCCTATTCCTATGAGGTGCCTGGACGAGGTGAGGTTTCACTGCCAGACTCTGCCAACATTTCCCTTAACCAGATGAACCGCTATGACAAACGCCAGCCTTCTGGCCAGTAAACAAATGGTTGAGCTTCTGGATCGGTTAACCCCGCATGAAGGCTACAATCTCACCGCGCTGAACGAAGTCCGTTTCTTACGCTCTAATCGCCCGCTGATGCGAACCCCGGTTCTTTATGAGCCCGGCATTGTGATTGTGGTGCAGGGGCGTAAACGGGGCTTTTTAGGTGAGGATGTCTATTTATATGATGCCCAGCACTACCTGATGGTTTCCGTGCCCGTGCCGTTCACCATGGAAACGGAGGCCAGCGCCGAAGAACCCATGCTGGCTATCTACATGAGGTTAGACTTTACGCTGGCTGCGGAGGTGATGCTCGCGCTCGATGGCCGAGGCATTGAGCTGGCCTGCGAGCCACGCAGCATGATGTCCAGCCCGATGGACGAAGCGATGAGCGCCTCCGTACTGCGTTTCCTCCAGGTGATGTCGACGCCGCTGGATGCCGATCTCTTGGGGCCTGCTATGATGCGGGAGATTTATTACCGGGTACTGACGGGCGCGCAGGGGCAGACGTTACGCAGCGCGCTGACGATGCAGGGGCAGTTTGGCAAAGTGGCGAAGGCGCTGCGCAAGCTTCATGCTGAATTTGATGCGCATCTGGACGTTGATGCTCTGGCAAAAGAAGCGGGCATGAGCGTGCCCACTTTCCACAGCCATTTCAAAGCGGTGACCAATACTTCCCCCATGCAATATCTCAAATCCACAAGGCTGCACCAGGCGAGATTGTTGATGCTGCGAAACGATCTGACCGCTTCGGCGGCCAGCGCCCGCGTGGGCTACGAAAGTGTGTCGCAGTTCAGCCGCGAATTTAAGCGTCTTTTTGGGCTCACGCCGCTTAACGAGGTGGCGCGCATGCGGCAGCATTTTTCCATGCCGGCCCCGCTTGCAGAGTCGGCATTTATCTCTTCCCACTGAAGAGGTTAGTACCGGTATTTCTTATCCAGAATTCGGCAGGTTGTATAAGCCCCGGCGGCGCAGAGCAGCGCGGGGGCAAAATAGCCGTGATCCATATGGGTAAACTCCATCACCAGCGCCACGGCGGTGATTGGCATCTGCATCGAAGCGGCTAAAAACGCCGCGCCACCGACCAGCGCAAAGCTGCCCACGTCCCCGCCAGGGAAGACAAACTGCCAGACCACCGCCAGCAGCAGGCTTAGCAAAGCGCCCACCGTTAAGCCCGGCGTCAGCAGCCCACCCTCAGCGCCGCCTCGCAGGACGGCGAGGATCACCAGCATTTTCAGCGCCAGCAAAATCGCCGCGAAGTTAAAGCTCAGGCCGTTGCTGATGGCAAGCTGCATCGGGCCTTTGCCGTTGCCTGGCAACTGCGGGAACCACAGGCTAAGCACGGCCAGCAGCGCAAAGGCCAGCAGGCAAAATACCGGCATCTGCCAGTTAGTTTTTACCTGCGTTCTCACGCTTGTTGTCGCCTTGCGGAACAGCCAGGCTGCATAACCGAGCAGCGGGCTGGCAACAATGGCCCAGGCGATAAACGCGTGGGGAAGCGAAAAAGAAGCGAAGTGATACTGCGACTCATCCCCCAGCCCCAGCGTGGCGACCCAGGCCGCTACTGCCGAAGTGATAACCGCCGCCAGCGCTTTCTCCCAGCTGAACGAGATCAGCAGCACTTCCAGCGTGAACAGCGCTCCGGCAAGGGGCACGTTATACACCGCCGCCAGGCCCGCGCCCGCGCCGCAGGCAATCAGCGTCCGGGTTTCATCCGGCTGCAGGCTGAACTTCTGGGCAAGGAGCCCGGCCGCCAGCGCGCCCATTTCCCGAGGGGCCACTTCACGCCCGAGAGGGGAACCCAGCGCAACGGTAATGATTTGCAGCAAAGCATGAACAGTGGTGGTGCCCGTAGGCATAGGCACGGCAGGATTTGACACGGCGGCAGCGATAGACACTCTTTTCTTGCCGTAACGCGCGAGCAGCCACCAGCCAAACCCGGCGACGGCCCCGCCGCCAAGAATCGCCGCGACCCGGCGTAAATGCGTGGCGTCCGTCACGCCCTCAAGGAATGTCTCGCTCCCAACCAGTTGGTCAATGCTGTAGCCAAAAGCCAGGTGCTGAATGGCGTGTAAAATCAGCGCGAGAAGCATCCCCGCGATGCCGGCAAGAATGCCGGTAAGTACGACCGCAATCAGGCGCACAAGGTAGTGTTTAGCGTCAGCCTGGTCAGCTTGCTGGGTCATATTGGGATCCTTAACGCGGGAAAATTCGATGATAAGGGAGAAGAATTAAACAGTTAGTATAAATGTAGCATTCATCCGGCCCGAATCTCTCTCTCCTTTACCCGCGCGGATTGCCCTTGTTTAACTCGCTTTCTGGCATGCCGCAAGCAGCATGCCTGCCACAGCGGCAGCGCCCAGCAGCCGGAAAGCCGTTGCCCACTGTGTTATATCGGGAGCCTGCCCGAGCGCGACGGAAAGCACCGCCAGCATCATTGCCCCGGCCATATACTGGCTGGTGGCCATCAGGGCGCTGGCGCGTCCCTGTTGATCAAGCGGGGTGGATGACAGCCCCACGGCGAACATCGCCGGGAAGATGAGCCCGTGGCCAAGCCCGCTTAACGCGATACCACTGATAAATACTGCAGACAGCGGGGACGCCACCCCGACGGACAGCAGCCCCAGCCCCAGTGCCGAACAGGCAAACCCGACGGCCAAAACCGTGGCGCTGGCGTAACGGGCCGTCAGGCGGGTAAAAAGAGTATTGCCCGCGACGATTAATAGCGCGAGCGGCGTGAACATCAGCCCGGTGGTAACGGCATCCTGCTGCAGCGTCTGCTGCCAGAATAGCGTCATGGCATAAAACTGGCTTCCCACGCTTGCCATATAACAGGCGCTGCTGAGCCAGCCCGTTTGCAGGCCCGGCAGAGCGCGAAGCGAGCGGGCCAGTAAAGGCTGAGGGGCGTAGCGCTCGTGCAGAATAAACAGGATCCCCATGGCAATGGCGAAGCGGTTGGCAACATAGTCAGGCTGCCCGGTTTCGCCATAGCGCATCAGCGCCCAGACCAGTGCCCCGGCGGCGAAGCACCCGACCAGCGACCCGATGCCCGTCTGCTGTTTTTCGCCCTGCGTGCTGAGCGGGAGATAATCCCGGCGAACCAGCCACAGCGCAAGCAGCCCCGGCGGAATGTTAATAAAGAAAATGGTTCGCCAGTCCAGCGCGGCCAGGATCCCGCCCAGTATCACGCCCGCAACCAGGCCCAGCGCGCCGATGGCGCTCCATATCGCCAGCGCCCGTCGGTGCGCCTCGCCGTGAAACCGCTGCGCCATCAGCGCCAGTACCGCAGGCTGCAACAACGCTGCCGCCATCCCTTGTCCGCAGCGGGCAATGAGCAGCAGCGTGCCGCCCTGTGCCAGCCCACCAACCGCTGACGAGAGTAAAAACAGCGCCATGCCGAAGCTGAACATCCGGCGTGCCCCCAGCCGGTCGCAGAGGCTGCCGCCCGCCAGCAAGAGGGCGGCAAACGTCAGGCCATACAGGGAAACCACCCACTGCATCTCGCTGAGAGAAAGATTCAGGCTCTGCGCCAGCGTGGGGAGCGCGACGTAGACAATTGCATAGTCCAGCGCAATCAGCGCCTGTGCAATGCCGGGCGCGTATAAAGCGCGCCAGGACCCGGCGGCGGGTATCGCATAAGTTTGTGTCATCGACGTTTCCTGCTATTTTCTCTTTGATGAATCATTTTCATCATTTGATGAGCGTGAATAACAGGCTACGCCTTTGTTTATGGTGCAATCAAAATCATATAATTCAGCCAAGGATGAGTTAAATTCACTCATGAAAAGTCGTCGACTCCCGCCACTCACGGCCATTCGGGCCTTTGATGCCGTGGCACGCCACGCCAGCTTTAAAGCGGCAGCGGAAGAAATTGGCGTGACGCCCACCGCCATCAGCCACCAAATTCGCCTGCTGGAAGATTCGCTGGAGCAGCGATTATTCACTCGCTCTGCTCGGGGCGTGGCGCTGACTGCGGCGGGGGAGATTCTGTTTCGCGCCTCCGGAAACATGTTCACCATGCTGCGCGAGGCCGTTGAGTCCATAGCTACAATATCTCAGCCCGGCACGCTCACGCTCAGCACTACTTCGAACTTCCTGACTAACTGGCTGGTGCCGCGTTTACCGTCTTTACATCAGCAGCATCCCTCGCTGGAGCTGCGCTTTCACAGCGGCGTAGCGCTGGCCGATCTCCACGGAAAAATGGCGGACTGTGCGGTGCGTTACAGCATGCAGGCCGACGAATCTCTCGACAGCACGCTGCTGCATAGCGACAGCTTTGTGCTGGTGGCAAGCCCGCAGCTAAAGCTCAGGAGCGTGAAGGATCTCGCGGGGATGACGCTGTTGCATATTGATAACCGGCATGTGCCCAGCCCTGAACCCAGCTGGCAGCACTGGAAATCCGTCTTTGGGCCTGAAGATTTGGATGTGCAGAGCGGCATTCATTTTGACGACGAAACTCATGCGATTCAGGCGGCGATAGCCGGGCAGGGGATCTTGCTGGCAAGCGAGCTATTGATTCGCCGGGCGTTGCAGCAGGGCTTGCTGCATATTGCGCTGCCGGGCGCGCTGCCTGGGGCGAACTATTATTTTGTGACCAGCCACGAAAAGGCCCGGAGAGAAGATGTGCGGCAGGTTAGGGCGTGGTTGCAGCAGGTGTTTGAGGCAGGTGGCTGATGATTGCCCCTCACCCTATCCCTCTCCCCAAAGGGGAGAGGGGATTGGAGCGAGTTTGGTTTCTCCCCTTTCCCCGGAGCGTACAGGAGGGATGAGGGGGACTGGATCGAGCAGAGATTTTCCGTCAGTTTTCCCCCTCTCCCTTCCAGGGAGAGGGCCGGGGTGAGGGTCTTGTTATTCCCCGGATTCCCACCGTTTCAACAGCAGGCTTGCATTCACGCCGCCAAAACCAAACCCGTTCGACAGCGCATAGTGCAGCGTCTGCGGCCGGGCGGTAAGCGCCACCAGATCCAGCCCGGCCGCCTCTTCATCGGGGTGATGCAGATTCAGCGTCGGCGGCACAACCTGGTCACGCAATGCCTGAATAGTAAATATAGCCTCGATGCCGCCCGCCGCGCCCAGCAGGTGGCCGGTGGCGGATTTCGTTGACGTCACAGCCACCGGATGCGTGCCGAAAAGCGCTTTAATCGCCGCCAGCTCGCCTTTGTCGCCGACCTGCGTCGAGGTTGCGTGCGCGTTGATATGGTCAACATCCGCGGCTGCAATACCGGCCTGGCGAAGGGCCGCCTCCATTGCTCGCCTTGCGCCGTTGCCGTCTTCCGGCCCGGCGGTCAAATGCCAGGCATCCGCGCTGGTGCCGTACCCGACCAGCTCAGCCAGCGGCGTTGCGCCACGAGCCATGGCGTGTTCCAGGGATTCAATCACGATAAGCCCGGCGCCTTCGCCCATCACAAAACCGTCCCGGTCACGGTCGAACGGGCGTGAGGCGGCTTCGGGATTGTCGTTGGAGGCGGTAGACAGCGCGCGTGCGGCAGCAAATCCGGCCAGGCTGACGCGGTGAATGGCCGCTTCTGCGCCGCCGCAAAGGGCAATATCAGCCTCGCCACTGCGGATCAAACGGGCGGCATCGCCAATGGCCTGGGCTCCGGCGGCACAGGCGGTCACCGGGGCACCAATCGGCCCACGAAAGCCGTGCGCAATGGACACATGCCCGGCGGCCAGGTTGGCGAGGAAAGAGGGGATGGTAAACGGCGACAGGCGACGTGGCCCGCGCTCGTCCGTGGTGCGCACTGCATTGGCTATTTCGCTGAAGCCGCCGATCCCGGTGGCAATCACCGTTGCGGTACGATCTTTCTCTTCCTGCGAAGCTGGAGACCAGCCCGCCTGGGCGAGCGCTTCATGGGCGGCAACCAGTGCAAACTCGATGAACCGATCCATCTTTTTACGTTCTTTGGCGGGGATCGTCGCCAGCGGATCAAAGCCGTGCTCAGGATCCTGTTCTACGGACGGCACCTGACCGGCCACTTTGCAGGGGATATCTGCCACGATGTTTTCATCCAGCGCCGAGATGCCGGATTTTCCCGCCAGCAGCGACCGCCAGACATGCTGCACGCCACAGCCCAGCGGGCTGACGATACCCATGCCCGTGACCACAATCCTTTTCGCTGAAACGCCCATCATTATTCTCCTGAAATATCAGTGTGGCTGCGGCTTTTTCATTAACGGAACCAGCATCGCAGCAATCAAAAAACCTATCATGATCAGGTAAAAAGCATCCGAAAATGCCTGAGTTCGTGCCTCGCGCAGTGCCAGAGAGGACAAGTTTTTTAGCGCCCCGCTGGTGGCGGCATCCGGGGACAGACCCTGCGCGGCTAGGCCGGCGGCGCTGCGCTGGACAAAATCCGTCATCGCGAGGTTAGCGGTATTGAGATGGTCGGCCAGGCGGCTGTAGTGCAGGTTGGTTCTGTCATTCAACACCGTGCCGCACAGCGCAATGCCGATAGCGCCGCCGAGGTTACGCATCAAGTTGAACAGCCCGGAGGCAAGCTTAAGCCGCGCGGGCGGCAGGCTGCCCAGCGTTAACGTTACCGTAGGCGCGACGGCGAACTGCTGCGCAAGGCCGCGAAACGCCTGCGGCAGCAGCAGTTGGTCCGCGCCCCAGTCGTGGGTGATCGGCACGAAGCTGTACATCGAAATGGCAAAGCCGATCAGCCCGGCCATCAGCAGCCAGCGGAGATCCACGCGGTTTGCCAGCCAGGCATAAAAGGGAATCGACATCACCTGGAACAGGCCAGTGGAAAACACCGCCAGGCCGATTTCCAGCGCGCTAAAGCCGCGTACGCTGCCGAGATACAGCGGCGTTAAATAGATCGTGGCGAAAATGCCCACCCCGGCCATAAACGAGAAATAGCAGCCGAGGCTAAAGGTTCTGTCCTTGAGCGCCCGCAGGTCCATCACCGGCTGGGCGTGGCGCAGCGTTCGAATAATAAAGGCGATGCCGCACAGCAGCGCTATCCAGCCGGTTGTGGCGATGGTGTTGTCATCAAACCAACCCCAGCGCGGGCCTTCTTCCAGCGTATATTCCAGGCAGCCTAGCGAGGCCGCCAGCAGCAAAATACTGAAATAGTCCGCACCGCGCAGCAGCGAGAAATCAGGACTATCCACCTTCACCAGCAGCGGCACGGCGACGGCGATATAAATCCCCGGGATGACGTTAATAAAGAACAGCCAGTGCCAGTTAAAGTTCTCGGTGATCCAGCCGCCGACGGTGGGGCCAAGCGTCGGAGCCAGCGAAGCAAGGCCGCCGATGGTCGCGGCGGCAATAACGCGCTGTTTGCCCTGAAAGAAAGCGAAGGCGGTGGTAAACACCAGCGGGATCATCGAGCCGCCCGCCAGCCCTTGCAGGGCACGGAAGGCAATCATGCTTTGAATATTCCACGCCCAGCCGCAGAGCAGGCTCATCAGGGTGAAGCCTGCCGCCGAGGCGGCAAACAGCCAGCGGGTGGACATCACCCGCGCCAGCCACCCGGACAGCGGAATAATAATGATCTCGGCGATCAGGTAGCTGGTTTGCACCCAGACAGTTTCATCATCCCCAGCCGAAAGGCCGCCGCCGATATCCCGCAGCGACGCGGAGACGATTTGGATATCAATCAGCGCAATAAACATCCCGACGCACATGCTGGCAAAAGCGAAGATCTTTTTTGCCATTGGCATAGAGATGCCCTGCGGCATCGGTGCGGCCTGGGCGGTGCTCATCGCGTGCTCTTTTGATCGACGGTAACGATGACCGACAGCCCCGGACGAAGCACATCCAGTTTTGCGCCGTCACCTTCCAGCGCTATCCGCACCGGAACCCGCTGAACGATTTTGGTGAAGTTCCCCGTGGCGTTTTCCGCCGGAAGAATGCTGAACCGGGAGCCGGTCGCCGGAGAGACGCTGGCAACGTGGCCCTTAAAGGTGTGGTTCGGCAGCACGTCGGCCACCACGGTCACCGGTAAACCGGCTCGCATGTGCGCCAGCTGGTTTTCCTTGAAGTTGGCATCGACCCAAAGCCCCTGGGAAGGCACCAGCGAGAGTAGCTGCGTGCCGCTGGTCACGAAGGAGCCGGTCCACGCGCGGCGGTTACCGATCACGCCGTCGAACGGGGCGCGAATTTCGGTATAGCTGAGATTCAGCTTCGCCATCGCCAGGTTAGCCTGCGCCTGTTCCAGCGCGGCCTGGGTTTGTTTTTCACGGGCATCAAGCACCGCGAGCTGGCGCTGGGCGACGGCTTTGTCGGCCAGGGCTTTGCTTTGTTCCGCTCGCGCCCGGCGATAATCCGCCGAGGCGTTGTCGCGTATCTGGGCTGAAATGGCGCTCGAGGCTTCCAGGGCGTTATAGCGGCGGTTGTCGTTGGCCGTTTTGTCCGTTGCCGCCGCCGCTGCCGCTAAAGAAGCGGTGGAACCTTCAATCGTTGCCTGCTGTAGCTGGCGCGTGGCGGCGATATCCGCCAGCGCAGCCTGCTGGGCGGCAACTTCCCCAAGGGCTTTCGCCAGCGCGGCCTGGTAATCACGATCGTCAATGCGGATCAGCAGGTCGCCTTTTTTCACCGCCGTGTTGTCCTGCACCGCAATCTGTTGAATGTAGCCGGAGACTTTGGTTGAAATAGCGCTGATATCCCCGCCGATGTAGGCGTCGTCAGTCGACTGAATAAAACGCCCGCTGTGCCACCACCATGCACCATAGCCTGCGGCCGCCAACACCGCGGCACCAAGTACGGTTAGAGTAATCAATTTTTTCTTATGGGCGGCGTTCATTACTGGGGTTCTCTGTACGGTTCTGGCTGGAATTTAAGCCCGGCGTCGCCGGCGTGTTTACGCTGCAGGTAGTCGTGGCGGTATTTCATCATCGGTGAGGCCGCCGGACCCGGCACCATGGCGTATTTTCCAGGCTCAATCAGCTCGCCGGTTTCTTTATCGGTAAGAATGGGCTCTACCGGGCGCTGGGTTTTGCGCTCAACCAGCTGCATCTGACGCCCTTCGGGCGCGAAGTGGCGGTTGCCCCATTCCGCCAGTGCCAGAATCACCATGCGGAAATCACGCCCGCTTTGGGTGAGGTGATATTCGTAGCGCGGCGGCGAGCTGCTGTAGCAAACCTTCTCCAGTAAGCCATCATCAACCAGCTCTTTCAGGCGGCGCGAAAGAATATTGGGCGCCACGTTGCTGCTCTTCTGAAATTCATCGAAGCGGGTAAAACCGGCCAGGGCATCCCGCAGGATCATGATGCTCCAGCTGTCGCCGATACGGCCAAGACTGCGGGCAATGGGGCAGGGAGCGCTGCACAGAGGTTCGTTTTTCATGGTTCGATCCGGGGGCGGGGTTATCGTCTGGTGACAAATTGGCATAGTGACTTTCAAAATGCAAGTTACTAAATGCAGCGCTGATGAAAGTGACTTGATCGTAACGTCACGGATATATTCAGAAAGGCGTCGTTCTTAAACGAAAAGTGCGGATTTAAAATCTTTTCAGTTGACTTATGTCGGCGTTAAATTCTGATTTATTTTATGGGATGGCTTTTCCATAAATCCAGGTAATAAATAATATACCCGCCCAAGTCTCGCACAGGATTACCTATGCTTAAGAATGCCAGCGTTCGAAGCGTTATTGTCTATTTTTTGGCAATATCCTTTTTAGTTATAGATTTCTTAGCATTTGCTTTATCAGCTAGCGTGCTTGTTTTAGCCATGCTTAATATTGCCTGGGTTGTCTTACTCTTCTCCCTGTGGACGTATATGACGATATATCTTGTACGGCCCATTAATAACGTTAAGCGGAGCATTGACGAAATTAATTCGGGGAATTTATCGGTGCATATCCCTGAGTTTGGTAATAATTGTGCCGGACGATTGATTCCGGGCATAAATACGCTTTCCGCCGAAATTACTACCCTGGTAATGGATATTCGCAAGTCGTCCCAGTCGGCCAAAGCGCTTTCTGAAAGCCTGGCGCACCAGAGCGCCACGCTGTCGGTGAAAACCGAGCAGCAGTCGGCGATGCTGATTCAGACGGCATCGAGCATGGAACAGATTTCCGCCGGGACAAAAAACAATGCCGACAGCACCCGTGAGCTGAGCGATATCACCAGCGGCGCGCACCGTTCGGCCAACCACGGCAGTGACCTGATGCAGAAGCTGACCAGCAACATGACCTCAATCACCGACTGCGCCAACAAGATGACGGAAATCATTACCATCATCGACAGCATTGCCTTCCAGACCAATATCCTGGCGCTGAACGCTGCGGTGGAAGCCGCCCGCGCCGGGGAACACGGCAAAGGCTTTGCGGTGGTGGCCGGTGAAGTCAGAAATCTGGCGCATAAAAGCTCGGAATCGGCCAAGAACATTAAGTCGTTAATTGATATCACCAACCAAAACGTTCTGCAGGGCGCAAGCCTGGTCTCCGAAGCGGAAAAAAATATGAAGGATATTGTTTCTGGTTCAGAAAATATCGACGCGCTGATGGGGCATATTTTTATCTCCACCAACGAACAGGAAAAAGGTATTCAGCAAATTACCACGGCGCTCTCCGAACTGGAGAAAGTCACCCAGGGGAACGTAGCGGTGGTGGAAGAGCTGGCCGGATCTTCAGAAGTGCTGAATAAACAAGTGTTCGAGCTGGAAAAAAGAACCAGCAGCCTGCATTTGGGGGCAAGCGATGAGGCAAGCGTAATATTATCGCCCCAGCTGGCACCGCGCCGGGCGTTAAAAAGAGAAGAGGAACACTGGCAGGCGTTTTAATCTTTAACTTTAGAGCAAATAATAAAAGGCTCCGACGCATGAATATGCCGGGGCCTTTTATTTTTCAATGACTTCTTCATTGTGATGCAGATCACATTAAAGCATTGCTTCGGGCCAAAATGCTGCTTTATCGACCGTTCCCCCCTGGTTTTTGCCTGCAGAAATAACCGTGACCTCCGATATCGGTTAACAACGTGGTTACAAAACACGCCATTCCCTCGCGCCAGGCGCCGGGGGCACACCGGGATGTGGTTTTCTAAGGAACGAGAATGAAACTAAGTAATTTGCGTGTAGGCGTCAGGCTGAGCGGCGGTTTTTTTCTGCTGTTGTTTTTAATGATTCTGATGGGGATCGGCGCCAGCCTGTTCAGCCGGAACAATGTTCACGCCGTCGATGAGATGATTAACCAGCATTTGCTGAAGGAAAGGCTGGTCGAGGAATGGCTGGCGCAGGTCGACAAGAGCAGCGGGAACGCTATCGCGGCAATGGGAACTGAAAATGCGATGCTGCGTAAGAATCTGCTCGCCAGCATTGCGCAGAATTCGGCGGTCACCACCCGAGTCCAGTCCCAGCTCACATCTTTGATTGCGTTGGAAACCGGCAAACACCTGCTGGCGAATCTTGTCCCCCTGCGTGAAAAATATTTGCAAGTTTGTTCCGAAGGGTTGGCCCGGGCTGAGCGGAGCGAACATGAGGGCATGGATAGCTATATCTCGGAACGTTTTATTCCGATAAGCGAAGAATATCGGCAGGGGCTGCAGGCTCTGCTGGATTTCCAAAAACAGCTTATCGATAACACGCATGCCAGCATTCAGAAAAACTCCCGTAATAATGAGCTGCTCATGTTGCTGCTAGTGGCGCTGGGTGTGGCGCTGGGAGCGGCAACGGCCTGGTACATAACCCGCAGTATTACGCATCCGCTGCTGCAGGCCGTTAACGTTGCCGGCAGAGTGGCGCAGGGCGATCTCACCGCCAAAGTGCATGTGCATGCGAAGGACGAGCTGGGGCAGCTCATGCATTCATTGCAGGAAATGATTACTTCGCTTGGGAGTACGGTTAGGAACGTCAGCAGCGGGGCGGAAAGTATTGCCCTGGCAGCGGATGAAATTGATGCCGGGAACCAGGATCTCGCCTCACGAACAGAGGAACAGGCGGCTAGCGTCGAACAAACTGCCGCGACCTTAGAGCAGCTAACGTCGACGATCAAGAGCACCGCCAGTCATGCCCATCGGGTGAATGCGCTGTTTAATGAGTCCGGAGAAATGGTCAAGGCCAACAGCGAACGTATGCACGTGGTGGCCGATGCCATGGGCGAAATCCATGCTGATGCAGGCCGGATGACCGATATCATTGCGGCCATTGAAGGAATTGCTTTCCAGACAAATATCCTGGCATTAAATGCCGCCGTTGAGGCTGCCAGAGCCGGTGAACAGGGGCGCGGTTTTGCCGTGGTAGCCGGGGAAGTGAGAACGCTGGCGCAGAGAAGTTCGGCCTCCGCGAAAGAGATTCGTGACATCATTAGCGCGTCCGTGAACAAAATCACCGATGGCCGTAAGCTGGTCACGGAAGCGGATGAGGGCATGCAGGAAATCGTTGAAAACGTTGCCCGCGTGCGGCAGCTGGTGGATGAAATTGCCCGTGCGAGTCATGAGCAAAGCGACGGCATCGCGCAAATTAATGCTGCGATGGGGCAGATCGATACCACCACTCAGCAAAACGCCTCCCTGGTTGAGCAGTCCTCCGCGGCCAGCGGTTCCCTGAAGGAACAATCCGGCTTGTTGCTCAACAGTATTCGTGTCTTCACCCTACATCAGGCGTAGTTCCTCAGAGGCAGGTATCCTGCCTCCTTTTTTCGCTATTTCAACTGCTCGTAAATCAGCAGCAGCGCAATGATTACCATGAGGACACCCGAAAGCATACTCACCCTGCGAGCGGCCTGAGGGCGGGTGCTTAAGAGGGCTCTTGAACCGTAACCAATCAAGAGATAAATCAGGGTACAGGTCACCAGGTGCATCGCACCCAGAGCGGACATCTGCTGCGCCACTGACCACTTCCCCTGGGGATCGGTAAACTGCGGTAAAAGGGCCAGAAAAAGCAGAAACACTTTCGGATTCAGGCCGCTGATACACATCCCTTTGATGGCCCACTGTTGCCAGTTGCCGTTGTTCTGAGCGGCGGCGTTCAGCCCGGGAGGGCTGCGCAAAATAGTGAGGCCAAGCCAGAGCAAATAGAGCGCACCCAGCAGCGTGAGGACGGATAAAGCGAGTGGATGTCCGGCGAGCAGAACCCCCACGCCGGCAACAACAATGATTGTCGCGATAGCATGGCCCGACATCAGTCCGGCCACGGCAGGAATAATTCTGCGGCCATTGATTCCGGCGCTGATAGTGTAAGCCCAGTCAGCCCCTGGGGTGATGATTAGCAGGAACGAAACCAGCCAGAATCCTGCGGCAAGGCTCATCGCCATGATGGTATTTCTCTCTTGGATAACGGGAAAGAAAGAATACGGTTAATCCCCGGCAATGGGCTTTCAATGTTATGCTCAAAACTCTTGTTAAAAGAGAGAATATTCCAAATGGATAGCGTAGACAGAAAAATTCTTGCTGAACTCCAGGCCGATGGGCGTCTGTCCATTACCGACCTGGCCGAGCGGGTTAACCTCAGCCTCTCGCCGTGCCATCGTCGGCTCAGAGCGCTGGAGCAAGAGGGGGTCATTACGGGCTATCGGGCTAACCTTGACCCGGGCAAGATGGGCTTTAATTTTGTGGCTCTGGTCTTTGCGACGCTCAAAGAAGGGGACAGAAAGGCCGTCAGCGCGTTTGAAGAAGCTGTGGAAGATATCCCGCAAATTGTGCTGGCGCAGAGACTGTTTGGCGACCCGGACTATCTGATGCAGGTCGTAACCCGGGACCTGCCTTCGTTCCAGGCGCTGTATGACAGAAAACTATCGGCCATGCCCGGTGTGCAGCATCTCCGTTCGACGCTGGTGATGAAAACCGTGGTACAGGACAGGCCCTTTCCGCTGGAGAAGTTAAAATAGGCCTGCATGTTACGATGTGATTTTTCCGCCATCGCTCTCTGGCTGCTTTATGGGCTTATTGGCTGTATTTCACTTTTGCCGCGGGTGCTGAACAACACCAGCGGCACGGCAACGGCGTACACCACAATCACCGACAGCCAGATAGCGCCTGGCCACGAATCCTGCACCACAAAGTAGAAGCTTGAGAAGCCCAGCGGGGCAATGATAGACGCGAGGCTGACCGCCGAGGCCAGAATTCCCTGCAACTGGCCCTGGCTGGCTTCATCTACCCTCCGGGTGGCTAGCGCCTGCAGGGCCGGGGCGCCAACGCCGCCCAGCCCGAACAGCGGCATAATCACAAACACCTGCCAGCCTGCTTGCACAAAGGCCAGCATCGTCAGCGCAATACACGAGCTACAAATGCCAAACAGCACCGCGCCGCGCTCCCCCAGCCAGCGGGTTATCGGGCCGGGAAGCAGCGCCTGCGTCAGCGTCTGGCAGATGCCATAAGCGCCGAGAGAAAGCCCAATCCACAGCCCGTTCCAGCCGAAAGTATCGGTCCCCCAAAGCGCCCAGCAGGTGCCGTACACTTCGCCGGTTGCGCTCAGAATGAAAAAGACCATCGCAATAGGGATTAGCCCTTTCAGGGTGAAAATGCGGCGCAGAGGCTGCAGGGGATTGAGTACGGCAAAGCTGAACCGTTGGCGGGCGGGTTCGCGGGATTCCGGCAGCATAAACAGCGCCATCAGCAGGTTAACGGTGTTTAGCACGGCAGCCGCAATAAACGGCAGCCGCACCCAGGCATCGCCCAACAGGCCGCCAAGCACCGGGCCGATGATAAACCCGGCCCCAAACATGGCGTTAAACAGCCCGAAGCGACGGGCGCGTTTATCCGCCGGAGTGACGTCGGTGATGTAAGCCATCGCCACCGAGACGTTCGCGCTGGTCAACCCGGCGATAGCGCGGCCCAGCAGCAGCATCCACAGGTGCGGGGCGAAGGCCATGATCAAATAATTCACGGCGGCCCCGATAAGGGATACGAGCAGCACGGGGCGGCGACCATAGTTGTCGCTCAGCGCCCCCAGCAGCGGGGCGAAAACAAACTGCATCAGGGCATACAGCGCGGTCATGATGCCGATCCAGTGGGCGATATCCGAGGTGTGCGTTACCTCTTCCAGCAGGCGCGGCAGAATCGGAAAGATCAGGCCGATGCCGACGGCATCCAGGCAAATGGTGGAGAAAATGACAACCAGCGCTTTGTTCATGTTTACCTGTACTAAGTACCAATATATACTCAGTACATAATTATCCATTCCGCAGGATCCTGTCAATGTCCGTCGATCGCCGAACCCTGAACCGACTCGCCACCCGCCAGAAAATTTCTAATGTCGCCACCCGGCTGTTTCTGGAAAAAGGCTTTGAACAGGTGACGATTGACGAAATCGCCACGGCGGCAGAGGTGGGGAGAATGACGGTGTTCAACCACTTCCCGCGCAAAGAGGAGATGTTCTTCGACCGCGAAGAAGAGGGGTTGCGGATGCTGCGCCGTGCGCTGAGTCAGCGGGATAAAAACACGGGGCCGCTGGAAGCGCTGCGTCGCTTTGCTCACCATCTGGTGGAGCAGAATAGCCCGGTGGTGGCTTTCTCCGTGGCGGGGCAGGGGTTTGTCTCGACGATTGAGCACAGCCCGGCACTGAAAGCGAGAGCCAGAGAGATTCGGGATGAATTTGCCCAGGCGCTGGCGCATGAGCTGGCCGCCGGGGCCGGCCTTGAAAAAAGCGACCCACACACTCAACTGGCGGCGGGCCTGGTGCTGGCCACGTGGAGCGCGGCGCTGATTCAGGCTCATCGAACTTTTAGCCAGACGCTGAGCAACGCCGCCGCCGCCGCCGTGTTTCTTGACCTGATCGACAGGGGAACCGCGGGCGTTATCGCGGCAATGAACGGGACAGTTTACGGCGAAAAATAACGGCATCAGGGCATTGTCGGCTGAGCTGAATTTCAGTAGATTTATCGTTTTCGGAGTTAGAAAAATGTCCGTCACCGATGCGCTTCTTGCTTTCACGCTAGCTGCCACGCTGCTCACGCTTACCCCTGGTCTCGATACCGCCCTTATCCTGAGAACTGCCGCCGCCGAAGGGGGCAAAAAAGCTTTTCATGCCGCGCTTGGCATCGACGTAGGCTGTTTTGTGTGGGGGGCGCTGGTTGCCTTTGGACTTGGCGCTCTGTTGGCAGTTTCTGAATTTGCCTATACCTTGCTCAAGTGGTGCGGTGCCGCGTATTTATGCTGGCTGGGTATTCAGCTGCTTTTGCGTCCTCGCCAGAGTTTTAGCCTTGCCTCCGCTGACTCAACCCGAGCCAGCAACTGGTTTTTGCGCGGCATGTTAGGCAACGTGCTTAATCCGAAAATGGGCGTGTTCTACGTCTCTTTCCTGCCGCAGTTTATCCCCTCCGGCCATTCGCCGATCCTCTGGACTTTCCTGCTGGTTTCTATTCATGCGGTGCTTGGCACGCTGTGGTCTCTGACGCTGATTCTTGCCACGCGCTACGCTTCCGGCGTGCTAAGAAAGCCTGGCGTTGTGAAGTGGATGGATCGCGTCACCGGCTGTGTGTTCCTGCTCTTTGCCGCGAAGCTGGCCATCAGCCGACGTTAAGTCTGTTTCGCCGTCAGCATGCCCGGCGTCTGGCCGGTCATGCTGCGGTAAAAGTAGATAAAGGCGCTGTCGCTGGAAAAACCCAGCTCCGAGGCAACAACGGTAACCCGCGCGTGGCTGGCCAGCATTTCCACCGCCTTCATTAAACGCCACTGCTGCCGCCATGGCTGGTAGGAGAGGCCGGTTTCCCGGAGGAAAATACGGCCAATGGTGCGCTCGCTTGCGCCGGTTACGCTGGCCAGTTCGTTAAGCGGCGGCGGCAGCGTGTCGCCCGTCAGGTGGCGCAGCCGCTTATCCTGAGGGAAGCGCAGCGTCATCGGGACTTCTTGTGCGGCATTCAGTTCCGCTACGCACAGGGCGGCCATGTGCATCGGGGCGCCTTGTTCCCAGTCCGTTTCCCAGGCGCTGGCCGAAATCCTCTCCAGCAGTTCGTTGAGCAACGGCGTCACGTTGAGCACCAGCGCGGTGGCGGGCAGCGTGGGGTAACGTTTCATATCAAACCAGATTGAGCGGTAGGCCACGCTACTTTTCATTTCTGCCCGATGGCTGACGCCGCCGGGGAGCCAGGCGACTTTACCCGGCGGCAGCAAAGAGAGTACCTGGCCTTCATCCAGCGTGAGCTTCACGCAGCCTTCCCGGGTAAACAGCAACTGCCCCATCCGGTGTCGATGTAGCCCGGAATCATGATCCCCAAGTTCAGCCTGCACGCCAATCACGCCGTTATGCAGCGCGTCAGGGTTAAATTCTGCATCCGCACTTAGCCAGCTCATAATGTCTGATTTCCGATATTAAATGTCATAATGTTTATAATGATTCATCTGACGTTTTCCTACAATAGCGCCTCTTTTTGAGGAGGACGTATTGTGAAAACACATCGCGGTATGGCGCTCTTAACGGCGCTACTGATGTTTCCGCAGATTGTGGAAACCTTTTATAGCCCGGCACTGACCGATATTGCCGGGTATTTCGCGGTCAGCGCGCAGGATGCAGCCTGGACGCTGTCCATTTATTTCCCGGGCTTTGCCCTCGGCGTTCTGGTCTGGGGACGGGTATGCGATCTGGCCGGCCGTAAGCCAGCCCTGTTGCTGGGCCTGGCATGCTACGCAGTAGGGTCGATCCTTGCGCTGCTGGCGCACGATTTCAGACTGCTGCTCGCGGCACGCGTTATCGCGGCCTTTGGTGCGGCGTCCGGGTCGGTTGTCACCCAGACGATACTCCGGGACCGCTTTAGCGGGCAGACGCTGGCAAAGATCTTCGCTTTTATGGGCATTGCTCTGGCGGTAAGCCCGGCGATAGGCCTGTGGGCGGGCGGGATGCTTGTTTCCTGGGGCGGTTTCCGGGGAGTGTTTGATGCTCTTGTGGCGCTTGCCCTGCTGCTCTTTATCTGGAGCGCCTGGCGGCTGGAAGAAACTCGCTCTGCGCAGCATCAGAGTCAGTCCATCGCCAGCGTCGCGGTGCGAATGCTGAAAGATATGCAGATCTGGCGTGCTACAGCGCTGGTCGCGCTGTTTAACGTGAGCCTGTTCAGCTATTACGGCCTGGCGCCGTTTATGTTTGAGCGGTTTGGCATGGAGCCCGGTACATTTGGATTGAGCGGTGTCCTGCTGGCGCTTGGCTCTTTGGCTGGCGCGCAGCTTAACCATCAACTCATCCAGCGCGGCGCGAGTTCAGCCACGCTCTTACGCCTCGCCTGTATCTGCGGCCTGATCGGGGGCCTGGGCGTTGGCCTGCTGTCGGCCAGCCCGTGGTTCCTGGCACCGATGTTTATGGTGATGCTGGCCTTTTCGATGGCAATTCCGGTGGTGCTTGGCACTGCGCTCCGCGCCTACTCAGATTGCCGGGGGACGGCAGGCGCACTTTTCGGCCTGGTCTATTACGTGCTGATTGGCGCCGGGCTTTTCGTTGCCGGCTGGGGACAACGGCTGGATATGACGCTGATCGTATGTGCCGTGGGCATTACGCTTATCGGTTGGAAACATTTACGGAGATAATACTCTGCGCCCTCTCCTCGTGGAGAGGGCCGCATCGCTAAGGCAACAGTTACAGCAGTCCACCCAGATTCACATACTTGGTTTCCAGGTACTCTTCTAGTCCACAGTCGGAGCCTTCGCGGCCGAGGCCGGACTCCTTCACGCCGCCGAAAGGCGCGACTTCCGTGGAGATAATCCCTTCATTAACGCCGACCATGCCGCTTTCCAGTTGCTGTGTCACCCGGAAGGCGCGGGCGAGATCGCGGGTATAAAGATAGGCGGCAAGGCCAAACGGCGTGCCATTAGCGCGTTCAATCGCCTCCAGTTCATCGCTGAAGCGGAAGCAGGCCGCCAGCGGGCCAAAGGTTTCTTCGCGGGCCAGCAGCATGGCTTCGGTAGCGTCGGCCAGCACGGTAGGCTGGTAGAACGATGCGCCGAGGGCGTGACGCTCGCCGCCGCACAGCAGGCGCGCGCCGTGCTCAAGGGCGTCCTTCACGTGGGCTTCCACTTTCTCAACCGCTTTCTGGTGAATCAGCGGCCCCTGCTGTGCACCCGGTGTCAGGCCAGGGGCAACTTTCAGCGCCCGCGCGGCGGCAGCGAGTTTCTCAACAAACTGCTCATACACGCCCGCCTGGATGTAGAAACGGTTAACGCACACGCAGGTTTGCCCGCTGTTGCGGAATTTGGCCGCCATCGCACCCTCTACGGCGGCGTCAATGTCCGCATCGTCAAAGACGATAAACGGTGCGTTACCGCCCAGCTCCAGCGACAGTTTTTTCACGGTATCCGCCGCCTGGCGCATCAGCAGCTTGCCGGTTGGCGTCGAGCCGGTGAAGGAGATTTTACGCACCGTCGGGCTTGCCATCAGCGTGCTGCCGATTGCCACGGTATCACCGGTGACGGCGTTAATTACGCCAGCCGGGACGCCTGCCTGTTCGGCGAGCACGATAAGCGCGAAGGCCGAAAGCGGTGTTTCGTTTGCCGGTTTAATCACGGCGGTGCAGCCCGCAGCCAGTGCAGGGCCGAGTTTGCGGGTTAGCATCGCCAGCGGGAAGTTCCATGGGGTAATAGCCGCGACCACGCCAACGGGCTCCTTGAAGGTGAGGATTTGGTTACCCGCTTTTGTAGAAGGAATGGTTTTGCCGTTGGCACGTTTGGCTTCCTCGGCAAACCATTCTATAAAGCTGGCGGCGTAGGCCACTTCGCCTTTGGCTTCTGCCAGTACTTTGCCCTGTTCGGTGACCATCAGTTCCGCCAGTTCGGCCTGATGCTCCATGATCAGCGCGAACCAGCGCTGGAGGATCTGCGAGCGGGCTTTGGCGGTTAATGCTCGCCAGGCGGGCAGGGCGGCGTGTGCGGCAGCGATGGCTGCCTCGGTTTCTTTTGCTCCGGCGTTGGCTACCTGAGCCACTATTTCATCGGTTGCCGGGTTTAATACGGCATAGAGCTCGTTGGCGTCCCGCCATTCACCGTTGCAGTACCAGCCGGTACGAACCAGTGCGTCAAAGCTGCTCATGCGATGTTCCTTGTGGTTACGTTGTCTATAAACAGGCCGCGAGCGGCGCGGCTCTCACGCGCAATACGTTTGCCTGCGGTGTAGTCGTTGATGACGTCGCACGGCGTGTAGTTACGCTCCAGTTCGTAACGCTCATCTTCATCCAGCGGTGTGCCGAGTGCGGCAACTGCGCTGTCAATTTGCTGTACAGAATCTGCGCCAACCAGCATGCAGTCCACTCCCGGATGGTTCAGGACCCACGCCTGAGCAATTTGTGCCGGAGGCAGGCCGCGCAGCTGAGCTACATGGCTGACGGACTGCGCAACGTTTCGGGAAGTGATGTCCGCGTACATCTCCTGGGTGAAGAAGTCGGTCTGGTTGCGCACGGAGGTAAAGTCACAGCTCAGCAGGCCGCGGGCGAGCGGGCTAAAGACTGACACGCCAAGCCCCTGGTCGCGGCAGAAAGGGATCATTTCCCGCTCTTCTTCGCGGTAGGCGCAGTTCAGCTGCAGCTGCATATTGATGGGTTTCGCGTAGCCATAGCGCTCGCAGCACCAAAGGATTTTCGCCAGTTGCCAGGTGTACATGGTGGAAACGCCGACGTAGCGCGCTTTGCCACTGCGCACGATGTCGTTCATCGCCGCCCAGGTCTCTTCGACAGGCGTATTCACGTCGAAGTAGTGCAGCATGTAGATATCGACGTAGTCGGTGCCGAGGCGCTTCAGGCTGCCGTCGATGCTTTCCATGATGTGTTTGCGTGAATGGCCCTGGTTGTTAAAGCCGGTGCCGATGGGGTAGCCCACTTTGGTGGTGAGGACCAGGTCATCGCGGCGGGCAATGCGTTTTAACACGTTGCCGACCACTTCCTCCCCCGCGCCGCTGGAGTAGAAGTCCGCGAGGTCGATAAAGTTAATGCCGGATTCCAGCGCGTGACGGATCAGCGGCTCGCTTTGCGACTCGTCAAAAATCCAAGGTTTCCACTGTTTGCTGCCCATGTTCATGGTGCCGAGGCACAGGCGAGAGACTTTCAGGCCGCTGTGGCCCAGATTGACGTATTCCATTTCGCCTCCTCAGGCTTTTGGGGTGTAGAAAGGGTTACCGAGCTGCGGCAGGGCGTCGGCAATCTGGCTGCGCTGCGGCAGTTTGCCCATGGCCGCGCGGATGGCCTGGCGGCAGGCACGGTAGTTGTTGTGGTACACCTCGTCGATATCGTTGCAGCCGGGATTGACCCAGTTGGCGGTGACGATGCACCAGTTGTCTTCCGCTTCCGGCGGCAGCGTGCCGTCCAGAAGTGCTTCGGTGACCGCTTTGGCGATGGCGGCCTGAGAGGCTCCCCAGGTGGCATTGCCGTGCAGCTCGCCGCTGATTTCCGCTTTGTTGACGTACAGCGTCATCGGTTTGGCCGGAACGTTAGGTTTGATCACCACCATAAACGGGCAATGACCCTGGCTTGGCGAAGCGAGGCTGCTGGAAAACGCCTGGCCAACCACGCCGCTGCGTGGGCCAATCATGATGTTGATGTGCGAGGCGTTAACGCCGTTACCTTCAAACCCTTCTCCGATATACATTTCCACGAGACTTCTCCTGTTAAACGTGAGCGTTATTTAGCCGGTTCAGCGGCGGCATTGCCGTGGCGCTGGGCCGGATCGTGAGCGGCATCGACCAGGGTTAACCCTTTGGTTTCAGGCGCCCAGGCGAGAGAGACAACGGCACCGATGACGAGGATCAGCGCCAGCATGCCGGTGGTGGCCTGCATGCCGTAATTCAGAATGGCCAGCGGCAGTAAGCCGGTGCCGATGGCGGAGCCGAGGCGGCTCATGGAGGTGGCAAAGCCGACGCCCATCGAGCGCACTTCCGTCGGGAAACTTTCAGCCGGGAAGACGCCCACCAGATTGCTGACCGCCGACATCACCAGCGTGAAGGCGGCAAAGAACAGAATTAACCAGCCGGACTGGCTGACCGGAATGATGCTGAGCATCACCAGGCAGGCGGCGAGGAAGACGAACGAGCCGATCAGGAAGCCACGGCGCGAGCAGACTACCGTCAGCAGGATCCCGAGCAGCGCGCCGACGATCAGCAGGGCGTTCAGCAGCAGGTCGGTGGTGAAGTTATTGTTCAGCCCCATCACCTGCAGAATCGACGGCAGGAAGGTGTATATGGCGAAATACGGGATCACCAGGCAGACAAAAAACAGACTGTTGAAGGCGGTGCGGCGGCGGTATTTCGGCCCGAACAGCGACATAAAGCGCTGTTTTGAGGCGACGGGGGCTTCATCCACCAGCAGCACGTTAGGGCCGAAGTGTTTATGGACAATCGCCATCGCTTCTTCTCGTCGCCCTTTGCCCATCAGCCAGCGCGGGGATTCCGGCGTGCCGATGCGCATCAGCAGAATAATCAGCGCGGGCAGGGCGGAAGAAGAGAGCAGCCAGCGCCAGGCGTCCGGCCCTTGCGCCGTCAGGAAGTGCCCGGCAAAGCCTGCGGCCACGTAGCCAAAGGTCCAGATCACGCTGAATGAGCCGAGCAGGACGCCGCGATGTTTTCGGGGGGAAAACTCGGCCAGCATAGTGTGGCCGACGGAGAAGTCGCCGCCGAGGCCGATGCCGACCATTACCCGCAAGAAGAACAACTGTTCTGGCGTGGTGGCGAAAAACTGCAGCGCCGAAGCGAGGGTGATCACCACGAAGCTGAAGCAGAAGATCTTCTGGCGGCCAACGTAATCGGAGATCCAGCCCAACACCAGGCTGCCGAGAAACAGGCCGATCAGCGCCGAACTGCCGAGCATCCCTTCCCAGAAGGGCGTTAACCCCATTTGAGGTTTGATTTGGGCCAGCGCGAAGCCGATGACGCCGAGCACGTAGCCGTCGGTAAAGTGTGCGCCGAAGGTCAGGCCGGCGATTTTGATATGGAAACGGTTTAACGGCACGTCATCCATACGGGTGTACTGTTGTGTCAGGTGGGACATGATGCCTCCTCCTGTGAGGTGGTTTTGTAGGGTATTTGTATTTTTTATGTTTCAAGTACGTTAACAATGTGGCAGTAAAGCGCCTCAGCAGGCGAGTGCGTTTTAGTCATACCCCCAGGCAAAAAACGCATGTGATCGTCCTCCTGTTTTGCAGAAATAGCTGCGGCGGGGGATGGTGTTTCAGGGCAGGTTAGAAACATATTATTAACATGACTGGCGCTCGCCCGCGGATAATGACAACAATGAGAAAACTCCCGTCACTCAGTATGTTAAGGGTCTTTGAAGAGACTTGCCGGACGCTTAGCTTTAGCAAAGCGGCGCAGGCCTTGTGCATTACCCAGAGCGCGGCCAGTCGGCAAATCAAACAGCTCGAGGCGTTTCTCGGCAAGCTGCTGTTCGTGCGTACCCACAGCGGGCTGGAGTTGACCCAGGACGCTATGCTGCTGTTGCCGGTGGTACGCCAGTCGCTGGATATTCTTGAAGAGGGCGTGTGCCACGTTCAACTGCGCAATCCTCTCCAGCATCTTCGCCTGCAGGTTGCTCCGACCTTTGCCACCCGCTGGCTGGCACCGCGGCTGGTGGCGCTTCGCCAGCGCAACGGCCAGCTACAAATTGCCCTTATCAGTGAAACCCGGCAGAAATACAGCGATTTTGACTGCGCCATCCGCTTTGGCACCCGCCAGGAAAGTGAAGGACGGGGGCAGTGGCTGTGCCATGAAAAACTGCTGTTGGTGGCCAGCCCGCTGCTGATGATTGACGGCGTCTTTCCCCCGCTGGCCTCGCAGTCACAGCTGCATATTCTTAACGGCGACATCCGACTGGATAACTGGTCGCGCTGGCTTGCTGCGACGGGAGAAAATGACAGTCTGCTTTCCGGCGGGCTGGAGTTCAGCACCGAGGATCAGGTGATCAACGCCTGTGTGACCGGGGCAGGCTATGCGGTGCTCGACAGGATGATGATCCGCAACGAGCTGCGTGGCGGGTTATTGGTGCCGCTGGCGGAGCTGGAGCTTGAAAGCGGAAATGGTTACTGGCTGGAGATCCCCCAGGGCAAGCGGGAGCTGCCGCGAGTGGGCTATTTTAGCGACTGGGTTCAGACCGAGATCGCCCGTTTTTGGCACGAAGAAGAGGGGGAATCTTCCCGGGCAAAGCTGCTTCTTTCCCGTGAAGAACCGATAGCCCTTTCTCTCTAATGTGATCTCAATGAGAGTTAACATATATTTTTCATTCGATTAATTTCCACAACGTGCTGAGAGTATGCTTTGCCAAACTTAACGCAGTCTCTGATCTGACACACCATGAAAAGTGAGTTGGATCGCTTTTCTATTTCTGAAAAAAAACAAATCTCAATATTTGATGGTTGTTTTTAGGATTATTCTTGGGAATAATGGCGCAATGCTTTGCTTCTCTTCAACCATGCTCGGTTCTATGAATACGTGGTGTTAAATATCATTGATTATTTTTTTGTTATTTAGCTCTGTGCTCAATCCATTAGTTTCCTGTCGGTATAGTTTCGTCTGGCATCTATTATGAGTTGGTTAACATGTCCGCAATTGAATTAAAAAATGCTCCTGTGGAAGATATCCGTGCGTTTTCGGTGATAACTGAATCGAGTCAGGAAATTGATTTGATTCACCTGTTAAGTACCCTTTTCGCGGCAAAAAAAACGATAATTGCCATCACATTTGCTGCTGCATTAGCCGGGTTGGGCGTTAGCTTTTTGATGCCGCAGAAATGGTCAAGCAAGGCCGTTATTACGCCGCCAGAATCCTCTCAGCTAATCGAGTTGCACCGCACGATGGTTGAGCTGACGGTTCTGGATGCAGCGCCTAATGTCGACGCCGGGCATGTTTATCAAGCCTTCCTGAAAGACTTTGACTCGCAGGCGTTGCGTGAAGAGTATTTGGCCAATTCTGAGTATGTTAAAAAGCTTGTTAATGCCGTTAACTCGGACGATAGCGTAAAACTACACCGGGCTATTCAGGAAACGGCTGCAAAATTCAAATCGGTAAATACCGCAGATTCTAAACTGCCGGATGCCATCCCCTATACCTCATGGGCTTTAAGCTTCACTGGACCGAATCCAGAAGAGGCCAGGGATGTGCTGAGCGGTTATATTCACTTTATTGCGCAGCGAGTTAATCAGGATATTGTGCAAAATTTACGCTATAGCGTTGAATTAAAAAGCGCGGTAGAGAAAGATAAACTCGAGCTGGATAAGAGAAACCTCGAAAACCAGCATAAAGTGAATATTCAGCGTCTGGGCTACTCGCTTGAAGTTGCTAACGCGGCGGGAATTAAAAAGCCGGTATACAGCAATGGGCAAGCGGTAAAAGACGATCCTGATTACTCGGTTGCGCTGGGGGCTGATGGGCTGGCCGAAAAACTGAAAATTGAATCCGCGCTTAAAGATGTGGCGGAATTAAACGCCAGCGTTCAAAATCGGGAGTACTATTTAACTAAACTGGCGCAGGTCAAGGTTAACGACGTTGACTTCCAGCCCTTCCGCTATCATATGAATCCTTCTTTGCCGTTGAAAAAAGAAGGCCCGGGGAAATCCCTCATCGTCGTGCTGGCGGCTTTGCTTGGCCTGATTGGCGCCTGTGGCTACGTGCTAATGCGCAATGTCATGGCCGATAGGCAGAAAAAGCTGGAAATTGTTTAGCGCGCTGCATTCCTTTTAAAGCCTCCCTTCGGAGGCTTTTTTCTTACCGGAATAAGGGTTATAACCGAAGGGAAATGGCAAAAGGGGATGACAATGAAAACGATTGGGCTGCTGGGCGGCATGAGCTGGGAATCCACCATTCCTTACTACCGATTAATTAACGAAGGGATCAAACAGCGTCTGGGCGGGCTGCATTCGGCCAAAATTGTGCTGCACAGCGTCGATTTTCACGAGATTGAGGCCTGCCAGTCTGCCGGTGAGTGGGACAAGGCCGGTGAGATGCTGGCCGAGGCGGCGCTGGGGCTGCAAAAGGCCGGGGCTGAAGGCATTGTGCTGTGTACAAACACTATGCACAAAGTCGCGGAGCATATTGAATCCCGTTGCTCGCTGCCGTTTCTGCACATTGCCGACGCCACCGGGCGGGTGATTGCGGCTCAGGGCGTAAGCCAGGTGGCCTTGCTTGGCACGCGCTACACCATGGAACAGGATTTTTATCGTGGCCGCCTGCAGGCGCAGTTCGGGATCCGCTCGATTATTCCTGACGCCTCCCAGCGTCAGCGTATCAACCAGATCATCTTCGATGAGCTGTGTCTCGGGGTGATCAACCCTGAGTCGAAGCGCTATTATCAGCAGGTGATTCAGGTGCTGCAGGCGCAGGGAGCGGAAGGGGTTATTTTCGGCTGTACCGAAATTGGCCTGCTGCTCAGCCAGCAGGACTGCCCGCTGCCGGTGTTTGATACCGCCGCCATCCACGCCGCCGATGCAGTTCGCTTTATGTGCGGTGAAGAGTAATAGTTTATCCTTATATATCAATTGAATAAGCGTAAGTAGTGTTTTTTCCCCACGACGAGCCGGGTCATGCCCGGCCGCTAATGTGTTATAAATTTGTTATGTAGCGCACATTATTCCAAAAAGCTGCTCCTCTGAAATCCTCACACACTACAGGCGATTGCGCACAGCAATGGCTTTTCATCATGTCTGCAACCGGAGTTATACAATGCCTGTTTCCTTACTGGCGCTGGCGATGAGTGCGTTCGCCATCGGCACGACGGAGTTCGTGATTATGGGACTGCTGCCCGAAGTGGCAGGGGATCTCCATGTCTCCATTCCCGTCGCCGGCTGGCTAATCAGCGGCTATGCGCTGGGGGTCGCCATTGGCGCGCCTATCATGGCGCTGCTGACCGCCCGACTGCCGCGCAAACTGTCGTTAATTTTGCTGATGGTGATTTTCATTGTTGGCAACCTGCTGTGCGCCCTCGCGCTGAGCTACAACTTCCTGATGCTGGCGCGCGTTATTACGGCGCTGTGCCACGGCGCGTTCTTCGGGATTGGCGCAGTCGTCGCGGCAAGCCTCGTACCTGCCGGGCGCAAGGCTTCGGCGGTGGCGCTGATGTTCACCGGCTTGACGCTGGCTAACGTGCTGGGCGTGCCGATTGGCACCTGGTTCGGACAGCTTTACGGCTGGCGAGCTACTTTCTGGGGCGTGGCCGTGATTGGGGTGATTGCGTTTCTGGCGCTGGGAGTGAGCCTGCCGTCGCAGAAAGATGAAGAAGCCACTGACTTAAAAAGCGAAATCAAAGCGCTGGCGCACGGCAAGCTTTGGCTATCGCTTAGTATGACGGTGTTCTTCTCTGCGGCGATGTTCGCGCTGTTCAGCTATGTTGCACCGATGCTGCTACAGGTGACAGGCATTACGCCAGAGGGCGTGAGCTGGACGCTGTTCCTGATTGGTGCGGGGCTGACGGTGGGGAACATTCTGGGTGGGCGGTTGGCGGACTGGCGGGTGTCATTCAGCCTGATCCTCAGCTTTAGCCTGATTGCGGTCTTTTCGTTACTGTTCAGCTGGACAAGTCATGCCGCATGGCTGGCGGAAATCACGCTGTTCCTGTGGGCGATGGCGGCGTTTGCCACGGTACCGGCGCTGCAAATCAACGTGGTGCTGCACGGCAAAGAAGCACCTAATCTGGTGTCCACGCTGAATATTGCGGCCTTTAACGTCGGCAATGCGCTCGGTGCCTGGGTTGGCGGCACGGTCATTGACCGTGGCTTCGGCCTGACGGCGGTGCCGGTGGCCGCTGCTGCGCTGGCAGTGGTTGGCCTGATACTTTGCCTGATTAACTTCAGCAACGGCACGGGGCATCAGCAGCCGGTGACCGGGCAATAAGCTAGCGGTTGAGCAGCGCGTTGAGCGGGTCGCTATACAGATGCATGTTGTGCTGTAAGTGGTCGCTGAACGCGCTGACCAGGGCTGATGCCGGGCGGTGCAGGGGCCGAATCAGGCTGACGGTAAAAGGCACCGCCACGCTGAACGGGCGTACCACCACGCCGCGTTCGTGGTAATCCAGCGCGGTTAACGGGTTGACGATAGATACGCCAGCCCCCGCCTGAACCATCGCGCAGACGGACGCGGCGCTGTGCGTTTCCACCACCATTCTTCGTTTTACGTCATATTCCTGAAACAGCGAGTCCAGCAGTTGCCGATAGCTGTCGGTTCTTGACAGGCTGATGTAATTTTCCCCGGCAAAATCCTGCGGTGTGAGTTCTGCTTTCGCGGCTAGTTTGTGCCCGGCGGGCAGCACGCAAACTTCATTCAGAGTGAGTAGGGTTTGGCGTTCCGTCCCGGCAGGCGTGGTGATGTTTTCCGTCAGCCCCAGGTCGTGGCGTTGGGCGGAAAGCCACTCTTCCAGCAGCGGGGATTCCTGCGGCACGATGTTCAGGCTGAGCTCCGGGTAGCGGGCCAGGAAAGGGTGTATCAGGCGCGGCAGAAATGACTGAGAAAATACCGGCAGGCAGGCAATAGACAGTTCGCCCTGGCGGAACTCACGCAGGCTTTCGGCGGCATTAATAATACGATCCAGTCCGTACCAGGAGCGCTGAACTTCTTCAAACAGCCGCAGTCCCTGAACGGTGGGGTAGAGGCGGCCCCGGCTGCGCTCGAACAGCTGCAGGCCGATAAGCTTTTCAAAGCGCGCCAGCTCCCGGCTGACCGTGGGCTGGGAGGTGTGCAGCAGGCCTGCGGCTTCGGTGAGGTTGCCGGCCGTCATCACGGCGTGGAAGATTTCGATGTGGCGCAGGTTGATGGCTGGCATGGTGTTGTTCCGCTGATGTTGATTACCCTCACCCCGGCCCTCTCCCTGGAAGGGGGAAACAGAAATTGCATTGGGCATTAAACTCTCCCCTCTCCCCTCTGGGGAGAGCGTTAGGGTGAGGGGCATTTTCTAAACCATATCATATTTGAATAGACTCGCTAGAAAACGATATTTTTTATCCCTCACTTTCTGTGGCGTAATAGGGAAAATGACGTTTACCGGAGTTCACCATGCCACGCTCGCTGCACGACACCGCCACCGCGCTGAACGCGCAAAACTTGCTGACCCTGCCCGCTGAATTTGGCTGCCCTGTTTGGGTATATGACGCGGAGATCATTCGCCAGCAAATTGCCAAACTGCGCCAGTTTGATGTGATTCGCTTTGCCCAAAAGGCTTGCTCGAATATCCACATCCTGAAACTGATGCGTGAGCAGGGCGTGAAGGTGGATTCGGTGTCGCAGGGGGAAATCGAGCGCGCGCTGGCGGCAGGCTACAAGCCGCTGGAAAACCTGGATGATATCGTCTTTACCGCCGACGTGATCGACAACGCCACGCTGGCGCTGGTGGCCGAGCAGAAAATCCCGGTCAATATAGGATCTGTGGATATGCTGCATCAGCTCGGCGAGGTCTCGCCAGGGCACCGTGTCTGGCTGCGTATTAACCCGGGCTTTGGGCACGGGCACAGCCAGAAAACCAACACCGGCGGCGAGAACAGTAAGCACGGTATCTGGCTGAGCGATATGCCGAGAGCGCTGGAAGCTATGCAGCGCTACGGCATTCATCTGGTGGGTATCCATATGCACATTGGTTCCGGCGTGGATTATGGCCATCTCGAACAGGTGTGCGGCGCGATGGTGCAGCAGGTCATCGACTTCGGCCAGGATCTTGAGGCGATTTCTGCGGGCGGTGGGCTGTCCATTCCTTACCGTGAAGGTGAGGAAACGATCAATACCGATCACTATTTCGGCTTGTGGAATACCGCGCGCGAAAAAATTGCCGCTCATCTGGGGCACCCGGTGAAGCTGGAGATCGAGCCGGGGCGTTTCCTGGTTGCGGAAGCCGGGGTGCTGGTTTCGCAGGTGCGCGCGGTGAAAGATATGGGATCCCGCCACTTTGTGCTGATCGACGCTGGTTTTAACGATCTGATGCGTCCGTCTATGTACGGCAGCTACCACCATATTTCCGCGCTGCCGGGTGACGGGCGGGATCTGTCTGCTCTGCAGCCGAAAGAAACGGTTGTGGCGGGGCCTCTGTGCGAGTCCGGAGATGTGTTTACCCAGCAGGAAGGCGGCAAGGTGGAAACCCGCCTGCTGCCGCCGGTAAAACCGGGTGATTACCTGGTGCTGCACGATACCGGCGCATACGGGGCTTCTATGTCCTCTAACTACAATAGTCGTCCGCTGCTGCCGGAAGTGCTGTTTGATAACGGCAGCGCGCGCCTGATTCGCCGCCGCCAGACGATTCAGGAGCTGCTGGCGCTCGAGCTACTTTGAGACTTTCCGTCCGGCCTCGAAAAAGGGGCCGGGTGCAACGGAGTCCCTCAGTACCAGCGTCCCCACAAATGGTGGGATGGGGGCTAACGGTTCGCCGCTCGCTAGCTTAATGGCCTGATCGATGGCGGTAATGATCATGTTGTCGATGGGCAGATAGACGGATGACAGCGCCGGCTCCAGCCACTGGGCGCTCGGCGCGTCGTCAAAGCCGAACAGCGAAATATCCTGTGGAATACGGATCCCGGCCTGGTGCAACGCTTTCGAAGCACCCAGCGCCATATCATCGTTACAGGAAAACAGCGCGCTGAAGCTCACGCCGCTGGTCAGCAGCTCCTGGCACAGGTGGTGCCCTTCGGTCATGCTGGAATCCCCGTATTTCACCCGGTTCTCATCCCACGCAATGCCATGTTTTTGCAGTGCTTTCCGGTACCCCATCAGGCGCGCCTTGCCGGTTGGCGTGGAAATAGGCACGGTAATGCAGGCAATTTCCCGGTGACCTTGCTGGATCAGGTATTCGGTGGCCTGAAAGGCGGCATCCTGCTGCTCGAAGAAGACGCAGCGTTCACGGGCCTGGGTGACGTCCCGGTTAATGACGACCAGCGGCACCTGAATCGCATTCATCAGCGACATCAACGCCCGTTCGCTCATAAAACGCGTGTAGAGAACGATGGCGTCGCAGTGCCTGTCCGCCAGCATTTGTACGGCATCCAGCTCTTTTTCAGGCGTGTCATGCCCGTCGGTGACAATCAGCTGTTTACCGTAGAATTCCGTGCGGCGTGAAGCCTGCTGCAGCAGGCGCCCGAAGTAGAAGCCATCGAAGGTGGAGACAACCAGCCCGATACTGTTGCTGCTGCGGTTTGCCAGCGATCGTGCCAGAAAATTAGGCTTATAGCCCAGCTCTTCCATGGCCTTAAATACCTGTTCGCGGGTGCTTGCTTTAACTTGTCCGGTGCCGTTTAACACGCGAGATACCGTCGCTTTGGAAACCCCTGCGCGTAACGAGACATCTAACATTGTTACCATTGTTTCCTTCCCGATCTGGACGCTGTCGCGATTTTCCAGCAGTTTATCACAGGAGTTTCGCCCGCAAGCGGCCTTGCCGTTTCGCCGTGCAAATTGTCGTCCCGGATCACGCTTTCAGAATTTGGTGTGGTTTTTTAGGAGTATATCGTTGTGAAAATTGTCCCGTTGTACCAGGCCCCTCAGCACGCAGAGCAAGTCACGGAGTGGCTTTGGCAGGCGTTTGGCAGTCAGGAAAGCCGAGGCTTTTTTGCGTCTATTGTTGCCGCCAGCCAGCGGGAAGGCGAAATGCCCCTGACGTTTATTGCGCTGGAGGGCGAAAAGATGGTGGGGACCGTGGGGCTGTGGCGCTGTGATTTGATCAGCCGGCAGGATCTCTGGCCCTGGCTGGCGGCGCTGTATATTGATGAAAGCCAGCGAGGAAAGGGACTGGGCGAGATTTTACAGCGACACGTCGTGGAATATGCCCGCCAGCTGGGTTTTGAGTCTTTGTATCTGTATTCGGCCTGTAAGACCTATTATGAACGGTTTGGCTGGCGCTACATTGGCGACGGGCTGGATTACCCCGACCAGCCCGTACATCTTTATCAACTTACGCTTTAAGCGTTGTCGCCCGGAGAGGCCACCGAGTGTCGGCGCACCAGCGTCGGGCTAAACATATGGGTGATTTCCGGCAGCGGCAGGTTTTCGGCCAGCGCCAGCGCGAGCTCTGCTGCCTGAGTCGCCATGGTCACAATCGGGTAGCGAACCGTGGTCAGCCTGGGCCGCACGTAGCGTGAAATTAACACGTCATCAAAGCCAATCAGCGAAATCTCACCGGGAACATCAATGCCGTTGTCGTTCAGCACGCCCATCGCCCCGGCGGCCATTGAGTCGTTGTAGCAGGCCACGGCGGTGAAGTTTTTGCCGCGTCCCAGCAGCTCCGTCAGGGCCTGCTCGCCGCCGCTTTCATCGGGTTCACCAAAGGTCACCAGACGCTCGTTGACGGGGATATTGTGCTCGCGGAGCGCATCGTAGTAGCCCTGAAGGCGGTCTTCTGCGTCCGATATCTGGTGGTTGGAACAGATGTAGCCGATGCGGGTGTGCCCCTGCTGAATCAAATGGCGCGTCGCAAGCCAGGCGCCGTAGCGGTCATCCAGCGCAACGCAGCGCTGCTCAAACCCTGGCACAATGCGGTTAATGAGCACCATACCGGGGATTTGCTTCATCAGCGAAATTAGCTCCTCATCAGGGAGTTTTTTGGCGTGAACGACCAGCGCCGCGCTGCGGTGGCGAATAAGCTGTTCAATGGCCTGGCGCTCTTTTTGTTCGCTGTGGTAGCCATTGCCGATAAGCAGGAAGTTGCCGGTGCGGTAGGCAACCTGCTCCACGGCTTTAACCATCGCGCCAAAGAAGGGGTCGGAAACGTCGCCCACGATCAGGCCAATGGTTTCCGTGGCCTGTTGGGCAAGGGCTCTCGCGTTAGCGTTGGGATGATAATTCAGCGCTTCCATGGCGCTATTCACCGCCTGCTTTGAGGCATCGCTGGCTTTTGGGGAGTGGTTGATGACGCGTGAAACCGTGGCGACAGACACACCAGCCAGCCGAGCCACATCCTTAATTGTCGCCATGAAAAGCCTTCCTGTTAGGGGTAATCGTTTACACTGCGTTTAGTTTTACGGAATTCCCTGATGACTGCAAGGCAACAACTGATGGGAATATTGCAAAGTAGAGCAAAATCAAGGTGAAAGCGTGTAACGGTTACACTTGCTTCAAGAGGTTGCCTCTTTTTAGTGCATGTCGCGGATTTTTAAACGTTTCCGCCCAAATCTTTGCTTACATTTTGCAGTCGGCTGTTGCGATTTCAGCATAGCTTAATGGAAGACGCCGCTGCTACATTTGTGGTCCCAGAGGTATTGATAGGTGAAGTCAGCGATTATTTGCTGATCCTATGAATTACACCAACCTGCGCGGATGCGCAGGTTTTTTTTTGCCTGAATCCAGCCGCCTGTAACAAGAATCGAAAATTTAAACACCTGGTTGCACTTGGGCTCATTCCCTTGCTTTTTGCCGCTGGTTTCGCCGCTGGCGGCACGAGACAATTCGGATCCCAGAGGTATTGATTGGTGAGAATTCCTGGTACTCTGCTGAGTACAATTCTTTTGCACCAACCTGCGCAGATGCGCAGGTTTTTTTTTGCCATTTTTTGAGCCCCCTCCCGCACTTAACGCAACTGGTGTACTCTGCGACTCTACACTTAATGCTGACCGACAGACGACAAAGAGAGTCGCTATGCTTCTTGCTTTTTTCCGTGCGCTATTTCGCATTCTGTTCCGGGTAACCCTTTCCGGCGATCCGCAGGTGCTTCAACGCCAGCGGGTGCTGATTGTGCCAAACCACGTCTCATTTCTGGACGGGATCCTGGTTGCACTTTTTCTGCCGGTGCGCCCCGTATTTGCGGTCTACTCCTCAATAAGCCAGCAGTGGTTTATGCGCTGGCTTAAGCCGCTCATTGATTTTGTTCCGCTGGACCCGACCAAACCGATGTCTATCAAGCACCTGGTGCGCCTGGTGGAACAGGGGCGCCCGGTAGTGATTTTCCCGGAAGGACGCATCAGCGTGACCGGATCGTTGATGAAAATCTACGATGGAGCTGGATTTGTGGCGGCCAAAGCACAGGCCACGGTGGTGCCTTTGCGCATCGACGGCGCGGAGCTGACTTTCTTTAGCCGCCTGAAAGGGCTAGTAAAACGCCGGGCTTTCCCGCGTATTACCCTGCATCTTCTTCCGCCAACGTCGATTGCAATGCCAGAAGCCCCACGGGCCAGGGATCGCCGTAAAATGGCCGGCGAGATGCTGCACCAAATCATGATGGAAGCGCGCATGGCCGTGCGCCCGCGTGAGACGCTTTTTGAGGCGCTGCTGGCGGCGAAGGATCGGTATGGTTCGAGTAAAAACTGTATTGAAGACATAAAGTTCAAGCCAGATACTTACAGTTCGTTGCTGAAAAAAACGCTGTTTGTGGGCCGAATCCTCGATAAATACAGCGAACAGGGTGAAACCATTGGTTTGATGCTGCCGAATGCGGCGATCAGCGCGGCGGTGATTTTTGGCGCTTCATCCCGGGGCCGTATTCCGGCAATGATGAACTACACGGCTGGCGTAAAAGGGCTGACCAGCGCGATTACGGCGGCGCAAATCAAGACGGTTTTTACCTCCCGGCAGTTCCTGGATAAGGGCAAACTGTGGCACCTGCCGGAACAACTGACGCAGGTGCGCTGGGTGTATCTGGAAGATTTAAGGTCCACCATCACCCTGCAGGATAAAATGTGGATCTTTGCTCATCTGCTTGCGCCTCGCCTGGCCCAGGTGAAACAGCAGCCGGAAGATGCGGCGATGGTGCTGTTTACCTCCGGCTCGGAGGGCAATCCAAAAGGCGTGGTGCACAGCCATAAAAGCCTGTTGGCCAACGTAGAGCAGATTCGCACCATCGCGGACTTCACCGCCGATGACCGGTTTATGTCCGCGCTGCCGCTCTTCCACTCTTTTGGCCTGACTGTGGGGCTGTTCACGCCGCTGCTGACCGGGGCGGAAGTGTTCCTTTACCCAAGTCCGCTGCATTACCGCGTGGTGCCGGAGCTTATTTACGACCGCAATTGCACGGTGGTCTTTGGCACCTCGACGTTCCTCGGCAACTATGCCCGTTTTGCTAACCCGTATGATTTCTTCCGCCTGCGCTATGTAGTTGCCGGGGCAGAAAAGCTGCAGGAAAGCACGAAGCAGCTGTGGCAGGACAAGTTTGGCCTGCGCATTCTGGAAGGCTACGGCGTGACCGAGTGCGCGCCGGTGGTGTCTATCAACGTGCCGATGGCGGCGAAACCGGGCACCGTGGGCCGCATTCTTCCGGCAATGGATGCTCGTCTGCTGGCTGTGCCCGGTATTGAACAGGGCGGAAGGCTACAGCTAAAAGGGCCAAACATCATGAACGGCTATCTGCGCGTGGAAAATCCGGGCGTGCTGGAGAAGCCTGAGGCTGAAAATGGCCTGGGTGAGATGGAACCCGGCTGGTACGACACTGGCGATATCGTGACCTTTGACGAGCAGGGCTATTGCGTGATTCAGGGGCGTGCGAAGCGCTTTGCCAAAATCGCTGGGGAGATGGTGTCGCTTGAGATGGTCGAACAGATGGCGATCGGCATTTCGCCGGACAAATTGCATGCTACGGTCGTTAAGCTCGACGCCGCCAAAGGCGAGGCGCTGGTGATGTTTACCACCGACAGCGAGCTTAACCGCGAAAAACTTCTGCATTATGCGCGTGAGCACGGCGTGCCTGAGCTGGCGGTGCCACGCGATATTCGCTTCCTCAAACAGCTGCCTGTGCTAGGCAGCGGAAAACCAGATTTTGTCACCCTGAAAGCACAGGTTGATGAAGCGGAGAAAGCCCATGGCTGAACAGGCTGGCAATAGCGGTTCGTTGTGGTCCCGGGGCATGATGGCGGTCACCGCGGCGCAGTTTTTATCGGCTTTTGGCGATAACGCGCTGTTGTTCGCCACGCTCGCGGTGCTCAAGCAGCAGTTCTACCCGGACTGGAGCCAGCCCGTGCTGCAAATGGTGTTTGTTGGCGCGTACATCCTCTTTGCGCCGTTTGTGGGACAGGTGGCCGACAGTTTCGCCAAAGGGCGAGTGATGATGCTGGCGAACAGCATGAAGCTTGTGGGTGCGGCGGTCATTGCGCTGGGGCTGAATCCTTTTGTCGGCTACACGCTGGTGGGCATCGGCGCGGCGGCCTATTCACCGGCTAAATACGGCATTCTCGGCGAGCTGACCACTGGCGATCGGCTGGTGAAGGCCAACGGCCTGATGGAGTCTTCTACCATTGCGGCGATCCTGCTGGGATCCGTTGCCGGCGGCGTGCTGGCAGACTGGAACCTGACGGCGGCGCTGGTTGTCTGCGCGCTGGTTTACGGCGGGGCGGTGGTTGCCAACGTCTTTATCCCTAAACTTGCCGCCGCGCGCCCCGGCCAGTCGTGGCGTTTCAAGCCGATGACGCACAGTTTCTTTTCCGCCTGCCGCAGCCTTTGGCGCAGCGGAGAAACGCGCTTCTCGCTGGTAGGCACCAGCCTATTCTGGGGGGCGGGCGTGACGCTTCGATTCCTGCTAGTGCTGTGGGTACCGGTGGCGTTAGGGATCACGGATAACGCGACGCCGACTTACCTTAATGCGATGGTTGCGGTTGGGATTGTGGTGGGGGCCGGAGCAGCCGCGAAGCTGGTGACTTTGGAAACCGTTGCCCGCTGCATGCCCGCCGGGATTTTAATCGGCGTTGGCGTACTGATTTTTGCTCTACAGCATTCTCTGTTGCCGTCTTACGCTTTGCTGGTGTTGATTGGCCTGTTGGGCGGTTTCTTTGTGGTGCCGCTTAACGCGCTGCTCCAGGAGCGCGGCAAGCACACGGTCGGGGCAGGTAACGCCATTGCCGTGCAAAACCTTGGTGAAAACACGGCCATGCTTTTGATGCTGGGTCTGTTCTCACTGGCGGTGAAAACCGGGGCGTCCATCGTTGGCATTGGCATTGGATTTGGGGCGGTGTTTGCGCTGGCGATTAGTGCCCTGTGGCTGTGGCAAATCAAACATAAATAGCAAAAAGGCCCTCTTTTGGAGAGCCTTAGTTTTTTACGGTGCCGGGTAAGTATAGAGGCGATGCACCGCTTCAATCTCCTCAATCACCTCTTCGCTTAGCGTCAAATGCAGGCTTTCAAGGTTGGTTTTCAGCTGTTCCAGCGTCGTGGCGCCGAGCAACGTGCTGGCCACAAACGGCTGACGGCGAACGAAGGCCAGCGCCATTTGCGCCGGGTCGAGATTATGGCGTTTAGCTATTTCTACGTAGGCCGCAACGGCTTTTTGCGACTGCTCGCCGCTGTAGCGGGTGAAGCGGCTAAACAGCGTGTTGCGAGCGCCGGCCGGTTTGGCTCCGTTAAGGTATTTGCCCGACAGCACGCCGAAGGCGAGGCAGGAATAAGCGAGCAGCTCAACGCCTTCGTGCTGGCTGATTTCAGACAGGCCAACTTCAAAGCTGCGGTTTAACAGGCTGTAAGGGTTTTGAATGGTCACGATGCGCGGCAGATCGTGTTTTTCCGCAAGCTGCAGGTAGCGCATCACGCCCCACGGGGTTTCGTTCGAGACGCCGATATAGCGAATTTTCCCGGCACGCTGGCACTCGGTCAGCGCTTCAAGGGTTTCCAGCAGCGTTACCGGCAGCGAGGTCGTGTCGCTCCAGGTGTAGCCCAGTTTGCCAAACATGTTGGTCTGACGCTGCGGCCAGTGAACCTGGTAGAGGTCGAGGTAATCGGTTTGCAGGCGTTTGAGGCTGGCATCCAGCGCCTCGCGGATGTTTTTCCGGTCGAGGATCTGGTTTGGGCGGATGCCTGCGTCGTTGTTGCGGGTGGGGCCAGTGACTTTGGAAGCAACAACCAGTTTTTCGCGGTTGCCGCGAGCTTTAAGCCAGCTGCCGACATAGCTCTCGGTTAAGCCCTGGGTTTCCGGGCGCGGCGGCACCGGGTACATTTCCGCGACATCAATCAGATTCACGCCCTGACTGACGGCGTAGTCGAGCTGCTGGTGGGCATCGGCCTCGCTGTTTTGTTCACCAAAGGTCATGGTTCCCAGCCCCAGCGTGCTGACTTCAAGTGAACTGTGGGGGATACGGTGATAGTGCATAGCCGGCTTCCTGTTGTTCTTTTGACTCGTCAGGCATCGTTACCCGACAAAAGGTCTATAAACATGGCAGAGGCCGGAGCAAAGCGAAAGAGGGGAAAAGAAGAAAAATCATCAGGCCAGCCGAGGGGCTGACCCTGCGAGATTAGCGCTCAATAATCTGGGAAACGTCGTTGCGGTTGATCTGCATTTCATTACCTTGCTGGTCACGATAGCTTACCAGACCGGTATCTTCATCGACCTTCGGCTTGCCCTCGGTCAAAATCATTCGTCCATCTTTGGTGGCCATTACGTAGTCACTGCTGCAGCCTGAAACGGCAAAGGCAAGACCAATGGCGGAGATTGCTACTGCCCATTTAGTCATCGGTATGTTCCTCGTCAGGAAGGGATCTTGTTAATAAGTTTAGTAATAACCTGATGAACAGGGGAAAGAAAGCGGTAAATTCTTAATAGGACGAGGGAAATGTAACATTCCCCGGTACTTACTGACAGAACCCTGGATTCCATTCTCTGCGGCGGCTATTAGAGCGTGAAGTGCCGTGCGAGAAGGGCTGCGGTGAAATTCTTCTTTAAGTAGAAGCCGCGAGGTAACGTGAGAATAGGTGAGCCGTCCGCGCCAATAGCCTCTGTTAACGCCCGGCTGTTGGCGGCTTTTGGCCGCAGCTGCAGCACTTCGCCGTGACGGGCGGTAATGCGCTCGACCTGGCCCAGCACGATCAAATCCATCAGTTCTTCCCAGTCCAGGCGCAGCTGCTGTTCTTCCTCTTCTGAAGGGCTCCATAATAGCGGAGAACCCACGTGCCGCTCGGCAAGCGGGATCTGCCTTTCTCCCTCAACCGGGATCCACAGCACGCGCTTGAGCTTATGCCGCACATGGCTGGTTTCCCAAATGACGCCGCTATTACCGGTTAACGGCGCGACGCAGACGAACGTGGTTTCCAACGGGCGGCCAAGGCTATCCACCGGGATCGTTTTCAGTTCGATCCCGAGCGCGGCAAAGTCTTGTTCGGGCTTGCTGCCCGCGCTGGCACCCAGCCACAGCTCCAGCAGCACGCCAATCCAGCCTTTATCGCGCTTCAGGTCTTTCGGCGTCTGTAAGCCAGCGCAGGCGGCCAGTTCGCCCAGGGTATAACCGGCGACGCTTTGCGCCTGTTGGAGCAGCTCGGCTTCACTGCGTGGGGGCGTGATGAGCGGACGTATTGGTTGCATAACTCGTTGATGTTTTTTGGTTAAAAAATGAACGCACTTTGTGCACAGCGAAAGCTTAGTTTAGTCGTCTGAGGATAAGATTAACAATATTCTGATTTATAATGAGTTTTTAAAGGCAGCCGTTTCGGTGCAGCAACATTAAAAAGGCTTTTCCAAATCTGGTCACTGACAATGAACAGGATCTTACACCATGTTATCCACAGAAAAGTGGGATAACTGGGAAAAAGCATGACTACTGGTTCCATTTACAGCCTTGACGAGGCGCTAAAATACAATTTATCACCGATTTGTGACTAACTTGTTGGCACAATCTGTGGATAAAAACAACATTGTGCGATCTTTCATCAGTAGGCGATCTTCATATGTGACGATCATCACATTATGAAACTCGTGTGTCATTTTTATAGTATTATGATTATGAAATTTAAAGGCTTTAATGTGTGGCAGGATTGCTCCTTATTTTAGTTGTCCTGAGTTGTCCCGATGTAATTCGGTAGTTCTTCACAGTTATATCCACAGAAAAAGTGAATAAAACCGCCGGTTTTGACCATCCCCTGTTTATAACCCGGCTCTCTTTTGTGAGTTATTCAAATGTTATTCCATGCGAGCGCCGCCGAGAGAGTGGTTTACCGCCTGACACTTGTATGAAACAATCGATGCAATCTAAGTTTGTTTTGAGGTAGTCCGGTGATCGATGATGATGGCTACCGCCCCAACGTTGGGATCGTAATATGTAATCGGCAGGGACAGGTGATGTGGGCACGACGCTTTGGCCAACATTCCTGGCAATTTCCCCAGGGGGGTATTAATCCTGGCGAGTCCGCTGAACAGGCAATGTACCGGGAGCTTTTCGAAGAAGTCGGTCTACAAAGAAAAGATGTTCGCATTCTTGCCTCGACCCGAAACTGGTTGCGTTACAAATTACCTAAACGTTTGGTGCGTTGGGACACAAAGCCGGTTTGTATCGGCCAAAAACAAAAATGGTTTCTTTTGCAGTTGCTGAGCAGCGACGGTGAGATCAACATGCAAACCAGCAGTACGCCGGAATTTGATGGCTGGCGCTGGGTCAGTTATTGGTATCCGGTTCGTCAGGTTGTTTCATTCAAGCGCGATGTCTATCGCCGGGTAATGAAAGAGTTCGCCAGCGTGGTGATGCCACTGCAGGAAGTTACGCCACCACGCAATAACTCGCCGGCATGGCGACGTAAAAGAGGTTAAGTCACGCGAAAAATGCTCACCCGTCTGCGAGAAATAGTCGAAAAGGTCGCCAGTGCCCCGCGCCTCAATGAGGCGCTGGACATTTTGGTGACTGACATCTGCCTTGCGATGGATACCGAGGTTTGCTCGGTTTATCTCGCCGACCACGAGCGCCGCTGTTTTTACCTTATGGCGACGCGCGGGTTAAAGAAACCGCGCGGCCGCACCGTCACGCTTGCATTTGATGAAGGTATTGTTGGCCTGGTTGGGCGGCTCGCGGAGCCGATTAACCTTGCAGATGCGCAAAAACACCCCAGCTTTAAATATGTGCCCGCCGTAAAAGAGGAGCGTTTTCGTGCGTTCCTCGGCGTGCCTATTATCCAGCGCCGTCAGCTTCTGGGAGTGCTGGTTGTTCAGCAGCGTGAACACCGGCAGTACGATGAGAGCGAAGAGTCTTTCCTCGTTACGCTGGCAACGCAAATGGCCGGGATATTATCGCAGTCTCAGTTAGCGGCCCTGTTTGGACAGTATCGCCAGACCCGTATTCGCGCGCTGCCTGCGTCGCATGGCGTGGCGATTGCCGAAGGCTGGATGGACACAACCGTCCCGCTGATGGAGCAAGTTTTTGAAGCGTCGACCCTGGACACGGCGCTTGAGCGTGAGCGTCTGACCGCCGCGCTGGAAGAGGCTTCCGGGGAATTCCGCCGCTACAGCAAGCGTTTTGCCGCCGGGGCTCAGAAAGAGACTGCGGCGATTTTCGATCTTTACTCTCACCTGCTGACCGACGCGCGCCTGCGGCGTGAGCTTTTTGCTGAGGTAGATAAAGGCCTGGTCGCTGAATGGGCCGTGAAAACGGTGGTGGAGAAGTTTGCTGAACAGTTTGCCAGCCTTTCAGATAGCTACCTGAAAGAGCGAGCGGGCGACCTCAGAGCGCTGGGGCAGCGCCTGTTGTTCCACCTCGATGACACGATTCAAAGCCCGAATACCTGGCCTGAGCGCTTTGTGCTGGTTGCCGATGAACTTTCAGCCACCACGCTTGCCGAACTGCCGCAAAACCGTCTCGCGGGCGTTGTCGTGCGCGATGGTGCGGCAAACTCTCATGCCGCCATTATGGTCCGTGCGCTCGGTATCCCAACCGTCATGGGCGCGGATATTCAGCCATCGGCTCTGCATCGCCGAATGCTGATCGTGGACGGCTATCGCGGTGAATTGCTGGTGGATCCTGAGCCGGTTTTGCTGCAGGAATACCAGCGCCTGGTGACCGAGGAGAACGAACTTAGTCGCCTGGCGGAAGATGATGTGGAGCAGCCCGCGGCGTTAAAAAGCGGCGAGCGGGTGCAGGTCATGCTGAATGCCGGGCTTAGTCCTGAGCATGAAGAACAGCTTGGTAGCCGTATCGACGGCATCGGGCTGTACCGCACCGAAATTCCTTTTATGCTGCAAAGCGGTTTCCCGTCCGAAGAAGAGCAGGTTGCACAGTATCAGGGCATGTTGCAGATGTTTAACGACAAACCTGTGACGCTGCGAACGCTGGACGTCGGGGCGGATAAACAGCTTCCGTATATGCCCATCAGCGAGGAGAATCCCTGTCTTGGCTGGCGAGGCATTCGTATTACGTTGGATCAGCCAGAGATCTTTCTGATCCAGGTCCGCGCCATGCTGCGTGCGAATGCGGCTACGGGGAATTTGAGTATCCTGCTGCCGATGATCACCAGCATTGATGAAATCGATGATGCGCGCAGACTTATCGATCGTGCGGGCCGGGAAGTCGAAGAGGAATTAGGCTACCAGTTGCCGAAGTTCAGGCTTGGGGTGATGGTTGAAGTGCCTTCCATGGTGTTCATGCTGGGGCATCTGGCCGGGCGTATTGATTTTATTTCCGTTGGTACAAACGACCTGACTCAGTATCTGCTGGCGGTTGACCGTAACAACACGCGGGTGGCTAACCTTTACGATAGCCTGCATCCGGCGATGCTGCGTACGCTGAACCTGATTGCCCGTGAGGCCGAGCGCTATGACCTCGATCTGTGCCTGTGCGGCGAAATGGCCGGTGACCCGATGTGCGTCGCGATTCTTGTGGGCATGGGGTACCGTCATCTTTCAATGAACGGCCGTTCCGTCGCGCGTATTAAATACCTGTTACGCCATATTCAGCTTGAAGAAGCCGAAGTACTTGCTCAGCGTACCCTTGAGGCTCAAATGGCGACGGAAGTACGCCACCAGGTCGCTGCGTTTATGGAGCGCCGCGGCATGGGTGGCCTGATTCGCGGTGGGCGCTGATCCGTTCTCAATGTCCCGATCTCACCGGGACATTTTCCCCGTCTGACAACAAGGGAAAAAGCGTGGTTTTTCCCTTGTTGTGGCTCATCTTCCGAAAACCCCAAAGGGGTTTCCCTGTTCGTTTTCTTCGATGCTTGGTGTTGGTTCACACTCCCGGATACGCCCTGGATGCCCCGGTACCACCGGGACATTACACATCTTTTACAACTTCCGTAATCAATCACTCTGGCTGTTTGTGCTATGATCCGCTGCTTTCGGAGCGCATCGAGAGTGGTGCGTACTTGCCACTCACCTTCTATTTTGGGTGAGGTAACAATAGCTTGTGGTGACAGATGAATAGTGGCTATCTGCGTTTCCCTGAATTTGATCCGGTGCTTTTCTCCATCGGGCCGGTTTCCCTGCACTGGTACGGGCTCATGTACCTGGTCGGGTTCGTGTTTGCCATGTGGCTTGCCGGGCGCCGCGCCAGCCGTCCGGGCAGCGGCTGGACGAAAAATGAAGTAGAGAATCTGCTGTATGCAGGTTTCCTTGGCGTGTTCCTGGGGGGACGCCTGGGCTATGTCTTCTTCTACAATCTGCCGGTCTTCCTTGCCGATCCTCTCTACCTGTTCAAAGTCTGGGACGGCGGTATGTCCTTCCACGGCGGCCTGATCGGTGTTATCTGCGTGATGATTTGGTTTGCGCGCCGCACCAAGCGTACTTTCTTCCAGGTCTCTGATTTTATTGCTCCGCTGATCCCGTTTGGTTTAGGGGCTGGGCGCCTCGGCAACTTTATCAATGGCGAACTGTGGGGCCGCGTTGACCCGAACTTCCGCTTCGCCATGCTGTTCCCTGGTTCACGCAGTGAAGACGTTGGCCTGCTGGCAACGCACCCGGAATGGCAATCGCTGTTCAATACCTACGGCGTACTGCCTCGCCACCCGTCTCAGCTTTATGAGCTGGCGCTGGAAGGGGTTGTCCTGTTCATCATCCTGAACCTGTTTATTCGTAAGCCTCGCCCAATGGGGTCCGTCTCTGGCCTGTTCCTGATTGGCTACGGTGCGTTCCGTATCATCGTCGAATTCTTCCGCCAGCCGGATGCGCAGTTCACCGGCACCTGGGTACAGTACATCAGCATGGGGCAGATCCTGTCGATTCCGATGATTGTTGCCGGTATCATTATGATGGTCTGGGCTTACCGCCGTCCGCAGCAGCAACTTTCGTGAGGTGACATGAAACAGTATCTTGATTTGATGAAAAAAGTGCTCGAAGAGGGCACGCCAAAAGCGGACCGTACCGGTACCGGCACGTTGTCGATTTTTGGGCATCAAATGCGCTTTAACCTGCAGGAAGGCTTCCCGCTGGTTACCACCAAAAAATGTCACCTGCGTTCGATCATTCATGAGCTGCTGTGGTTCCTGAATGGCGATACCAATATCGCGTACCTGAAGGAAAACAAGGTGACGATTTGGGACGAATGGGCGGATGAAAACGGCGATCTCGGCCCGGTTTACGGCAAGCAATGGCGTTCCTGGGCAACCCCTGACGGGCGTTATATTGATCAGCTAACCACCGTGCTCAACCAGTTGAAAAACGATCCCGATTCTCGGCGCATTATTGTCTCTGCGTGGAACGTGGGCGAGCTGGATAAAATGGCGCTGGCCCCTTGCCACGCGTTTTTCCAGTTCTATGTGGCAGACGGCAAACTCTCTTGCCAACTCTACCAGCGCTCTTGCGACATCTTCCTTGGTTTGCCGTTCAACATCGCCAGCTATGCGCTGCTGGTGCATATGATGGCGCAGCAGTGCGACCTGGAAGTGGGCGACTTTGTCTGGACCGGGGGCGATACGCACCTGTACAGCAATCACCTGGAACAGACACGTCTGCAGCTAACCCGTGAACCGCGCGCGCTGCCTAAGCTGGTTATCAAACGTAAGCCGGAGTCATTGTTTGACTACCGTTTCGAAGACTTCGAGATTGAAGGCTACGATCCGCATCCGGCGATCAAAGCGCCTGTCGCCATTTAACCTGCTGACAGAGTGACAGAACCGGTGCCTGAGTGCGCCGGTTTTTTTTGCCCTGGTTTTGCTTCTTCGGCATTGATTCCAGAGCGTATGCAACTCTCCGTAACGCCTTAATTATCTTCCGATATGTGTCGCATCATCTGATTTGCGAACTGGCTGATTCAACTTCTGTGGCCCACACTCCTCCCATGAGAATCAACCAACGTGGTTTTAGCGTTATTGAGGTGATGGTGGTGATAGCCATTGTTGCCGTACTCAGCGCTGGTGGGCTTCACGGCTGGCACGAGTGGCAGCAGAGAGTGCAGTTGCGGCAAACGGCTCAGCAACTGAGTCACTTTCTCTCGCGGCTAAGAAATGATGCCAACTGGCATAACCAAACCCATCTTTTGGCGCTGCATCAATTGGGGAAAAGCTGGTGCCTGACAAGCCGTGCCGCTGAAGAAAACTGTTCGGGAAACTCAAATCTGACGTTTACCCCCGAGTTTGACGATATCGTCGTGGAGGATATGACTGCCGGGTTAGGTTTCTACGGTATTCGCAACACAGCCTGGCCAGGCCACCTTATTGTGAAAAGTCAGGTCGGGCGCTGGAAAGTGACGCTCTCGGTTTGGGGGCGCATCCGGCTGTGCGAAATGTCCGGAGACAAGTCATGTTGAGCGCTCAGAGAGGGTTTACGTTACTCGAAACGCTTATTGCGATGGCCTTGAGCAGCGTGCTGCTGCTAGGCACTTCAAGGCTTTTCCCCGCTTTGCAGGGCGAGGTTTTACGCCAGTACAGCTACGTTGCTCAGCAGGAAGCGCTTTGGCAAATGGCGTTCACCGTTGGAAAAAATTTACAGCGTGCGGGTTATTGCCGAGGGAAGTGTCAGGGGGAGGCTGTAAAGCTTATGAACAACGGAAACTGCGTGGTATTGCAGTGGGATGCCAACGGTAATGGCCGGTGGGACACGACCCCTGGTAGTCAAAATGAACAGACGGGCTATCGCTTGCGTAACGGCAGCCTGGAGACTCAAAAGGGCGTAGAGCATTGTGAAGGTACCGGCTGGGAAAGAATGTCTGACCCGACGCAATTGGTGGTGCAGCATTTTTCCGTGGTTCGCCTGAATCGCAAAACCGGCAGGCCTTTATTCCTCGTGAGTCTTGCTGCATATCTGAAGCAAGGTGGGCGTCCTGTGGAGCTTAGCTACACGGTGAGTGGAGAAAATTCATGAGCGGCAAGCAAGAGAAAGGGAGCACCTCTTTGCTGATGGTATTGATGCTGCTTGCAGTTGGTTCTCTGATGCTGAGTGGGCTTTCCCGGCAACTTAGCGCCCAGCGCTTTGAGGTTGCCGCCGAAATTCAGTTTATTAAAAATCAGACGGCTGCAAGATCTGCGCTGGCATGGGGGGAAAAACAAAGCTGGCAACCCCAGAGAACCTGGCAATGTCAGTTTGAGTCGCGTAATCAGTGGCACGCCTGCCTGCATCTAACCGATAAAGGTGAGGCCTTACTGGCTGCTTCCGGTTCTGTTGCAGGGCCCACGCTACCGTTCACATTGTGGCGCTGGGGGGGACTTCAGGGGAATAAATTAGTGGCCTCCGCGCAGGGCTGGCTGGATTTTTGCCCTTTACTGGACGATGACTTATGCAAACTGCCTCGATAGTTTCCCGGCAGCGTGGCTTCAGCCTCCCGGAGGTGCTATTTGCCCTGGCGCTGTTTGCGATAGTGATGACCGCATTGCTGGGGTACCACGGTGTATTGCAGCAGGGTTTCACCAGCCAATGGCAGCTAAGGCAGCTGTGGCGAGTCGCGCGTGAGCAGACCGAGCCAGAAGTTCCTCCACTTTCAGATGCATGGAATGTGCATCAACAGCAGACATCGTCTTTGGGATGTGTCAGCATCGACGTTACTGTAACAAGTCCAGAGGGCCGGATAGCGCAGCTTTTGAGGCTCGATTGCCCACGGTCAGAACAACGTCAGGAGTAGCGATTTCATGTTGCGTGTCTACCATTCCAACCGCCTTGATGTGCTGGAAGCCATTATGGAGTTCATTGTGGAGCACCAGCCATTGCCGGATCCTTTTGAGCCGGAAGTGGTGCTGGTGCAAAGCACCGGGATGGCGCAGTGGCTGCAAATGACGCTGGCACAGAAGTTTGGTATTGCGGCGAACATCGAGTTTCCGCTGCCCGCCAGCTTTATCTGGGACATGTTCGTGAAGGTATTGCCCGATATCCCGGAAGTGAGCGCTTTCAACAAGCAGAGCATGAGCTGGAAGCTGATGACGCTTATCCCCAATATGCTCCACAAGCCAGAGTTCAAGATGCTTGGCCACTATCTGCAGGTAGACGACAGCAGCCGTAAGCTGTTTCAGCTTTCTTCCCGGATTGCCGACCTTTATGACCAGTATCTTGTCTATCGTCCCGGCTGGCTAAGTCGCTGGGAGAAGGGCGAGCTTGTCGAAGGCGTGGGAGAGTCTCAGCTCTGGCAGGCTCCGCTCTGGGCGGAACTGGTGCGCTACACCGCTGAGCTGGGGCAGCCTGAATGGCATCGAGCCAATCTCTACCAGCGCTTTATTAGCGCTCTTGAGAAAAGCGAGGTTTGCCCGACGGGACTCCCATCTCGCGTCTTTATTTGTGGGATTTCCGCTCTGCCACCGGTGTACCTCCAGGCTCTGCAGGCGCTGGGTAAGCATATCGACGTCCATGTGCTATTTACCAACCCCTGCCGCTACTACTGGGGGGATATTAAAGATCCCGCGTTCCTTGCTCGTCTTGTCAGCCGCCGTCGTCGTCGGCATCAGACAGAACAAGAGCAGACCTTGTTTAAGGACAACGACAATGCCTCTTCGTTGTTCAATGAGCTTGGTGAGCAGGATGTGGGGAATTCCTTGCTGGCCTCTTGGGGGAAATTAGGGCGCGACTACGCGTTTTTGCTTTCCGAACTGGAGCGTTTTGAAGAGATCGATGTTTTTGTCGATTTAGAACCCGATAACCTTCTCCGCGGCCTGCAAAGTGACCTGTTGGAGCTGAAAGATTCGCAGGTGCTGGGGCTGACGGCTGAGGAGTATGAACACAGTGACGGTAAACGGCTGCTGGATCTTAACGATCGTTCTTTGACATTCCATGAGTGCCATAGCCCGCAGCGAGAAGTTGAGGTGCTGCACGATCAACTGTTGGCGATGCTGGAGGCCGATCCAGAACTTACCCCGCGCGATATCATCGTGATGGTTGCGGATATTGATAGCTACAGTCCGTTTATCCAGGCGGTGTTTGGTAGCGCGAAGGACGAGCGTTGGCTGCCGTTTGCCATTTCTGACCGTCGGGCGCGCCAGGCTCACCCGGCCCTGCAGGCGTTCATTTTACTGCTTGGCTTGCCGGAAAGCCGTTTCGCAGCAGAAGATGTGCTTTCATTGTTGGAAGTGCCTGCCCTGGCGGCGCGTTTCTCTATTGATGAAGAAGGGCTGCGCTATCTGCGTAAATGGGTGAATGAATCAGGTGTACGTTGGGGCATTGATGATGACAACGTTCGAGAACTGGATCTGCCTGCGACCGGGCAGCATACGTGGCGGTTTGGCCTGACCCGGATGCTGCTTGGCTATGCGATGGAAAGCCAGGCTGGGGTCTGGGATTCTGTGCTGCCCTATGATGAGTCCAGCGGCCTGATTGCCGAACTGGTGGGGCAGCTTGCGGAGTTGCTGATGCAGTTGAACCGCTGGCGTCAGCTGTTAACTCAGGAGCGCCCTTTAGACGAATGGTTGCCGCTATGCAGGGACATGCTGAACAGCTTCTTCCTGCCTGATGGTGAAACAGAAGCCGCACTGGCGCTGATTGAGCAGCAGTGGCAGGAGATGATTGAAAAAGGCACTGATGCAGCCTACCAGCAGCCCGTGTCATTAACCTTGCTGCGTGATGAACTGGCCCAGCGTCTTGACCAGGAGCGCATCAGCCAGCGCTTCCTCGCCGGGCCGGTAAACTTCTGTACCCTGATGCCAATGCGCGCCATTCCCTTTAAGGTCGTTTGTTTGCTGGGCATGAATGACGGTGTCTATCCGCGAACGCTTGCGCCATTGGGCTTTGACCTGATGAGCCAGCACCCGCAGCGCGGGGACCGCAGCCGCCGAGACGATGACCGCTATCTGTTCCTGGAAGCGCTTATTTCGGCCCAGCAGCGGCTGTACATCAGCTATATCGGCCGTTCGATTCAGGACAACAGCAGGCGTTACCCGTCGGTGCTGGTGGAAGAACTGCTGGATTATATCGCTCGCAGTCACTACCTCCCCGGAGATGCTGAATGTAATGCAGATGACAGCAGTGAGCATGTGAGAAAGCATCTGGTCACGCTTCATGCCCGAACACCTTTTGACAGCACCAACTACCTTGCCGGAGGCGATGGGCAAAGCTTTGCTCAGGAGTGGCTGCCAGCGGCAAGTGGCAGCGGCGTAGCGCATGCCCACTTTATTCAGCCTTTGATTGCGGATCCCTGGGACGACATCTCCCTTGAGCAGCTCCAGCGTTTTTGGCGGCACCCGGTGCGGGCATTTTTCCAAATGCGTCTCGGCATTAACTTCCGCCTGGAAGATACCGAATTGCCGGATGAAGAGCCTTTTACCCTCGATGTACTCGATCGTTTTCAGTTAAACCAGCACCTGCTTAATGCTCTGGTCCAGCAAGATGATCCGCACCAGCTGTTTGTGCGTTACCGGGCAGCTGGCGTTTTACCTTACGGGGCCTTCGGTGAAATCTTGTGGGAAAACCAGCGGAATGAAATGCAAATGCTGGCTGAAAAAGTGCTGGCCGAACGGCAAAAAGGGGAAAGCTGTGAAGTGGATCTTCACATAGACGGAACCAGAGTGACGGGCTGGCTGTCGGACGTACAGGCTGATGGTTTGCTGCGCTGGCGCCCTTCGGTGCTGAATGTGGCTCATGGCATGCAGCTGTGGATTGAACATTTGGTTTACTGTGCCAGCGGCTATTCGGGCGAAAGCCGAATGTTCGGGCGCAAAGATTCACAGTGGCGTTTCCCTCATATGGCACAGGACGAAGCTAAAGCCTGGTTGTTGCAACTGATTGAGGGTTATAAAGAAGGTCTCCGTCAGCCATTGCTGCTGCTGCATAACAGCGGTGGCGCGTGGATAAAAACCTGTTATGACCCACAAAATGATGCCATTTTATGGGATGAGGAGACGCAGCAGAAAGCCCGGACTAAGCTGCTTGCTGCCTGGGAAGGAAACCATATGGTGGAAGGGGAAGGGACTGATATTTGGCTGCAACGTTTGTACCGTACCCTTGATGCCGAGTATTACGAAGCGATTATCGCAGAGGCCGAGCGCTACCTGCTGCCTCTGTTCAGATTCAACCAATCCTGAACAAGGATTGTATAAAAATTGCACAGCCCGGTGAGTTCAATTATGATGCGATTTCTTGCTCAGGGCTGGCGAAGTATAACAACGGCGTTCGACGGATAGCTTCGAAAAGTTGTTAATGATGAGTAAGTTAGTGAAGACGAGGTTTGTGAATGCCTAAATGCAGCACCTGGTTTACCGCGCTTTTCTTGTTCGTTGCTCTTTGGGCACCCTGCAGTCAGGCAGATAACGGATGGCAACCGATTCAGGACACCATCCGTAAAAGTGAAAAAGATCCTCGTCAGTATCAGGCTATTCGTTTAGATAACGGTATGACCGTGCTGCTGGTTTCCGATCCGCAGGCGGTGAAGTCGCTGTCAGCGCTGGTGGTGCCGGTTGGCTCACTGGAAGATCCAGATGCTCACCTTGGGCTTGCCCATTTTCTGGAACATATGACGCTGATGGGGTCTAAAAAATATCCGGACCCGGATAGCCTGTCTGAATTCCTCAAAAAACATGGCGGCAGCCACAATGCCAGTACCGCCACCTATCGAACCGCATTTTATCTTGAAGTAGAAAACGATGCGCTCGACGGTGCCGTAGACCGCCTGGCCGACGCCATTGCTGAACCTAACCTCGCGGCACAATATGCCGAGCGTGAACGTAACGCGGTAAACGCCGAGTTGACGATGGCCCGTGCGCGTGACGGGATGCGCATGGCACAGGTTAGCGCCGAAACCATCAACCCTTTACACCCGGCGGCGCGTTTCTCCGGCGGCAACCTTGAAACCCTGCGTGACAAACCCGGCAGCAAGTTGCTCGACGCGCTGGTGGCATTCAGAAATAAGTACTTCTCGGCAAACCTGATGAAAGCCGTTATCTACAGCAACAAGCCTTTGCCTGAACTGGCGAAGATTGCCGCTGAAACTTACGGCCGTGTTCCTGACAAAAATATCGAAAAGCCGGTTATCGATGTACCGGTGGTGACTGACGCGCAAAAAGGGATCTTCATCCACTATGTGCCGGTCATGCCGCGCAAGGTGGTTCGCGTTGAGTTTCGCATTGATAACAATAGCGATAAATTCCGCAGCAAAACCGATGAGCTGATTGGGTACCTGATCGGTAACCGTAGCCATGATACGCTGTCGGATTGGCTGCAAAAGCAGGGGCTTGCGGAGAGCATTCGCGCGGATTCTGACCCGATGGTGGCCGGTAACAGCGGTGTTTTCGCCATCTCCGTCTCCCTGACGGATAAAGGCCTGGCCAATCGTGACCAGGTGGTTGCGGCGATATTCAGCTATCTCGATCAGTTGCGCGCCAAAGGTATCGATAAACGTTACTTTGACGAGCTTGCACACGTGCTGGATCTCGACTTCCGTTACCCGTCCATCACCCGTGATATGGACTACATCGAATGGCTGGCGGATACCATGCTGCGCGTCCCGGTCACCCATACGTTAGATTCCGCAAATATCGCTGACCAGTACGATCCTGACGCGATTAAAGCGCGGCTGGATATGATGACGCCGCAAAATGCCCGCGTGTGGTATATCAGCCCGCAGGAGCCACACAATAAAACGGCTTATTTCGTTGATGCGCCTTACGAAGTTGACAAAATTCCTGCGCAGACCTATGCCGACTGGCAGCAGAAGGCAGATGCTATCAAGCTTGAGCTGCCTCAGCTGAATCCTTACATTCCCGATGACTTCACGCTTTATAAGCCACAGAAGCAGTACGACCATCCTGAGCTGCTGATCCACGAGCCGGATCTGCGGGTGGTGTATATGCCGAGCCGCTATTTTGGTAACGAGCCTAAAGCGGACGTGACGCTTGTGCTGCGTAATCCACAGGTGATGAACAGCGCGAAGAATCAGGTACTGTTTGCTATCAATGATTACCTTGCGGGCATTGCGCTGGATGAACTCAGCAATCAGGCGTCGGTTGGCGGCATCAGTTTCTCATCTAACGCCAATAGCGGGCTGATGATTAACGCCAACGGCTATACGCAGCGCCTGCCGCAGCTGTTTGAAGCGCTGCTGAAGGGCTATTTCAGCTATACCCCAACGCAGGAACAGCTGGATCAGGCCAAGTCCTGGTATGCCCAAATGATGGATTCGGCGGACAAAGGCAAAGCCTTTGAGCAGGCGATTGCGCCGGTGCAGATGGTTTCGCAGGTGCCTTATTTTGAGCGTAGTACCCGTCGGGCGTTGCTGCCGGAGCTGACGCTTAAGGACGTGCTGGATTATCGTGAGCGGTTGAAAACCAATTCCCGGCCTGAGTTTATGGTCATTGGCAACATGTCTCCAGAGCAGACCAAACAGCTGGCGGAAAACGTCAAAGCCCAGCTGGCTCCGAAGGGGGGAGAATGGTGCCGGAATGACGATGTGCTGATTAATAAGCAGCATCTGGCGATGTTTGAAAAAGCCGGAAGCAGCACCGACTCGGCGCTGGCGGCGGTTTATGTACCCAAAGGCTATAACGAAGCCACCAGCACGGCCTATGGCTCAATGCTGGGGCAAATCATTCAGCCCTGGTTCTATAATCAATTGCGTACACAAGAGCAGCTTGGTTATGCGGTGTTTGCTTTCCCTATGTCCATTGGTCGACAGTGGGGAGTGGGGTTCCTGCTTCAGAGCAGCGATAAGCAGCCAGCTTACCTGTATGAGCGGTTTAAAGCGTTTTATCCGGTTATCGAGAAAAAGCTGCGCGGCATGAGCGACGCCGAGTTTGCCCAAATCCAGCAGGGGATGATTGCCCAGATGCAGCAGGCGCCTCAAACGCTTGCGGAAGAAGCGGCGCAGCTTAGCAAAGATTTCGACCGCCGAAACATGGCGTTTGATTCCCGTGATAAAGTGATAGCCGAAATTAAGAAATTAACGCCGCAGAAGCTGGCTGATTTCTTCCATCAGGCGGTGATAGCTCCCCAGGGGATGGCGGTGTTGTCACAGATTTCCGGCAGCCATAACGGCAAAGCAGAGTATGCAGCTCCAAAAGGGTGGAAAACCTGGGAGGGGGCACGCAGTCTGCAGCAGGCGTTACCACTAGTAAGCGAGAAATAATGACCGATGTAACTGCGCAGCCCCTTGATCCTTTAAGTTTGCCGCTGTTCGGCGAACGGTTGATAGAAGCTTCCGCGGGGACCGGTAAGACCTTTACCATTGCCGCACTTTATTTGCGGCTGCTGCTGGGCTTAGGGGGAGAGAATGCTTTCCCCCGTCCGCTGGGGGTTGAAGAACTGCTGGTGGTGACTTTCACCGAAGCGGCCACCGAAGAACTGCGTGGCCGTATTCGGGCGAATATCCACGAATTGCGCATCGCCTGTATTCGTAACCGCACCAAAAATCCACTGATACAAAACTTACTTGCCAAGATTACCAACAAGCAGCTCGCTGCCCGCACCCTGCTGTTAGCCGAACAGCAGATGGATGAGGCAGCTATCTTCACTATCCACGGCTTTTGCCAGCGGATGCTCAGCCTCAACGCTTTTGAGTCCGGGATGCTGTTCGAGCAGCAGCTACTCGAGGATGAATCCTTGCTGCGCCGTCACGCCTGTGCTGATTTCTGGCGGCGTCACTGCTACCCGCTGCCAAAACCTGTGGCGCAGGCGATGAGTGAGGAGTGGTCGGGGCCGGAAGCGCTTTTAAGGGATATCAATAGCTGGCTTCAGGGTGAACAGCCCCAGTTGAAACAGCCCCCGGCGGATGATGAAACTCTGCTGGCTCGCCATGAAAAAATAATCGCCGCTATCGACGGGGTCAAAGCTCAATGGAGAGCAGCCGCGGGTGAGCTGGCAAGCCTGATTAGCGATTCTAGCGTGGATAAACGCAGCTACAGCAGTAAACATTTGCCAAACTGGCTGGAAATTGTTGGCCAGTGGGCGCAGCTGGAAACCACCAGTTATCAGCTCCCTGAGGCGTTGGCGAAGTTTGCGCAAAGCACGCTTGGAGAGAAAACCAAAAAAGGCGAAGTGCCCCGGCACAGCCTGTTCACCGCCATCGACGCATTGCTTGCAGAGCCGCTAACGCTGCGTGACCTGGTGATTGCCAGAGCCATGGCGGAAATTCGCTATATTGTTCAACAAGAGAAGCGCCGCCGCGGCGAACTGGGCTTTGACGATATGCTGAGTCGGCTCGATGAATCTCTGCATCAGCCCGGCGGCGACGCCTTAGCGACGGCGATCCGCAGCCGTTTCCCGGTGGCGATGATCGATGAGTTCCAGGATACCGACCCGCAGCAGTACCGTATCTTCCGCCGCCTGTATATCAAGCAGCAGGGCACCGCGCTGTTGCTGATTGGTGACCCTAAGCAGGCTATTTACGCTTTCCGCGGCGCCGATATTTTTACCTATATGAAGGCGCGTCAGGAAGTTAGTGCCCACTACACACTGGACACTAACTGGCGCTCGTCTCCCTCGATGATCCACGGCGTAAACACGCTGTTCCAGCAGGTTGAGAACCCGTTCTTATTCCGCCAGATCCCGTTCCTGCCGGTTAAATCAGCGCCCCGCAACGGTGGGCTACGGTTTACGGTCCAGGGTGAAAGCCAGTCGGCGGTGAAAATGTGGCTCCAGCCGGGGGATGGCGTCGGTGTAAGTGATTACCAACAAGCGATGGCATCCCAGTGTGCACGGCAAATTCGAGACTGGCTCACCGCCGGGCAACGGGGGGATGCGCTGCTTTGGTTGGGGGATGACGCCCGGCCGCTCAGGGCATCGGATATGACGATTCTGGTTCGTAGCCGCGGAGAAGCGGCCATCGTACGTGATGCGCTGGGCGCGCTGAATATTCCTTCGGTGTATCTCTCTAACCGCGATTCGGTGTTTGCTACCGTTGAGGCACGTGAGCTGCTGTGGGTGCTACAGGCCGTACTGACGCCTGAAATTGAGACGGCCATGCGCAGCGCCATTGCGACAGCCATGTTAGGGCTGGATGCCCATGCTATCGAGTCTCTGAACAACGACGAACTGGCCTGGGATCATCTGGTTGACGAATTCTTTGGCTACCGCGAGCAGTGGCTTAAGCGGGGCGTGATGCCCATGTTAAGAGCCTTAATCGGGGCGAGAAATATAGCTGAAAACCTGCTGGCCACGCCTGGCGGAGAGCGCAGGCTGACCGATATTTTGCACATCAGCGAACTGTTACAGGAAGCCTCAGCAGAAATGGAGAGCGAGCATGCGCTGGTGCGCTGGCTGGCGCAGAGGATTGCCGAGCCGGACAGCAACGCTTCCAGTCAGCAGTTGAGGCTCGAAAGTGATAAACATTTGGTGCAGGTGGTGACCATCCACAAATCCAAAGGGCTGGAGTATCCGTTGGTCTGGCTGCCGTTCGTGGCCAACTATCGCCCACAGAGCAGCGGCCTTTATCACGACCGAACCACCTTTACCTCACTTCTGGATTTGAGCAACGATGCGGAAAGCCTGGGGCTGGCCGAAGAAGAACGTCTGGCGGAAGACTTGCGTCTGCTCTATGTGGCATTGACCCGCTCCGTCTGGCACTGCAGCTTGGGCGTTGCGCCGTTGTTCCGCGGTTCGAGAGCCAAAAAAGGCAACAGCGACCTGCACCTCAGTGCGCTGGGCTATTTGCTGCAAAAAGGGGAAGCGCTCGATGCAGAGGGACTGCGCCAGGCGCTTGATGGTCTGAAAAGCGAAGCCATCGACGTTGAAACACTCTCTTCCGGGGACGATACTCCGTGGCAGCCGCGGCCCGATGCTTTGCCCGAGCTTGCCGCCCGCCAGCTCAAGCGTCGAATCACTGATAACTGGCGCGTGACCAGTTATTCTGGTCTGCAGCAGCACGGCAGCAGTCGGGTTCTGGATTTCGTGCCACGCCTGGACGTTGACGCCGTTGGGGAAGCCCCGGAGCAAAGTGAGCCGTTACTTACGCCGCATACTTTCCCGCGCGGGGCTTCACCGGGTACTTTCTTACACAGCCTTTTCGAAGAGGTTGATTTTACACAGCCAGTACAGCCTGAAGAGACAGAAAAACACCTGCTTGCCAATGGGTTTAGCGGCGAGTGGGAGCCGGTGGTGAGCCGCTGGCTGGAAGAGGTGCTTGCTGCGCCGCTCAATGACACCGGCGTTGCCCTGAACCTGCTTTCTGCGAAGGAGAGACAGGTGGAGCTGGAATTTTATTTACCTATCGACAATGAGCTACAGGCGCCGGCGTTAGACGGTCTGGTTCGTCATTACGACCCGCTGTCTGCTGGCTGCCCGCCTTTGGACTTCCGTCAGGTGAAGGGAATGCTGAAAGGGTTTATCGACCTGGTGTTCCGCTGGCAGGGGCGTTACTACCTGCTGGACTATAAATCTAACTGGCTGGGTGAAGACAGCGGCGCCTACACCCAGGAGGCGATGGCGAAGGCGATGCAGTCTCACCGCTACGACTTGCAGTACCAGCTCTACACGCTGGCGCTGCATCGCTACCTGCGCCACCGTATGGCCGGGTATAACTACCAGCAGCACTTTGGTGGGGTTATCTATTTGTTCCTGCGAGGCGTGGAGCAGGGTAAGCCGGAGCAGGGTATTTTTTCTACGCGACCGGACGTCAGACTGGTTGAAGCAATGGATGCGCTGTTCGCCGGGGCAGCAGAGGAGATCCCACAGTGAGTATGTCTCAGCTACTCAACCAGGCGGTGGTGCTGAAAGCTCTCAGGCCGCTGGATTCACAGTTTGCCATGATGGTGGCTAACGATAAGCAGCCCGCCGTTATGCTGGCCGCAGCGCTGTTGAGCCGAGAATCAGGCGAGGGGCATGTCTGCCTGCCGCTGGAGCGCATCAGGCCCGAATATGCCTTTGCTGGCAAACATCCTGAACTTGTGGCTCAGCTTTTTGCCGAGGCGGAGCCTACTTCGGGCTGGCACAGCGCATTACTGGCTTCCCATTCGGTCAGTTCGGGCGACGAACCCACGCCGCTGAAACTCATTGATAACCGCCTTTACCTCAACCGTATGTGGAGCAACGAGCATCGGGTGGCGGCCTTCTTCGGTGAACATAACCAGCATGTTGCGGTGGATGAGACGCGGCTTCGCGAAATCCTCGACGCGCTGTTTGGTAACAGCCCACAGACGGACTGGCAGAAAGTGGCCGCGGCGGTGGCGTTGACCCGACGTATTTCAGTTATTTCCGGCGGGCCGGGAACAGGTAAAACCACAACGGTGGCAAAGCTGTTGGGCGCGCTGGTTCAGCTTTCCGATGGCCAGCCCGTGCGCATTCAGCTTGCGGCGCCTACGGGCAAGGCGGCCGCACGCCTGACGGAATCGTTGGGAAGTGCGCTGCGCCAGCTGCCGCTCAGCGATGAGCAGAAAAAGCGCCTGCCTGAAGAGGCTTCGACGCTGCACCGGCTTTTAGGCGCGCAGCCAAACAGCCAGCGGTTGCGCCACCATGCCGGAAATCCTCTGCACCTGGATGTGCTGGTGGTGGATGAGGCGTCGATGGTAGATCTGCCGATGATGTCCCGGCTGATTGATGCTTTACCGGAGCAGGCCCGCGTCATCTTCCTCGGAGACAGAGATCAACTGGCTTCCGTAGAGGCGGGGGCGGTGCTGGGCGATATCTGCCATTACGTGAACGACGGGTATTCGGCTGAGCGTGCGGAGCAATTAAATCGGCTCACGGGCTGTGAGGTACCCGTAGGGGAGAGCACCCGGGCGAGCGCGCTGCGTGACGGGCTTTGTCTGCTGCGTAAGAGCTATCGGTTCGACAGTCAGTCCGGTATCGGTCAACTGGCCTTTGCCGTTAATGCCAGCGATAGCAGGCAGGTGAAAGCTGCGTTTGGACAAGGGTTTACGGACATCTCACTGCAGCCGCTGCTGGAGCCGGAAGATTATACGGCGATGATTGCCGACGTGGTCAGCGGCTACGGCGAGTATTTGCAGCTGGTGCGTCAGAAAGCCGCGCCTGCGGAGATCATTGATGCCTTTGGCCGTTATCAGTTGCTGTGTGCCTTACGTGAAGGACCTTTCGGCGTCAGCGGCCTGAATGAGCGTATTGAGCAGGCGCTGGTACAGGCGCGTTTGATTCAGCGGCCTTCGCAGGCGCTGTCCCGCTGGTACGACGGGCGTCCGGTGATGATTGCCCGCAATGATAGCTCGCTTGGCTTGTTTAACGGCGATATCGGTATTGCTTTGCAGCGTGAGGAAGGGCTTCGCGTCTGGTTTTCAATGCCGGATGGTTCAGTAAAATCCGTTCAGCCCAGCCGCCTGCCTGTACACGATACGGCCTTCGCCATGACCGTGCATAAATCTCAGGGTTCTGAATTTGACCACGCCGCGTTGGTATTGCCGAATCAGTTTGTGCCGGTGGTGACGCGTGAGCTGGTGTACACCGCGATCACGCGCGCCCGTAAGCAGCTGTCGCTGTATGCCGATGAACGCGTGTTGAATAAAGCGATAGCCACGCGTACGGAGCGCCGCAGCGGGCTTATGGCGATTTTCTCTGGAGAATAAAAGACAAGGGAAGGCACACTTTATGCCTTCCCTTTTTTCAGGTCAGGTCGGCCATCAGCACTTTTGATTTGCGCTGATAGTTGTACATCTCTTTTTTGCTCGCCGGCAGCAGCTCAACGTCCACCGGCAGGAAGCCCCGCTCCTGGAACCAGTGGATGCTGCGGGTGGTCAGCACGAACAATTTACTCAGCCCCATCTGCCGCGCCTGGTTGGCTATGCGGTTCAGCAACTCTTCGCCCCGGGACGAACTACGGTAGTCAGGGTGCACCGCGACGCAGGCCATTTCGCCGATGCTTTCTTCCGGGAACGGATAAAGCGCAGCGCAGGCGATGGTCAGGTTATCCCGTTGAATAATCGTGAACTTGTCGATCTCCATTTCCAGCTGCTCACGGGAGCGGCGCACCAGGATCCCTTGCTGTTCCAGCGGGCGGATCAGCTCAAGAATACCGCCGATGTCGTTGATGGTGGCGCGGCGGATCTGCTCGGCGCTTTCCATCACAATCTGCGTGCCGATCCCATCGCGAGAGAACAGTTCCTGCAGCAGAGCACCATCTTCCTGATAGCTGAGCAGGTGGCTGCGGCGCACGCCGCTCCGGCAGGCCTTCACCGCTCCGCGCAGGAAGCGCACTGTGCCGGAATGATAGTCGCCGGTGCTTTCCAGGGCTTCAATACGCTGCTGAGCCTCGTTCGGGAACAGCTCAGAAATCACGTTCCCCAGGTCGTCGGTCACGCCCTGAGCGGAGCAGAACCCAATCATTTTCTCTGCCTTCAGCTTAACCGCAAGCTGGGTGGCCACTTCTTCGGAGGTGAGGTTAAAGCTTTCCCCCGTCACGGAAACCGCGACTGGCCCCATCAGTACAATCGCGCCGCTGTCCAGCTGGCGGTGAATGGCTTCTTCATCAATACGGCGGACGCGCCCGCTGTGGCAGTAGTCCACGCCGTCATCCACGCCCAGAGGCTGTGCGATGATAAAGTTACCGCTGACCACGTTGATATGGGCACCCTGAAGCGGCGTATTACCCAGGCTCATGGAGAGTCGCGCGGTGATGTCGAGCTGAAGCAGCCCTGCAGCCTGTTTCACCAGTTCGAGGGTTTTTGCGTCGGTGACTCGGGTGTGTTTATGGTAAACCGGCTCGTGGTGGTGTTCGGCCAGGTTTTCGTCAATCTGCGGACGTGCGCCGTACACTACGACCAGGCGAATGCCCAGGCTGTGAAGCAGGCCAATATCGTTGACGATGCTGGAAAAGTTTTCATGTTCAATGGCTTCGCCGCCGAGCATGATGACAAACGTTTTTCCCCGGTGGGCATTAATATAGGGAACAGAATGGCGGAATCCCTGGACCAGTTCAGTTCTGCGTTCCTTTACCACGGCACACCCTCATTGCATGATTATTCGTAATTTGTGTATTTTTATTCCTTTATGGCGTTCGGTGCAAGCGCCAATTTTCATCCAGGATAAAATTCCTCCTCCCTGACTTTTTATCTCCTTTTCTGAACGTTTACCCTTTTATAGATGACAGTAACCGCGTGTTTCGCTAAAGTTTTTGGCTCAAAAAATAAATTCGTCTATTCAGTGATTTTATCGCTCAGGGGAGCCATGCCAGATTCCAGTTCGTTAATGAGTCGCCGCCGTTTACTTCAGGGTGCCGGAGCCATGTGGTTGTTGAGCGTCAGCAAGGTCGGTTTTGCTGCCTCAAGCCAGGTGATCGCCGTGCGCGTCTGGCCGGCCTCGTCTTATACCCGCGTGACGCTGGAATCTAACCATCAGCTGAAGTACCGCCAGTTTGCGCTCAGCAACCCGGAGCGGGTTGTTGTGGATATTGAAGGGGCGCATTTAAATTCAGTTTTAAAAGGCATTGGCAGCCAGGTTCGCGGCGACGATCCCTTCATTAAATCCGCGCGCGTGGGGCAGTTCGATCCCAAGACCGTGCGCATGGTTTTTGAATTGAAGCAAAACGTGACCCCGCATTTGTTTGCGCTGGCCCCGGTCGCCGAATTCAAAGAGCGCCTGGTGATGGATCTTTATCCCGCCAACATGAATAGCGAACAAGATCCGCTGCTGGCATTACTGGAAGATTACAACAACGGCCAGTTAGACAAGAAAATGCCGGCGGAAAAAGGGCCGAAGCCGGGTAAAGCCGGGCGGGACCGGCCGATTGTCATCATGCTTGATCCAGGCCACGGCGGCGAAGACCCCGGTGCGATAGGCCCGAACAAGACCCGCGAAAAAGATATTGTGCTCAGTATTGCGCGCAGGCTGAAGGCCCTGCTCGATAAAGAGGGCAATATGAAGGCCTACATGACGCGTAATGAAGATGTGTTCATCCCGCTGAAAGTGCGCGTTGCCAAGGCGCAAAAACAGCGAGCCGACCTGTTTGTTTCTATTCATGCGGATGCATTTACGACCGCTGCCGCGCGCGGATCGTCGGTCTTTGCGTTGTCCACCAAAGGGGCGACCAGTACGGCGGCGAAATACCTGGCGCAAACGCAGAACGCCTCGGATTTAATTGGCGGCGTGGGCAAAAGTGGAGATCGCTATCTCGACCACACGATGTTCGACATGGTGCAGTCGCTGACCATCAACGACAGCCTGAAGTTCGGGAAAGAGGTGCTTAACCGGCTGGGGAAAGTGAACAAGCTGCATAAAAACAGCGTCGATCAGGCCGGGTTTGCGGTGCTAAAAGCGCCGGATATTCCATCTATTCTGGTGGAGACAGCGTTCCTGAGTAACCCTGAAGAAGAGCGCAAGCTGCGTACGGCCAAATTCCAGCAGGAAGTTGCGGAGTCAATTCTGGCGGGGATTAAGGCGTACTTCTCGGATAGCTCAAGGCTGGCAAGACGAGGCTAAAATGGCTGATAAAGGCGGGAGATAAACCTGCCTTATTTTTTTACAAACGGCAGAAACAAAAAAACACCCGTAAGGGTGTTCTCAATGTTGGTTGCGGGGGCCGGATTTGAACCGACGACCTTCGGGTTATGAGCCCGACGAGCTACCAGGCTGCTCCACCCCGCGTCCGTCATACTACTCTTTTTAATGATTTTTCATCATTGCGCTGTTAAATCAGCGACTTTTAATTGGTTGCGGGGGCCGGATTTGAACCGACGACCTTCGGGTTATGAGCCCGACGAGCTACCAAGCTGCTCCACCCCGCGTCCGTGGATGCGCACTATACTCCGCTCGCTTTTTGATGCAACCCTTTTTTCGAGTAAATACCTGAATTTCCCCTTAGTTGTTGAATTAACCCGCACAGTGGCCATAAAACAGACGTTTTTGCTGTGAGGGGTGTGCAACTCGTTTAATTCTGGCGGCGCGTTTGCTATCTTCGGCGAGGCATACAGAGGCAACGAGCAGGGCGAAAGGTAAATGAAAGGACGTTGGATTAAGTACACAGCGGCGGGGGCCATGTTAGCGATGCTGGCCGCCTGTTCATCAAAACCGACCGATCGCGGTCAGCAATATAAAGACGGGAAATTCTCCCAGCCTTTCTCACTGGTGAATCAGCCTGATGCGGTTGGCGCGCCTATCAACGGCGGCGACTATGCCGAGCAGGTTAACCAGATTCGTTCTGCTTCTCCCCGCCTCTATAATAACGGCAGCGATATCTATAATGCCGTGCAGCAGTGGCTGCGTGCCGGGGGCGATACCCGCCAGCTGAAGCAGTTCGGCCTTGATGCCTGGCAGATGGAAGGGGCTGACAACTACGGCAACGTGCAGTTTACCGGCTACTACACCCCGGTGATTCAGGCTCGTCATACTCGCCAGGGCGAATTCCAGTACCCTATTTACCGCATGCCGCCAAAACGTGGGCGTCTGCCGTCCCGCGCGGAAATCTACGCCGGTGGGTTGAGCGACAGCTATGTGCTGGCCTACAGCAACTCTCTGATGGATAACTTCATCATGGATGTGCAGGGCAGCGGCTACATTGATTTTGGCGATGGTCAGCCTTTGACCTTCTTCGGCTATGCCGGTAAAAACGGCCACGCTTATCGCAGCATCGGCAAGGTGTTGATCGACCGCGGCGAAGTGAAGAAAGAAGATATGTCGATGCAGGCGATTCGCCACTGGGGAGAAACCCACAGCGAAGCGGCAGTGCGGGAGCTGCTTGAGCAGAATCCTTCTTTTGTCTTCTTTAAGCCTGCAAGCTATGCGCCGGTGAAAGGCGCGAGCGCGGTACCTTTGATTGGACGTGCCTCCGTGGCGTCTGACCGCTCCATCATTCCTGCTGGCACCACGCTGCTGACCGAAGTCCCACTCCTGGACAATAACGGGAAGTTCACCGGCCAGTACGAGCTGCGCGTGATGGTGGCGCTCGACGTTGGGGGGGCGATCAAAGGTCAGCACTTCGATATCTATCAGGGCATTGGCCCGGATGCCGGGCACCGCGCGGGTTGGTACAACCATTACGGGCGCGTCTGGGTGCTGAAAGCGGCCCCTGGCACGGGCAGCGTTTTTAACGGTTAATGCTGCAGCGTTTCCACCTTTATCTACGGGCTGTATAATCAGCCCGTTTTTTATTTCTGAGGATTTCCCCGATGTCTGTTGTTCTCTCTGATGCCTGGCTGCAACGCTTTGGCGGCACCGCTCGTCTGTATGGCCAGGCGGCGCTTCAGCTTTTTGCAGAAGCGCACGTTTGCGTGATTGGCATCGGCGGGGTGGGCTCGTGGGCGGCAGAGGCGCTGGCGCGAACCGGGATTGGGGCCATTACGCTTATCGACATGGATGACGTTTGCGTCACCAACACCAACCGCCAAATCCATGCCCTGAAAGACAGCGTAGGCCAGGCCAAAACGGAAGTCATGGCCGCACGCATCAAGGAGATCAATCCTGAATGTCGGGTTACGGTGGTGGATGACTTTATTACCGCTGACAACGCCGCTGAGCTGCTTAGCCAGGGATTCAGCTATGTTATCGACGCCATTGACAGCGTGCGGCCAAAAGCGGCGCTGGTCGCGTATTGCCGCCGCTATAAGATCCCGATGGTGACCACGGGGGGAGCCGGTGGGCAAATCGATCCGACGCAGATTCAGGTTAGCGATCTGGCAAAAACTATTCAGGATCCGCTGGCGGCGAAGCTGCGTGAACGCCTGAAAAGTGATTTCGGCGTGGTGAAAAACAGCAAAGGGAAGCTTGGCGTAGACTGCGTATTTTCAACTGAAGCGCTGGTCTATCCGCAGGCTGACGGCTCAGTTTGCGCGATGAAAAGCACCGCCGAAGGCCCAAAACGAATGGACTGTGCCTCGGGCTTTGGGGCGGCGACCATGGTAACCGCCAGCTTTGGTTTTGTGGCGGTGTCTCATGTGCTGAAGAAGATGATGGCGAAGGCGGCACGAACCGCCGCCTGATTAACCCTCGTGCGCGGCCTGTTGAACGGCCGCGGCAAGGGCCGTAAGCCCGCTGCTGCGGGAAGCACTTAGCTGATGGCGAAGCCCCAGATCGTCAAACAGACTTAGCGGATCGTTTTCCAATAGCTGCCGGGCGGTTTTCCCCTCTACCGCGGTCAACAGCACCGCCAATAAGCCACGAACGATGCGTCCTTCACTGTCACCGTAAAAGTGCAGCGTTCCGTCCGGCAGGCGCTCGTGGCCCAGCCAAACGCGATTTTCGCAGCCGCTGATTTCAATACTCTCGGTTTTTAATGCCTCCGGCAGCGCCGGCAGCTTCTTACCCAATAAAATCAGCTGGCGGTATTTGTCTTCCCACTGCCGCTGCGCTTCGAAGGTGGTACGCAGCATATCTGCGTTAATTTCTGTACCAAAGGGATGATTAGCCTGCATTCAGTCCACCAGAATATCGAGGGCGCGATCGACTGCGGCGAGCAGTTCGTGCACATCCTGCTGTGTGTTGTAAGGGGCGAAAGAGGCGCGCAGCGTTCCGCTAACGCCTAATGCGGCCATCAAGGGCTGCGCGCAGTGCTGGCCCGCCCGCAGCGCAATGCCTGATTCGGCCAGCAGCGTGACCATATCGCTATGGTGAACGCCCGCAAAGTCAAACGCCAGCAGGCTGGAGTCCTGACTGCGGAAGCTACGGAAACCGGGGCGTTTTGCCAGCCCGGACTCCGCGAGCGTGGCCAGGCTACGGCTCCAGTTTTCCGCCTGCTGTAAATCGACAGTTTCAAGCCATTCCAGCACAGCGCTAAGGCCAATGACGCCCGCGACGTTTGGCGTCCCGGCTTCAAAGCGGTAGGGCACTGGCTGAGTCTTAAACCCGTCGAATGAGACATGGGTAATCATTTTCCCGCCGCCGAGCCACGGCGACATCTGCTCAAGGAGATCTGCTTTGCCATAGAGCGCGCCGATGCCGGTCGGGCCATACAGTTTATGGGCGGAAAAGGCGTAAAAGTCGATATCCAGCGCCTGGACGTCCGGCGGGCAGTGAACAATGCCCTGCGCGCCATCAACCATCACGACGGCGCCTGCTTCGTGGGCAAGCTTGATAGCTTTTGCAAGATCGGGGCAGCCCCCGGTGACGTTAGACATTTGCCCAAGCGCCAGGATACGAGTGCGGTCATTCAGCAATGCAGGAAGCTGGTTAAGATCGGGCAGAGCCTGGTCATTAAGCGGCAGTTTCACCACTTTCGCACCGGTTTGCTCAGCCACCATCAGCCACGGCACAAAATTGGCGTGATGTTCTGCCTCACTCACAATGATTTCATCCCCGTCTTTGAGGCGAGGGCGGGCATAGCACTGCGCAACCAGGTTTATGGCTTCGGTTGTGCCCCGGGTCCAGACCACGGATCTACCGCTTTCGGCGTTGATCAAACGTGCTACCTGGTCACGTGCCGCTTCGTAACGCGCCGTCAGACGCTGCGCTTCTGGAAACTGGCTGCGGTGAACGTTCCCGGCACTCAGGCTGTAAAACTGTTGGGTAGCGTCGATCACGGCCTGGGGTTTTAGCGCCGTGGCCGCGCTGTCGAGATAGACGCCTGCATCTGCCAGCGCGGGGAATTGCGCGCGAAAATGAGCGGGGTTAAATGCTGTCATGGGGATCCTCAGTTCAATGCACAGATCGTCGCGCAAAACTGGCGTTGGCACAAGGTTTCCGTCTTTCTCGGAATTGTCTGTTTCTCCTGGCAGAATGTGAGAAGCAGGTTATGCTAATTATTGTTGGACTAATATTTAAGCATGTTAGTAGGAAAGACTTAAACAGCATTAAACGCTATCCACAAGGAGAAGAATAATGAACAAATCTATCGCTATTGTTTCTGCCTGTATGATGACCTTTGCACTTGCAGCTTGTTCCAGCCCGAACTACATCATGCACACCAACGATGGACGCGCGATTGTCTCTGAAGGTAAGCCAAAAACCGATGACGAAACAGGAATGATCAAGTACAAAGATGCTAACGGCAATATGCAGCAGATTAACCGTTCGGACGTGAAAGAGATGGTTGAGCTGAAGAAGTAAAACTGCAGGCAAAAAAAAGCACCGCATTCGGCGGTGCTACATTAATCACTATGGACAGACAGGGTAAATGTACAGGAAGTGAAAAGGGGTAGCTTAGCTACCGTGGTCCGAAATGTCAGACCAATTGCAAACACAACAACACAACATCACAACCGTAAGCCAAAAGCCCTCCAGAACACGCATTCCAGACAACTTTTCGTTCCGACTCAGGAAGTGCCGCCACTATAGGTATTTGCTGGTGCATCCTCAACGGACAATTTATAATGGCTCAGATAAAAAAAACTAATAGGTAAACAAACGCTATCTGTTTGTTAACTCTTATTAACACTTAAGCCAAATAACCCCATGTCTAAGCGATTACCCCCTCTGAATGCGCTGCGCGTTTTTGACGCTGCGGCTCGTCACTTGAGTTTTACTAAAGCGGCTGAGGAACTGTTCGTTACTCAGGCCGCGGTAAGCCACCAGATCAAGTCCCTGGAGGATTTTCTTGGCCTGAAGCTGTTCCGCCGCCGTAACCGATCGTTGCTGTTGACGGAGGAGGGGCAGAGTTATTATCAGGATATTAAAGAGATTTTTTCCCAGCTGACGGAAGCCACCCGCAAGCTGCAGGCGCGCAGTGCAAAAGGCGCGCTGACGGTGAGTTTATTGCCCAGTTTTGCGATTCACTGGCTGGTGCCTCGCTTAACAAGCTTTAACTCAGCTTATCCGGGCATCGACGTGCGAATTCAGGCGGTGGACCGCCAGGAAGACAAGCTGTCTGACGACGTGGACGTGGCGATATTCTATGGGCGGGGAAACTGGCCGGGGCTAAGAGTCGAAAAACTTTATGCTGAGTATTTGCTGCCGGTTTGCTCACCTATGCTACTAACCGGCGACAAACCGATTAAAACGCCGGAAGATTTGGCCAGGCACACTTTATTGCATGACGCTTCGCGCCGCGACTGGCAGACTTATACCCGCCAGCTTGGCGTGAGCCATATTAATGTCCAGCAAGGGCCCATTTTCAGCCACAGCGCAATGGTACTCCAGGCCGCGATTCACGGGCAGGGGATTGCGCTGGCCAATAACGTCATGGCCCAAACGGAAATCGAAGCGGGCCGTCTGGTATGCCCGTTCAATGATGTGCTGGTAAGTAAAAACGCCTTTTATCTGGTTTGTCATGACAGCCAGGCAGAACTGGGTAAAATAGCCGCGTTTCGACAGTGGATCCTGGCAAAGGCGGCCAGTGAGCAAGAAAAATTCCGTTTTCGCTACGAACAATAAGCAACCTTCGCGTGGCGCGGCCACGCCTTACTTTAGGGTTACACCATGACCAGCCGATTCATGCTGATTTTTGCCGCCATCAGCGGTTTTGTTTTTGTTGCCCTGGGCGCCTTTGGGGCGCACGTATTGAGCAAGTCTCTGGGTGTTGCAGAGATGGGATGGATCCAGACCGGGCTTGAGTATCAGGCGTTTCACACGCTCGCGATTTTTGGCCTTGCGGTGGCAATGCAGCGTCGCATCAGCATCTGGTTCTACTGGAGCAGCGTCTTTATGGCGTTAGGCACCGTATTGTTTAGCGGCAGTTTGTACTGCCTGGCCCTGTCGCACCTGCGGCTGTGGGCGTTTGTTACCCCGGTGGGCGGCGTCAGCTTCCTGGCCGGTTGGATATTGATGTTAATTGGTGCTGTGCGCCTGAAACGTAAGGGCGTAAGCCATGAATAAAGTGATTTTGTACTGCCGCCAGGGATTCGAGAAAGAGTGTGCGGCAGAGATAACCGACAAAGCGGCTCAGCGCGGTGTCTACGGCTTTGCCCGCGTTAAAGAGCACAGCGGTTATGTCATATTTGAATGCTATCAGCCGGAAGAGGCGGAAAAGCTGGCGCGCGAGCTGCCGTTCAGCGACCTGATTTTTGCCCGCCAGATGTTTGTTGCCGGCGAGCTGCTAAAGGATTTGCCGCCGGAAGACCGCATCACGCCTATTGTCGGCATGCTGCAGGGCGTGGTGGAAAAGGGCGGCGACCTGCGGGTTGAAGTGGCCGACACCAACGAAAGCAAAGAGCTGATGAAGTTCTGTCGTAAGTTTACCGTGCCGCTGCGTGCCAGCCTGCGCGAAGCCGGAGTGCTGACCAACTACGAAACGCCGAAGCGTCCGGTTGTGCATGTGTTCTTTATCGCCCCCGGCTGCTGTTACACAGGTTACTCCTACACCACCAACAATTCGCCGTTCTATATGGGCATCCCGCGCCTCAAGTTCCCGGCGGATGCTCCAAGCCGCTCCACGCTGAAGCTGGAAGAGGCGTTTCACGTCTTTATTCCCGCCGATGAATGGGACGAGCGTCTGGCCAACGGCATGTACGCCGTGGATTTGGGTGCCTGCCCGGGCGGCTGGACCTATCAGTTGGTAAAGCGCAATATGTGGGTTTCGTCCGTCGATAACGGCCCGATGGCGCAGAGCCTGATGGACACCGGACAGGTCACCTGGCTGCGCGAAGATGGCTTCAAATACCGCCCGACCCGCACCAACATCTCCTGGATGGTCTGCGACATGGTGGAAAAACCGGCAAAAGTAGCCCATTTAATGGCAACCTGGCTGGTAAACGGCTGGTGCCGTGAGACTATCTTTAACCTCAAGTTGCCGATGAAAAAGCGCTACGAAGAGGTGTCGCAAAACCTGGCGCAGATCCGCGAAATCCTCGAGAGCAACGGCATTAACGCGGAAATCAAAGCCCGCCAGCTTTACCACGATCGTGAAGAAGTGACCGTTCACATCCGCCGTTGGTGGGCGGCCGTGGGTGGCCGTCGCGACGAGCGTTAATGACCAACCCCTTGCTCATCCGGGCAAGGGGAGTTCTTTTGCGTTATGCAGAAGGTAATGCACCAGGCAACCTTAGCTGCTGTAAGTTCCCGTCGAGCTGTAAATCCGTCTCAAGCCTTGCCACCTGGCGGCTGATAAACGCACTTTCTCTGTGCAGCTCCAGCTTCTTACGCCATTTTTCCGGGACTTCATCGAGCCGCTGATAGAGCGTTTCCAGGTCAGAAAACTGGTTAATGAGCTGTGTGGCGCTTTTCGGGCCAATACCGGGCACGCCGGGAATTTTGCTGCTGCTGATGCCCGCCAGCCCCCAGAAGTCCCCCAGTTGTTCCGGCTGAACGCCATATTCCTGAGCAATAAAGGGCGCATCCAGCCAGCGTTTTTGGAAGTAATCGCGAATTTGCAGCGTTGGGGCCAGCAGCTGGCAATAGCCTTTGTCGGTGGACACAATGGTTGCCCGATGGCCGCCGGAGGCGACTTTCACCGCCAGCGTAGCCGCAAGATCGTCCGCCTCGTTGCCTTTTGAATGCCAGCACTGAACGCCACGACGGGTAAAAGCATCCCGCAGAGCCGGCATTTCGGCATGCAGGTCGTCTGGCATTGGCGAACGGCCCGCTTTGTAGTCGGGCAGAACCTGATGCCGCCAGCCTTCGCGACGTTCTTCGTCATCAAACACTGCCACCGCATGAGTAGGCTGACTGTGGCCAATAAGCTGGTCCAGCGCATGCAGACATGTATCGACACAGGGCGAACCCTGCACCGCATGTATGCGGCGAATCAGGTTCAGGGCATCGACGATAAGTAAATGAATAGCCATAAGAAATTAACTCGTCACTCTGATGGGCCTACCCTAACACTTCCCGCCATGATGAGCTATTCTCATCGCAGCATTCAGGAATGCCTCTCGCAAAACCTTATCGGGGCCGGGTGGAAAGCCATTGCGTAGTTGTTAGCGGGCTATGTATATTTCTAACGCATAAAAAAATAGAGAACATCAATATGAGTAATACTAAACACCTCGCGCAACGCATTCAAAACCTGCAACCCTCGGCCATCCGCGAACTTCTTAAGCACAGCAAAATGCCCGGCGTGATTTCACTGGCTGGCGGCATTCCTTCCAGTGAGCTGTTTGACAGACAAGGGCTGGAGTTGGCGACCCGTAAAGTGCTGGAAGAGAACTTTAACGACGCTTTTCAGTATGGCCTGACCGAAGGCAATTCCGAGCTGCGTGACCAGCTAGTTGAGCTGTGCAAGGCTCGCGGGATTACTACGCGCAGCGACCAGTTGCTCATCACCTCTGGTTCCCAGCAGGCGTTGGATTTGCTGATTCGTGCGCTGGCAGACGAAGGTGACGTTTTCGTCGTTGAGCGCCCGACCTACCTGGCCACGCTGCAAATCCTCAGTTTGACCGCCGCGAAGGTTGAATCCGTAGGTGGGGACGAGCACGGCATGATTGTCGATGAGCTGGAAGCTTTGCTGAAAACCACGCGAGTGAAAGGCGTTTATCTGGTGCCAACCTTTGGTAACCCAAGCGGCACAACGCTGAGCGCTGAGCGTCGTGAAAAGCTGGTGAAACTGGCTGCCGAACATGATTTTGTGATTATTGAAGACGATCCGTACGGGGCGATTAGCTTTACCGATCGCCGCGAGAAGACTCTGATTCAGGTCGCCACAGAGTTAGGGCATGAAGATCACGTGGTCTATACCTCAACGTTCTCGAAAATTCTGGCTCCGGGGCTGCGTGTCGGCTGGATTATTCTCCCGGAGTGGATGAAGCAAAAGGTCGCCATCATTAAGCAGGCGACTGATTTACACGCTAACTCGTTTACGCAGGTGCTGGCGGCGGCTTACCTGAAACTGGGGCGTCTTGAGTCGCAGATTGAGCTGATTCGTGAGGCTTATAAGCAGAAGTGCCTGACGCTGTCGCGTCTGCTGGAAGAAGAGCTTGGCGAGCACATTACCTTTAACCAGCCGCAGGGTGGGATGTTCCTTTGGGCCGCTTTCCGCTACGACTTTGATACCACGGCCTGGCTACAAAAAACGCTGGAGAAAGGCGTGGTGTACGTGCCGGGAGAGTTCTTCTTTAGCGATCATGCGGATAAACGCACGCTGCGTTTCTCCTACGCGACGGCAACGGATGAGCAACTGGTGGAAGCCGTGAAGCGTTTGAAAGCGGCGCTCTAAGAAAAAGGCTCCCAAGCGGGAGCCTTAAAGGTTGCTGACAAAGAGGAAAAAGCGTGGTTTTTCCCTCTTTGTGGTTATCAGCCGAAAATCAATGAAGTGATTTTCCTATTCTTTAACCAGTCGGCGGATCTTTCTTTTTCACCGGAAGTTGGTCAGTCGTCTGAAAGGCTCCCAGCCGGGAGCCTTAATTTTTAGTCACAGGCGACAATTTTCAGCGCCAGGCCACCGCGAGAGGTTTCGCGATACTTGGCGTTCATGTCCTTGCCCGTTTCATACATTGTCTCGATAACCTTATCCAGACAGACGCGAGGCTCGCTGGTGCGGCGCATAGCCATACGTGCAGCATTCACGGCTTTAACTGCCGCAATGGCGTTACGCTCGATGCACGGAACCTGAACCTGGCCTGCAACCGGGTCACACGTCAGCCCCAGATTATGCTCCATGCCGATTTCCGCAGCGATACACACCTGAGTAGGGCTACCGCCCAGCAGCTCAGTAAGGCCTGCCGCAGCCATTGAACAGGCTACGCCGACTTCTCCCTGACAACCTACTTCCGCGCCGGAGATAGATGCGTTCATTTTATACAGAGAACCGATAGCACCGGCGGCCAGGAAATAGCGGGCGCAGGAGTTAGCGTTCACCTGACGAATGAACTTGTCGTAATACGCCAACACAGCCGGAACAATACCGCAGGCCCCGTTTGTTGGCGCGGTGACCACACGGCCACCGGCTGCGTTTTCTTCGTTCACCGCCAGCGCGAACACATTGATCCAGTCCACAACTGCCATCGGGTCAGAGTTGTTTTTATCGGTGGTCACCAGCATACGACGCAGGGCTGCAGCACGGCGCGGAACGCGCATTTTACCCGGCAGCACGCCTTCTGTAGTGATACCGCGTTCAATTCCGCTGCTCATGACTTCCCAGACCGCCGCAAAGTGGGCGTCGATCTCTTCCTGGCTGTGCAGAGCCCGTTCGTTCTGCATCATCAGGCCGGAAAGCGATAAACCCGTTTCACGGCAGTGTTTTTGCAGGTCTGCAGCATTCTGATACGGATACGGCACGCTGACCGGGTTTTCACTCTGCGCACCAAAATGGGCTTCATCAACGATGAAGCCACCGCCGATAGAGTAATAGGTCTGAGAATACAGCACGTTGTCGCCAGCCAGAGCGGTGATGCGCATGCCATTCTCGTGGAGCGCCAGGTTGTCGGCATGGAAGTTCATGCAGCAGTCCACCGGGAATTCAACTTCATGCTGACCGTTGGCCAGCATCAGGCGCCCGTGGGTGTTTACATCCTGAATGAAGTGCGGAATAGCGTCGATATCGACGGTATCCGGCAGGTTACCCGCCAGGCCCATAATAATGGCTATATCGGTATGGTGGCCTTTACCTGTCAGGGACAGAGAGCCATAGACATCCACAACTACACGAGTGACATCGCGCAGGATCCCTTGCTCAATCAGGTCATCGGAAAATTGTTTACCGGCCTTCATCGGGCCGACGGTATGTGAGCTGGAGGGGCCAATACCGATTTTGAAAATGTCGAATACGCTAATCATAAGATTTCCCTGCGTAAGTGACTTGGGGGAGGAGAGTCGCCCTGGCGGGCGACTCTTTAGCTTGCTTAGCTGAACAGCGAGTAGAAGATAGCGGAGATAGCGATCAGGCCCATAATCACAACAAAGACGTTGCTGATATGGCCGCTGTACTTACGCATCGCCGGTACTTTCTGAATAGCATACATCGGCATCAGGAACAGAATCATCGCGATAACCGGGCCGCCCAGGGTTTCAATCATCCCGAGGATGCTTGGGTTCAGCGTCGCCACTGCCCAGGTCGTCACCAGCATAAACAGCGCGGTAATTTTGTTCAGTTTACCGATTTCAATACTCTTACCTTTGCCGCGCAGAGACTTAATGACCATGCCGTTAAAGCCTTCGCGTGCACCCAGGTAGTGGCCGAGGAAGGATTTGGTGATGGCAATCATCGCAATGATTGGCGCCATCCAGGCGATAACCGGTGCATTAAAGTGGTTAGCCAGGTAAGACAGGATAGAGATGTTCTGCGCTTTTGCCGCGGCCAGGTCAGCAGGGCTCAGGCTCAGCACGCAGCTGAACACGAAGAACATGACGGTCAGCACCATCATGATGTGTGCACGAGCCAGGATGCTGGAGCATTTTTTCTCAGCGCCATCGCCGTACTCTTCGCGTTTAGCCACGGCGAAGGAGGAGATGATAGGGGAGTGGTTGAAGGAGAACACCATGACCGGAATTGCCAGCCACAGGGTCATCCACAGGCCGCTGCCGGTTGCCGGGGTTGCGCTGAAGGACAGGGTTTCAAACGCCGCACCGCTCCAGTTTGGAATCAGGTACAGCGCCAGAATCATCAGAGCCGCAACAAATGGGAATACCAGGATGCTCATCGCTTTGACGATCATCTGCTCGCCGAAGCGCACGATAGTCATCATGCCGACAATCAGAATCAAAGAAAGGATAGCGCGCGGCGGTGCAGTCATGCCCAACTGGTGGGTGATGAAGCTGTCCACGGTGTTGGTGATAGCCACGCTGTAAACCAGCAGGATCGGGTAGATAGCAAAGAAGTACAGCAGGGTGATGAGCTTACCTGCGCCAACACCAAAGTGCTCTTCTACAACTTCGGTGATATCTTCGCCCGGGTTTTTACCGGACAGCACGAAGCGGGTCATACCGCGGTGTGCGAAGAACGTCATTGGGAAAGCCAGAATCGCCATGATGAACAGCGGGATCAGGCCACCAACGCCGGCGTTGATTGGCAGGAACAGGACGCCTGCACCGATAGCTGTACCGTACAGGCCCAGCATCCACATGGTGTCGGTCTTGCGCCATGCGCCTTTTTTCTCAGCAGAGACAATACTGCCGGTTTGAGTGGTTTCCATCTACATCTCCAAAGGAAAGTTTCGTGCAATGTTTAAAAATTCGCAGTTAACGCGATGTGTGTGGCTTAACTGCTGAAACTAAATTCTGGCCGGGCGCGTTTTTAAAGTAGTTGTGGCCCGTAACTATCGGCGGGCGGAAAGATACATTTATGTCATCACTGTATCAGTGATCGCGATCCCAAATGCGATAATCTACGTTTGTTAAGCAACAAATCCGCATAACAGTCTGTTCATAGACATCAACATGACATTTATGGTCGCGAAGCCTAGCACTTGTGGATGATGCAATAAATTAAACCTGACCAAATAACTCGGTTTTTGCCAAAGAAAGTGCCTAAAACAGCATTTTTCAACGAGTATTTGCTTCAGGTCGCAATGTTTGTGCTTTTAAGTGTGAGCGCAATCGATTAAATGGCAGCTTAGTATCGGTACCGAGGGATGGCTTCAAACGCTGGTGGTTGGCAGAGAAGATCTGTTTATCAAGTTTGTGGGGGTGAAAAGGAAGACGGATCCTTCAGCAGCGCTATCGCGCAATACGCCGAATAACCCATCTTCGACAGAACGTTCGGTTCTCCGTTCCCTAGTCCGCATGAGCATCAAACAATAGCGTCACGACTCCCTTCCAGGTTGAACCTGGGGATTTCACCATCGTTTCAACGCCGGGTTTCCGGACTTTAAAATCAACCTGTGAGCGACGATGAACAACAAACTCGCCGGGAGGTAAAATAACATGGCCAGCCGGTAACGAATTCAACAGCAGATTTCTGGCTTCTCTTCCGTTTTCCGTTTTATAACCCGGTAAGGTGAGAGAAACCTCCAGCGGTATTTTTTCTCCGGTGGGGGATGTTGTTTCGCGTAACGCACAGGCCCCATCCAAATCATACTCACAGCGCATATTGACAGTGAAGCCGGACGTGGACGACAGGGTGAAGGGGACCTCCTGACTCAGGGAATCAGGGACACGCCCACCGTTTGTCCACTGGCTCCAGCCGCCTTTCGGGGCCAGGCTGACCTTGATCAATTCCGCCTCGGTGGGAAACTTCACCTGGAAGGCATGACGTACGTTCGCCTTTATTTTTATTCTAATTTCAGTGTCAGAGGTCGTTTCGGCATGAAAGTCAATATCTTCGCCTTCACCAACGGTATAAACCACTTCACCTTCGTACTCACCGCTATAAACACCTAATGGATCGGGTGTTTCTAACGTATAGCCAAAGCTAAAATCGGCAATACTAACATCACCTTGAAAAGAGCCACCAAGCTCCTTGTAGCAGGTCAGCTTTTTTTCTGGCACTCCCCATCCATATCTGTACCAATGTATATAACCAACGCCAACCCGCCCTGAGCACCCGCCCTGAGGAGAACGGCCCGCGCCGTTCATTACACTAGCTATGTTAGATCCATCTATCGACGTGTGTTGCACACCAAAAAAAGCCAGACGAAATATCCCTGCAATTTGATTCCCTGTTTTATCATCTCTTAAAACAATATTCCTTGTCGTGCCATCAAGGGATATTGATGTATAATTGCGTACGTTATTGCTCGTAGAGTCAAAATATTTTTCCGCCGATAACCCAGGAACCAAAATACTGAACTCCCCCACATTACAAAGCGTAGAGTGCTGAGAACAAAACCCAGAGACCGGGGTAGTATTCACAAACGCATTCTTCTGCGGCTGCTGCAGGTCGGCGATAAACTCCGTAGTGACGTTCACCGTTGCAGCGTTGACTGTGGATATCATCGCCAATAAAAGCAGCGCGGACAGTGCGGCCGTATTTCTTCTGCGAAACAGGGCGTTATTAATGAAGTCGATAATATACATCTGTCGGGTAAACATTATATGTCCTTATTCCTGGCTGCTTTGCTGGCCGCATAGCCTGCGTTCCCCGCCAGCGGTAATTCGTCACAGGTCAGATTGCCGAGGAAAATAATCTCATCGGCCGTTTTCTGCGTGGTGGGATTCAGGCGTATTTCACACTGGTTCATTGCGCGGTATTCCACCGCCAGCACCGGGTTGTTTTCATGCACTTCGAGGGTGAACAGCCCGTCGGATTCGGTGACCGTCCTGCCGGCATGATTCACCACCTGAGCACCGCCCAGGGCGTGGCCATTGCCGTCCACCAGGCGACCCATCACCGTCACCGTTTTCATCACTTTCACGGAATACGCACTGACGCCCCCGCGAATATGCTGGTAGCTCAGGTACTCAGGCTCGACTTTCAGCGCCGGGGCTTCCGTGCCGGGGAAGTCAATCTGCACCGTGCCAGGTTGCCAGGCATCGACCGGAATGAAGTTCCTGCCCGGTTTGAGCGGCACGGCACCGCCCGGATAAAGCGCCACCAGTTCGGCATTTTTATCGTCGGAGGAGACATCCACTATCATGCCGCCGCCCTGATAATGTGCCGCCTGTTTCGACATTGTGACCCGCCCGCCACCCAACGCCAGCAGGCTGCCGGTATTGAGGCCGCCGGACAGCCTGCCGTCCAGCGTTGAACTCTGCCCCCAGAAAGTGCCCGCCATCATCGGCGTATCAAACTGGTTGTAAGTGCTGAACCCTGCGCCGTGGCGGTCCGCCGTCAGCGTCGCCGTCGTCATCTTCACGGGGCCTTTGTCCCAGGTCTGATTGACCGAGGCGGAGGTATAGAGATCCCGGCTGCCGCTGGTGTCCGTGCGGCTGCCGACGCTGATATTGCCGCTGCGTTTCTGCCCGCCGAGCGCGAAGCTGGCGGAGAGACTCACGCCGCGGTTGCGTAACGTGCTGCCATTGCCGTAGGGGCGATCAAACGCGGCCAGCCGCCAGTTAATGGCGTTCCCGGCAAGTACGGTACGGGTATTAAAGCCCACGTCGGCACCGATACCGCTGTGACGGCTTCTGTGCGTCAGACGGGCGGTGAGGCTGTTCTCGCTGTTCAGGCGCCAGGTGGTGGACAGCACGCTGCTGTGTTCCAGCGAAGGGCGAGCCGTATACCGGTAGGGTTCATCTTCCTGGCGATACCAGCTCCGGCTGTGGCTGAGGGCGACATTACCCTTTGCGTGCGACCATATTCCCTGGGTATCAAACCCGTGACCGGTGAGATTGCTCCGCCAGATATTACCGTACAGCTGCACCGGCTTTGCCGCCTGCCAGTCGAGTGAAACCCCGGCCTGACGCTCTTCCCCCGTCTTCTGCACGGCCACGCCGACCGTCGCCAGCGGATGCAACAGGTAATTGACGCTGGCCCCGGCCGCAAATTCACCGTTATCTTCATTTTTGTCACTGTTCCACAGCGTCTGCTGCTGCCCGGCGAACACGTTATAGCGCAGGCGCTGGCCCGGCGTTCGCCAGCGGGTGGGTTTATTAATCGTTTCAGTGACCCTGCTGCTCTCACGGCCGTCTTCAATGAGGCGAATTTCAACTTCATAGATACCGGCCGGCAGCGGCACGGTGTCTAACATTTGCAGGCCGGGTTCAACAGGCTGAGAATTTATCAGGGTACCGTCGCGGTAAATTTCAGCCACACCTTCACGGTTGGCGGAGACGTAGACGGGATAAAGCGCCGGAATGTCCCCGCCCTTCAGTAGTGCATCGCCGCTGCCCGCCATCATGCCCGCCAGCGTGCTGATACCGCCTCCCGGCGTATAAAGCTGGCGTATCAGGCCCTGACTGTCCGGCGTAAATAGCCCGGTACGGAGAAAGTGTTGCTGAAATTCACGCTGAACGTAGAGAGAGGTTATGGCATGGCGGGAAGTGCTGCCGAGGCTGTTGCTGCGGGTCTGGTCATGCTGAAACTGGCTCATTAATGTCCAGCTCCCCAGCGCGGCCTCCAGGCCCCCGTTCCAGCTCATGCTTGACTGCTGCTCGCTGCCGCTGAGGTTAAGCTGGTTATTCAGCAGCAGGCCTGAATCCCCATCTTCGGGTAAGGTATACCAGTATTTATTCGCGTCGTTTCCCGGTTGCTGCGTGAGTAAAACGAGGCGGGCATCGCTCAGGCTGTAATCCGCCGCCAGCAGCCCCGGCGGGCAGGCATGGTCACTGCACTTCCCAAGCGGAACAAAGTCAGTGAACGCCTTTAACCAGCGCTGGCGTTCGGCCTCGCTAAACTCACTGTCGCCGTTATCGGTAAAATGGATAATCCTGGCCCGGTTATCCTCCGTCACGATGATCATGGCATCGCCCAGGACCCGGTTATCTACCATGATGCGGGCTGAAAGCGGGGCATTGAAGAAATACGCCTGAAAATCATCCGGCATAGCCGCTGCCTGGCTGGCAAGCGTCGCAGGCTGAGCCAAAACATTTACACTGCTGAAAAGCAGACATAACGACCCTGTTAATGGACGCAAGAATCCCATAATATCAAACGCCTGAAATTTTCTTTCCGAAGAAAGAAAAGAGAAATCCCTCTCTCTTTTCTCCTCAATGCTCGATTGTTCGGTAACCGAACACACCATGAATACTGCTGCCGCTAAAATTAAGGCGTAACGGTATCAAACATCATGGTCACGGCCCCGATGTAGGTCCCGGCCGTTGGTTTAGAGCCAGCCGCTTTCTGGCTTACCGTCAGGGTGGCCGTTTTCTCTGCTGCGGCTTCGGTCGTGTTGTACAGCGTGACCGCTGACACGGCGTCAACCGGCAACGTCTGGCCGGCAATATTCACCTGGAGATCGATAGTATCCGTACCGCTGGCCGAACTGAGCACAGGCTGCCCGGACAGATAGGCTTTGATGCCCCCGCCGGAATTTTTCATTTGCAGCTGCTGAGAAAACCCATCCAGAGAGCCCGTCGCCGCGTTCCATGCCATTTTTTGCGTCTGGGCATTCCAGCCGTTAACTGGCGTGACAAAGAACTCAGTATCAGGGATCGCCGCCTCTACGTTGAAATCAACCTGCAGAGGAGCAGCGTGAACCGCCGATGCCGTCGCCAGAAGGGCACCGAGTAAAGTGATTTTTTTTGCGTACATATATCATTCCTTTTGATAACAGAGAGAACAGGGTTACTTCAAATTACAAACCTGATTTCAGCGCCTTTTTTTGACCACCTTCATTCAGCGTGTAGTGCCAGATTTTTTGCGGCACAATGTCCCGCTCCAGGCTCCGGCCGGGCCTTAATTGAATATTGACGGGTGGACTACAGTCTTTAAGTGTTGCATCGCAGGATTTCAGGTCGCTGATAACCACGGAGGCATTCCCCCTGTTGCTGATACGCAGTTTTTTACCTTTATCCGTAATTTGCGTATCGAAGCGAACATTATCGGGATGAACGGTCACAATGGTGCCAAACCCGGTGAGTACGCTGACGCTGGCGTTGATGGCATCCTGATACTTTTCAACTTCATCCTTGCTGAGCGTAAATTCATCCCTGTTTTTCGGCACGACGGGAATATAACGCACGCGATAATAAGACTCTTTATTGCGGGCGCCGGTATAGACCAGTCTGTTGGTTTGCATTCCGCCCGCAGGGATAATTAGCCGCGGCGGGGACGAAATAACCCCGGCGCCCTGCCCGTTAACAATGGCCGCATTATCAAGCGGAATTTCCTTTGCCGGGCTGTGCTCGTTATAAACTATTTCACTAACCTCAACGCGTACAAATGCCGTGGCATCCCCGGAGTTATAAATGCGTTTGGCGAGGGTGTTTTTACCGGAATAGATATACTCATTTAACGGCCCCACATTGATCACCGGGCCAGCAAAAGCGTGCATGGGCAGAGCGATGAAAACAGCTAAGAGCAAGTTATGAGTTAGGCCACGAGCAGGCATAAAAGCCACCACTGCAAAGTTTTGATTGGGAGCGTATTTAAGCATGGCTTACAGGCTGCTCAGTGTTTTTTTCTCTTAATTAATGTTTTTTCTCTCTTAATTAAACTGCGCATGCTGCAATGATGTTTTAAATATAGTGCGATCGTTTGTTTTAATGCTTCTGAATAAAGAGATGTGCGGCGAGGTGCTGCGAGCTTGTTTTCATCATGATAATGCATGTTTGATAAATAGTTGTAAGCATTGTAAATGATCGGTTTGGTACGAAAGACAACAACTCTATGAGACTTGATATTTCTTGGGGGCGGCAGATGATGATTTTATATTATTGAAATGGGGGATCTATTAGGTCGTTGCCATTAATGTGAATGAGATTATATAGAGTAATATGTAAAACCAGAGCGTTATTTATTTAAAAGCACGATATAAATCAGGGGGGAGAGCTTAACAAATATATTGCAGAAGCATTTTAGACGCGGTTTTAAATGGTTATCTTCATTGTAAATAATGAACGTGGAAGAGGAAAAAGAAGGGCGACCGCTGGCCGCCCTGGAAGGTTAACGCACTATTTCGTAGCAGGGAATGTAGGCGCTGCCGGGCAGCTTCATGCGGTGCTGGGCGACAAAGCCCTGCAGCAGAACATCCATGCGTTTCATCATGTCCGGGTCCCCGTGCAGTTTGTACGGGCCGTATTTTTCGATGGCATGAATACCTGGCTCCTTCACGTTGCCGGCAACGATGCCTGAGAAGGCGCGCCGCAGCGAGGCGGCCAGCTTTTCCGCAGGCTGATCAGGGTAGAGCTGCAGGTTAGCCATGTTTTCGTGGGTCGGTTCAAACGGCATCTGCAGATCCGGCGAGATGCGAATGGACCAGTTGAAGCCGTAGGCATCACCGGTTTCACGGCGGTTCTCTTTCACCTGTGGCATCGCTTTTTTCATCAGGCGGGCGACTTCAGTTGCGTCGTCGATGATGATTTTATAATGCTGTCGTGCTTTCTCGCCCAGGGTGCTAACGATGAATTCATCCAGCACACGGAAGTAATCCGCGCTCTCTTTCGGCCCGGTGAGGATCAGCGGCAGTACCTGATCGTGGTTGTGCGGATTCATCAGAATGCCAAGCAGGTAGAGCAGCTCTTCTGCGGTACCGACCCCGCCAGGGAAGATAATAATGCCGTGGGCAATACGCACGAACGCCTCAAGGCGTTTTTCAATATCCGGCATGATGATCAGTTCATTGACCAGCGGGTTAGGCGGCTCGGCGGCGATAATCGAAGGTTCCGTCAGGCCGATAAAACGCCCTTCTTTATAGCGCTGCTGGGCGTGGCCGACGGCAGCACCTTTCATCGGTGCTTCCATCGCCCCCGGCCCGCAGCCGGTGCAGATATTCAGCTCGCGTAGGCCAAGCTGAGTGCCCACACGGCGGGCATACAGGTATTCGTTTTCGTTAATGGAGTGCCCGCCCCAGCAAACCACCAGGTTCGGGGCTTCACCCACGTGCAGCGCGCGGGCATTTCGTAAAATAGAAAACACCACGTTGGTGATATGAATAGAGTTTTCTTTGTTCAAATGCTGAAAACGGCCTGCGTTGGTAATCTGGCCGTTAACAAACAGAATATCGCGCAGGACGGCAAACAGGTTAGCCTGCAGCGCGCGGATGATTCGGCCGTCAACAAAGGCGTCTTCCGGGGGGTTAATCAGTTCGAGTTTTACGCCACGTTCACGGCGTAACACATTGATGTCAAAGTTCTGGTAGCGAGAAAGCAGCTCTTTGCTGCTGTCGGTTTGACTGCCGGAATTAAGGACCGCCAGTGAGCAGTTACGAAACAGTTGATAAAGGTCGCTGCTGGCGGTGCGTTTAAGCATATCGACTTCCAGCTGCGACAACATATCCATTGAGCCAAGCGGGCTAATATGTGTAATCAAGTGAACTCCTTACGGAACGAAAAGTGCCGTTCTCACAGATTACAATAGCCCTGGCTTGTTCACTTTAACAACCCGTAAACCACATTCACTTTTGGCGCTGGGAGCTATTTCGCACTTATTGGCGGGTCAGGCGGCCAAAAGCAGGATGGAAATCGGTATTCGTCCGCCACGGGTTAATGTCCAACCCGCCCCGACGCGTGTAGCGTGCGTAAACGCTGAGCGAGTGCGGCTGGCAGAAGCGCTGCAGGTCATTAAAGATGCGCTCTACGCACTGCTCATGAAACTCGTTGTGATGGCGGAAGGAGACCAGATAGCGCAGCAGCTTTTCGCGATCGATTTTTGGACCACGATAGCGAATCTGTACGGAGCCCCAGTCTGGCTGGTGGGTGATCAGGCAGTTGGACTTCAGCAGGTGGCTAACCAGTGTCTCTTCCACGATCTCATCCCCCGCGGCCTGTTGCAGATAATCTGCATTGAAGTCGTAGCTGTCGATGGTGATGTCCTGCTCATCGATGCATTCTCCGCTGAACGCTGCGATTTCCTGGCCTTCCAGCTCATGCAGGCGGAACAGCACCACGCTGACGTCGCCTTCGGCGCAGGCGCTTAAATCACGCTTCAGCGTTGCCTGGACGGTTTCCCAGTCGGCGAAGCGGGTCTGGTTAAAGCTGTTCAGGTAGAGCTTAAAGCTTTTGGACTCCACAAGGTTGACGCTATTGGCGTCTAACTGCACATGGCCCACGGCGACCTGAGGCAGGCCATTACTGTTCAGCCATGAGAGTTCGTAGAGCGTCCAGATGTCGCCGCCGCTGAATGGCAGGCTGTCGGCGTGGAGGCCAAGCGGGTCGCGATTCAGGCTGCGCGGTACGGCCTGCAGTAGCGAAGGCTGGTATTGATCCTGATAAGCCGTGGGCTTACCCAGCGTCAGGCCACTTAGAGCCTGGTGATTTTCGTAGGACATGTTTCACCGAGATAAAGGTACAATTGGCTTTTATTGTACCCCAGCCTACGCGAGTGAGAAATTAATGAACGAAGTCGCCTTTGCCCTTAAAGAGTTTACCCGCCGTTTTTGCGACCAGTGGCAGGAGGAAACGGGAGGCTGGCCTGCCAGTGAAGCACTGTACGGCATTCCTTCGCCGTGCATTGTAACGACCACCGGGGGAGACGTGCGCTGGCAGCCCCAGCCGTTTATACCCGAAGCGGATTTAAGCGCCGTAGAGCGAGCATTGGATATTTCCCTCCAACCTGCCGTTGAAGCGTTTTACACCACGCAATTTGCCGGCGATATGCCCGCCGTACATGGGAATACTGCGCTGACGCTGCTGCAGGCATGGAGCGAGGACGACTTTGTTCGCGTGCAGGAAAATTTGATTGGCCATCTGGTGACGCAGAAGCGTTTGAAGTTATCTCCGACGCTATTTTTAGCGACGACTGACGATGAAATGGAAGTTGTCTCACTCTGCAACTTGACAGGTGCAGTGGTGCTTGAAAGAATCGGCACCCCGCAGCGGACCGTGCTTTCCGCCTCTCTTCCTGACTTTCTGAATGCCTTAACGCCACAGGTGATCTAGCTTTTTTGCCCAAGGCCTTGTGAGAGATCTCTTACAAGCCATGTGAGAGATCGCTACATTTGACGGCAGATGAAAGCGACTCTCATTTGTCGATACCTTTATAAAACAATGAGTTATTTTTGTTTTAGGAAAGTTCCGAATGAAAGTTTTTGCCCGCAGCACCGCTGCATCCCTTGTCACATGCGGGCAAATAGGGGATTCTATATCCATCGACAGGATGTCGACGTAATGAAGGAGACATTAGGATGATGTCGCTTCTTACAAAAGGAACCCGCCGGGATGGCGAACAAGGAAGGCTTCACAGATGAAGCATGGATAACTCAGGCAGAGTTAAAGGACACCTCCAGGACGGAGAATGAGAGCCGTAACAGGAGTGCGGTGGGTCAGGAAGACTTAAGGATTTCGCGTCAGGATGATGTTGGACACCCATCAGGATGATGGCAGCAGGAAGCCCTGGCGATGGATTGCTGGTCAGGAGACCAGAGGACAAAGTTGTCATGGATGAGCAGGGAGCATAAAAAGTAGCTGGATTAGCTGCGAAACGAACCGGGAGCACTGTGTAAACAGTGCTCCCTTTTTTTATGCCTTTTTCACGGGCAGCGAAGAAGTGTTATTCTGTACCGCTCTTTTCCACTGACGAATGAGGTTTTCATGGAGCGCCAGACGCTGGTTCGCCATCATTTACTCACCATTGAGCAGATCCTGCGCGATCATTCCCTCTGGCAGGGCCTGCCTCCCGATCCCACAGCATTCGAGAGCACGCAGCCTTTCTGCATGGATACGCTGCAGCCCCACGAATGGTTACAATGGGTCCTGATCCCTCGTATGCGCGCGCTGCTGGACAGCCAGCATCCTCTGCCTGACGCCTTTGCTATCGCCCCTTATTATGAGATGGCGCTGGATGCGACGCATGCCGTGCGTGAACCTCTCCTTGCCGTGCTGCTTGAGCTGGATGCACTGTTTGACGCGGAACAGGGTTGATGCTGGAGATTATTTACCAGGATGAATGGCTGGTTGCCGTGAACAAACCGTCCGGCTGGCTGGTTCACCGCAGCTGGCTGGACAGGCACGAAAAAGTCGTGGTGATGCAAACCGTCCGCGACCAGATTGGCCAGCACGTTTTTACCGTTCATCGCCTCGACAGACCAACCTCTGGCGTGCTGCTGATGGGGCTGTCCAGCGAAGTAGGTCGTCTGCTGTCACAGCAATTTGAGCAGCATCAAATGCAGAAACGCTACCATGCCGTGGTGCGCGGCTGGCTGCAGGACGAAGCCGTGCTGGATTATCCGCTGGTTGAAGAGCTGGATAAAATCGCCGATAAATTTAGCGACCAGGACAAAGGGCCACAGCCCGCAATGACGCATTATCGCGGGCTGGCAACGGTCGAAATGCCGGTGGCGGTGGGGCGCTATCCAAGCGTGCGCTACAGCCTGGTGGAGCTTGAGCCAAAGACTGGCCGTAAACACCAGCTTCGGCGGCATCTGGCGCATCTTCGGCATCCTATTATTGGCGATTCCAAACACGGCGATTTGCGTCAGAATCGTGGGGCGGCGGAGCATTTCGGTTGCCAGCGCCTGATGCTGCATGCCAGCCAGCTCTCTTTAAAGCATCCTGTTACCGGGGAACCGCTGACGCTAAAAGCGGGGCTGGATGAGACCTGGATGCAAATGCTGACACAATTTGGCTGGCGTGGTCAGCTACCGGATGTTGAAAATAGTGAGTATGATCCGGCGAGCTGCCAGGATAAGCCTTGTCCCTAATTCTTAAGGAGTTACCGATGGCCGAAGTGGGTATTTTTGTAGGCACGATGTACGGCAATGCGCTGTTAGTGGCGGAAGAAGCCGAAACTATTCTGAAAAAACACGGCCATCAGGCAAAGGTGTTTGAAGATCCCGACCTGACCGAGTGGCAATATTACCGCAACCATTATGCGCTGGTGGTCACGTCCACGACAGGGCAGGGCGATCTGCCGGACAGCATTGTTCCGCTTTTTCAGGCCATCAAAGATCAGCTGGGTTACCAGCCTGAACTGCATTACGGCTTGATTGCGCTGGGTGACAGTAACTACGACCACTTCTGCGGCGGCGGCAAGCAGTTTGACGCTTTATTGCAGGAGCAGGGCGCAACCCGCATTGCTGAGGTTTTAACGATTGACGCCAACGACCATCCGGAGCCTGAAGTGGTTTCCGGCCCGTGGGTTGAGCAGTGGGCGACTTTACTGAAGTAAGTGAAAACAGGGTGGGTAAGCGGCGCATACCCACCCAGAAAAGGTCTTAATTAAGCGGGGGTTCGTGCTCGCGACGGTAGGCGCCGGGAGAGGTATTGAACCGTTTCCCGAACGTGCGGGTAAAAGATTGCTGCGAATCAAAACCGTAGCGCACTGAGATATCGAGGATTTTGTCCTCGGTATTTTTCAGATCTTCTGCCGCTAACTGCAATTTACGTTCACGAATGTAGGCGCCGAGGCTTTTCCCCGCCCAGTCTGAGAACATCCGCTGCAGGTACCACTTCGAGTAGCCGGACTGCCTGGCGACTTCTTCAATACGCAGCGGGCGCTGCATGTTGCCATCGACCCACTCAAGCAGAGATTCCATAAAATCTTTAGGCATGGACATATCACCTCCTTCTACATCTTGCTCGTTCGATAATTGATAACGCTATTCCCACCAGGCATCGAAGGCCTGGCGCGGTTGACTGACTTCCAGTATTTGTCCCATTTCCGGCGTGAGCAGCTGATAGCTGCGGCCTTTGCTGGCGGTGGCTATGCGGCGGAAAGGCTCGTCCCAGCTGTGGTTCGCCAATGCAAACCGGCCTGCGTGCCCTGGCACCATGGTTTTCGCCCCCAGGTCTTCCGTCGCCTGAGCGGCTTCTTCCGGCATCATGTGGATGTATTTCCAGCCTTCGTCATACTGGCCGTTTTCCATGATCGCGAGATCGATATCGCTAAATTGCTCACCGATCTGTTTGAAATGCGGGCCGTAGCCGGAATCGCCGCTGTAATAAACTTTTCGCTGCGGCGTGACGAACATAAAGCTTGCCCACAGCGTTTTGTTGCCGGTTAACCCGCGGCCAGAGAAGTGACGTGCCGGCAGGGCGTGAATCGTTAATTCATCGTCAATGGCGACTTTTTCCTGCCAGTCCAGTTCGTGGATAAGCGCGGGATCGAAGCCCCAGGCTTCAAAATGTGCGCCAACGCCAAGCGGGGTGACTACCTGCTTAATCTTTGGCTTAAGCGCCCGCAGCGTGGGGTAGTCCAGGTGATCCCAGTGATCGTGAGAGATGATCAAAGTGTCTATGTCCGGCATATCTTCCGCTCGCCACGGATAATCGCCCGCAAACGCTTTGTTCAGAAAGGCGAACGGGGCGGCATAGTGGCTGAACACCGGATCGATAAGAATGCGTTTGCCGCCGAGCTGAATAAACCAGGAGGAATGGCCCAGCCACACCACCAGATCCTGCTGTTTATCAAGCTTTGCCAGATCGGTTTTGATCAGCGGCAGGGGACGATCGGGTTTTACCGTATCTGGCCGGGCGAAAAAGAAATCCCACAGCGCCGCAATGCGACCGCGTTTGTCGGTCATCATTGGCGTGTCCTGCTGATTGTGGAACTTGCCGTCGCGGTACTGGGGGGATTGCTGGATGCGTTCAAGGCGGCTGCCCTGCGGCAGTTTGCCAAATTCAGTCATCGGGAACAGCGCAGCACTAGTGGCAGTAAGGCCTAATAACATAATCACGACCATGAATTTTAGGGTTAACGAACGCTTGCCAGATTGCGCGGCAGCCATAAAGAATTCTCGTAGAAACTGTACGGGTTATATTGCTATTGAGTGAGTAAACACTCATTATAGGCTGGCAAGGTCAACCGTCAACAAAATTTACGGTATGATAAAGAACATGACATTCAGCGATCGCGGCGATCCCGATGGTTGAAATCCTATCCACTCAGATAACTGGCTTGTGAGGAACCGTGGCTCGTCCAAAAAGTGAAGATAAACGATTAGCATTACTCGATGCGGCAACCGATGCGATAGCGGAACTGGGATTAGGGGCGGCGACCTCTTTAATTGCCAGAAAGGCGGGCGTTGCCGAAGGGACATTGTTCCGTTATTTCCCGACTAAAGACGAGTTGCTGAACGCCGTTTATCTTCATCATAAGCAAGATCTTGGCAACGAGCTGATGAAGACCTACGATCGACATGCCTCAAGCAAAGAGCGCACCAGGACGGTGTGGGGGAATTACATCGACTGGGGGCTGGTAAATATGAATGCGCGTAAAGCGATGCGCCAGCTGGCGGTTTCCGGCAAGATCACGTCCGAAACGTTGGAAATGGTTTACCTTGCTTACCCGGATCTGCGTGACCTGTCGAAGGAATGTATCACCAACGAGGCGCTGACCGGCATTGAGTCGGCATTTGCCGACGCTATTTTCTTTGGCCTGGCCGAAACCACGATGGAATTTGCCGGACGCGATCCTTCACGCAGGGATGAATACAAATCTGCCGGCTTTGACGTGATGTGGCGCGGCATGACTAAAGGCTAACATTTTTGTAAAAGCGAAGAGGGCGTGCGGGATCCCTCTTCGTACCTGGTTTAAACTCAAATCTGATACTTCTTCGCTTCCCGCGCGACATTATCCATTTCGTCCAGTAGCTCCAGAATTTCAGGCTCCATCTCCTCTGGTGCTATGCCGTGACGCAGCTCGTGCTCGAGCGTCTGGCAGAGTTTTTTCATCCGAGGGACACCGCTGTAGCTGCAGCTTCCGTGCAGTTTATGCACGATATCAATTAATCCTTCGGGCTTGTCTCCCACCAGCTGTTCTTCGAGAACATTTCTCACTTCCGGTAAAAACGCCAGCAGCATGTCAAGCATCTCCCGGGCGAGATCGGCTTTGTTGGCGGCCTGCCGCAGCGCCAGGTTCCAGTCCAGCGTCTTATTGATATTAATTGCCGGCGGGACGGGGTCTTCCTGCTGAACGGGAAGCTGGCCGATATTGCCCGGATGGTAGCGCATCAGCAGGCGATGCAGCTTTTCTTCTTCAATCGGCTTGGCGAGATAGTCGTTCATGCCGGCGCTCATGAGTTTCTCTTTTTGCCCCGCCAGCGCGTGGGCAGTAACAGCAATCACCGGGGTTTGCTGGTGATGCGGCAACTGGCGAATCAGCTCGCAGGCGCGGATGCCGTCCATTTCCGGCATCTGAATGTCCATCAGGATAATATCGATGTTCATTTGTCGGGCGCGCTCCAGCGCCTGCGTGCCGCTTTCACACAGCACAACTTGCTGAACTCTGTCTTCGAGTAACGCGCCGATCAGCTTCAGGTTGGCCGGGTTATCGTCCACCGCCATGACGGCCATCGGCAGCTTATCGCTATGTTCAACGAACGGCAGAGCCAGATTAGCTTTCGGGCAGCTTTCAAGCAGCATCGGGAACAGGCGCGTAGAGGTGATCGGTTTTAACAGGCAGCCCGCCACGCCTTGGCGCTTAAGCTCTTCCGCCCCGACCTGGGTATGGCAGGGCAAGGCCAGAATCAGGCAATCTGCCATGGTGACCGCTTTGGCGAGCTTAGGGTTTGCCAGCGTGAGCGTTTCTGTAAAGGTGACGGGAATGCCACACAGCAGAATATCGTAATGCTCATCGGGCAGTCCGGTGAGGGACGGGCTGTGCACGACGTCCAGCGGCGTATTTTGCAGCAAATTCAGGGTGCTCTGCGCGGCGGTCGCGTTTGGCTCGACGTAGCCGAGGCGTTTACCTGCCAGTTTGTCCAGCACTTGCCTGTCGTTTACGGCGTTCGGGTTCAGATCCAGGCTGATGTGGAACCAGAACGTTGAGCCCCGATTCGGTTTACTGTGGAAGGAGATATCACCGCCCATTTCATTCACCAGCTTCTGGGTGATCACCAGCCCCAGCCCGGTGCCACCGTGGCGGCGGGAAATACTGGCATCCGCCTGGCGGAAGGCCTGGAAGAGACGCGATTGTTCCTGTTCAGGAATGCCGATGCCGGTGTCGTGGATCTGCATTTCAATCTGAACTTTGTTGTTACCTTCCGCCCTTTTTTCCACCAGCAGGTCGATGTTGCCGGTTTCGGTGAATTTAATCGCGTTACCCACCAGATTGGTGACCACCTGCTGCAGGCGCAGAGGGTCGCCAATCACATTATCCGGCACGTCATTTTTGATGTTTAGCGTCAGCTCAAGGCCTTTGTCGTGGGCGGAATGTGCCAGCAGAGTTACCACCTCATCCAGCGTGTTGCGCAGCGGGAAGGGAATGGATTCCAGCAGAAGCTTGCCCGCTTCGAGCTTGGAGAAGTCCAGCACGTCATTGATGATGGTGAGCAAGTTATTGGCCGAGCGTTCAATCGTGTAGAGGTGATCGCGCTGGGTCGGGGTCAGGTCGGTTTTTAAGGCCAGACGAGTGAAGCCAATAACGCCGTTGAGCGGCGTTCGCAGCTCGTGAGACATATTTGCCAGAAACTCAGATTTTATACGGGCGGCTTCCTGAGCCCGCTTTTTGGCGAGATCGAGCTCCACGTTCTGAATTTCCATCTGCTCAAGGGTTTCACGCAGATCGGATGTGGCCTGGTCGACGTTGTGCTGCATCTCTTCGTGATACGCCGTCAGCGACATTGCCATCGAGTTAATGCCGTTTTTCAGCATATCCAGCTCGCCCAGCATAAACCCTTCCACGCGGCTGTCGAGCTGCCCGCGGCGAATGCGGTCCACGGTATTTACCATATTGCGGATGGGCCCGGTCACGTCGCGCATCAGGCGATAGGCAAACAGCATCGCAATGCCAATACAGAACAGCATCATCAAAGTGGAGATAAAGATTTCGCGGTATTGCTGCAGGCGAACGGATTTGAGATCCAGCTCCATGGCGACGTAGCCGAGGGTGCTGTTGCTTTGTTTGACGTTGGTTTCAGCGGACTCATCCGGTGAGTATCTTTCGGAAATAATCGGCATTCGCAGGATCATAATGTCGCCCGCGCGGGTGACGGTGAGATCTTTCGGGGGCTTTTCCCCGTCGGGCAGCTTCAGGCGAGCGGCGTTATGCTGAAAATTAGAGGTGACGAACAGCTTGTTACTGTCGTCGTAAATTGAAATGCCCCGCACGATATCCGAATGGCGGCGGTGCAGCACGCTGACTAACTGGCGAATCGACTCCCGGCTGTGGAAGTTCATGCCGTATTCGCTGGAGACCGCCAGGGGCTCAATAATACTGGCGCCGGCATCTTCCAGCTGACGCTGTAAGTCATTGTAACGATGGACAACGAAAAAGATGCTGAGCAGCAAACCGACCAACAGCGTCGGGGCCAGAATCAGGATCATCATACGTGCGCGCAGGCTGTAGTTGGTCATGGGGTTCCGATATGGGACAATAAAAGCAACAGTGACATTTGAGAACACATCTACTTACATCATGGCGCAATTCTACTCTGCAAAGCGACGCGATACGAATCGTGAATTACTTACCGTGACCGTCACCGACCTCGATCCATTTGGTCAGGGCGTCGCGCGCCACAAAGGCAAAGCGCTCTTTATTCGTGGAGCACTGCCCGGCGAACAGGTTGAGGTTCGCATTACCGAAGATAAGCGTAGCTACGCTCAGGCTGAGGTAAAGCGCCGTTTAAACGACAGCCCGGAAAGGGTGAAGCCGCGTTGCCCGCATTTTGGGATTTGCGGCGGCTGCCAGCAGCAGCACGCGAGCGTGGCGCTGCAGCAGGAGGCAAAATCTAAGGCGCTTGGGCGGATGATGGGCGAGCGCGAACAGCCTCGTCAGGTGGATGAAATTATTTCTGCCGGGGCATGGGGATACCGGCGTCGCGCGCGGCTGGGGTTGAATTATCTGCCCCGCACGCAAACCTTACAGATGGGTTTTCGTAAGGCGAGCGATAAAGCGCTGCTGGATATTCATCATTGCCCCGTCCTGGCGCCCCGGCTTGAAGCATTACTGAATCCTTTACGCCAGTGCTTGTCTGAATTAAGTATCGTGAACCGGTTAGGGCACGTGGAACTGGTTCTGGCCGACGGTGGGCCGCTGATGGTGCTGCGCCATTTGGCCCCGCTCAGCAAAGACGATCGGGAAAAACTGGAACAGTTTTCGCATTCCCATGAGGTGGTGTTATTCCTCGCCCCGGACAGCGACAGTCTGGAATCCCTGGCCGAGGAAGAGCCCTGGTATCATTCAGACGGGCTACGCTTAACCTTTAGTCCACGAGATTTCATCCAGGTTAACGACGCGGTGAATCAGCAAATGGTGGCGCGGGCGATCGAGTGGTTGGAGGTGCAGCCTGAGGATCGGGTGCTAGATTTGTTCTGCGGAATGGGGAATTTCACCCTGCCGTTGGCAAAACGAGCCGCCGCGGTCGTGGGGGTCGAGGGCGTTGCTGCGCTGGTGGCGAAAGGTGAATATAATGCTCAGCGTAATGCTCTGAAAAACGTGACATTCTTCCATGAAAACCTGGAAGATGACGTGACGCGTCAGCCCTGGGCGCAACAAGGATTTACTAAAATATTGCTCGACCCGGCGCGTGCCGGTGCGGCGGGTGTTATGCAGCACGTCATCAAACTGGCGCCGAGCCGCGTGGTGTACGTTTCCTGCAACCCCACCACGCTTGCGCGCGACAGCGAAACGTTGCTGGCCGCCGGGTACCACATTAAACGACTGGCCATGCTCGATATGTTCCCCCACACCGGGCATCTGGAGTCTATGGCGCTCTTTGAGCGTAATTGAAAGGGTTAATCAGGTTTATTGGCCTGAGCGTTAGCCCGACAGGAGAGGATAATGGTTGCGGTAAGAAGTGCACATCTCAACAAAGCTGGCGAATTTGCGCCCGAAAAATGGATTGCAAGCCTCGGGATTTCCAACCAGCAATCGTGTGAACGCTTAGCCGAAACCTGGGCGTATTGTGAACGCCAGACCAAAGGTCATCCTGATGCTGAATTATTGCTGTGGCGCGGCGTGGAAATGGTCGAAATCCTCTCGATGCTGAGCATGGACAACGATACGCTGCGTGCCGCGCTGCTGTTCCCGCTGGCGGATGCTGGCGTAGTCAGCGAAGAAGTGATGCTGGAAAGCGTCGGCAAGCAGGTGGTGACGTTGATTCACGGCGTGCGCGACATGGACGCGATCCGCCACCTGAAAGCGACCCATAACGACTCTGTTTCTTCCGACCAGGTGGATAACGTTCGCCGCATGCTGCTGGCGATGGTGGATGATTTCCGCTGCGTGGTCATCAAGCTTGCGGAACGTATCGCCCATCTGCGTGAAGTGAAAGATGCGCCGGAAGATGAGCGCGTACTGGCGGCCAAAGAATGTACCAACATTTACGCCCCGCTGGCGAACCGCCTCGGTATTGGCCAGCTCAAATGGGAGCTGGAAGATTACTGTTTCCGCTACCTGCACCCGGAAGAATATAAGCGTATCGCGAAGCTGCTGCACGAGCGCCGGATCGATCGCGAGCAGTACATCGACGACTTTGTCGGCACATTACGTTCTTCGATGAAAGAAGAGGGCGTAAAGGCTGAAGTTTATGGCCGACCAAAACACATCTACAGCATCTGGCGCAAAATGCAGAAAAAGCACCTCGCGTTTGACGAGCTGTTTGACGTGCGTGCGGTGCGTATCGTCGCCGAGCGCCTGCAGGATTGCTACGCGGCGCTGGGGATAGTGCATACTCACTTCCGCCATTTGCCGGATGAGTTTGACGACTATGTCGCAAACCCTAAACCGAACGGCTACCAGTCTATTCATACCGTGGTGCTTGGTCCGAACGGCAAAACCATAGAGATTCAGATCCGCACCAAGCAGATGCATGAAGAGTCTGAGCTGGGCGTGGCCGCGCACTGGAAGTACAAAGAAGGCAATGCGCGCAGCGGCAGTTCCGGCCATGAAGACCGCATTGCGTGGCTGCGTAAGCTTATCGCCTGGCAGGAAGAGATGTCCGACTCGGGCGAAATGCTTGACGAAGTCCGCAGCCAGGTCTTTGACGACCGCGTGTATGTGTTTACGCCGAAAGGGGACGTGGTTGACCTGCCTGCTGGCTCGACGCCGCTGGACTTTGCCTACCATATTCACAGTGATGTCGGGCACCGCTGCATCGGGGCGAAAATTGGCGGGCGCATCGTGCCGTTTACCTATCAGCTGCAAATGGGTGACCAGATCGAGGTCATCACCCAGAAGCAGCCGAACCCTAGCCGCGACTGGCTGAACCCTAACCTCGGGTACATTACTACCAGCCGCGGGCGCGCGAAGATCCACAACTGGTTCCGCAAGCAGGACCGGGACAAGAACATTCTTGCCGGACGCCAGATTCTGGACGATGAGATTGAGCATCTGGGCATCAGCCTGAAGGAAGCAGAGAAAACGCTGCTGCCGCGCTACAACTTCAACGAAATTGAAGAACTGCTGGCGGCTATCGGCGGGGGCGACATCCGCCTCAACCAGATGAGCAACTACCTGCAGGCGCAGTTTAATAAGCCAAGCGCCGAGGAGCAGGATGCCGCCGCGCTACGTCAGCTGACGCAAAAAAGCTATTCGCCGCCGCAGTCGCGCAGTAAAGACAATGGTCGTGTGGTCGTTGAGGGCGTAGGGAATCTGATGCACCATATCGCCCGCTGCTGCCAGCCGATTCCGGGGGATGAAATCGTCGGCTTTATTACCCAGGGGCGCGGGATCTCGATTCACCGTGCCGACTGTGACCAGTTGGCCGAGCTGCAATCCCACGCGCCGGAACGTATCGTCGATGCCGTTTGGGGGGAAAGCTACTCCAGCGGTTATTCGCTGGTGGTGCGCGTCACGGCGAACGACCGCAGCGGCCTGCTTCGCGACATCACCACGATTCTGGCGAACGAAAAGGTCAACGTGCTTGGCGTGGCCAGCCGCAGTGACACGAAACAGCAGCTTGCCACCATCGATATGACTATCGAGATCTATAACCTGCAGGTGCTTGGCCGCGTGCTGGGCAAACTCAACCAGGTGCCGGACATTATCGATGCCCGCAGGCTGCACGGCTAATTGATTGCCCCTCGCCCCTAAGAACAATTCTACTCGATCCAGCCCCCTTTCCCTTTTAGGGAGAGGAGGCTAGTGAGGGTAAAAAAAACAAGGAATTACAATGACTCAAATCGACCGCCTGCTCGGGATCATGCAGCGTCTGCGTGACCCTGAAAACGGCTGCCCGTGGGATCGCGAGCAAACCTTTGCCACCATCGCCCCTTACACGCTCGAAGAAACCTATGAAGTGCTCGACGCCATTTATCGTGAAGATTTTGACGACCTGCGCGGCGAGCTGGGTGACCTGCTGTTCCAGGTGGTGTTTTACGCCCAGATGGGGCAGGAAGAAGGGCGCTTTAATTTTGAAGATATCTGCCAGGAGATTGGCGACAAGCTTGAACGCCGCCACCCGCATATCTTTGCTGACGGCGACGCCGCGACCAGCGGTGAAGTGCTGGCGAAGTGGGAGCAAATCAAAATTGAAGAGCGCGCGCAGAAGGCACAACACTCGGCGCTGGACGACATCCCAGAGGCGCTGCCCGCGTTGATGCGAGCGCAAAAAATCCAGAAACGCTGCTCAAACGTCGGCTTTGACTGGAAGACGCTTGGCCCGGTGCTGGATAAAGTGCACGAAGAGATCGACGAAGTCATGTTTGAAGCCCAGCAGGCCGTGGTGGACGAGGCAAAGCTGGAAGAAGAAGTGGGTGATTTATTGTTCGCCACCGTCAATCTGGCTCGCCATTTGGGCACCAAGGCTGAGGTGGCGTTACAAAAAGCTAACCGAAAATTCGAGGCCCGTTTCCGAAAAGTGGAGGCGATTGTCGCCGCTCAGGGGTTGACCATGGAGCAGGCCGGGCTGGAAATTATGGAAAAAGCCTGGCAAGAAGTGAAACGCCAGGAAACTGAAATCTAAAGCGTTTTTGCTATCAGCTGCACTTTTTAGCGCTTTTTATTTAACAAGCGATTGATTTGCGTCAAAAACATTTCTCACGGAAGGGCTATTTTCTTAGCCTGACTGTGGGGCCGGATTGATTTCCGGGGAACAGAATGAATGTTTGTGGCGCCCATGCTGTTCGGGTATACTACTTTCCCGTCCTGGTTATTCCATCGTCTTTAAACCTAACTTCTCAGGTTCAGCATGACAACGAACTATATTTTTGTGACCGGCGGGGTCGTTTCCTCTCTGGGTAAAGGCATTGCCGCAGCCTCCCTCGCAGCTATTCTTGAAGCCCGTGGCCTCAACGTATCCATCATGAAACTCGATCCGTACATCAACGTCGATCCGGGTACCATGAGCCCTATTCAACATGGGGAAGTGTTCGTTACCGAAGACGGCGCTGAAACCGATCTGGATCTGGGTCACTACGAGCGTTTCATCCGTAACAAGATGAGCCGCCGCAACAACTTCACCACTGGCCGTATCTACTCTGACGTTCTGCGTAAAGAACGCCGTGGTGACTATCTTGGCGCGACCGTGCAGGTTATCCCGCACATCACCAACGCCATTAAAGAACGTATTCTGGAAGGCGGCGAAGGCCACGACGTGGTGCTGGTTGAAATCGGCGGCACCGTCGGTGACATCGAATCCCTGCCGTTCCTTGAAGCGATTCGCCAGATGGCGGTAGAAGTGGGCCGTGAGCACACGCTCTACATGCATCTGACGCTGGTGCCTTACATGGCCGCAGCCGGTGAAGTGAAAACCAAGCCGACTCAGCACTCCGTAAAAGAACTGCTTTCCATTGGTATCCAGCCAGACGTGCTGATCTGCCGTTCTGACCGCGTTGTACCGGCCAACGAACGTGCGAAGATTGCATTGTTCTGTAACGTTCCAGAGAAAGCGGTAATCTCTCTGAAAGACGTCGATTCTATCTATAAAATTCCAGGCCTGTTGAAATCCCAGGGGCTGGACGATTATATTTGTAAACGATTCAGCTTGAACGCGCCGGAAGCCAATCTGGCAGAATGGGAACAGGTTATCTATGAAGAAGCCAACCCAACGGGCGAAATCACTATCGGTATGGTCGGCAAGTACATTGAACTGCCGGATGCCTATAAGTCGGTGATTGAAGCGCTGAAACACGGCGGGCTGAAAAACCGTCTGACCGTGAACATCAAGCTGATTGATTCACAGGATGTTGAAACCCGCGGCGTTGAGCTGCTGAAAGGTCTGGATGCGATTCTGATCCCTGGCGGCTTCGGCTACCGCGGCGTTGAAGGCAAGATTGCCACCGCGCGCTATGCCCGTGAAAACAACATCCCGTACCTCGGCATTTGCCTGGGTATGCAGGTTGCGCTTATCGAGTTCGCCCGTAACGTGGCGGGCATGGATAACGCCAACTCCACTGAATTTGTGCCAGACTGTAAGTACCCTGTGGTGGCGTTGATCACCGAGTGGCGCGATGAAGAAGGCAATGTTGAAGTGCGCAGCGAGAAGAGCGATCTGGGCGGCACCATGCGCCTCGGCGGCCAGCAGTGCCAGCTGACCGACGGTAGCCTGGTTCGCCAGATGTACGGTGAGCCAACTATTGTTGAACGCCATCGCCATCGCTACGAAGTCAACAACATGCTGCTGAAACCGATTGAAGCAGCTGGTTTACGTGTTGCAGGTCGTTCCGGTGATGACCAACTGGTGGAAATCATCGAGGTGCCAAATCATCCATGGTTTGTTGCCTGCCAGTTCCACCCGGAATTCACTTCGACTCCGCGTGACGGGCACCCACTGTTTGCAGGCTTCGTGAAAGCCGCCGGTGAGTACCAGAAACGCCAGGCGAAGTAAGCAGAGTTAGAACGGCAACGCGCGACATTTTCGCGCGTTGTTTGTCTGGAGTTTTAGTTTAACGTTGTGACTTGAGGAAAACCTACTATGTCCAAAATTGTGAAAGTGATCGGTCGTGAAATCATCGACTCCCGCGGTAACCCGACTGTTGAAGCCGAAGTTCACCTGGAAGGCGGTTTCGTTGGTCTGGCAGCTGCACCATCAGGTGCTTCTACCGGTTCCCGTGAAGCTCTGGAACTGCGCGATGGCGACAAATCTCGTTTCATGGGTAAAGGCGTACTGAAAGCTGTTGCTGCGGTTAACGGCCCGATCGCTGAAGCTGTGCTTGGCAAAGATGCTAAAGACCAGGCTAACATCGATAAGATCATGATCGATCTGGATGGCACCGAGAACAAATCCAAGTTTGGCGCAAACGCCATTCTGGCTGTTTCCCTGGCTGCTGCTAAAGCTGCTGCTGCCTCTAAAGGCCTGCCGCTTTACGCTCACATCGCTGAACTGAACGGCACCCCAGGCAAATTCTCTATGCCTCTGCCAATGATGAACATCATCAACGGCGGCGAGCACGCTGACAACAACGTTGATATCCAGGAATTCATGATTCAGCCTGTTGGCGCGAAAACTCTGAAAGAAGCGGTACGTATCGGTTCTGAAGTGTTCCACAACCTGGCAAAAGTGCTGAAGTCCAAAGGCATGAACACTGCTGTGGGTGACGAAGGTGGCTACGCGCCTAACCTGGGTTCCAACGCAGAAGCGCTGGCTGTTATCGCTGAAGCGGTTAAAGCAGCAGGCTACGAGCTGGGCAAAGATGTTACCCTGGCAATGGACTGTGCAGCGTCTGAGTTCTACAAAGACGGCAAATACGTTCTGGCTGGCGAAGGCAACAAAGCGTTCACCTCTGAAGAGTTCACTCACTTCCTGGAAAACCTGACCAAAGATTACCCAATCGTTTCTATCGAAGACGGTCTGGACGAATCTGACTGGGCTGGTTTCGCATACCAGACCAAAGTGCTGGGCGACAAAATCCAGCTGGTTGGTGACGATCTGTTCGTAACCAACACCAAGATCCTGAAAGAAGGTATCGAAAAAGGCATCGTTAACTCCATCCTGATCAAATTCAACCAGATCGGTTCCCTGACCGAAACTCTGGCTGCGATCAAAATGGCGAAAGACGCTGGCTACACTGCGGTTATCTCTCACCGTTCTGGCGAAACCGAAGATGCGACCATCGCTGACCTGGCTGTGGGCACCGCTGCTGGCCAGATCAAAACCGGTTCTATGAGCCGTTCTGACCGTGTTGCTAAGTACAACCAGCTGATTCGTATCGAAGAAGCACTGGCTGCACAGGGCACCCCAGCACCGTTCAATGGTCTGAAAGAAGTTAAAGGTCAGTAAGTTCTTACTGCTGCTTTAGACTTTGAAAAACCCGCTTCGGCGGGTTTTTTTTCGTCTTGTGAATATTCTGAATGGACCTGGCTAACGCGTTAATCAGCCGGTTCAACCCCAGAGCTGAACCGACTCTGATTGACTATTCCGCGCCTGAAATGGCGTTGACAAAACGACGGGTGATTTGCTGCGGGCGAGTAATTGCGCCCCCCACCACGACCGCATACGCCCCCAGCGTCAGGCAATACGCCGCCATTTCCGGCGTGTCTACATTTCCTTCAGCGATAACTGGCACGTCAACGGCGCTCACGACCTCACGTAAGAAACGGCAGTTATCGGCTGCGAGAATTTGACCTTCGCTTTCCGGCGTATATCCGTGCAGCGTTGTCCCCACGCAGTCAAAACCGAGCTTCGCCGCCTGTCGGGCTTCTTCTACTGTGGCAATGTCCGCCATCAGGAGTAAGTCCGGGTAACGCTGGCGAATTGCTGCCACCAGCGCTGGCAATGTCAACTCGCCCGGCCGCTGATGGGCAGTGGCGTCGAGAGCAATCATCGCCGGCTTCGCGGCCATAAGCTCATCAACTTCTTTCAACGTTGGCGTGATGTAAACATCACTGCCTGGGTAATCTCGTTTGATGATGGCAATTACCGGTAAATCTACGGTTTCCATAATCGTTTGTACGTCGACGAGACTGTTAGCACGAATAGCCGCCGCGCCACCCTGAAGGGCGGCTAGCGCCATACGAGACATAATAAACGGGCTGTGAAGCGGTTCATTTTCCAACGCCTGACAGGAGACGATAAGCTTCCCCTGAATCTGCGACAACATGGAGGGTTTCATAATGCGAGTAGCTCCTCTACTTCATTTTTGATTATGGTGACGTGGGGCCCGTAAATCACCTGGACGCCGTTGCCGCGAACAATAACGGCGCGTGCTCCCGTCTGTTTCAGCAGGGTTTCATCGACCCTATCTCCGTTGTTCAGGGTCACTCGAAGTCGGGTCGCGCAGCAATCCAGTTCGGCAATGTTCTCTTTGCCCCCCAAGGCGGTAATAATCTGCTGTGACCGCTCGCTGGCGTTGATCTCCTGGGTTTCCGTCGAAACATCTTCCCGGCCCGGCGTTTTGAAATTGAAGCGAGTGATAACAAAGCGGAAGGTGAAGTAGTACAGGAAGAACCAGGGAATACCGACCAGGGGCACATACAGCCAGTGCGTTTTCGCCTCGCCCTGAAGCACGCCGAACAGGATGAAATCGATAAAGCCGCCTGAGAACGTTTGGCCGATCGTGATGTGTAGAATATGCGCCATCATGAAGGCCAGGCCGTCAAACACCGCATGGATGACATACAACACAGGCGCAATAAACAGGAATGAAAACTCAATCGGCTCGGTGATGCCGGTGAGGAAGGATGTTAGCGCCGCGGAGAGCAGTAACCCCGCGACCCGCTTGCGGTTTTCTGGTTTAGCGGTGTGATACATCGCCAGGCAGGCGCCCAGCAGGCCAAACATCATGGTAATAAATCGGCCAGACATAAAACGCGCGGTACCGATGTAAAACTGCTGGGTATTCGGGTCGGCCAACTGAGCAAAGAAGATACGCTGCGTGCCTTCCACCAGATGACCATTAATCATTTCACTCCCGCCCAGCGCTGTGGTCCAGAACGGCAGGTAAAAAATATGGTGTAGGCCGAATGGGCCAAGCATCCGCAGCACAAACCCGTAGATGAAAGTACCCAAATAGCCCGTAGCGTCTACCAGGCCACCCATACCAAAGATAAGCTTTTGGAAATGCGGCCAGACAATTGTCATCCCCGCCCCCGCCAGAATTGCCGCCAGCGAACTGATAATGGGGATAAATCGCGAGCCACCGAAGAAGCCGAGGAACTGAGGCAGTGCAATTTTGTTATAGCGATTGTGCAGCCATGAGGTAATTAGCCCGATAACCACGCCACCGAACACGCCGGTCTCAAGCGTCTGAATGCCGAGAGCCATTCCCTGCCCGACAGCGCCAGGATTCGATGAGGCAAGGGCGCCTGTCAGGGTTAGCAGTGCATTAATAGTGGCATTCATCACCAGATAGGCCAGCAGCGCGGCCAGCCCGGCAGTGCCTTTGTCTCCTTTTGCCAGTCCCACGGCTATCCCCACGGCGAAAAGCACCGCAAGGTTAGCAAACACGATCGATCCTGCGCTGGCCATGATGGTAAAAATGCCCTGTAGCCAGGCAACATCAAGAAACGGGTAGGCCTTGACCGTATTAGGGTTAGACAGTGCGCCGCCTATCCCCAATAGCAAACCCGCCGCGGGCAACACCGCAATGGGCAGCATGAACGATTTACCGAACCGCTGCGCTTTTTCAAACCAGCCCCCCGAGGAGGTCCCGCTTAACACTGACATAAATTTTCCTCACGAAAGATTACTGTGATGAAAATTTTTATCATAATGTTTTTTGTGATCTGAAAATTTTTACCATAATACCGATCGTCATCACAATTAATCGAATATGCTGGCGCTGTTAGACCGCTTTCCGCCACACTATGCAGAGTTGATTCAGTAAGGCGGGACGAGTGTTGATGACGGACAATGAGAATATTTTGCTGCACCTGCGACAGGGGCTACCGGGCTATAGCCCGACGCTGCAAAAACTGGGGGATTTCATTCTGACCCAGCCGCAAAAAGTGCTGTACCTGACCATCACGGAGCTGGCAAAAGAGAGCGATACCAGTGAGGCGAGCGTGACGCGCCTTTGCCGTCATCTGGGCTGTAAGGGCTATACCGAATTTAAAATGGCGGTTGCGCTTGATGTCCAGCAGGAGCAACCTCAGGCCGTCTCGCAGGGGGACAGCATTGATGAGCTGGTGCAAGAGTCCGTTCAGGCCCTCATTGATACCGGGAAATTGATAAATCGCGAGGCGCTCAGGCAGGCGGGGTTGGCATTACATGAAGCATCATCCGTACAGATTTACGGCGTTGCCGCCAGCGCTATTATGGGTGATTACCTGCATTACAAGCTTCTACGTTTGGGTAAGTCTGCCCAGCTCTTTAGCGATATGCACCGGGCCGCGATGAACGCGGCAATGTTGGGGGAGCAGGATTTAGCGATTGTTATTTCCAGTTCTGGTTCCACGAAAGACCTGCTTAATGCGGTGAAAATTGCCAAAAAGCGCCACGCCAGGGTCATTCTTCTGAGCAACACGCTGCGTAGCCCGCTGGCAGATTTGGCCGACCTTTTGCTCGTTGCTGCCAAGCCTGAAGGGCCTCTGAGCGCCGGTTCGCTGAACGCAAAAGTGGGGGCGATGCTGCTGGTCGAAGCCCTGGTTAATGAACTGGTCACCCACGGTAGCCATTACGCGTTGGCCAGTCAGCAGACCGCCAGCGCCACCCTGCCGCTGCTGATCTAGGCTCTCACTGCAGAATGCTTTTTTTTGCCGTATGGGCGTCCGGCGACAGAGGGTTACCAATAAGAGAGAAGGCCGGGAATTCCCCGGCCTTTTTTTATAGCGAGCGGATCACTTCGCGCAGCAGTCGAACCCGTGGTTCGATACTGTTGAGCTCCAGATATTCGGAAGGGGAATGGAAACCCGCGCCGACAGGGCCAAACCCGTCCAGGGAAGGTACGCCCAGGGCCGCCGTGTGGTTGGCGTCTGAGCCGCCTCCCACCGCCTGCCAGCGAACTTCCACGTCGACAGCCTGACCGGCTTTTTCCACCAGCTTCATCAGCTTTTCCGTTTCAGCGGAAGGTGACATCGCGGGCGTTTGTGCCTGCTGTTCGACGATGGTTAACACATCAGGCTCGAACTGGTGGTGGCGGAACGACTGAACGGCCTCGTTAACCCGCAGATATTCGTCGTTATCATTGAAGCGGAGATCGACAATCATCTCCGCGCGATCCGCCACGATATTCGCCCCAACGCCGCCGGAAATCACGCCGGTGTTCAACGTGGTACCCTTCGTCGTATCGGCCAGATCGCTGATTGCCAGCACCGCGTGGGCGAGCGCTTTCACCGCAGAACGGCCTTTTTCCGGATCGTTGCCCGCATGGGCGGCTACGCCTTTAAAAGTCAGGCGGTAACGGGCCATGCCTTTTCTGGCTTTCACCAGAGAGCCGTCGGCTCTTGCCGCCTCGCATACCAGCACGCAGCGGCTGCGTTTTGCTATGCCGCCTATCCATTCGTGTGAATGGGCTGAACCCGTTTCTTCGTCCGGGTTCATGGCCACGGCGATAGCTAACCGATCAAGATCGGCTTTGTCCAGGCCACGTAGAGCCCAAAGAATAGATAACAACCCGCTTTTCATGTCTGACACGCCTGGCCCATAGGCGCGGTCGCCTTCAATGCTGAAAGGGCGCTCTGAGACGGTTCCCGGCGGGAAGACGGTATCCATATGCCCCACCAGCAAAACGTCGTACTGTGCGGCGTCAGGCTTATTCGTGGCGAACAAACCCGGCCCTACTTTGTTCCCCAGGTCGACGCTGTCGCAGTGCCAGTTTTCTGACAGATACCATTGCTGAAAGATACGGCTGACTTCTTCCACGCCCGCAACGGTGGCGGTGCCGCAGTCGATATTCACGACGCTTTTTAACTCTTGAAGATACTGTTTCAGATCCATGGGTTACTCCAGAATAAGCACGCGCATGATCAGCATGGCGCAAAATGCGTTGAGTACGGAAAGGGCTATCATCAGAGGAATGCGTTTCGCCGGAATACCGACCACGCCGAGGATACGCCCGGCGTACTGCACCTGAGAGCCCATCAAATAGATGGCCGGTGCGAGAATCGCCAGGTGTTCGCCGCTGAGAATGCCTCTTTCAAACAGGCTGATAGCGACGCCTACGCCGCCGCCCATCGACATCCAGCCGCCGATGAGCACTGCAGCGGCTTCACCGGGCAGTCCAAAGAGTTTCATTACCGGGCCAAACAGCCACGCCATGCCCTGCAGCGCGCCCGTCAGCTCAAGCGCATAGATAATAATGAATGCCATCAACACATTAGGTAGCGTACTGGTTGTGGCGATGGTCCAGCCTTTGCGCGCGCCGGCAACAAAGACATCGGTGATCATCGGTTTTGCTGCATCAGCCATGTTGCGCCTCCGTTTTTGTTTTCCGTTCTGTGACGTTCAGGATCAGGCGCATCATGTTTGCCCCTACGATTTTCATCATGAACATCACGGCGACGCACATGCCGATAGAGCTTGGCACGGCCTGGCTGCCGTCAACGGCGATCAGCGTGAAGAGCACGGCCCCGGAAGAGAAAAAGTTGGTGATCATGGCGCCAGCGGAAAACTGGAACATAGTGAACACGGTTTTTTCTTTTTCGGTAATCTGGCCTTCATCGGCAAGCACGCGGGTGAGTGACGCGCCAACGTCGGTACTCTGCAGGCTGCCGATTAGCGCAAGGCCCGTGGCACCGGGCACGCCCATCAGGGGACGAAGGAGAGGGGTCAGCAGTTTTCTTGCGGCCCGCAGCGCGCCGTAGTGTTCCAGCACGTTAATCATGCCCAGCGCAAACATCACGGCGGGAATCAGGCCAAAAGCGAAGAGAAAACCGTCCATTGCGCCATACCCGCCGTTGCCGCGGAAGGCGCTTTTGGCAACATCCAGCGATTCTCCGGCCGGGTTAACGCCGCTGACCACTTTGCCAAAGGCGCCGTTTAGCGTGGTGAAGTCAAACACCCCGTACCAGTTTTTTCCGCCTAACAGGCCAGAAAAAAAGACCATCGCAAACAGCAGGCTAAACCAGGCGGCGGGCCCAACTCTTTGTTGTCCGGGAACAGAAGAATCATCCATTTATCATTTCCTTATGTAATTTCAGAGGGAAAGCCAGAGGGATGCTAGAAGTTAGCAATACGTGCTGTTATGACGACGATCAACATGAGGAACGAACGTTTAATCACCATAAGAAAGTTGAGAACTGGCACACAGTAACCTTGAGAATAGAGAATGTTTGCGCGACATGGGCATCAGGTATCGCCGTGGTGCAGCCGCTTTCGCATGATCTCCATCGCCAGTTCTGCGATAATTACTTTTTGTGACTATGACTGAGATGATTATGCAGTACCCGATTAACGAGATGTTCCAGACCCTGCAAGGGGAAGGCTATTTTACCGGCGTGCCCGCCATTTTTATTCGCCTGCAGGGTTGCCCGGTAGGTTGCGCCTGGTGCGATACCAAACATACCTGGGATAAGCTCGCGGATCGTGAAGTGTCGCTGTTCAGTATCCTGGCCAAAACTAAAGAAAGCGATAAATGGGGCGCGGCAAGCGCCGAAGATCTACTTACCGTGATTGGCCGCCAGGGCTATACCGCGAGGCATGTGGTGATTACCGGCGGTGAGCCGTGCATTCACGACCTCACGCCGCTGACAGATTTGCTCGAGAAAAACGGGTTTAGCTGCCAGATAGAAACCAGCGGCACGCATGAAGTGCGCTGCACGGCAAATACCTGGGTGACGGTTTCCCCGAAGGTGAACATGCGCGGCGGGTACGACATTCTCTCCCAGGCGCTGGAACGCGCGGATGAAATTAAGCACCCGGTTGGGCGTATGCGTGACGTCGAAGCGCTGGACGAACTGCTGGCTACGTTGACGGATGAGAAAAGCCGCATCATCGCGTTGCAGCCAATCAGCCAAAAAGAGGACGCGACGCGTCTGTGCATCGAAACCTGCATCGCGCGCAACTGGCGCCTGTCGATGCAGACGCACAAGTATTTGAATATTGCCTGATGAGCAAAGCCGGGTGTAGCCATCACACCCGGCGTAAACCGCTAGTTAAGCGTTGGACCAGCTTTGAATCGAGTCCGTGTTATCTAACTCGCCGTGCATCACCTGATACGATTTTTTCAGAATAACGTCAGTGTGCTGCGTTAACTCCCTGAAAATGCCTTTGTTTAGCGCCTCATAGCGTTTAGCGTTGCTTTCAACGGGCATAAACACGTCTTTGACCCGCACCATTTTTTCGACGGCGGTTTCATAGCTGGTATACAGCCCCAGCCCGACGGCGGTGTTGATTGCCGCACCCAGACTTGCGCAGCCGTTGATCGCGTTACGCCTGACCGGCAGGTTAAACACGTCGGCAAAGATCTGCATAAACAGGTCGCTGTTGGAGCCGCCGCCAGTGATAATCACATGTTTGGCAAAGTGGTCCATCTCATGGCACATATTGTCGTAGTTGTTTTTCAGCGTCAGGGCGATGCTTTCGAGGATCGAGCGGTAAATCCACGCGTAGTCCATGCTGGAATCAAAACCTATCATGATCCCACGCTTAAACGGTTCCCAGGGATTGGTCAGCCAGTCCAGCACGGTCATTAAGCCGTTACAGCCCGGCGGCACCAGCGCGGCTTTCTTGTTCAATAACCCTTCCGGGGAAAGATTCTGCGCTTTGGCATCCTGAATCAATGACTCGCCCAGCATGTCGCGCAGCCAGCTTACCGTCCACATTCCTTTGCGGATGCCGTAGCCCTCATACAACAGCGTTTCAGGCACAGACGACATAATGGGCCAGTAGGCCACGGGGGCTTTTGGCAGCGCTTTGCCGTTCATCATCAGCGCGATATAGGTGCCGAGAGAAATCACCGCCGTTTCATCATCCAGCAGCCCGGCCCCAAGCGCTTCAACCGGCTTATCGCTGGTGGTACAAACGACCGGTAATCCGGCCGGGAAGCCCGTAGCCTTCGCTGCGTTTTCTGTGAGATGGCCAATGACCGTGCCCGGCATCTGAACATCAAACAGCATGGTGCGTGGAATATTAAATTTCTTCAGCACTTCGCCGTCGTCGCTCCATGACCACGTTTTGTAGTCCACCGGCCACTGGCCAAAATAGTTGGCGATATTGTCTTTGAACTCGCCGGTTAAGCGATGGGACAGGTAACCCGAGAATGAAGTCACCCAGGCCACATCAGGATTTGTGTGCTCGTAGGGGCGGGTGACGCGGGCATCCTGCCAGCTGATCAGCGGCGCAGCTGGGGTGCCGTCGGCCTTTAATAAGGCGCGACAGCAGCGTATGGAGCCGAGGCCAATCCCAACTATCGCACTTATGTCTCCTGTGAAGTGGCTCATTAAATCCTGCCCGGCGCGGCACAGCGAGTCCCACAGATCGTCGTCAGGGTGTTCGGCGGTATCCGCGTCCGGCGTGTACATCGGCTGCAGCAGCCCCTTGCCTTCGCAGACGATATTACCTGCCAGATCGTACATCACGACTTTTGTACTCTGGCTTCCACCATCAATCCCAATGATGTATTGCTTCGACATTGCCTTTCTCCTTCAATTTTCCCTCATCACTCGCCCGTTGCGGCCAGCGATGCCAATTTTTCCTGTGCGATGTCGGCGGCGCGAATTTTGCGAATCAGCAAAAAGGCAAACACGATGACCATGCACAGTGCGGCTAATCCCATCAGCCACATGTTGCGGTAGGCTTCTTCTGCGGGCAGGGTGTCCTGCCAGTGGCCGACAAGCGGGTATACGAATACGTCCGGCAAGAAGCCGATGACCGAACAGATACCCACGGTGGTTCCCATAATATAGGGCGGCGTTCTCGCTTCGCCGGGGCAGGCCCAGTACAACCCGCGTGAGGCGTAACAGGTGAACCCCAGCAGTAAAATAAGCCCAATGCCCATCGCAACGGACTGAGGATTGGCGTTGGTCGCCAGCAGCGCTACCAGTGCGACTGCGCCAACAATAGAGAGCAACTGCACCACGCGAGTGGGCGATTTAATTCTGCTGTAGGTCGTAATAATGCCGCCCAGCGGGCCGCAAAAGGCGCGGAAGATTTTATTGATCACGATGCCCATGTAGCTGGCGGCCACCAGCGACATGCCGTACATCTCGGTCAGATAGTTGGTGGAATAGCTCAGGATGGCATAAATGGTGTAAACCCCGAAGATCACCATACTGCAGTACCAGGTGGTACTTATCCGTAAAACGGACAGAATATCTTTGAGCTGGAAGGCCGGTTTTTTGGCTGCCTGAGCACCTTCTGTGCGGCCGGTAAAGCCGTCGCTGACAAAGAACCAACACAGCACGCCAAGCGCAATATAAACGCCGCTGTAGATAAGAATAACGGCTTTAAGGCTGTTGGCATCTTCCGGCGCAAAGCGCGAAAACACCCACATGGTGAATACCGCCAGCGCCATCACGCCGACGCCGCGCAGGCCTTCCATCCAGCCCATAATTTTTCCCTGCTCGCTATGATCCCCCAGCAGGGAAGCCGCCTTAATGGAGACCGACCACAGCATCAGGATGGTGGTCACGGCGAAGGCGACCTGAATGACGATCATTACCCACAGCGGCGGATAGAACGCCATCACAATCCCCAACAGGCCGGTGGCAATCATCGCCAGCGTCATCATTACGCGGTGAGAGAATTTATCAGCAATAATTCCACTCGGCGCATAAAGGATAATTGCGGTTATTCCGAAAGTACTCATAATTAAGCCTATTTCGGTATTGCTAAACCCCATGAATTTTGCCATGGGGATTTGGTAAATATACCTTAAATAAGCAAGGTCAAAACTTACACCACCACTGATACTTATTATTGCCAGCGTTAGCCAGCGACGAAAATTTGAATCACGCATGGTGTGCTCTCAGTAATCAGGATTGTTAAAGACAAAAAAAAGAGAAAAGTAACCAATCCCCTTTTAAGGGCTGATTACTTTTCTCATGGGCTCTAGTAATTGCGGAGATTATTAACATGCAGCGTGTTTTTTTAGTGTGAGAAATATCACGATATTGGTTTTCACGGCGAATAATTTAGCGATAGAACCCTCTTGTTAATGAGTTGTGATATTGATCACACAACATGCCCCCACCGCTGTGATACTTATTTTAGTCAGTTACTAGAGACGATGAGAAAAGTAACTTCCCTTTCGGGGGGAGCTTGCTTTTCTCATTTTTTTTGCGTTTAAAAAATTTAAGGAGTTCATCATGTCGCTCAGCGCACTCAACGAATTCTCACTGGACTTCTTCTCGCTCAAGGGGAAGACGGCGATTGTCACCGGCGGTAACAGCGGGCTGGGGCAGGCCTTCGCCATGGCGCTGGCTAAGGCTGGCGCGAATGTGTTTATTCCAACGGTGGTGGAAGAGAAAGGCGAAACGCGTCAACTAATTGAACAACAAGGCGTAAAAGTGGCGTTTATGACCGTGGATATCACGGAGAAAGGTGCCCCGGCTCAGGTCATCGCCCAGTGCCTGGAAACCTTTGGTTCGGTGGATATTCTGGTCAACAACGCCGGGATCTGTAAGCTCAACAAGGTGCTGGATTTCGGCCGCGCCGACTGGGACCCGATGATCAACATCAACCTGACCGCGGCGTTCGAATTAAGTCACGAGGCGGCCAAAGTGATGATTCCGCAAAAGCACGGAAAAATTATTAATATCTGTTCGCTATTTTCTTATCTTGGCGGCCAATGGTCTCCGGCTTATTCCGCCACAAAACACGCGCTGGCCGGTTTAACGAAAGCGTATTGCGATGAATTAGGCCAATATAATATTCAGGTGAACGGTATTGCGCCTGGTTATTATGCCACCGATATTACTACCGAAACGCGTAAAAATCCGGAAACCAACAAGCGCGTACTGGATCATATTCCAGCCAACCGCTGGGGTGAAACGCAGGATCTTATGGGGGCAATGGTTTATTTATCCAGCCGTGCTTCAGATTATGTTAATGGCCATTTGTTAGTCGTTGATGGTGGTTATTTAGTCAGGTAGTTTTCGCAGGGTGGTTCCTGCTTTCTCTTATTTATATCCGTATTCCCTTATTTGTCAGGAAGGAGTTGTCATGTCTTTATCTCGCGAAGCAATTGTGGATCAATTAAAAGAAATCGTTGGTCCGCAGCAGGTTATTACCGATGAAAAAGTATTACAGAAAAACAGTATCGACCGGTTCAGAAAATATGCGGATATTCATGGCGTGTACACTCAGCCGCTGCCGGCCGCGGTAGTGAAACTGCAGAACACTGAGCAAGTCTCCAGCGTACTGGCGTTTCTGAACAGCAACCACATCACCTGTATCCCGCGAACCGGCGCTTCCGCAACGGAAGGCGGCCTGGAAGCGGTGGTGAAAAACTCCGTGGTGCTGGATGGCTCCGGGCTGAACAAGATTGTCGATATCGACATTGAAAACATGCAGGCCACCGCCCAGTGCGGCGTGCCGCTGGAAGTGCTGGAAGATGCCCTGCGTGAAAAAGGCTACACCACCGGCCACTCGCCGCAGTCCAAACCGCTGGCACAAATGGGCGGCCTTGTGGCAACCCGCAGCATCGGCCAGTTCTCAACCCTGTACGGGGCGATTGAGGACATGGTGGTTGGTCTGGAAGCCGTATTCCCGGACGGTAGCATCACTCGCATTAAAAACGTGCCGCGCCGTGCCGCTGGCCCGGACATTCGCCACGTGATCATCGGCAACGAAGGGGCGCTCTGCTACATCACCGAAGTAACGGTAAAAATCTTCAAGTACATGCCGGAAAACAACCTGTTCTACGGCTACATCCTCGACAACATGAAGACCGGGTTCAACATCCTGCGTGAAGTGATGGTGGAAGGCTACCGTCCGTCGATTGCCCGCCTGTATGACGCCGAAGATGGCACCCAGCACTTCACCCATTTTGCCGACGGCAAATGCGTGCTGATCTTTATGGCAGAAGGCTCTAAGCGCCTGGCTGAAGCGACCGGCGCGGGCATCGAAGAAATTGTTGCCCGCCACCCGGAATGCAAGAAAGTGGACAGCAAGCTCATCGAAACCTGGTTCAACAACCTGAACTGGGGGCCAGACAAAGTGGCCGCCGAACGTGTGCAGATCCTGAAAACCGGCAACATGGGCTTTACCACGGAAGTTTCTGGCAGCTGGAGCTGCATTAATGAGATTTACCACAATGTGATCGAGCGCATTCGCAACGAGTTCCCACATGCGGGTGATATCACTATGCTGGGCGGCCACTCTTCCCACAGCTACATCAACGGCACCAACATGTACTTCGTGTACGACTACAACGTGGTGGGTTGCAAGCCGGAAGAGGAGATCGACAAGTACCACAATCCGCTGAACAAAATCATCGTGGAAGAGACGATTCGCCTCGGCGGCTCGATGGTGCACCACCACGGGATCGGCAAGCACCGCGTGCACTGGTCCAGGCTGGAGCACGGTACCGCCTGGCCAATCATGCAGGGCCTGAAAGATCAGTACGATCCGAACGGCATCATGAACACCGGCACGATTTGGCCGATTGAAAAATAATCGCACATAACCGCACGGGTCGGCTCTCAGGAGCCGACCTCTTCATTTACGGATCGACAAAGGAATCAGTATGCACGCCGAACCGGTTCGTATGGATGACCTGCCGCTTAATCGCTTTCATTTACGCATTGCCGGGCTGACCTTCGGCGCTCACTTGACGGACGGCTACGTGCTCGGCGTAATTGGCTTTGCGCTGGTGATGATTGCGCCGCAAATGAGCCTGACGCCGCTTCAGGAAGGATTAGTGGGCGGCTCGGCGCTGTTTGGGCTGTTTCTGGGCAGCCTGGTGCTGGGCTGGATCTCCGATCATATTGGTCGTCAGAAAATCTTTAACTTCAGCTTCGTGCTCATCACACTGGCCTCCTTTTTACAATTTTTCGTTAGTAACGTAGAGCAGTTGATTCTGCTGCGGGTGCTGATTGGCATCGGGCTGGGCGGCGACTACTCCGTGGGCCACACCATGTTGGCCGAATTTGCCCCGCGCAAACATCGTGGTGTGCTGCTCGGCGCTTTTAGCGTGGTCTGGACGCTGGGTTATGTGCTGGCGAGCCTCATTGGGCATCAGCTAGTGGAGAGCGGGCCGGAAGCCTGGCGCTGGCTGCTGGCGTCGGCCGCGTTACCTGCGTTGTTAATCACTGTCTTGCGCTGGGGCACCCCGGAATCTCCTCGTTGGTTGCTTCGCCAGGGGCGGGTGTCCGAAGCGCATCAGATTGTGCGCCGCTGCTTCGGCGAACATGTTGTTATTAGCGATGAGATTGCGGTGCCAACTTCCCGCCATCTCCGCACGTTGTTTTCCGGGCAATACTGGCGGCGTACCGCGTTTAATAGCCTGTTCTTTGTTTGCCTGGTGATCCCGTGGTTTGCGATTTATACCTGGCTGCCGTCCATTACCGGGCTGCTGGGTATGCAGGATGGCCTGACCGCCAGCCTGTTGCTGAATGTGGTGCTGGTGGTGGGCGCGATCGCGGGCCTGGTGCTGACCCACCGCTGCTCAAGACGCGGCTTCCTGATCGGCGGTTTTCTGGTGCTGTTCTTCAGCCTTACCGCACTGGCGCTGGTGCCGGAACAACACGGCACCCTCATCCTGCTGCTGTTCTTTGTTTTTACGCTGACCATTTCGGCGGTCAGCAACCTGGTCGGCGTTCTCCCCGCTGAGAGTTTCCCGACGGATATTCGCTCGCTGGGCGTAGGGTTTGCGACGTCGATGAGCCGCCTGGGTTCGGCAATTAGCACCGGACTGCTGCCGGTGGCGCTGGTCTCCTTCGGGGTGCAAAACACCATGCTGTTGCTGAGCGCGGTTCTGATGCTGGGCCTGCTGGTTTCCGTCTTCTGGGCGCCGGAAACGCGAAACATGAGCCTTGTGGCCGCGTCCGGGAATAAAGAGCAGCCGCCGGGGGTGAATCATGAACATTCTGTTAGCCTTTAAGGCCGAGCCAGACCTCGCCATGCTGGCGGAAAAAGACTGGCTGACCGCCGGACAGGGCAGCCTGGACACCTCGATAACGCGCCCTTGTCTGGGAGAAGATGAGGCTGCTGCCGCGGAGATACTGCTGCGTCAGGCTGAAGGCTTAAACCTTACCGCCTTAAGCATTGGTCACGAGCGTGCGGACAGCTTTCTTCGCCAGTTCAAAGCGCTGGGGTTCCTGCGAGCCGTTCGGCTGCAGCCGGATGACGAGCTGACTTTTTCTCCCGCCTCAGTGGCTGCCTTGCTGGCCGCATGGCAGCAGCAACATTCTCAATCTCTGGTGGTCATGGGCTCACGCAGCGCCGAAGGTAACAGCGGCCAGATGGGGTTTTACCTCGCCGAACAGCTGGGCTGGCCGTGTTTCACTCAGGTCTGTGATTTCACGCTCGATGCTGAACGGCAGCAGCTTTGCCTGAAACAGCGGCACGGCGCAGGAAAACGCAGCCTGACCGTGCGGCTGCCTGCGGTGCTGATGATTGAAAGCCGTGGAGATTACTGCCTTAGAACGCCTGGCCTGCGACAAAAGCTGGCGGTGAAAGCTTCGGACGTTGAGGTCTTGCCTGTGAAAGTCCCTGGTCATGAGGAGGCATTCTCTCCTCTGGTCGGGCTGGATCACCCTCAGCGGCAGCGCGGCGGCTTAATCATTCAGGGCAGCGATGTGCGCGAAAAGGTCCGCAGCCTCTACCGCGACTGGCTACGTAAAAGGATGAAATCATGAAAATTGCCCTGGTTCTGCCTGAAGCGAGGCAAGCGTCGGCGCTCAGTGAGATAGGGCATTTCATTGCGTGCAGTGAAATGGCACCAGAACATGTCGAAGCCTGGCTGCTGCCGGAGAGTGAACTCAGCGAGCCGCTGCTGGAGGGGTTGTATACCCATTTCGTGCCTGCCCCAGTAGACATGCTGTTATTCCCTTCTGGCTGGCAGGGCGCGGAGCTTGCCACCCGGCTGGCTCACCGGCTGCAAGGGGAGGCGTGGAGCGCGATTAACGACGCGGATTTTGCCCGGCAGGTGGTGCGCAAAAACGCCTATGGCGGCGCGCTGGTGGCTGAGCTTCAACTGCACAATAAGCCCTGGTGCCTGAGCGTAGTCGCCGCGCCGGGAGCCAAAACCTGGCAGCCGGAGATCGAGTATGTACCGATTCCCGTGGCAGCACAGAAGCCCGCCTGGCTGCTTGAATCCGGGGCAATTGCCGATGAAGCCGAATCCGGCCTGGCCGATGCCAGGCTTGTGCTGGCGGTGGGGCGGGGAGTTGGCAGCCCTCTAGCCATGGCGCAGGTAGAGAAGATTGCCTGCGGGCTGGGCATGGAAACCGGCGCCAGCCGCGAAGCGGTGATGCACGCCTGGTGCAGCATGGACAAACTGCTGGGGATGTCCGGTACCCAGGTTGCCGCAGACGTTTGTATTGCGGCAGGTGTCTCCGGCGCACCGGCCTTTATCAGCGGTATTGCTCACAGCCGGTTCATTGTTGCCATCAACAACGATCCGCAGGCGGCGATTTTCCGCCACGCCGATGTGGGGATCGTCGATGACCTGCTGCCGGTACTAACCGAGCTGCAAACCTGTGTCAGGGAAGATATTTAGCCAACTGCCAGACGCCGGTATTGGTGGTGGAGATAGCCAACGCCCCGGCGCTGAGTGCGTTGTTGGCGTCCTCCGCGTCGCACACCAGGCCACCGGCAATCACCGGCAGGTCGATTTTTTCTGTGACCCATTTCATCACTTTCGGCATACATCCCGGCAGGATCTCGATGCAGTCCGGGTTCGACTGGGCCACCTGTTTATCGATGTTGTGGTAAGAGATGGAATCGACGATAAACAGCCGGTGAATGGCAAAGAACCCCTGCGCCCTGGCCGCTTTCACCATTGGCGCTTTGGTGCTGATCACGCCGTCGGCCTGGGTCACCAGTTTCAGAAAGTTAATCACAATCTCTTTATTCGATGTCCCTTCCAGTAAATCGACGTGCACCAGCGCGTATTTATTCGCCTTCTTAATTTGCTGCACGATGCCGGTAATGGTGCAGATATTGCCGTACAGTACGGAAATTACCTGGCAGTCGGATTCCAGCGCCAGCTGCAGGCTCTGGTTATCTTTTACCGCTGCAATCAGCGGGTGTTGCTTGAGTAGGGACATCAGGGACACAGCTTGGACTCCATTAACCAAAGCGTAATTGGATGCCGCAGCCTGCGGGCGGGTAGCGCCAGCGGCTGAGGGTTTGTTCGTCGCACAGCAGGCGGCAGGTGCCGCACTCCAGGCAGCCGGTGGTATCAATGTGCAGGCTGCCGTCTTCTTTCTGTCGGTATAGCCCGGCGGGGCAGGCTCGTACCAGCAGAGTAAGCTGTTCGATATCGGGATTATCTGCGGGGACAATGTGTGGTTTCTCCGCAGGTTGCCAGGCGTTCCTGGCCAGTTTCTCATGCAGGTTCACAGGCTGCGCCCTCCGCGAAAAATGTCTTTAACCAGTCTGGAAATACCCGTTTTGCGGGCATGTTTCCACAGCAGGCTGCTGAGTCGTGGCGGCGGTGAATACTGGGGATTAAAGATATCACGCTGCAGCTCAGCCAGCAGGTGCGGATAGTCCTGAAACAGCCCCGGCGTTTGTAAAAAATCAGGCATTTTGCGATAGCGCTCCAGCACCGCCCACAGCGAAGTGCACGCCAACTGGTGGCGGTACGCCTGATGAAGATCGACACTGATATTTTCTTGTAGCGCTTGAATCAGCGTTTGCGCCGCCGCTTTTGCCGAAAGCGCCGCCAAATCCATGCCGCGCACGGTGAAACCGGTATTGATACAGAAACGGGCGCTGTCGCCCACAAGCAAATAGCCGGGGCCGGCCAGGCGCTCGGGAAGCCCGTTCAGGCCACATTCAGGAATCAGATGCGCGCCGTATTCCACCAGCTCGGCACGGCGCAGAAGCGGGCGCAGCGTCGGGTGCTGCTTGAAGTTTTCCAGCAGATCGGGAAGTGAAGTAGAGGCAGCCCGAATTGAAGAGAGCGGGCAGACTATGCCGACAGACAGCGTATCGAGATTGGTATAGAGGAACCCGCCCGCAGGCTGTTCACCGCAGATGCCGCCGGTGAACAGCCAGGCGGCACCGGCGTTACCTTCAAGCGAGAAGCGGTTCTCGAGATCTTCTTTCGGTAGCGCCAGCACTTCTTTCACGCCAACGGCAACGCTGTGCTCGGGTAACTTGTGCAACAGCTTGTGCTGTTCCGCCAGCAGGGTATTGGCCCCTTCGGCGATAACCACGGCTTTGGCGCTCAGCACTTCGCCTTCGATCACCACGCCGCTCACCGCGCCGCTTTCAACATGCAGGCTATCGACCTGAGTCGCCGTCAGGCACTGCGCGCCCGCTTGTTCAGCCTGCTGGAACAGCCACGGATCCAGCCGGGCACGCAGCACGCTGTATGACGCTGCCGAAGGGTGCTGGAAACTCAACGTCGTGGACGTTTCTGCCGTCAGCGCGGAGAGTTTTTCATGGGTGATACAGCGTTCGAGTGGGGCGGCGCGAGAAAAATCAGGAAAGAGGGCATCAAACGCGGCGGTGTAAAGCCTGCCGCCCGACAGGTTTTTGCCTCCCGGCTGAGCTGCCCGCTCAACAAGCAGAACATTTAGCCCGGCGCGCGCGCACTCTACCGCGCAGCAGGAGCCTGCGATCCCCGCGCCAACGACGATAATATCGAAATCTGTAGTGGCCATCCCGTGCACCTTTTAGTTGCGACGTCGCAGCTTACCAAAGTGGGATGAAAATTAGCTTGATGGGGGACGCAGAGAGGAAAAGTCCGGAGTGATTTCCGGACTTTTTTTAGCTTATTCGCCGCGGTAGACGCAGCCTGCGGTGCAGGTTTCTTTGATCATCACCGCGCTTAGCAGTGGCACAACAGGTTTCATCTGATCCCAAATCCATTTCGCCAGCACTTCGCTGGTGGGATTTTCAAGCCCAGGAATATCGTTCAGATAATAGTGATCGAGGCGATCGTAGGTTGGCTTAAACGCGGCTTTCAGCTCGGAGAAGTCCATGATCCAGCCGGTATAAGGATCTACCTCGCCGGTGATTTCCAGGCGCACCATAAAGGAGTGGCCATGCAGGCGACCGCATTTGTGACCTTCCGGGACGTGCGGCAGGCGGTGGGCGGCTTCGAAGGTAAAATCTTTAAACAGGGTGGTGGACATCATTCGACTCTCTGGAATTCAAAAAACCGCCGCATGATAGCGGAATGGACTATTTTTCGCATTAACTAAACGGCGCATTGCCCTGCAGCATGGTGTAAATAGCGGTGAATGCGCTGAAATCTTATATTCATCAGGTAGTTAGGTAATCACTTTTAACACTATGATTTACCTGAAAAAACGATTAGTCGTTTTAGTTATTTATTATTTCCATCCCTTCTTTAATTGTTGATAACCTGCTGGTTAACCTTGACTCATTACAGTCTGTAAGCCCTTTTTTGCCCTTTGCTACTGGAAGCTAAATACGTATGACTTCTCAGGTTCCACCGAGCGCTTTGCTGCCGTTAACGCCGGACCAGCTGGCACGCCTTCAGGCGGCGACCACTGATTTTTCAACCACTCAGCTGGCCTGGTTATCCGGTTATTTCTGGGGAATGATTAACCAGCAGCCTGGTGCTGTCGCGGCGGATCCGGCCCCTGCGGCAGAAGTCCCAGTGATTACGCTAATTTCCGCGTCGCAGACCGGCAACGCACGCCGCGTGAGTGAGCAGCTGCGGGACGACCTGCTGGCGGCGAAGCTGAACGTCAATCTGGTGAACGCGGGCGACTACAAATTCAAACAAATTGCCCAGGAAAAACTGCTGATTGTCGTCAGTTCCACACAAGGGGAAGGCGAGCCGCCTGAAGAGGCCGTGGCCCTGCACAAATTCCTGTTCTCGAAAAAAGCACCGAAGTTGAACGGCACCGCGTTTGCCGTCTTTGGCCTCGGTGACAGCTCGTATGAATTCTTCTGCCAGTCCGGCAAAGACTTCGACAGTAAACTGGCTGAATTAGGCGGCGAGCGCCTGTTGGATCGCGTTGATACCGACGTAGAGTACCAGCCTGCGGCCCAGGCATGGCGCAGCCAAATCGTTGAACTGCTGAAATCCCGCGTCCCGGCCGAAACACCGGCTCAGGCTGCCGCGACGGCCACGGGCGTGAGCAACGAAATCTTCACCAGCCCTTACAGCAAAGAATCACCGTTGACCGCCACGCTTGCGGTGAACCAGAAAATCACCGGCCGTGACTCCGATAAAGACGTGCGCCATATCGAAATCGATCTTGGCGACTCCGGCCTGCGCTATCAGCCGGGCGATGCGCTTGGCGTCTGGTATCAGAACGATCCGGCGCTGGTGAAAGAGCTGACGGATCTGCTATGGCTGAAAGGCGATGAAAGCGTCACCGTCGATGGCAAAACGCTGCCGTTAAGCGAAGCGCTGCAGTGGCACTTCGAGCTGACGGTCAACACCGGCAATATCGTTGAAAACTACGCCCAACTGACCCGCAATACGGCGCTGCTGGAGCTGGTGGGCGATAAAGCCAAATTACAGCATTACGCACAGACCACGCCGATTGTGGACATGGCGCGCTACGCCCCGGCAGAACTGACGGCTGAACAGCTGACTGGCCTGCTGCGTCCGCTCACGCCGCGCCTTTATTCTATTGCCTCTTCGCAGGCGGAAGCTGAAACCGAAGTCCACATTACCGTGGGCGCGGTGCGCTATGACATCGAAGGCCGTGCCCGCAGCGGTGGCGCTTCAGGTTTCCTGGCAGACCGCCTTGAGGAAGATGGCGAAGTGCGCGTGTTCATTGAACATAACGATAACTTCCGCTTACCGGCCAACCCTGAAACCCCGGTCATTATGATTGGCCCCGGCACCGGCATCGCCCCGTTCCGCGCCTTTATTCAGCAGCGCGACAGCGACGGCGCTGGCGGTAAGAACTGGCTGTTCTTTGGCAACCCGCACTTTACCGAAGATTTCCTTTATCAGGTGGAATGGCAGCGCTACGTCAAAGACGGCCTGCTGACGAACATCGATTTAGCCTGGTCCCGTGACCAGCAGCATAAAATATACGTACAAGACAAACTGCGCGAGAAAGGCGCGGAACTGTGGCGCTGGATTCAGGAAGGTGCCCACATTTACGTCTGCGGCGACGCCAACCGTATGGCGAAGGACGTTGAGCAGGCGTTACTGGAAGTGGTTGCCGTCCACGGTGGCATGGACACCGAAGCGGCAGATGAATTTTTAAGTGAGCTGCGCGTTGAGCGCCGTTATCAGCGAGATGTCTACTAATGAGTGAAAAACACCCTGGCCCTCTGGTGGTCGAAGGCAAACTGGTCGACGCCGAACGCCTGAAGCGCGACAGCGATTTTCTGCGCGGCACCATTAAAGAAGATCTGCAGGATGGCCTGACCGGCGGTTTCAACGGCGACAACTTCTTGCTGATCCGCTTCCACGGCATGTATCAGCAGGATGACCGTGATATTCGAGCCGAACGCGCTGAGCAGAAGCTGGAGCCGCGTCACGCGATGATGCTCCGCTGTCGCCTGCCGGGGGGGATTATCACCACCCAGCAGTGGCAGGCTATTGATAAGTTTGCCGAAGATAAGACTATCTACGGCAGCATTCGTCTGACCAACCGCCAGACGTTCCAGTTCCACGGCATTCTGAAGAAGAACGTCAAGCCCGCGCATGAAATGCTGCACGAGGTGGGCCTGGACGCGCTGGCGACGGCCAACGACGTGAACCGTAACGTGCTGTGTACCTCTAACCCGGTGGAGTCTGAGCTGCATCAGGAAGCCTACGAATGGGCGAAAAAGCTCTCTGAGCACCTGCTGCCGCGCACCCGCGCCTACGCCGAAATTTGGTGGGACAAAGAAAAAATCGCCACCACCGACGAAGAGCCGATTCTGGGGCCGACCTATCTGCCGCGTAAGTTTAAAACTACGGTAGTAATCCCGCCGCAGAACGACGTGGATCTGCACGCCAACGACATGAACTTCATCGCGATTGCGGAAAACGGCAAGCTGGTTGGCTTCAACCTGCTGGTCGGCGGTGGCTTGTCCATCGAGCACGGGAATAAAAATACCTATGCCCGCACGGCAAGCGAATTCGGCTACATTCCGCTGGAGCATACTCTGGCGGTAGCGGAAGCGGTGGTGACAACCCAGCGCGACTGGGGAAACCGTACCGACCGTAAAAATGCTAAAACCAAATATACCCTTGAGCGCGTTGGCGTTGATGTGTTTAAGGCGGAGGTTGAGCGCCGCGCTGGCATCAAGTTTGAGCCAACCCGCGCATACGAATTTACCGGCCGCGGCGATCGTATTGGCTGGGTGAAGGGCATTGACGACAAATGGCACCTGACGCTGTTTATCGAAAATGGCCGCATCCTGGATTACCCTGGGCGACCGCTGAAAACCGGTCTGCTGGAGATAGCCAGGATCCACAAAGGTGATTTCCGCCTGACGGCAAACCAGAACCTGATCGTCGCCGGTGTGCCGGAAAGCGAAAAGGCTAAAATTGAGAAGCTGGCAACCGAGTCTGGCTTGATGAATGCGGTTACGCCGCAGCGTGAGAACTCAATGGCCTGCGTGGCGTTCCCGACCTGCCCGCTGGCGATGGCGGAAGCCGAACGCTTCCTGCCGGAGTTTGTCACCAAAGTTGAGCAGGTGATGGATAAACACAAAGTGCCGGATGAGCACATTGTGATGCGTGTTACCGGCTGCCCGAACGGCTGTGGCCGCGCGATGCTGGCCGAAATTGGCCTCGTGGGGAAAGCGCCAGGGCGCTACAACCTGCACATTGGCGGCAACCGTATCGGGACGCGTATTCCGCGCATGTACCGCGAAAACATCACCGAGCCGGAGATCCTCAGCTCGATTGATGAGCTGGTGGGCCGCTGGGCGAAAGAACGTGAGACCGACGAAGGCTTTGGTGATTTTACCGTACGCGCTGGGATTATTCGCCCGGTGCTCGATCCGGCCAGGGATTTGTGGGACTAGTTTTTTCCCCTCACCCTAACCCTCTCCCCAAAGGGGAGAGGGGATTAGCATAACGATTGCCTGGCTTCGCTTCCCCCTCTCCCTTCCAGGGAGAGGGCCGGGGTAAGGGTCATTGATTACTAAGTGAGGCACGTATGTCCGTACTTGATTTAAACGAACTGAACGCCCTTCCTAAAGTCGAACGCGTCATGGCGCTCGCCGAAGTCAACGCTCAGTTGGAAAAACTTAGCGCGCAGCAGCGCGTGACCTGGGCGCTGGAAAATCTGCCAGGGGAATTTGTGCTCTCGTCCAGCTTCGGCATTCAGGCCGCCGTGTGTCTGCATCTGGTCACGCAGCAGCGCCCCGATATCCCGGTGATCCTGACCGATACCGGCTATCTGTTCCCGGAAACCTACCAGTTTATCGACGAGCTTACCGACAAGCTGAAGCTGAATTTGCAGGTGTTCCGCGCGACCGAAAGCCCGGCTTGGCAGGAAGCGCGTTATGGCAAACTGTGGGAGCAGGGCGTGGAGGGCATTGAGCGCTACAACGACATCAACAAAGTTGAGCCGATGAACCGCGCGCTGAAAACGCTGGAGGCGCAAACCTGGTTTGCTGGCCTGCGTCGTGAACAGTCCGGCAGCCGCGCCAATTTGCCGGTGCTGGCCGTACAGCGTGAAGTCTTTAAAATTCTGCCGATCATCGACTGGGATAACCGCACGGTTTACCAGTACCTGACCGAGCACGGGCTGAAGTACCATCCGCTCTGGGATCAGGGCTATTTGTCCGTCGGCGATACCCACACCACCCGTAAATGGGAACCTGGCATGGCAGAAGAAGAGACGCGCTTCTTTGGCCTGAAACGCGAGTGCGGTTTGCACGAATAAATACCCCCTCGCCATTGCGGCGAGGGGAAAATCACTTCCCGGCCTTCGCCAACTCTTTCACCAGCGGGAGCAGAATACGCACCGTGTCATGGCTGCGGCGCTTAATTCTGCCCGGCAGCGCTTTATCCAGATACTCGAGGTTGTCGAGCGTGGCGTTATGCCAGCTGGTACCGTCTGGAAATGCCTTGTTTTTACTACGCTGCTGATAACCGTCTTTCGCCCCAAGCGTCCAGTTGGTGGCTTCCACGGACAGCACCGGGATCCCGGCCTTGTCGAATGGTTCAGCATCGCCACAGCAGCCGGTGCCTTTCGGGTATTTCGTATTCAGTCCCGGATTGCTGGTGGCCTGAATCCCGGCGCGATGAGCCAGCGTCAGCGCGCGATCGCGGGTCAGTTTACGCACGGCCGCAGGCGTTGATGCCCCGCTATTGAAGTAGAGCTTATCGCCAACGATCAGGCTGTCCAGGTTGATCACCAGCAGCGTGTTGGCCTGCTCCGCTTTGCTCATGCGCTCCAGAATATTTTTCGCACCCAGGGAGCCAATTTCTTCTCCACTGGTGGCAATAAAGCGGATGCCGTAGCGGGTAGGAATATCTTTCAGGCGCTCGGCCAGCTCCAGCATGACGCCAAGGCCGGAAGCATTATCGTCCACGCCCTGCAGCGTGAGGCCGCCGAGATTATTGTCCACGTCTTTATCATTGAGCGGCGTATAGGTGTCCAGATGCGCCATGATAATAATTTGCTGCGGCAGTTTACCTTCACGGGCGGCAATCACGCTGCTGCTAGTGACGTTATGCCAGGTCTGATGTCCCGCTTTCGTGGTGTAGATATAGCGGGTATTAAACTGGCGAATATCGCTCTGGTATCCCCAGCTTTTAAACTGCTGCTGAATATAGTCTGCGGCCAGCATTTCGGCAGGGCTGCCGGTCATTCGGCCCGGAAAATAAGTCGCGATATGGCGGGTTTGCTGGTCGGCAAGGTCGCCTTGCTGCGTGACCTTCGCCACTGCGGGAAAGCTAAAGCACGCGCCCAGCGCCAGGCAAATCACCGAGCGGCGCAATGCGGAAAACATAGTACGTCCTTATTCATCTTTATTAGTCGGAAATTTTAAGCGCCGTTAGTATGAAACTGTGAGCCAGGTTAAACAATTTCATTTGCTCTTAAACCCGCGAAAAAACGACTGGTTAAGCACATTTTGTCGTTAGCTTTGCCGCGGCGTTATTCTTTTCGGGAACTAGTCATTCCAATTCGTAATTTCATAACAAATAAGCCCAAGACTTATAGTCCCCTTAGATTAAATCTCAAGCGGCTGCGATGAACGGCCGCGGCGCATCTGCTTAAGGGAAGGTTATGGACCAAAAACGACTCACTCACTTGCGGCAACTGGAAGCTGAAAGCATCCATATTATCCGTGAGGTCGCTGCCGAATTTTCTAATCCGGTGATGATGTATTCCATTGGGAAAGACTCTTCGGTCATGCTGCATTTGGCCCGTAAAGCTTTCTACCCAGGTACGCTGCCGTTCCCGCTGCTGCACGTTGATACCGGCTGGAAATTCCGCGAAATGTACGAATTCCGTGACCGCACGGCGAAAGCCTACGGCTGCGATCTTATCGTACACCGCAATCCTGAAGGTGTAGCGATGGGTATTAACCCGTTCGTTCACGGCAGCGCCAAGCATACCGATATCATGAAAACCGAAGGGCTTAAGCAGGCGCTGAATAAATACGGTTTTGATGCTGCCTTTGGCGGCGCGCGCCGCGATGAAGAGAAATCCCGTGCGAAAGAACGTATTTACTCTTTCCGCGATCGCTTCCACCGCTGGGACCCAAAAAACCAGCGGCCTGAGCTGTGGCATAACTACAACGGCCAGATAAATAAAGGCGAAAGTATTCGCGTGTTCCCACTCTCTAACTGGACCGAACTGGATATCTGGCAGTACATCTACCTGGAAAATATCGACATCGTTCCGCTGTATCTGGCGGCACCGCGTCCCGTGCTGGAGCGCGACGGTATGCTGATGATGATTGACGACGATCGTATCGATTTGCAGCCGGGTGAAGTGATTGAACAACGTATGGTGCGCTTCCGTACCCTGGGCTGCTGGCCGCTGACCGGCGCGGTGGAGTCAACCGCGCAGACGCTGCCGGAGATCATCGAAGAGATGCTGGTTTCCACTACCAGTGAACGCCAGGGACGCATGATTGACCGCGACCAGGCCGGCTCGATGGAGCTGAAAAAACGTCAGGGTTATTTCTAAGGAGCCGCCAGATGAACACCACTATTGCACAACAAATCGCTGATGAAGGCGGCGTCGAAGCCTACCTGCACGCCCAGCAGCACAAAAGCCTGCTGCGCTTTTTGACCTGCGGCAGCGTCGATGACGGCAAAAGCACCCTGATTGGCCGCCTGCTGCACGACACACGCCAGATTTATGAAGATCAGCTCTCGTCGTTGCATACCGACAGCAAACGTCACGGCACGCAGGGCGAGAAGCTCGACTTAGCGTTGCTGGTGGATGGCCTGCAGGCCGAGCGCGAGCAGGGCATTACCATCGACGTGGCCTACCGCTATTTCTCCACCGAGAAACGCAAATTCATTATTGCCGACACGCCGGGGCACGAACAGTACACCCGCAATATGGCGACCGGGGCATCAACCTGCGACCTGGCGATCCTGCTGATCGACGCCCGCAAAGGTGTGCTGGATCAAACCCGTCGGCACAGCTTTATCTCCACGCTGCTGGGGATCAAGCATCTGGTGGTGGCGATCAACAAGATGGATCTGGTGGCGTTCAGCGAGCAGACCTTCGAGCAGATCAAGCAGGATTACCTGACCTTTGCTCAACAGCTGCCGGCGGACCTGGATATCCGTTTTGTGCCGCTTTCCGCGCTGGAAGGGGATAACGTCGCCAGCGCCAGCGCTCAAATGCCGTGGTACAGCGGCCCGACGCTGCTCGAAGTGCTGGAAACGGTAGAGATTATTCGCGGCGTGGAGCAGCAGCCAATGCGCTTTCCGGTGCAGTACGTGAACCGCCCTAATCTCGACTTCCGCGGCTATGCGGGGACGCTCGCTTCCGGCACTGTTAGCGTAGGCCAGCGCGTCAAAGTGCTGCCGTCTGGCGTCGAATCCAGCATCGCCCAAATCGTGACTTTTGATGGAGATTTGCAACAAGCCGGCGCGGGGGAAGCGATTACCCTGGTGCTGAAAGACGAAATCGACATCAGCCGGGGCGATCTGCTGGTGGAAGCGACGGAATCGCTGGCCGCGGTGCAGAGCGCGAAAGTGGATGTCGTCTGGATGGCGGAACAGCCGCTGGTACCGGGCCAGAGCTTTGATATCAAAATCGCCGGGAAGAAAACCCGTGCGCGCGTCGACAATATTCAGTACCAGGTTGAAATTAACTCGCTGACTCAGCGCGTGGTAGAAAGTTTGCCGCTGAACGGAATTGGGCTGGTGGATCTCACCTTCGATGAGCCGCTGGTGCTCGATAAATATCAGTCCAACCCGGTGACCGGCGGGCTGATTTTCATTGACCGACTGAGCAACGTGACCGTCGGCGCTGGCATGGTGCGCGAGCCGCAGACAGAGGTTTATCAGGAACCTTCGGCCTACAGCGCGTTTGAGCTTGAGCTTAATGCCCTGGTGCGTCGCCACTTCCCACACTGGGGCGCGCGCGATCTGCTGGGAGGCAAATAATGGCCGACCATGATGAAAACGTGGTCTGGCATGCTCATCCGGTGACGCGTGAGCAGCGTGAAGCCTTGCACAAGCACCGCGGCGCGGTGCTGTGGTTTACCGGCTTGTCCGGCTCCGGGAAATCGACCGTAGCCGGTGCCCTTGAGCAAGAGCTGCATAAACTTGGTGTAAGCACGTACTTGCTTGATGGCGACAACGTTCGCCACGGCTTGTGCAGCGACCTGGGCTTTAGCGATGAGGACCGCAAGGAGAACATCCGGCGGGTTGGCGAAGTGGCTGGCCTGATGGTGGATGCGGGCCTGGTCGTGCTCAGCGCGTTTATCTCGCCTCACCGGGCTGAAAGGCAAATGGTGCGCGAGCGGGCCGGGGAAGGGCGTTTCTACGAAGTGTTTGTGGACACGCCGTTAGCCATTTGCGAAACGCGCGATCCTAAAGGGCTTTACAAGAAGGCCAGGGCTGGGGAACTGAAGAATTTTACCGGGATTGATTCGGCGTATGAGGCGCCGTTGCGGGCCGAAATTCACTTAGACGGCGAACAATTAGTAACAAATTTAGTGGCCCAAATATTAGACCTGCTGCGTCGCGACGATATCATCAATTGCTGAAGACGCCCGGAAGCATAACGCTTCCGGCCATCAGGGTTATGAAATCAGTTATGCGCAACAGCACGAATATCGTTATCTCTCAGGCTGAACCCAGCCCGACGGTCGAGGAAACAACCTGGTCACTGCCCGGGGCGTTTATCGGCTTTTTGTCGTGGCTGCTGGCGCTAGGTATTCCCTTTTTGGTCTATGGCCCCAACACGCTCTTTTTCTTCCTCTACACCTGGCCATTCTTCCTGGCGCTGATGCCGGTCGCGGTGGTGGTGGGGATTGCCCTGCACTCCATCTTGCGTGGCAAGCTGCTGTTCAGCTGTGTGGCTACGCTGCTCTCCGTGGCGCTGATGTTCGGCGTGCTCTTCATGTGGCTTATGGGTTAGCCGTGCCGAACTGCGTCAAACCGTAACAGACTATTTATGGGCAACGTTAAGCTAAACTTGCTCCAATCGCGCATGAATTCGCGTTATGTGGTAAATTCTGGCGCGATTTGGCGCGCAGGGTGGCTTGCCGCAGTGGAGTCGACGAAAAAGTTGTGGGATGATTGTGCCGTTTTTCAGGGGGCAGGATGGGTAAACTAACGCTGCTGTTGCTGGCCTTGCTGGTCTGGCTTCAGTATTCGCTGTGGTTCGGAAAAAACGGCGTACACGATTACACGCGCGTCAGCGAAGATGTCGCTGCGCAGCAGGCAACCAATGCCAAACTAAAATCTCGCAACGATCAGCTTTTTGCCGAAATTGACGACCTCAACGGCGGCCAGGAAGCGATCGAAGAGCGCGCTCGCAACGAACTCAGCATGACCAAGCCGGGAGAGACTTTCTACCGCCTGGTACCGGATGCCTCCAAACGCGCAGCCAACGGTAATACCTCCAACGCCGGGCAAAATAATCGATAACTCAGCATAAGTGAAAGGCATGGCAGACTCCTCCCCGGACGTAATTGCCGTGGTACCGGCCGCCGGTATCGGCAGCCGTATGCAAACGGAATGTCCTAAGCAGTACCTACACATCGGCGACAAAACGATTCTCGAACACGCGGTGGCTAGCCTGATGGCGCATCCGCGCGTGGGCCAGGTGATCGTGGCTCTCAGCCCCAACGACACCTATTTTTCCTCTTTACCGCTGGCAACCCATCCTCGCGTCACCGTGGTGACTGGCGGCAAGCAACGTGCAGATTCCGTGCTGGCTGGCCTGCAGGCCGCAGGTAATGCTGAATGGGTGCTGGTGCACGATGCCGCACGCCCCTGCCTGCACCGGGACGACCTGAATAACCTGCTGGCGATTACCACCGGCAGCAAAGTCGGCGGTATTCTGGCGGCCCCGGTTCGCGACACCATGAAGCGGGGCGAGCCCGGCAAAGGGCTGATTGCCCATACGGTTGATCGTGAAGATCTTTGGCATGCCCTGACGCCGCAGCTTTTCCCTCTCGAACTTTTGCGCAGCTGCCTGCTGCGCGCGCTGGATGAAGGTGCCACTATTACCGATGAAGCGTCGGCCCTCGAATATTGCGGCTTTCATCCAGAACTGATTAGCGCCCGGGCGGATAATATCAAGGTGACTCGCCCTGAAGATCTCGCCCTGGCGGCTTTCTATCTTACGCGGTTAACCCAAACGGAGAATTTATAATGCGTATTGGACATGGTTTTGATGTTCATGCTTTTGGCGGCGAAGGCCCGATTATTATTGGCGGCGTTCGTGTCCCGTTCGAGAAAGGGCTGCTGGCTCATTCCGACGGCGACGTTGCTCTGCATGCCCTGACCGATGCGCTGCTGGGTGCCGCCGCACTGGGGGATATTGGCAAGCTGTTCCCGGACACCGATCCTGCTTTTAAAGGGGCGGACAGCCGTGAGCTGCTGCGTGAAGCCTGGCGCCGGATTCAGGCCAAAGGTTTTACCCTCGGGAACGTAGATGTGACGATTATCGCCCAGGCGCCGAAAATGGCCCCGCACATCCCGCAGATGCGCGTGTTTATTGCCGAAGACCTCGGCTGCCATATGGATGACGTCAACGTCAAAGCAACCACCACCGAGAAACTCGGCTTTACCGGCCGCGGCGAAGGTATTGCCTGCGAAGCCGTGGCGCTGCTGCACAAGGCCGGCAAGTAATGGACATGCAGAACCTGACGTGGCTGCACGGCAAGCCGCAGGGCAGCGGCGTCATCAAGGCCAGCCCAGAAGATTTCGTGGTGATCGAAGATTTGGGCTTTGGCCCGGACGGTGACGGTGAACATCTGCTGCTGCGCATTCTGAAAAGCGGCTGCAATACACGTTTCGTGGCCGATGCTCTGGCGAAATTCCTTAAAGTTCATGCGCGCGAAGTCAGCTTTGCCGGGCAAAAAGACAAACATGCGGTGACCGAACAGTGGTTCTGCGTTCGCCTGCCGGGCAAAGAGATGCCGGACATGAGCGCTTTTACGCTCGAAGGCTGTCAGGTGCTGGAGTTTGCTCGCCACCGCCGCAAGCTGCGCTTAGGCGCTCTGAAGGGAAACCGCTTTACCCTCGTGCTGCGCGAGGTAAGCGATCGCCACGAGATGGAGCAGCGCCTGCAGGCCGTAGCGGAGCAGGGTGTGCCTAACTATTTCGGCAGCCAGCGTTTTGGCATCGGCGGCAATAACCTGCATCAGGCGAAACGCTGGGCTGAAAGCAATGCGCCGTTGCGCGACAGAAATAAACGCAGTTTTTGGTTGTCGGCAGCCCGCAGCGCGTTGTTTAATCAGATTGTTAGCCAGCGCCTGAAAAAAACAGACTTTAATCAAGTTGTTGATGGCGATGCGCTACAATTGGCAGGGCGCGGCAGCTGGTTTGTGGCGACTCCGGAAGAACTTCCTGGCCTGCAACAGCGAGTGAATGACGGCGAACTGCTGATCACCGCTTCGCTGCCGGGCGATGGCGAGTGGGGAACGCAAAATGCAGCGCTGGCTTTTGAGCAGCAATCCGTGGCGGATGAAGAGATTCTGCTGGGGCTGCTGAAGCGTGAGCGAGTGGAAGCGGCGCGCCGTGCGATGCTGGTTCAGCCGAAAGAGCTGAGCTGGAACTGGTGGGATGATGTCACCGTCGAGCTGAACTTCTGGTTACCGGCGGGAAGTTTTGCCACCAGCGTTGTCAGGGAACTCATGAACACAGCGGGTGATTATGCGAATATTGCTGAGTAACGATGACGGAGTCCATGCGCCTGGTATTCAGGTGCTGGCGAAGGCGTTGCGTGAATTTGCCGAGGTGCAGGTGGTGGCGCCGGACAGAAACCGCAGCGGCGCATCAAACTCACTGACGCTGGAGTCATCGCTTAGAACCTTTACCCTCGCCAACGGGGATATCTCCGTTCAAATGGGAACGCCGACGGACTGTGTCTATCTCGGCGTCAATGCTTTGATGCATCCGCGCCCGGATATTGTGGTGTCGGGCATCAACGCCGGGCCAAATCTCGGCGACGACGTTATCTATTCCGGCACCGTTGCGGCGGCGACGGAAGGGCGTCATTTGGGGCTCCCGGCGCTGGCCGTCTCGCTGGATGGCCATGAGCATTATGAGACCGCTGCGGCTGTCACCTGCTCTATTCTCCGGGCGCTGGCTCGGGAGCCACTGCGCACCGGGCGCATTCTGAATATCAACGTTCCAGATTTACCGCTGGACCAAATCAAAGGCATTCGCGTCACGCGCTGCGGCAGCCGTCATCCGGCAGACCAGGTGATTCGCCAGGAAGATCCGCGTGGCAACACGGTGTACTGGATTGGTCCACCGGGGGAAAAACTGGATGTTGCACCGGACACCGACTTTGCCGCCGTCGACGAAGGCTATGTGTCTGTGACGCCGCTGCATGTCGATTTAACCGCACATAGCGCCCATGAAGTCGTTGGCCACTGGCTTGAAAAAGCCGGAGTTGAGGCGCAATGGTAAGCAAACGCGTACAGGCTCTTCTCGATCAATTACGTGCCCAGGGCATCAAGAATGAACAGGTTCTTGAGGCTATTGCACAGGTGCCGCGTGAGAAGTTTGTCGACGAAGCGTTTGAACACAAAGCCTGGGAAAATACCGCGTTACCTATTGGGTCTGGTCAGACTATCTCTCAGCCGTATATGGTAGCGAGGATGACGGAGCTGCTGGAGCTGACGCCGCAGTCAAAAGTGCTGGAAATTGGCACCGGGTCTGGCTACCAGACCGCGATTCTGGCGCATCTGGTAGGGCATGTTTGCTCCGTTGAGCGTATCAAAGGGCTGCAATGGCACGCCAGGCGTCGCCTGAAGCAGCTGGATTTACACAATATTTCGACCCGTCACGGCGATGGCTGGCAGGGCTGGCAGGCAAAAGCGCCGTTCGACGCTATCATTGTGACAGCGGCACCGCCGGAAATTCCCACTGCGCTGCTGTCGCAGCTGGATGACGGCGGCATTCTTGTTTTACCCGTGGGGGACGACCGGCAGTTTTTGAAGCGCGTGCGGCGCCACGGGGATGAATTTTTAATCGACACGGTAGAAGCTGTTCGCTTTGTGCCCTTAGTACGCGGCGAATTAGCATAACCCGGAAATATCCGGTTTTTTTGCTGCCAATTCGGCGTAACGTAGCCGAATTCAGCAAAAGCTGGCGTGGATTACGCCGCTTTTCTACAGTGTTTTATGCATATCTGGTTGTTATCATTTTGGGGGATAAATGAGCGCGGGAAGCCCAACTTTTACTTTACGCCGGGCGGCGATGTTGACGCTAACCAGCCTTTGGCTGGCAGGCTGTACAAGCAATAATAATACCCAGGCGCCGATCAGTTCCGTTGGCGGCAATGGCAGTTCTTCAGGCTCTTCAACCGGCAGCCTGCTGGTGACGAAGCCACCGACAATGTCCGCTCCGATCCAGCAACCTCAGATTCAACCCGTGCAGCAGCCACAAATTCAACCGGTTCGCCAGCCTCAGGCCCAGCCCGTAGCGTCAGAGCCTGTACAGACTGAAAATGGCCGCATTGTCTACAACCGTCAGTACGGCAACATCCCTAAAGGAAGCTACGCGGGCGGCAGCACCTACACCGTTAAACGCGGCGATACTCTGTTCTACATTGCGTGGATTACCGGGAACGACTTCCGTGACCTGGCGCAGCGCAACAACGTACCGGCGCCATACGGTCTGGAAGTAGGGCAAACCCTCCAGGTCGGCAACGCCTCCGGCACGCCAATCACCGGTGGTAACGCGGTGACCGCCGCCGATGCACGCGCGCAGGGCGTCGCGACGCCGGTTGAACAAAACTCAACCAGGGTAGTTGCTTCTAAACCGACAATTACGTATTCTGAGGATTCAGGTGAACAGAGTGCTACTAAAATGTTACCGGGCAATAAGCCAGCTGAGACTGTTGTCACAGCACCGGTGACGGCACCTGTGGTTAGCTCTACCGAACCTACCGTCAGCAGTACGTCTAACAGCTCGCCAATTTCAACCTGGCGCTGGCCGACCGACGGTAAGATCATCGAAAACTTTGCGGCAACCGAAGGGGGCAACAAAGGGATCGATATCGCTGGCAGTAAAGGACAGGCCATTATCGCGACCGCCGCAGGGCGCGTGGTATATGCCGGTAACGCGCTGCGTGGTTACGGTAATCTAATCATCATCAAACACAACGATGATTATCTGAGTGCCTACGCCCATAACGATACAATGCTGGTCCGGGAACAAGAAGAAGTTAAGGCGGGGCAAAAAATAGCTACCATGGGTAGCACCGGAACCAGTTCTACACGATTGCATTTTGAAATTCGTTACAAGGGGAAATCCGTAAACCCGCTGCGTTATTTGCCGCAGCGATAAACCGGCAAAACATTCATTGAGTGTATTGCCCAGGGATCACGGGTAGGAGCCACCTTATGAGTCAGAATACGCTGAAAGTTAACGAGTTAAACGAAGACGCGGAATATGATGAGAACGGAGTTGAGGCTTTTGACGAAAAAGCCCTTGTAGAAGAGGAACCCAGTGATAACGACCTTGCAGAAGAAGAGCTGCTGTCACAGGGTGCAACACAGCGTGTACTAGATGCGACTCAGCTTTATCTTGGAGAGATCGGTTACTCTCCATTATTAACAGCCGAAGAAGAAGTTTACTTTGCTCGCCGCGCGTTGCGCGGTGATGTAGCCTCCCGCCGACGCATGATCGAAAGTAACCTGCGTCTGGTGGTAAAAATTGCCCGTCGCTACAGTAATCGTGGTCTGGCGCTGCTGGATCTGATTGAAGAGGGCAATCTGGGGCTGATTCGTGCGGTTGAGAAATTCGATCCGGAACGTGGGTTCCGTTTCTCAACGTACGCCACATGGTGGATTCGTCAGACCATCGAACGGGCAATCATGAACCAAACCCGTACGATTCGCCTGCCGATTCACATTGTGAAAGAGCTGAACGTTTACCTGCGTACTGCTCGTGAACTCTCCCACAAGCTCGACCATGAGCCGAGTGCCGAAGAGATTGCCGAGCAGCTGGATAAACCGGTTGATGACGTTAGCCGTATGCTGCGTCTCAACGAGCGCATTACCTCGGTAGACACCCCATTAGGTGGTGACTCTGAGAAAGCGCTGCTGGATATCCTCGCGGACGAGAAAGACAACGGCCCGGAAGACACCACGCAAGACGATGACATGAAACAAAGCATCGTGAAGTGGCTGTTCGAACTGAACGCTAAGCAGCGTGAAGTGCTGGCCCGTCGTTTTGGTCTGCTGGGTTATGAAGCTGCGACGCTGGAAGATGTGGGTCGTGAAATCGGCCTGACTCGTGAACGCGTTCGTCAGATTCAGGTTGAAGGTCTGCGTCGTCTGCGTGAAATCCTGCAGGCTCAGGGGCTGAACCTCGAAGCGCTGTTCCGCGAATAATCGACTCTTCAAATAAAAAAGCGGTGATGCAAATCACCGCTTTTTTTATGCGTGCCGTTTGGTAACGTCTACACCAAACTCTTCAGCCGATAGATCCACTCCAGCGCCTGACGCGGAGAAAGAGAATCTGGATCCAGGTTCTCCAGCGCCTCGACGGCAGGGGATGTCTCTTCCGCCGTTGCCAGCAGCGACATTTGCGTCCCATCCACCTGGCTTGCGGCCGCATTGCCGGAAATGCTTTCCAGCTCGCGCAGCTTCTGACGCGCACGTTTGATCACGTCTTTTGGCACACCCGCCAGCGCGGCTACGGCCAGGCCGTAACTCTTGCTCGCCGCGCCGTCCTGCACGCTGTGCATAAAGGCGATGGTATCCCCATGCTCCACGGCATCCAGATGGACGTTAGCCACGCCTTCCATTTTCTCCGGCAGCGTGGTCAGCTCGAAATAGTGGGTAGCGAACAGCGTCAGCGACTTAATACGGTTGGCCAGGCTTTCGGCGCAGGCCCAGGCCAGCGACAGGCCATCATAGGTCGATGTGCCGCGGCCAATCTCATCCATCAGGACCAGGCTGTGTTCGGTCGCGTTGTGCAGAATGTTGGCGGTCTCTGTCATCTCCACCATGAAGGTTGAGCGACCGGAAGCCAGGTCATCGGCAGCGCCTACGCGGGTAAAGATGCGATCAACCGGGCCAATTTCTGCCTGCTGAGCTGGCACAAAACTGCCGATATAGGCCAGCAAAGCAATTAACGCAGTCTGGCGCATATAGGTACTTTTACCGCCCATGTTCGGGCCGGTAATGATCAGCATTCTACGCTGAGGGGAAAGGTTTAGCGGGTTAGCGATAAACGGTTCGCTGAGCACTTGTTCCACTACCGGATGGCGGCCACCGACCAGCTTAATGCCTGGCTTGTCCGTCAGCGTCGGGCAGGTGTAGTTCAGGGTATAAGCGCGCTCGGCCAGGTTCACCAGCACGTCCAGCTCCGCCAGCGCGGTAGCGCTTTTTTGCAGCGCTTCCAGGTGCGGCAGCAGCAAATCAAACAGCTGATCGTAAAGTTGTTTCTCCAGCGCCAGCGCTTTGCCTTTGGAAGTCAGGACCTTGTCTTCGTACTCTTTCAGCTCAGGAATAATGTAGCGCTCGGCGTTTTTCAGCGTCTGGCGGCGAACATAGTTGATCGGCACCAGATGGCTTTGGCCGCGGCTGACCTGGATGTAGTAGCCGTGCACGGCGTTAAATCCCACTTTCAGCGTATCAAGGCCCAGGCGTTCGCGTTCGCGAATTTCCAGGCGATCCAGGTAGTCAGTTGCGCCATCGGCCAGGGCTCGCCATTCGTCCAGCTCTTCGTTATAGCCGGGAGCGATAACGCCGCCGTCGCGCACCAGCACCGGTGGCGATTCGATAACCGCCTGCTCAAGTAATTCGCGCAGCTCTACAAATTCACCCATCTGCTCGCGCAGGGTTTGCACGTAGTCGGTGCTTACGTCAGACAGGGTCTCGCGCAAGGCGGGCAGTTGCTGGAAGGCATAACGCATACGTGCCAGATCGCGTGGGCGAGCGGTGCGCAGCGCCAGACGGGCAAGGATACGTTCAAGGTCGCCGACCTGACGCAGCGTAGGCTGAATATCTGCGGTGCGCTCCTGCAGGGCCGCAATAGTTTGCTGCCGCCGGGTGAGCACATCGACGTTACGCACCGGCATATGCAGCCAGCGTTTGAGCATACGGCTGCCCATCGGCGTCACGGTGCAGTCCAGCACCGAGGCCAGCGTGTTCTCCACGCCGCCGGACAGATTCTGGGTGATCTCAAGGTTACGGCGGGTGGCTGCATCCATAATGATGCTGTCCTGCTGCCGGTCCATGGTCACGGAACGGATATGCGGCAGGGAAGTGCGCTGGGTATCTTTGACGTATTGCAGCAGACAGCCGGCGGCGCAAAGCCCATGGTGGGCGTTCTCGACGCCAAAGCCGGTCAGGTCCCGAGTGCCAAACTGCAGATTTAGCTGCTGGCGCGCGGTTTCAATCTCGAACTCCCAAAGCGGGCGGCGGCGCAGGCCACGGCGGCCATCAATCAGGCTCATCTCAGCGAAGTCTTCCGCATACAGCAGCTCCGCCGGATTGGTGCGCTGAAGTTCGGCGGCCATGGTTTCACGGTCTTCCGGTTCGGTCAGGCGGAAGCGCCCGGAACTGATGTCGAGCGTCGCATAGCCAAAACCTTTGCTGTCCTGCCAGATTGCCGCCAGCAGGTTATCCTGGCGCTCCTGCAGCAGCGCTTCGTCGCTGATGGTGCCCGGCGTGACGATGCGAACGACTTTACGCTCAACCGGCCCTTTGGTGGTTGCCGGATCGCCAACTTGTTCGCAGATGGCCACGGACTCACCAAGGTTCACCAGTTTAGCCAGGTAATTTTCCACCGCGTGATGAGGCACGCCCGCCATTGGAATAGGTTCGCCCGCTGAAGCCCCACGCTTGGTCAGGGAGATATCCAGCAGTTGAGAAGCGCGTTTGGCATCGTCATAGAACAGCTCGTAGAAGTCACCCATACGGTAAAACAGCAGGATGTCACGGTGCTCGGATTTAAGACGCAGATACTGCTGCATCATGGGGGTGTGGGCGTCGAAGGTTTCGCTAGTACTCATGGAGTGATGATATCCATTTCGTTGAATTTTAAGTGGTTAGTGATGTTTCTGGTTCTCATTATTGCTCACTAATACGGCGTAAACTGCACGCGGAAATCGCCCCGCAGATGGCCCATGATAACGGAGTATCAAAGGCAGGAAAACAGCGGTTAAACGACATTGCTGAAAGCCTCGCAACGCGTTGCTGTTCTGATATGTTCTAGCGGCGGCTGGCTGTAATACCGCAGTTTGGCGAACGTTTTCGCCTTCATTCTGTTTAAACGGTTAAATTCCAGGGTGTCTATGAGAAAGTGGGTACTTGCGGGCGTGCTGGCAGTGACGGGGTGCGTTTCTTTTCAACAGCTTGATGAGGGTTTGCGTGGCCTCATGGGCCAGGATAAAACCGTCGCATTTAAGATATTAGGCTACCCCGATAATCAGCAAACGTTTGACGACACGAAAGTTTATACGTGGATAACGAACAGTACGGGAGCCGAGCCTTATATTTCGCCGCAAACGACCACCGGTACGGTCAACGGTAAACCGTTTGAGGCCACGACAACACAAACCACGTTTGTACCGGTTAACTACAGCTGCAAAATTCAGATCTCTACCGACAGCAAAGGCATTATCAAAGACTATAAATACAACAGCACCGATCCCAGCGTGATGGGCTGCATGAACTACATTAAAAGCCTTAATAATTACTATAAAAGATAGATCCCGCCCGATCCGGCAACGTATTTGAGTTGCCGGATGTTGCGTTTAGACACATCTTTTTGACCCTGTTTTCAGGAACTCAATTTTCAGTGACCCACTTATCAGAAAACATCCCAACATCGGAGATAACCATGTTTTCTGCAGTCGGTCAGTCAAATCGCGTTCAGCCCGCCGCTCTTAACACCAGCGGAAGGATCCACCCTGATATTAAAATTAAGCCGCCGGTAAACGATCCCGTTCAGGCCCTGGCTAACCTGTTCCGGGATAACAAGCTTGCTTACCTGGGCGACGTGCATGGTCAGCTTGCGATCCCTGAATTTGTCGGCCATGCCATTCACGAGTTGAAAAAGGCTGGTGTGGATCTGCTGGCGGTAGAGTTTGTGAAATACAGCGATAACGCCTTGTTTCACGAAGCGCTGGCTCATGGCAAAGAGGCGACAAAAAACTTCATCATGAACGCCTGGTCAAAACACGGCGAGGCCTGGGTAGATAAGGTTGCCGGGGCACTTTATGAAGCGCACAAAGCGGGTATTTCCGTCGCCGGCATTGACCGCCATATTCCCGGCGCTGCGCCGAAAACGCCGATGGAAGCCATCAAATACATGAACAAACGGCTGGCGCTCAATATTGCCTGGAACGCTGCGGCAGAAAAAGAAGAGCGTGCCATTGGCGCACGTAAAACGCTGGTTTGGGGCGGCGGCGGTCATTTTCACCATAGCCGTGAACAAGGCCCTAAAGATATGCGTCCCGGCCCTGTGGTTTCTTTCGACTCGAGTGGTAAAGCCCCAGGCTGTTCGCTGAACGAGAAAGACGACAATAGCCACCTGGTGATTAATTTCCCGAAATAAAAAAACGGGGAATGGCGATTCCCCGTACTTTGTAGGCTCAGGAAGCAACCTGGAAAACGCTGACGGTTTCACGCAGAACGCGAGATTGCCTATCGAGAGAGGTTGCCGTGGAGGACGTCACCTCAACCAGCGCGACGTTCTGCTGCAGGTTTTTATCCATCTGCGCAACGGCCTGGGCAACCTCATTCACGCCGGTCGCCTGTTCTGCTGAGTTATGCGCAATTTCGTTCACAATGCTGTTCACCTGGCTGACGGTGGTTAAAATCTTGCTCATGGTTTCCGCCGCCTGATCGATCTCCTGCGCCCCGCTGTTTACCCGCTGCACTGAGCCGGTAATCAGGCCTTTTATTTCTTTCGCGGCGCTGGAAGAGCGTTGAGCAAGGGCTCGAACTTCAGTGGCGACAACGGCAAAACCCCGGCCTTGTTCACCCGCTCTGGCGGCCTCAACGGCGGCGTTCAGTGCCAGAATGTTGGTCTGGAAAGCGATCCCCTCGATCACAGAGGTAATGTCCGCAATACGTACGGATTCCTGAGTGATCTCCTCCATAGTACTGACGATCCCCTGCACCATTTCACTTCCCTGGGTGACTTCGCTGGCGGCAGAGCTGGCAAGTTTGCTGGCGTACTGCGCGCTTTCCGCATTGTTCCGCACCGTGCTCGCCACCTGATCCATCGCCGCTGATGTTTGCTGTAGCGCCGCAGCCTGGTTCTCCGTCCTTGCAGAAAGCGAGCTACTTCCTTTGGCAATTTCCGCGCTGGCGCTCGCCACACCCTCTGCGTTCTGGCGAACTTCCAGCACCAGCTGGCGCAGCGCATTCTGCATATGGCTGAGCGAGGCCAGAATACTGCTGGAATCTTTTTTACGCAGCTCGGGCGTTTGCGTCAGATCTCCGGCGGCGATGGCGTTGGTCATACGCAGTAAATCAACCGGTTCACCGCCGAGGGAAAGCGTGATTTTGCGTGTGGTTGACCAGGTGATCAGCAGTCCAATCGCCACGGCAACCAGCGCCAGGGTAAGCATCAGAAGGTGAAATGTTCGCGCAATACCGCGCGCCGTATTAGCCAAAGCGTCGTTAAGCTGAGTCTCCATGTCGATAAAACCGTTAATGGTGGCCAGCCAGTTAACAAAAGCAGGACGAGCCTGATTGAGGATGACCTGGCGCGCGCCCTCCACATCGCCTTTTTGCTGAAGAGCGATAATCTCATTCACCAGCGGGAGCGTTTGCTGCTCGGCCTCTTTTATCTTTTCGTACTGAGTACGCTCTTCGGGCGTCACGTCGCTGCCCTGGGCAAAGATGCCTTCCATCGGCTGAACGGAGGCCTGGTAATCCTGCTCCAGCTTGCGGATGTGTTCCACAACGCCCTGCAGTTCGCCTGCCGGCACCAACGTCACGTCGCGGATGGCAATTGAACGGTCATGTACGCTGCCCCTGAAATTAACGGCGTAGCGCTGTTTAACGTTATTGACATCGTTGATGGCGATCAACGCGTTGTTTATTTTATTTACCTGCATAATCGCCACCAGCGTCAGCATAATCAGCGTTAATAAAATAATGATAAAGCTGCCGCTTATTCGCGAACCTACGGAAAGGTTTTTAAACATAATAACTCTCTTTTAATTAATATTGAGCGTGATGTTAATGGTGTTGTCGGAGTATTTTCCTGCAGTGGATACAGGAGGGTAAGTTGTCTTGCTGGCTTACAGGGTGGAAAGGAAATTAATCTGCAGGCAAAAAGTTGTCAATAGGGCGGATTTTTAACGATGCGCGCAGTGTTGGTAGCGATGAAATACTTTATTCCATAACTAACAATGGCTTTTATTTTTTCTCTCCCTAAGTTAAATGATGTTGTTTTTAGTTTGTGGTTTCACTTTATTTCTATGTTTTAAACTTGGCGTCGATGACTTGTAATCATTCACTCGGTACGTTCGTTACGTCTGCTAACAAAAGTTTATTATTTTTTTAAAATTTAACTTTTTTACCTATTGAAGAAAAAGGCCGAACCGGTGTTTTTAATGTTCACATTCCCGAAATATATAAAAAGTAATAACAATCATTCCCCTGCTTTTGATAGTGGAATACGGACGATAAAAATTTTTAATTACCTGGGAATAAATGCTCATTTCGTTCGTCCTATGTGCTCCAAAACCCAATACCGTTTCATTATTGTGAGCCGATCCTATGCGAGAACCTCGTCCGTCTTTCTGCGCGATGTTTAAAAATTTACGCTACCCGCAGCAATTTTTACTGCGTGGCACCGTGATAGTCGCCATTCCGTTAGCCCTCTGCCTGCTGTTTGCCTGGGCGTGGGGGGCCCTGACGCCGGGGCGTTTATCCCCCGACAAGCTGGTTAATGCGCTGGAAAAAACGGGAGGAGAGCACCCCGGCTACCGCCGCAATCATGCCAAAGGGGTCTGTGTAGTGGGATATTTTGACTCCAACGGTAGCGCCAGCGCGCTGTCGAAAGCAACGGTGTTCCTGCCGGGCAATACGCCGGTCATTGGCCGCCTGGCAATTGCTGGCGGTAACCCCAACGCGCCCGATGGTGCGGTGCCAGTGCGCAGTATGGCGCTGCAGTTTATCACCCGTGATGGCCAGGAGTGGCGTACCGGGATGAACGCGCTGCCGTTCTTTAGCGTCGCAACGCCGCAGGGCTTCTACGATCAGCAAATGGCGGGTATTCCCGATCCTAAAACGGGCAAACCCGATCCAGCCAAAATGAAAGCATTTATCAGCGCTCACCCGGAGGCAAAGCCGTTTTTTGCCTGGGTGAAGGGCTATGTGCCGACGTCGAGCTGGGCCAGTGACAGCTACAACAGCCTGAACGCCTTCTTATTTACCAATAAAACTGGGGACGTTCATGGCGTGCGCTGGAGTATGCAGTCGCAAACCCCCGGCGTGCCGGTGACGGCGGAGGACAAAGCGAATCCTATGTTCCTGCAGCAGGACATCAAGCAGCGCCTGCAGCAGGGGCCGCTGAAATGGGATTTGATTATCAGCGTGGCTGAAAAGGGCGATGTGATTAACGATGCGACAAAAGCCTGGCCCGATAGCCACCAAAAACTTAACGCAGGCACGCTGGTGCTCACTACCGCACAAGATCAAGCTGACGGCAACTGCCGGGACATCAACTACGATCCTCTGATCTTGCCGGAAGGTATTTCTGGCTCAGACGATCCGCTGCTTAGCGCGCGCTCTGCGGCTTATTCATCATCCTTCAATCGCCGCACGCATGAAGAAGCTCAGGTAAATAAAGGGGGCCGGTTATGAGCAAAGTGACGTATTTTCACCCTCTGCTGCGCGTCGTTCACTGGGCGATGGCGCTGATGATCGTGGCAATGCTGTTTATCGGCGTGGGGATGGTGTCCACGGTGTCGGCATTACACGCTTTTTTATACTCATTGCATAAACCGCTTGGCGTTGCCATTCTGCTGCTGGTTATCCTGAGGGTTTATCTCCGCCTTCGTTATAAAACGCCGTCGCTCCCGGCGAATCTGCCAGGTTTTCAGGTAGCGCTGGCACATTTATCCCACTGGCTGCTCTATCTTCTGATGGTAGCCCAGCCGCTGGTAGGCTGGGCCATGCTCTCTGCCGCGGGCTATCCTGTGACGCTGGGGACTGGCATCACGCTACCGGCGCTGGTGGCGAAAAATATTGAGCTTTATGCCGTGCTTCGGCCGCTGCATACCTGGCTTGCTCTGCTGCTGTTCGTCATCGTAATTCTGCATCTGACCGCCGCATTATTTCATGCGCTGCTGTTGCGTGATGGCGTGTTCAGCAGTATGACGGGCTACAAAGGCCGGGGCTAACATCGCCAGTGGAGTAAATCATGTCAAAACTGAGCGAACAGGAAGTACGGGAAATGCTGCCGCATCTGCAGCGTTTCGCCCTATGGCTCACGCGGAATCCTCATGCCGCGGAGGATTTGGTGCAGTCCTGCCTTGAGAAAGCATTTACCCGCGAGAGGAATCTGGCGGCAAGGGAAAGCCTTCGCAGCTGGCTGTTCTCTATTCTCTACCGGCAATTCATTGACGGCGAGCGGCGAAAAAGACGCTATCAGCGTATTTTGTCGTTGTTTACCGGCGATGAACACCCGGTGGCCGCGTCAACGGAGGAGATGCTGATCAACGACGATATGCTGGCGATGTTCAGCCAGCTTCCCGTGGAGCAGCGCGCATTACTGCTGCTCATCAGCGTAGAAGGTTTGAGCTATAAAGAGGCGGCTGAGTCGCTGGATATTCCGTTGGGAACCGTGATGTCGCGTTTGTCCCGAGCCAGAAAACAGCTGCAAAAATGGGATGAAGGCACGCCATCCACCCCGGCGTTAAGGAGATTAAAATGAAATCGCGCATACCTGACGAGCAGGATCTCCATGCCTGGGTTGACGGGCAGTTGGATGACGAGCGCAAAAAGTGGGTTGAGCACTATTTGCAGCAGCACCCCGAGCAGGCCGCACAGGTCAAAAAATGGCAGGCCGATGCCCGGCGTTTACGTCTTTCGCTGGACGAATTTGTGCCACAGGTTTCTGCCCCTGCTTCGGAAGTACAGCGGGCGCGGCAGCAAATCCAGCGCACTCGCCGGTGGCGGTTAGCCGTTGCTTTTAGCCTGCTGTTCTCCGTCGGCATGGGCGGCGTGGCCGGGTGGCAGCTGCATGCCAGCGAAGTTCTGCGGCAAATTCTGCCGATGGAAGATGCCGTGCAGGCCTATCGTCTGGTGAACAGTGGCAGCGTGAAAGCGCTGGACGTTGTGGCCAGCGATCGCGCGGAGGTGAATAACTGGATGAGTCGCTACTTTATTAACGGGGCGCTGGCACCAGACCTCGATAATTACGGTTTTACGCTGGTGGGCGGGCGTTTAATGGTAACCGAGCAGGGGCCGGCGGCGCTGGTGGTCTACCGGGACGCTCAGGGCACGCGCGTGGCGTATTATATCCGGCCCTCCGGCATGTTTACGCTGGGGAAAGGGGAGCGACAGGCCGATAACCTGACCGCGCAGTACTGGAGCGATCGCCGCTATAACTACGCGATGATAAGCCCGGCCAATGACAGCCAGACGGCGAGGTTACAACAGGCGGTAGCGCAGTACGCGGGGGATGCGCGAGCAATTTAATGCAGGCGTCGGTTTATTCGCCAATGTCAGAAAAAATATACCATTTTTGCCTGAAGGTCTTATCCTGAATGGAGTGAGGCGGCACTCGGATCCCCCGAAGCTGCCTCCGTCATTCCTGAAGGATAAAACATGATATCTACACATATTGGCTTCCCGACCGAAACGGTAGCGGTATTTCTTGCGCTTTCGGTGGGTGCCATTTTTATCGACCTTTTTATGCACCGCAAAGACGAGCCCATCTCGCTTAAAAGTGCCGCATTGTGGTCGGTGTTCTGGGTTGCAGTGGCAATGCTTTTTGCCGGTTTTTTATATCTTCATCACGGCGCAGAAGTCGCCAGCCTGTTTGTCACCGGCTACGCGCTTGAGAAGGTGCTTTCCGTCGATAACCTGTTTGTGATGATGGCGATTTTTGCCTGGTTCGGCATTCCGGATCGCTACCGGCACCGCGTGTTGTACTGGGGCGTTATCGGCGCGATTGTTTTCAGAGGCATTTTTGTGGCCATCGGCACCGGGCTGTTGTCGCTGGGGCCTTATGTTGAAATCGTGTTTGCGCTGATTGTGGCGTGGACGGCGGTGATGATGCTCAAAGGCAACGATGGAGAGGACGAAGTTGAGGACTACTCTCAGCATCTGGCTTATCGGCTGGTAAAACGCTTTTTCCCTCTTTGGCCAAAGCTTGCCGGGCGCAAATTCCTGCTTAACCAGGCTGAGGTTGACCACGAGCTGGCGAAGCCAGAAAACCAGGCCATCACCGTTGGGCGAGTAAAAAAAGCCACGCTGTATGCTACGCCGCTGATGCTTTGCGTGGCGGTGGTTGAACTGTCTGACGTGATGTTCGCTTTTGATTCTGTCCCGGCCATTATTGCCGTCAGCCGTGAACCGCTGATCGTCTACAGCGCAATGATGTTTGCAATACTTGGCTTGCGTACCCTGTATTTTGTGCTGGAAGCGTTAAAACAGTATCTCGTTCACCTGGAAAAAGCGGTGGTGGTGCTGCTGTTCTTTATCGCCGTTAAGCTCGGGCTTAACGCCAGCGAACATATCTGGCATCACGGGTACAGCATCTCGGCCACCGCCAGCCTGTACGTTGTGTTGGGCGTGCTGGCCGTGGGCATCATCCTCAGCGTCATGTTCCCGGCAAAAGCGGAATCAAGCGACAGTAAGAACTGAACAGGATGAAGGACGCCTTCGGGCGAGGGCGTCCTGATGACGAGATTCAGAGATGTTTGTCGAGGCGTAATCTTTCGATAGGTGAGCGACGACGAGATTTGGCGCGGTGGAAGTGGCGCCAGTGGTAATCCCTGGCTGCGGTCAGCAGCTCATAATCCCCTCTTGAATCCCCCCAGGCGCGCAAGTGCAGCTGGTTAAGCGGGCCATAAATCTGTTCCAGACGCTGAATCTTTTGATCGCAGCGGCAGTTATGGCCGTTAATGCGGCCGGTTAACACGCCGTCCACCACTTCAAGCTGAGTGCCGATGAGCTTCACGCCCAGACGTTCGGCGAACGGCAGCAGCACGATGGCCGGAGACGCAGAGCACAGCGTAACTTCAGCGCCAGAACGAAGCTCAGCGGCAACCGCCATCAGCCCACGCGGGCGCATCATTTTTTCGAAGTTTTTCGCGCAATACACTTCGGCTTTATCCTTAACCCACTGCTCATTCACGCCGGTTAAGAAGGTTGAAATCAGGATTTCTTTTAATTCATCGCGGGTTAGTTTCCGGCGCAGGCATTTGAGCGTCGGAATGACCATACGCATCATCTTGCTCGCGAAGGTTTTGCGCCCAAAGGCAAACCGCAGGAACGGGACAAAGCTATCGCTATGGGTCAGCGTGCCGTCAAAATCAAAAACCGACAGGACGCCTGGCGAAGGATCATTCATAACAACCATAGATTCCCAACTTTCCTTTTTATCTGTTCGTCGCGAGGGCATCTTGCGAACGATGGGGAAATTATAAACTTTTAAATCCCGCTACGGAAACCATCGCGAAATGTGATAGGGTAGCCGAATGAACATAAATCACACCGCACTTATCGTTATCCGCTGGTGGCTGTCTCTTTAGAGGCGGCAGGAATTCGTTCACCCTTTTCTAATAGCCGCCGGAAGGCGGCTATTTCGTTTAACTGCTCGCCCTCCGGCAAGATTTATCAGCCTCAGGAGGCAGTTATGAGCAGTTCACACGCTTTACAGCAAACCATTCTTACCGGCGACCGTCCAACCGGCCAGCTTCACCTTGGGCACTACGTCGGCTCACTGCGTAAACGCGTTCAGCTTCAGGATGAGCACCAGCAGCACATTTTGGTCGCCGACCTTCAGGGGCTAACCGACAACGGCAGCCGCCCGGAGAAAGTCGCCGAAAACATTCTGCAGGTGATGGCGGACTACCTGGCGGTTGGCATTGATCCGCAGAAAACCACAATCTGCCTGCAATCCTCTCTGCCAGCGCTGGCCGAACTCACCATGTTGTATATGAACATCGTGACCGTCGCCCGGCTGGAAAGAAACCCGACGGTAAAAAGCGAGATAGCCCAGAAGGGGTTTGCTCGCTCTTTGCCTTCTGGTTTTCTTGTCTATCCGATAAGCCAGGCCGCGGATATTACCGCATTTAAAGCCAGCCTGGTGCCGGTGGGGGACGATCAACTGCCGATGATCGAACAGGCCAATGAAATTGTGCACAAGATGAATAGCCTGACGCCGACGCCGATATTAACCCCCTGCAAAGCGTTGCTCAGCCCGGTCAGCCGTCTGCCGGGCATTGACGGTAACGCTAAGATGTCAAAATCCCTGGGCAATACGCTCACCCTTTCCGCCAGCGAACAGCAGATTCATCAGGCCGTGAGCGCCATGTTTACCGACCCGGATCATCTGCGCGTCAACGATCCGGGAAAAATTGAAGGCAATGTGGTGTTTACCTATCTGGATGCTTTCCATGAAGACAAAGAGAACGTTGAGGCGATGAAAGAGCACTACCAGCGCGGTGGGCTGGGGGATCGGCAGTGTAAAAACGAGCTGGAAACCTGTCTGCAAAACCTGCTGGCGCCGATCAGAGAGCGGCGAAATCGCTTTATCGAAGATAAGCCTTATTTGCTTGAGGTGTTGAAAGCCGGGAGTGAGAAAGCGCGAGCGCTGACGCAGCAAACGGCGGACGAAGTGAAACGTGCGCTGGGGCTGCCGGTGCTATTTTAACGGCAGAAGGGCGCGAGACGGCGAACATCGACGCTTTAGTCAGCCAGCCGGTGAAGCCTGACAGAGCAAGGGCTGGTGGAATACAACCGCCTGCGCTCTCATAATTTTTGAAGAATCTGGCAGTGAAGCGTACCTGTCGGGGCTGAAAAACCACAAAGCTTAAATAGCACGTGGCACCCAGGCAGGTATGCTTACGGCAACATGATGACAAGCCCTAAAACTCGACAAACACGGTGCCGAAGTATCTGCCCTCCGCAATAGCCTGAATGGCCTCTGGCGCCCGCTCTATCCCATTGACGATGACATGTGGAAACACGATATCCCCTGTTTGAAGCCATTCTGCAAATCTCGTATCCCATTCCGCGTGAGCATCCGGGTCGTCGTCAGCGCTGTATCCGCGTATCGTGATCTTTTTCAGGAGGATCTGGACTGAATCTAGCTCGACGGGGGCTTCCCGTCCCGTTCCTGCATCAGCGAGCTGGCCCGACAGAGCCCCGACGATCGCAATTCGGGCACCTGGGCGTGCAGCCACGATGGCTGACTGCAGTTGTTCCCCGCCTACGCAATCGAGCACGACATCAACACCTTCCGGAGCGACTTCACGCAGCTGTGCCACATCGCTGCCGCGGCCCCGAATCACCGCCGCGTCGTAACCTAATTCCTTAACAAGCCGTTCGGCTTTTTGCCTGGAGCTTGTGCTGCCAATCACTCGTCCAGCGCCAAGCTGTCGGGCGATCTGCCCGGCCATAGAGCCTATTGCGCCGGCCGCGCTGGTGATAAGGACGGTATCACTGGGCCTGATTTCAACGCCTCGCGTCAATGCCGCATAAGCCGTCGAGCCATGCGAAAGGCTGGCGACGTCCGGATAAACTCGGCTATCAACACGGACGCACTCCGCGAGCGGGACGGCGGCATACTCGCGCCAGCCCATGAAATGCCGAACCCGATCGCCCGGCCTGAGTTCACTCCCTGGGGGAGAAGAAAGGACCTCGCCGAGCGTTTCCTCCGCCAGAGTGTCGCCCGGCTTCAGCGCCGGAAACGGTACGCCAGGGATGGCTTCGGCGCCCTCGCTGATCATCATGCGCAGCGAGGCGGAGACTCGCGAATAACGGTTCCTGACCAGAACCTCATCGTTTTGTGCAACGGGTAAAGCCACTTCGACTATCTCAAAGTCAGAAACCTTTGGGCGGCTGGTGGGTCTGACCTTGAGTCGGAGTTCACGGCTTGTGGCTGGCAGAGGATGCACCTGACCAATCCTTGTATAATGTGAGCCTGGAGTTCACATTTTGAGTTGGAGGCACAGTGATGTCTACTCGCATTCAGCCGTGCGATAACGGGATGCGGAAGCTCCCAAAGCAGAAGCGTTCTCAGGCGACAGTGAGCGCGATCGTCGAGGCTGCGACTCAGGTTTTAGGTGAAAAAGGCTGGCGATACTTCACCACCAATGAAGTGGCCGAGTTTGCGGGTGTCAGCATCGGGTCGCTTTACCAATACTTTCCCAACAAGCTCGTACTCGTAGAGGCCATTAGAAAGAAGCATTTCAGCGATGTTATCAACGCCCTGCAGGCTGCCAGTGAAAATACCGAGGATGTGAACCAGAGCTTCAACCTGCTGATCGAAGGCATGCTGTCGGTACATGGGGCACATCCCGCTCTACATCGGGCCCTGGTGGAAGAAGCCCCCCGGAGCGACGAGGCTATTTCGGCTCACGCCGAATTTGAAAAAAAGTATAACGAGTACTACCTCGCCCTTGTTTCCCGGTATGGGGCGCGACGGAATGCCGAAGATATTCAGACAGCGGCGTGGACATTATCCGCTGCTATTGAAGGGATTGTGCATCAGGCGGCCTTGCGCGGATTGACCGGTTCATCGGCGCTGAAGCGGGAATTGGTTCAGTTGCTTTTTGGGTACTTAAGAGGGCAGACAGCATAAACAAACGCTTTTACTTTCCACCTGTGTGTCTTTGAATCTTCCCTCCCAGGAAACTTCAACCGGCTGGCATTGGGCAACGAGTGGCGGTTTTTAATAACCGGCTTATGCATCTGTTACGCCACTTTTGGACGTAACAGAGCTTTAGCTATCTCGTTTAGCCTGTTATATCGACGTGAGCTAAAAATTTCCGAAACCATTCACAGATTTTTTAGCTCCCGGAAAGCGTCTTTCATACGGCGTAGTTTGGCAAAGACTTCCCAGTTGGCGCTCTCCATGCAACCCAATCGGGAACGTATGGTAGCCCGATCGACGCGTAGAAACGGATTGGCCGCGAGCTCCGTTGCCAGTGTCGATGGAACGGTCGGCATGCCCGCTTGCCTCTTGTCCTCTATCAGCGCGATCTGCTTCAGCAGATCGGCGTTGTCTGGTTCGATTGTGAGCGCGAAGCGGGCATTGTCGGCGGCGTATTCGTGCGAGGAATAGATGAGCGTTTCCGGCGGCAGCGATCTTATTTTATCGATCGAAGTCCACATCTGGGCCGGCACAGCTTCCTGGACACGCCCGCAGCCAAGATGAAAGATGGTGTCGCCGGAAAAGAGAAGCCCGGCCTCCTTGAACCAAAAGGCGATGTGCCCGCTCGTATTCCCCGGCACGTCGATAACCAGGGCAATATGCTCCCCCAATGCTACCGTATCGCCTCCGATCACGCCCCGATCGATACCCGGGATATCATCCACTTCGGCCGCCGGGCCAATGACGCGTGCCCCTGTTTTTCGCTTGATCTCCGTGTTGCCTGAAACGTGGTCCCAATGATGGTGCGTATTAAGGATCAGATCTACGCGCCTCCCTTCAAGCACATCCAGTACCGGACTGGCCTCGGTTGGATCAACGACGGCCAGGGCACCTGTCCGTAAATCTTCTATAAGGAAAATATAATTATCTTCGAGAACGGGCAGGATCTGCACCGATAACCCATTGCATTTTTCAACGATCATCCTGGACTCCTGGAAACAATAAAGCGCGGCGCTGTTTGATGGGAAATTAGAGCGCCGCTGAGGCATTGAACCCCGAATGAATAACCGCTGCCGCCGGCGCCGGGTATTGGCCGGCGGCTTGCGATCTACTTACTGCTCAGCGCGGGGGCAGACCTTCTGCCGCGCGTGCGGCCTGAACGCTGGGGCGCTGTTCCATGCGCCGCATGAATCGCTCAATGGCCGGGTAAACGGACATGTCGATCCCAACGCGCGGCGGCCAGTTCAGTACGTTATAGAGATAGGCATCAGGTGCCGAAAATTCGTTGCCGAGCACATAGTCGTTGTTCGACAGATGCTCTTCAACAAAGGCGAACCGACCTTTGAGGAATCCTTCGGCGTAGCGGTTTTTCGCCGCATCGTCGAAAAAGGGCTGGAACATCGTCGACATCCCTTTAGCAAGGTCGGTCGCGATGACATTGAGCCATTCCAGCGCGCGATAGCGCTCCTGCGTGCCGAAGGGTGGCAGCAGGTTAAGGCCGGGGTTCTGGTCGGCGATCCACTGCAGAATGACTGCACCTTCGGTAATCAAGTCACCGTTATCGAGCACCAGAATCGGAATGAAGCCTTTCGGGTTCACATCGAGATAATTGCCCTCGACAGTCGTCTTCGTGGCGAAGTCTACTTTGACCAGATCGAAGGCAAGGCACGCCTCTCGCAGCGCGATGGCCGGGGAAAGCCCGCAAGAGCCAGGGGAGTAATAGAGTTTCATGAGTCCTCAGATTTAATGTTGAGCTTGTTGGCGGTTATGGTTCGAGGATTTCCAGCGTTTCGACCATGCGGATCGCCCGGGAGAAGTTCGCCAGGTTGACCGACGTTCTTGTCGCCTGGGCGTGTAATTCCTCAACCCGCTCGCGGGTTGCATCAGTGCGCAGGCGCACCACATACCGGATTTCGTCATAGCCGGGATTCACGCTGTCATCCAGGCCCAGGAAACCTCGCAGGTCCAGTTCACCGTCAGTTTCGATTTCAAGGCTGTGGAGGGTGATGCCCATGGCGGCCGCATTCGCCGCATAGCCGACTGACATGCAGGCGTTTAGCGCTGCCATCAGCAGTTCCTGTGGGTTAGGCGCGGTATTCTGTCCCAGCAGCTGGGCCGGTTCGTCGGCGGCAATCTCGAAATGGCGTGCGTGTTTCTCGCCCCCCAGTTCGTAATGATCGACGCTCGCTACCGTCCGCGTCTGGCCCTGCCATTTCGTTTTAACGTTGAAGCGGATTGCGCCCCTGGCCGGGTTGTCGCGCACGTCCTGGGCGAATTGTTGTAGGTCGGCGACGTTGATACCGTTTACGGTTTTGCCCATCATATGATCCTCCAGAAGCCGCTCTGCGGCTGGTTGTCAAAGTCAGATTGCCTTGCCGTTTTGGCGGCTTTCTTGCGGCCATCTTAAACATGGCCTGTAGTCGGAAAAAGCCATGTAAATGGATATGACTGTTCGAAATAGCGAACAATGACAGGCAGCCAATTCGGGGCTCGAGCTTCAAGATATGTCCAGCCGGCAGGAGAGTTTCCCGGTCGGGTTACCCTCCCGGGTAGGGCTATGGCTCCGGCTTCAAGCTAGCTGGGATGTGCGGGGCGGGGTCAAGGCAGGTGGGATCGTTTTCGAAGAGGTGGGGGCCAGTGGCAACTCAACGCCATGACATGAGAAATTAAGTGCGACGGGCACGACGGGCTGTCGCCGGGGCCATACCTGGATGCTTCGCAAAAAGCTCGACAATCCACTCCACAAAAACGCGGACCTTGGTCGATAGATGGCGATTCTGCGGATACACCACATGAATAGGCATCGGATCATTGCTCCAGTCGTCGAGTATCAACTCGAAACGGCCATCTTTCAGCATGGGTTCCATCAGGAACGCCGCCATTTGCACGATGCCCAGGCCGGATAAGCCAGCCGCGGTATATGCATAACTGTCATTCAGTGCGATGGGGCCGGTGAGAGTACGCTTGATACGTTCCCCCTCACGGGAAAAATGCCAATCAAAAATCTGGCCAGTGCGGGGCGAAAAATAATTCAGGCATTGATGATGCACCAGATCGTCCGGGTGCAGGGGGCGGCCATGACACTTCAGGTAGGACGGGGCCGCGCAGGTCATGTAGTGCATAACGCCCACGCGACGTGCAATCAAGCTAGAGTTGCGTAGCTCGCCGACCCGCACGGCACAATCTACGCCCTCCTCGATCAGATCGACTGAGCGATCGCTGCAGCCCAGTTCTAGCCTGATGTCAGGGAAACGGGCAAAGAAATCAGGCAGGGCGGGCACCAGAACTTCGCTGGCAAGACCGGTGGGGGCATCGACCCGCAGCCGTCCTTTTGGACTGAGCCTGGTGCTTGAGAGCGATTCTTCCGCTACGCGAATCTCCGTCAAAATGCGTAAACAATGTTCGTAGTAGGCGGCACCGTCCGCGGTGACGCTGCAGTGACGTGTGGTACGGTTCAGCAGCCTGACCCCCAGCGTTGTCTCCAGCGTCTTAATCAGCGTCGACACCGTCACTTTGGGCAGCTTCATGGCTTCCGCCGCACGACTGAATCCGCCGGCGTCAACCACCTGCACAAAGACTTCCATCGCTTGAAATTTATTGTTCATCTCAGGACTTATTGTTCGCTATTTTGAACGGTTATATCAATTTAGATCACTTTTTTAAATGATATGCCCTGCCGACGCTTCTGGTAACGCATTGCGGCGGTTTGGCAGAGGGAAGATTCATCTCCGGGCTGCCAATAAGTCGCGACCAGAGACCCGTCGAGTATGACGTGAGGGGCCAGAGAGACATATTCAGATGAGTAATTATGGATTACCATTATTGCGAAACTTTCGCGAACATTCACAGGGACAGCCCATCAGATGCGTTATTCAGCCGCAGCACTTCTTCCTATGCTGGTTTTACTCTCTGCCTGTAGCAGTAAGCCGAAAACCGCCGAACAGCAGACGACCAGCGGCACGCCGTCTGGCGGTTTCCTGCTCCAGCCACAGCACGATGTCTTTATGCAAACCGGTGATTTTGCTTACAACCCGGAAGCAGAGAAGTTTATCGACAAAATGGTGAATGAGCATGGCTTTGACCGTCGCCAGCTGCATGAAGTGTTGTCCCAGGCCAAACGTCTGGATTACGTGCTGCGCCTGATGGATCAGCAGGCACCGACGACCGCGCCGCCTGCCGGGCCGAACGGGGCATGGCTACGCTATCGCGCTAAATTCATCACGCCGGATAACGTACAGAACGGCGTTAAGTTCTGGAACCAGTATGAATCGGCCCTGAACCGCGCCTATCAGGTTTATGGCGTGCCGCCGGAAATCATCGTCGGAATCATCGGGGTTGAAACCCGCTGGGGCCGCGTGATGGGTAAAACACGCATCGTGGATGCTCTCGCGACGCTTGCCTTTGCCTATCCGCGCCGCGCGCAATACTTTGCGGGCGAACTGGAAACCTTCCTGCTGATGGCGCGTAATGAAGGGGACGATCCGCTGGCGCTCAAAGGCTCCTTCGCCGGAGCAATGGGTTACGGGCAGTTCATGCCTTCCTCATTTAAAGAGTACGCGGTGGACTTCAACGGCGACGGGCACGTGAACCTGTGGGATCCGGAAGATGCCATCGGCAGCGTGGCGAACTATTTCAAAGCACACGGCTGGGAGAAGGGCGACATGGTTGCCGTGCCGGCCAATGGGCAGGTACCGGGGCTGGCTAACGGCTTCAACACCAAATACTCAGTGGCGGCGCTGGGCCAGTCCGGCCTGAGCCCGCAGGGCGCTTTGGGCAACCATCAGGAAGTGAGCCTGCTGCGCCTGGATATGGGCGATCGTTACCAGTACTGGTACGGGCTGCCAAACTTCTACGCCATTACCCGCTACAACCACAGCACCCATTATGCGATGGCGGTATGGCAATTAGGGCAGGCCGTCGCGCTGGCTCGCGTTCAGTAATACGTTTTATCGCCCCCGTTTGGGGGCGATAAAGGCGGTTCTCAAATACCTGCCTGGTGAAAATCATGCAGGTTAATTGCCCCCAGCAGCCTGCCGTTTTCATCCACGACCGGCGCCGCGCTAATGCGTTTTTTCATCAGCATCTCTTTGGCATCTATCGCCCGGGTTTCGGCATTCAGCACCGTGCCATTCTTCGTCATGGCATCTTTGATCCCGGCTTCCAGCTTACCGCCGCTCACCAGCCAGCGGCGCAGGTCGCCATCGGTAAAGACGCCGGCAACTTGCTGCGCTTTGTCGCAGACGGCAACCAGTCCCAGGCCTGTGCGGCTTAGCTCCAGCATGGCATCCATGACGGAGGCGCTGTCCGCCACCTGTGGGAGCTGCTCGTGGGTGCGCATCAGGTGATGAACCCGATTTAACAAACGGGCACCTAGCGCACCGGCAGGGTGTGAACGCGCAAAGTCCTCTTCGTTAAAGCCGCGCTCCTGCATGACGGCCATGGCCAGTGCATCGCCCATCATTAATGTATTAACCGCGCTGGAGGTCGGCGCCAGGCGCATCGGGCAGGCTTCACGCTCTACTGAAATATCTACGGTGGCAAAGGCCGCTTTCGCCAGCGGCGACTCAGCTTTGCCGGTAATAGCAATCAGCTTAACGGCCTTTTCCTGCAGGCGAGGAATAATTAAATCCAGCTCTTTCGCATGGCCGGAATAGGAGATAAACAGCAGGATGTCGCGGCTTTCGATCATCCCCAAATCGCCGTGTAACGCTTCGGCGGGGTGAACGAAGAAGGCGGGCGTGCCGGTGCTGGCAAAGGTGGCGGCAATTTTCTTCCCGATATGCCCGGACTTGCCCATGCCGGAAACAATCACTTTCCCCTGACAGGTGAGCACGGCGTTGGCGGCGGCGACAAAATCTTCGCCAAGTCTGTCCGGCAGGCGGCTCGCTTCCTGTAATTCCAGCAGCAGGGTTTCTCGTGCGGCGTCAATCATTCGCTGATGCATCTTCTTCTCCGGTAACAATCACTTTCACGCCTTTTTCACGCAGCGCGGTGAGGAATTCGTGGCTAATGCCGCTGTCGGTGATGATCGTATCCACTCTCTCCAGTCCGCAGACAATATTCGGGCTTTTACGGCCAAACTTTGAGGAGTCAGCCATCAGGATCACTTCGCGCGCCGCGTTGCACATCGCTTTGCTGACGGTATAAACCTCGTTGTAGGTTGTGACCCCGGCGGTCAGATCGATGCCATCGGTGCCCATAAAGAGCCTGTCAAAGCTGAAGTGTTCGAAGGCGTTTTCCGCCAGTTGGCCATGAAACGAGGCTGATTTCTTACGGAAGGTGCCGCCGGGCATCAGGATGGTTTGTTCGTTGTCCAGCTCAGACAGCGCGTTGACGATATGCAGGCTATTGGTCATCACCGTAATGTTATTGAAGTGCTGGAGCAGCGGGACCAGCTGCAAAACGGTGCTGCCCGCATCCAGAATAATGGAATCGCCATCGTGGATGTACTTGACCGCCGCCTCGGCAATTTGCTGTTTTTGCTGGGTATTGATCAGCGTTTTGTGGTCAATGGGCGGATCGGGTTCGTCTTTACTGAGCACTACGCCGCCATAGGTGCGAAGCACGGCGCCAGCCGTTTCAAGCAGCACCAAATCTTTACGGATCGTGGTGCCGGTGGTTTGAAAATGCTGGGCGAGATCTTCCACCGAGCATTTTCCCTGCTTTTGCAGATGTTCCAGGATCGCCGCCTGCCGCTGACGTGGTTTCATAGGCTCTTATTACCTTGCAATAAATTTCGATTCGGTAATTTCGCAAGCAATAAGCATTCGAAACGAAATTAACCCTGTTTCAGTTTAAGCGCTAATGATAGAGCATTCTGACAATCACGATCATGGGGAAAGATCACATCGGGCTGCAATTCCTGCCGATTCATGCCGTGTAACTGCATTACTGGCTGTGGGAGGGCAAAAACCGTCAGGCCTTTCATTATCAGGCTATCGCGGACGTTTTGCCGCTCATCAAAGGCGAGGGCAATGACCACTCTGGGCCGAAAACGCCCGGATGAACGGCCTACGCCAACGGCACCCTGCTGGCAGAGCCGGTCAAAGGCCCGATTAAAACGGCGAATTTGCCAGCCGCCGAGCAGTAGCTGGCTTAGCCAGGCGATCGCCGCCAGGGCGATCAGTGCATTCATCATGCATCCTCCTTTGGGCAGCCTCTGGCTGAGGGCCAGAGGCAACCGGTGACCCGAGAGTTAAAACATAACCTGCCCGCCGGTGACGTTGATCGACTGTCCGGTACAGTAAGAGGCTTTATCGCTGGCGTAAAACAGGAGCGTGTTAAGCACATCCTGGTAGTCACAGCCGCGTTTTAAGGGGACTTTGTCGATGTAGTATTGCTCTACTTCGTCAGCAGGAATGCCGAGTTTTTCCGCGTACTGCGGCAGCAGAGACTGGAACATTGGCGACTTGAGCAGGTTACCCAACATGAGCGCATGCACCGTGATGCCGTATTCCGCCAGATCGAGGGCGAGAGACTGCGTCAGCCCCACGCCACCGAATTTCGCCGCGCTGTAGCCGGAGTTGTGCTTGCTGCCGACCTTGCCGGACTTTGAGTTAATCTGGATGATGCGGCCTTTAATCCCGTCGCGAATCATCAGGCGGGAGAACTCCCTGGCGCACAGGAAGTACCCCACAAGGTTTACCTGCAGCGAACGGTCAAAATCCCCCAGAGCGAAATCACCAATAAACGCCGCTTTGGCGATGCCCGCACTGTAAACCAGCAGATCGACCTGGCCGAAAATCTCGTCCACGCCGTGAGCCAGCGCGGTAACGCTTTGCTCGCTGGTGGCGTCCGAGCCAAATCCCCAGGCAGAACCCGGCCCGTACTGGTCGTTAATTTCCTGCGCGACGCGGGCCGCTTTCTCACTTTGAATATCCACCACGGCAACTTTGTAGCCTTCCTGGGCCAGCCCATGGCAGAGAAACGCCCCGAGCGTTTGGCCTCCACCGATGACAACGGCAACCTGATTCATGTTTTACTCCTTTGATTAAATGACAATGTTTATGCAACAAACTTCAGCTGGCAGCCGGGTTCAATGCCCTGAGGCAGCGGGCCAGCGACGTGTACGGTGCCAGGGTATTCCGCCCGTGCTTCACCATCGAAGCGCAGGGTGATGTGCCCGAGCTCCTGCAAGTTTTGCTGGGCCACGTCGCCGACGGCGGTAACGGCGTAATGCTGGCCATTGAGTTCAAAGTGGATACCTGGCTTTAGCTGGCCGGTCAGCTCGCCGTGGCAGTGGATAAAGCAGTAATCCTGAATATCCGCCGGGGCGCCTTCCCGAAAGGTAATAAGCATGTTGTCTGCCAGCGCCTCGCGAGCGCACTCTCCAATCTGGACGATGGTGGTCTGGTAAATGGTTTGCATGGGGCTTTCCTTTATTGGTAGATGAAGCCGGACACCAGCCAGGCAATTAGCACGGTAGGGGCGCCCGTTAAAAAGCGCCCGACCAGCACAGAAGGCACGCCGACGCGCACCGTTTCCTGGCGCGCTTCCGCCAGAGACAAGCCAACAGGAATAAAATCGCAGGCGGCCTGGGCGTTAATGGCGAACAGCGCGGGCAGCGCCAGGTGAGGAGGGATATGTCCGAGGCCAATCTGCACCCCAATCAGCACCCCGATGACCTGCGCAATCACCGCCCCAGGGCCAAGGAAAGGTGAGAGCAGGGGGAAGGAACAAATCAGCGCGAGCGTAATCAGACCGAGAGGGTTATTGGCCAGCGGGGCCAGGCCGTGGGCAATCCAGTCCCCTAAGCCGGACGCCATGATGATGCCAATCAGCGCCGACACGAAGGCCATAAAAGGCAGAATCGTTTTCAGAACCGTGTCGATAGTGTCGCGCCCCGCCTGAAACAGCACGGCGACGGCTGAACCCATTCCCATACCGACTTTGGCCAGCAGGCCGTCGCTTTGTTCGGTGATTTTTTTGCTGGCGTCGTAGTCCCGCGCTGGCGCAGGTTTGCGTTCGGCCTGCGGTTCGCCATCGGCCCAGCTAATGTTTTCTTCCCGGACGCCTGATACGTAAATATCTTCAACGATGTACTGCGCCAGGGGGCCTGATTTGCCGGTGGCGTGGATATTGATGGTCGGGATGCGGCGTTTAGGGTAGAGCCCGCAGCGCAGCGTGCCCCCGCAGTCTATGATTGCCAGCGCAATTTCTGCCTCCGGCGGCTCGCCGTCTTTAAAACCGTCTACCGCCTGGCAGCCGGTCATTTCACTCAGCTTATCGACGATTGCCGGGCGCGTACCCGCCGTGATGTAAACGATCTTTTTGCTCGGATCGACCGGGACGATCAGCGGCCCGCCCCATCCACCCTGGCCTTTTTCAATACGAATGCTTTGAGTCATGATTTTTCCTTAGAGGCGGACCTGGCGTTCCAGCTCAATGCCCATTTTTTTCTCGAAAATCGAGGTGGTGAGATCGGTTATCCAGCCGCGGAAGAAGTTGGTAACCAGCCCAACCAGCAAATAGCTCACTGCAAGCGGGGCCAGCGGCAGGCCCAGCGTCGTTAACCCGCTGGCAATGCCCAGATAAACAAACAGTTCGCCAGGGTTGATGTGGGGAAACAAACCGTTCATCGAATGGCAGCTATACGATGCGGCGGCGTAATAGCTTGGTTTGTACTTCTCAGGCATAAAGCGCCCCAGACTTAGCGTCATCGGATTGCAGAACACGAAGGTGCCGATGCAGGGTAGCAAGAGGTAACGCGAAACGGGGTTGCCGGCGCAGCGCTGCGCCATACGTTCAATGCGGTGCTGGCCGATAAAGTTAATCAGCGCGTTCATTATCACCAGCAGGCTGATCAGCAGAGGGAGAATGCCGGTCACCATACCGGTAAAGACCTCTCCGCCTTTCTGAAACAGGCCAATAAACCACTCCGCCCCGTGGGTAATCATGTCGATCATTTCTGTCTCCTGTAGGGTTATCTGCTCACCGTTGTTCCCGGTGGTGGCTCATATTAATCATTTTGAAATGCGTAAATATGTTATTTAGATCTCATTGTGAAATATAAATCTATCAGTTTGAAAGATTATTGAGTGATGAAAGAGGTGAAAAAATGACGTTCTGATTAACGGAAGGGAAAAGGGGGCTTGATTGAGGGTTCGTTTATGCCGAGGTGTAAAACAGGAATTTACAAGGACTACTGGGTAGATTATGTTATGTTATAACGAAACAATATTGGTGCCGGTATGTCTGTTGCAGCTCCCTCTTCACTGTTTAGCCTTTCCGGGCTATTTCGCGCGGCCCTTGTCGCGCTGCTGATCCTCGGCCTGTGGGGCGCCATTCATTGGGCGGTTATCCTGCCATGATCGAACTGCAGAATCTCGAGCTGGGCTATTACGGCAACGTGGTTGTGTCGGCCCTCAGCGGCCAGTTTCAGCGCGGCAGCATGACGGCGGTGATTGGGGCGAACGGCTGCGGTAAATCGACGTTGTTAAAAACCCTGGCCGGGCTACTGCCTCCCATTTCCGGCAGCGTAAAGTTTCAGGACAATATGCGCCCGCGCATTGCCTGGCTGCCGCAGTTAGGGGAGATGGATCGGCAATTTCCCGCCACGGTTTATGACGTGGTTTGTATGGGGAGCTGGCCGGGACGCGGGCTGTTTTCCGGCCTTCGTCGCCAGCACCGTGAACGCGTGACGGAAGCGATTGAGCGCGTGGGATTAAGTGAGCATTACCTGCGGCCGATTGATGTGCTCTCAGGGGGACAGTTTCAACGCATGCTGTTTGCTCGCCTGCTGGTTCAGGACGCACCGCTGGTCCTGCTCGATGAGCCGTTCACCGGCGTGGATGCGCAGACCAGTGAATTTTTAATGGAACTGATGTGCCAGATGCACCGGGATGGCAAGACGCTTATCAGCGTGCTGCATAACAACGAGCTGGTACGCCGGCATTTTCCTGAAGTCTTGCTGCTCACCCCGGAGGGTTACCAGTGGGGTAACGCCGACGAAGCCTTAGCGCAATATGCTTCCTTTCGCCCACGCCTGGTACAAACTGCATGATTTATCACCTTTTTATTGAGCCGTTTGTGGCTTACGGCTTTATGCGCCGCGCGCTGGTGGCCTGCCTGTCGCTTTCTCTGAGTACCGTTCCGCTTGGCATTTTTCTTCTGCTTCGTCGTATGAGTCTGGTGGGTGACGCGCTTTCTCATGCCATTTTACCCGGCGTTGCCGTGGGTTATCTGGTTGCCGGTATGTCTCTGGTGGCAATGGGCATTGGTGGGTTTGTCGCTGGCGTGCTGGTGGCTTTACTTTCCGGCTGGGTTAGCGCCCGGACGCCGTTAAAAGAAGATGCCAGCTTTGCCGGATTCTACCTTGGGTCGCTGGCACTCGGCGTGACGTTGATATCATTGCGCGGTTCAAGCGTTGACCTGCTGCACCTGCTATTTGGCTCAATTCTCGCCGTGGATGGTGAGGCTATTAAGTTTGTGGGGCTCATTGCAAGCGTGACGCTGATTGCGCTGGCGCTGCTTTATCGCGGCCTGGTGCTGGAGTCGTTTGACCGCAGCTTTTTACAGGTGAACAACCGGCTGCTGCCGTCGCTGATACACGGCACGTTTTTGGCGCTGCTGGTGCTTAACCTGGTGGCCGGTTTCCAAATCCTCGGCACGTTAATGTCCGTTGGCCTGATGATGCTCCCCGCCATTGCCGCGCGCTGCTGGGCTAAGACATTGCCGGGCTCGATCGCTCTTGCCGTGGTGTGTGGCCTGATTTGTGCCTGGTTAGGGCTGGTGTGGTCTTTCTACGCCTCGTTACCTGCCGGGCCGGCCATTGTGCTTACCGCGAGCGTCGCATTCTTTATCTCAATACTTTTCGGACCGCGCAGCGTGCTTGCAGGGAGCCTGCTGCGTAGGAAATTGGCAATCATAAAGGGGGTTAAATGAAACGTTTAGGGATTGGTATTGCGCTGGCTCTGGCGCTCTCCAGCCAGATGGCTGCAGCGAAAACGCTGAATGTAGTGGCAAGTTTTACCGTGCTGGCCGACATGGCTAAGCAGGTTGGCGGCGATCACGTCAAAGTCACCAGCCTGGTGGGGCCGGATGGCGACCCGCATAGCTTTGAACCTTCGCCGAAAGACAGCGTCGCGTTGCGTAATGCGGATGTGGTGATTGTGAGCGGGCTCGGCATGGAAGGGTGGATGGATCGCCTGGTGACGGCGTCCGGCTACAAGGGCAAAGTTATCGTGGCTTCCCAGGGAATTAACACCCGCAGCATGGAAGAAGACGGTAAATCAATCACTGACCCACATGCGTGGAACAGCGCGGCAAACGGGGCAATCTACGCGGAAAATATCGCTGCAGCGCTGGTTGCTGCCGACCCACAGGATGCAGCGGCTATCCGTAAAAGCGGCGATAGCTATGCAGCTCGCCTGAAGCAGCTAGACGGCTGGGCGAAAAAACGCTTTGCGGATGTGCCGCAGGCTAAACGCAAGGTACTGACCAGCCATGATGCATTTGGCTACTTTGGCGAGGCTTACGGCGTCACGTTCCTGGCACCAGTGGGCTTTTCCACTGAAGCTCAGGCCAGCGCCAGCGACGTTGCATCTCTGATTAAACAGTTGAAAGATGAACATATCGCCACCTACTTCATCGAAAATCAGACCGACCCACGTCTGGTGAAGCAAATTGCCAGCGCGACCGGCGCTAAGCCCGGCGGTGAGCTTTATCCTGAGGCGCTTTCAGGCCCTGGCGGCCCGGCAAGTACCTACGAAAAGGCGTTCAAGCACAACGTGAACACCATCGCCAACAGCATGAAGTAGTTTTTCTCCCGGCCAGCTTTCGCTGGCCGTTCCATTTCTGGAATCCTTCCCGAGTATCCCGATGTAATCCCCTGCAATGCCCGTAAAGTGCTATCGTGTTGGCTAATGATATGTCTACAATCGGAGCCAGCATGACAGACAGCGCATTGTTTGAGCTAAGCCAGCGGGTAGGGAATGGCCTTGGGCAGCTTGGGGCCACGGTGACTACTGCAGAATCTTGTACCGGCGGCTGGATCGCGAAAGTGATTACTGACGTTGCCGGCAGCTCAGCCTGGTTTGAGCGGGGCTTTGTGACCTACAGCAATGAAGCCAAACATCAGCTGATCGGCGTGAACGAAACCACGCTGGAAGCCTATGGCGCCGTCAGTAAAGGCGTGGTGCTTGAGATGGCTCAGGGAGCGCTTGCCGCCGCGAAAGCGGATTATGCGGTTTCTGTCAGCGGTATCGCCGGGCCAGATGGCGGCACGCCAGAAAAACCGGTCGGTACGGTGTGGTTTGGGTTTGCGGATAAGCACGGCAGAACGCTGGCAAAAGTGCAGCGCTTTGACGGCGACCGCGATGCCGTTCGCCGCCAGGCCACGGAATTCGCCCTGCAGAGCCTGTGGGACGATTTTCTAAAAAATAAACTTGATACTGTATGACTGTACAGTATAATTGCCTCAACGAAACAGTATTGAGAACGCGGGGTTGCGAATTATCGCATCACTCAGCATGACAGGAGTAGAAATGGCTATCGACGAAAACAAACAGAAGGCGTTAGCGGCAGCACTGGGCCAGATTGAAAAGCAATTTGGTAAAGGCTCCATCATGCGCTTGGGTGAAGACCGCTCCATGGACGTGGAAACGATCTCTACCGGTTCACTTTCTCTGGATATCGCGCTGGGCGCCGGCGGCCTGCCAATGGGCCGTATCGTAGAAATTTACGGGCCTGAATCTTCCGGTAAAACAACGCTGACCCTGCAGGTTATTGCGGCCGCACAGCGAAGCGGTAAAACCTGTGCGTTCATCGATGCCGAGCACGCGCTGGACCCGGTTTATGCCAAAAAGCTGGGCGTTGATATCGACAACCTGCTGTGTTCCCAGCCGGATACCGGTGAGCAGGCGCTGGAAATCTGTGACGCGCTGGCACGTTCAGGTGCGGTTGACGTCATCATCGTTGACTCCGTTGCGGCGCTGACGCCGAAAGCGGAAATCGAAGGTGAAATCGGCGACTCTCACATGGGCCTTGCGGCACGTATGATGAGCCAGGCAATGCGTAAGCTGGCGGGTAACCTGAAGCAGTCCAACACGCTGCTGATCTTCATCAACCAGATCCGTATGAAAATTGGCGTGATGTTCGGTAACCCGGAAACCACGACCGGCGGTAACGCGCTGAAATTCTACGCGTCTGTCCGTCTCGACATTCGTCGTATCGGTGCAGTGAAGGATGGCGAAAACGTCGTCGGTAGCGAAACCCGCGTGAAGGTCGTGAAAAACAAAATTGCCGCGCCATTTAAACAGGCTGAATTCCAAATTCTCTACGGCGAAGGCATCAACTTCTACGGTGAGCTGGTTGACCTGGGCGTGAAGCACAAGCTGATTGAAAAAGCGGGTGCATGGTACAGCTACAACGGTGAAAAAATCGGTCAGGGCAAGGCAAACGCCAGCAACTTCCTGAAAGAGAACAAGCCGATGGCGGAAGAAATTGAGAAGAAACTGCGCGAAATGCTGCTGAATAACCAGGACAGCACGCCGGACTTCACGGTTGATGACCACGACGAAGACGCGGTCGAAACTAACGAAGACTTCTAAAACAAGACAAAGGGCTGCTAACGCGGCCCTTTGTGCTTTCTCTCTCCTGATATCGATCTTTGCCACACGACCCTATGTCCGACAACACCGCTTCTCCCCGCCGCAGCCCTTTTGCCCGCCTTCTGGATAAGGCGACCCGTATTCTTGCCATGCGTGACCACAGCGAATATGAGCTGCGCCGTAAGCTGGCAACGCCTTCTGCCTTTGCGGCAAAACTTGCTAAAGAGGACGAACCTGAGGTCACTCAGGAAGACATTGATAAGGTTATTGCCTGGTGTTACGAACACCGCTGGCTGGACGACGTGCAGTTTGCGTCACGTTTTATTGCCAGCCGCAGTCGGAAAGGGTATGGACCGCAGCGTATTCGGCAAGAACTAAAGCAAAAGGGCATCGAACGGGCCATTGGGGAGTCCGCGATGATGGCCTGTGAAATTGACTGGCCGCCGCTGGCGCGCGAACTGGCCGAACGCAAGTTTGGCTCGCCGCTGCCAACAGAGTGGCAGATGAAGGCGAAAGTGCAGCGTTTTCTTCTCTATCGTGGCTTCTTTATGGAAGACATTCAGGAGATCTGGCGAAATTTTGCTGATTAGGGCCACACTGGATTTTACTTCCCTCGCCAGAAAACTTATCTTATTCCCACTTTTTTCCAGGTAAGCTGGCCTGAGCCGTCTGCGTTACGGCCGTCATGGCAGCTTTACAACTCTTCGTTAGCTTGATTCCAGGATAATTATGAGCAAGAGCACCGCTGAGATCCGTCAGGCGTTTCTCGATTTTTTCCATAGTAAAGGCCACCAGGTTGTAGCGAGCAGCTCCCTGGTCCCGAACAACGATCCGACTTTGCTGTTTACCAATGCCGGGATGAACCAGTTCAAGGATGTTTTCCTGGGCCTCGACAAACGTAACTATTCCCGCGCTACAACGTCTCAGCGTTGCGTCCGCGCAGGCGGCAAGCACAACGATCTGGAAAACGTCGGTTACACCGCGCGTCACCATACCTTCTTCGAGATGCTGGGTAACTTCAGCTTTGGCGACTATTTCAAACACGATGCGATTAACTTTGCCTGGGAACTGCTGACCGGTGAAAACTGGTTTGCGCTGCCGAAAGAACGCCTGTGGGTGACCGTCTACGAAACCGATGACGAAGCCTATGAGATCTGGGAAAAGGAAGTGGGTGTGCCGCGGGAGCGCATTATTCGCATTGGCGATAATAAAGGCGCAGCCTTCGCATCCGATAACTTCTGGCAGATGGGTGACACTGGCCCTTGCGGTCCTTGCACCGAGATTTTCTACGATCATGGCGATCACATCTGGGGCGGCCCTCCGGGAAGTCCTGAAGAAGATGGCGATCGCTACATTGAGATCTGGAACATCGTGTTCATGCAGTTCAACCGTCAGATCGACGGCACGATGCTGCCTCTGCCAAAACCTTCTGTAGATACCGGTATGGGTCTGGAGCGTATTGCAGCTGTTCTGCAGCACGTTAATTCCAACTACGATATCGACCTGTTCAAAAAGCTGATTCAGTCCGTTGCCGAAGTGACCGGCGCGACCGATCTGTCGAACAAATCCCTGCGCGTTATTGCGGACCACATTCGTTCATGTGCATTCCTGATCGCGGATGGCGTAACGCCTTCTAACGAAAACCGCGGTTACGTTCTGCGTCGCATCATTCGTCGCGCTATTCGCCACGGCAACATGCTGGGTGCGAAAGACACCTTCTTCTATAAGCTGGTTGGCCCGCTAGTCGAAGTCATGGGTTCCGCAGGCGAAGAGCTGGCCAAACAACAGGCACTGGTTGAGCAGGTTCTGAAAACCGAAGAAGAGCAGTTTGCCCGCACGCTGGAGCGTGGTCTCGCACTGCTGGATGACGAACTGGCGAAGCTGAAGGGCGACACGCTGGATGGCGAAACCGCTTTCCGCCTGTATGACACCTACGGCTTCCCTGTGGACCTGACGGCTGACGTGTGCCGCGAGCGCAACATCAAAGTTGACGAAGCCGGCTTTGAAGCCGCAATGGAAGAGCAGCGTCGTCGCGCGCGCGAGTCCAGCGGTTTTGGCGCAGACTACAACAGCATGATCCGCGTGGATTCTGCGTCTGAATTTAAAGGCTATGACAGTCTCGACCTGAACGCGAAAGTGACCGCGCTGTTCGTTGACGGCAAATCCGTTGACCAGATTACTGCTGGTCAGGATGCTGTCGTGGTGCTGAACGAGACGCCATTCTATGGTGAGTCCGGCGGCCAGGTTGGCGACAAAGGTACCGTCAAAGGTAACGGCGTTGATTTCGCGGTTGGCGATACTCAGAAATACGGCCAGGCCATCGGCCACCTGGGCAAGCTGGTTTCCGGCGTGCTGAAAGTCGGCGACAGCGTGGAAGCGAAAGTTGATGAAGCTCGTCGCGCTCGTATTCGTCTGAACCACTCCGCAACGCACCTTCTGCATGCCGCACTGCGTCAGGTACTTGGTACCCATGTTGCTCAGAAAGGCTCCTTGGTAAACGACAAAGGCCTGCGCTTCGACTTCTCTCATTTTGAAGCGATGAAGCCGGCTGAAATCCGCGCCGTAGAAGATATCGTTAACGCGCAGATTCGCCGCAACCTGCCTGTTGAGACCAACGTCATGGATCTCGAAGCAGCGAAAGCGAAGGGCGCAATGGCGCTGTTTGGCGAGAAGTATGACGACCATGTGCGCGTTCTGAGCATGGGGGACTTCTCCACCGAGCTGTGTGGCGGTACTCACGCATCCCGTACGGGCGACATCGGTCTGTTCCGCATTGTTGCGGAGTCCGGTACGGCGGCTGGGGTGCGTCGTATTGAAGCCGTGACTGGCGAAGGCGCACTGGCCAATCTCCATGCGCAAAGCGACCAGCTGCACGACATCGCTCAACTGCTGAAAGGCGACAGCCAGAACCTGAACGAGAAAGTCCGTTCGGTGCTGGAACGTACCCGCCTGCTGGAAAAAGAGCTGCAGCAGTTGAAAGAACAGCAGGCTTCGCAGGAGAGCGCAAACCTCTCCAGCAAAGCGGTTGAAGTAAAAGGCGTTAAATTACTGGTAAGCGAGCTGAGCAACGTCGAGCCTAAGATGTTGCGCACCATGGTCGATGACCTGAAAAATCAGCTCGGCTCCGCCGTAATTGTTCTGGCCACCGTGGCAGAAGGGAAAGTGTCTCTGATTGCTGGTGTCTCCAAAGAGGTGACCAACCGCGTGAAAGCGGGGGAACTGGTGGGGATGGTTGCACAGCAGGTAGGCGGCAAAGGGGGCGGTCGTCCTGATATGGCTCAGGCGGGTGGTACAGACGCAGCGGCATTGCCGGGCGCACTGGCCGGCGTTGAGGCCTGGGTTACGGCAAAACTCTGAAAATAACTAAAAGTGTAATTGCGCCATAACTGTTCTCAGTTATGGCGTACTACCATTTACACACTATCAATAATGATAAAGTCAGGTTGAAGTTGTGTATATCGGCTAAACTTAGATATAACAGAGTGTAATGCTATGACAGAGTGCGTGTTATCTATTTGTCATTCGTTACGATTTCGCGTTATATGATGGATAATGCCGGGATACAGAGACCCGACTCTTTTAATCTTTCAAGGAGCAAAGAATGTTAATTCTGACTCGTCGAGTTGGTGAGACCCTTATGATTGGGGATGAGGTGACCGTGACTGTGCTTGGGGTAAAAGGCAACCAGGTCCGTATCGGTGTTAACGCCCCGAAGGAAGTCTCTGTACACCGCGAAGAAATCTACCAACGTATCCAGGCTGAAAAATCCCAGCAAACGAATTTCTAAAAATATCGCGCCTCGCTGAAATCTACAGCGAGGCGCACCTCTTCTGCCTGCTGTTTCCTTTCTCTCCCGTTAACGTCATTTTTGCTTCGCTTATCAGCGTGCCGTTTCTGCGCGCGTATTGCCGTTTGCCTGTTGATAAAACACTCTTTTTGTCTCCAAATTACGCTAATCGAGCGTGATTTGTGCAATCGATAGCGAGTAGGGAAAAATTGTTTGACTTATAAGTCCCAGAAAGTAATATGTGCGCCACGCAGCGACGAGAAGCTCTTACGAGTAACTCGAAGCACTCGAAAGAGGCGTGTGGTGAGGTGGCCGAGAGGCTGAAGGCGCTCCCCTGCTAAGGGAGTATGCGGTCAAAAGCTGCATCCGGGGTTCGAATCCCCGCCTCACCGCCATTTTGCATCCGTAGCTCAGCTGGATAGAGTACTCGGCTACGAACCGAGCGGTCGGAGGTTCGAATCCTCCCGGATGCACCATATTCTTCCTCATCATTAGCGATGACGGTGTGAAAGAGAAAGTTACTTTCTCAGCAAGTACCAGGGAGGATAACGTTGCTTCAGCAACGGCCCTTTAGGGCGAGCCTTCGGTGAGTCATCCTCCCGGATGCACCATTCTTCTCCGGTATTGCCTGAGAGTGTAGGTAGTACTGAGTCAGCAGTAAAAGCAGTAATCCCGATGCATCCGTAGCTCAGCTGGATAGAGTACTCGGCTACGAACCGAGCGGTCGGAGGTTCGAATCCTCCCGGATGCACCATATTCTTCCTCATCATTAGCGATGACGGTGTGAAAGAGAAAGTTACTTTCTCCGCCAACACAAGGGAGGATAACGTTGCTTCAGCAACGGCCCTTTAGGGCGAGCCTTCGGTGAGTAATCCTCCCGGATGCACCATTTTCTCCGGTATTGCCTGAGAGTGTAGGTAGTGCTGAGTCAGCAGTAAAAGCAGTAATCCCGATGCATCCGTAGCTCAGCTGGATAGAGTACTCGGCTACGAACCGAGCGGTCGGAGGTTCGAATCCTCCCGGATGCACCATATTCTTCCTCATCATTAGCGATGACGGTGTGAAAGAGAAAGTTACTTTCTCCGCCAACACAAGGGAGGATAACGTTGCTTCAGCAACGGCCCTTTAGGGCGAGCCTTCGGTGAGTAATCCTCCCGGATGCACCATTTTCTCCGGTATTGCCTGAGAGTGTAGGTAGTGCTGAGTCAGCAGTAAAAGCAGTAATCCCGATGCATCCGTAGCTCAGCTGGATAGAGTACTCGGCTACGAACCGAGCGGTCGGAGGTTCGAATCCTCCCGGATGCACCATATTCTTCCTCATCATTAGCGATGACGGTGTGAAAGAGAAAGTTACTTTCTCCGCCAACACAAGGGAGGATAACGTTGCTTCAGCAACGGCCCTTTAGGGCGAGCCTTCGGTGAGTCATCCTCCCGGATGCACCATATTCTTCCTCATCATTAGCGATGACGGTGTGAAAGAGAAAGTTACTTTCTCACCAGCACGACTCACCCCTTCAAACTTCATTTAAATTCCCCTGTTACAAATATACCGTTCAGCTTTTCATACTCCTTATTCGCAATATCGCCTCTACCCGCAGACAGCGACAATTTCAGCCATTTACGCTAAAGTACCGCCTCGACATTCAGTGAAGTGAGGGTGAGATGTACGATCGCTATGACGGTTTAATCTTTGATATGGACGGCACGATCCTTGATACGGAGCCGACTCACCGTAAAGCCTGGCACGAAACCCTTGGCCGCTATGGCATGAGCTTCGACGAGCAGGCGATGGTTGCCCTGAATGGCGCGCCAAGCTGGAAAATTGCTGCTGCAATTATCGAAAGCCACAATGCCGATCTCGATCCCCACAGTCTGGCGGCTGAAAAAACTGTTGCCGTTCGAGCCATGCTGCTTGATACCGTGCGTCCGCTGCCGCTGATTGAAGTGGTGAAAGCCTGGCATGGCCGCCGTCCGATGTCGGTCGGCACAGGTAGCGAAAGCGATATTGCAGAAGCGCTGCTTAAGCATCTTGGTTTACGTCAGTATTTTGCGGCGGTCGTGGCAGCAGATCATGTTAAACACCATAAGCCAGCACCTGATACCTTCTTACGCTGCGCCGAACTGATGGGCGTGGCGCCGGAAAAATGTGTGGTATTTGAAGATGCTGACTTTGGTCTTCAGGCGGCGCGTAGCGCGGGAATGGATGTTGTGGACGTGCGCCTACTGTGAGCGACACGCTATCGCTCCTTTCACTGTTCACCAGCAGTTTCCTGAGCGCGACGCTGCTGCCGGGGAGCTCAGAAGCGGTACTTGTGGCGCTTCTGGTTGCCGGTAGCGGCCCGGTATCGGTTCTTGTGATAATAGCAACAATCGGTAATAGCCTTGGCGGTATGACTAACGTTATTCTGGGGCGCTTTTTCCCGCAGCGTATACAATCGCGCTGGCAGGGGAAAGCGACCGACTGGTTGACTCGTTTTGGCCCAGCGACGTTGTTACTGAGCTGGATGCCGCTGATAGGCGATCTGTTATGCCTGCTGGCCGGGTGGTTACGCCTGAGCTGGGGGCCGGTGATATTCTTTTTATGCCTTGGCAAAGCGCTACGCTACATCGTTGTCGCGGCTGCAACGGTACAAGGCATGGCGTGGTGGCACTAATTGCGTGGGATGAGTCTTCATCACCGGCGAAAACAATTATGCTTATTAAAATAAATTCGACAGGCGGGAGGTCAATTTGATCCCGGACGTATCACAGGCTTTGGCCTGGCTGGAAAAACACCCTGAAGCAGTAAAAGGCATTTGCCGTGGTCTTGAGCGTGAAACGCTGCGCGTGACGCCAGAAGGCGATTTAGCCACCACCGGGCATCCTGAAAGCCTTGGCTCAGCGTTTACACATAAATGGATTACCACGGACTTCGCCGAAGCCCTCCTGGAATTTATTACCCCGGTTGATGGTGACATTGACCATATGCTGACCTTCCTGCGTGACATTCATCGCCACACGGCGCGTGAACTGGGCGAGGAACGTATGTGGCCGCTAAGTATGCCGTGTTACATCGACGACGGTCAGAACATCGAGCTGGCCCAGTACGGTTCTTCTAATGCGGGGCGCTTTAAAACGCTGTACCGCGAAGGGCTGAAAAATCGTTATGGCGCGCTGATGCAGACCATCTCCGGCGTGCATTACAATTTCTCCCTGCCGATGGCTTTCTGGCAGGCAAAATGCGGCGTACAGGACGCAGAAAGTGGCAAAGAGGCCATTTCTGCCGGTTATTTCCGCCTGATCCGCAACTATTACCGCTTTGGTTGGGTTATCCCTTATTTGTTCGGTGCTTCTCCGGCTATTTGCTCTTCATTCCTGCAGGGCAAAGAGAGCGCGTTGCCGTTTGAGAAAACCGAATGCGGCATGTATTACCTGCCGTATGCCACGTCATTACGCCTGAGCGATCTGGGTTACACCAACAAGTCGCAGAGCAATCTGGGCATTACCTTCAACGATCTGAACACCTATGTCGATGCGCTGAAGCGGGCGATTAAAACCCCGTCGGAAGAGTACGCTCAGATTGGTTTGATGAAGGACGGCAAGCACCTGCAGCTCAACACCAACGTGCTGCAAATTGAAAACGAACTCTATGCGCCGATTCGTCCAAAGCGCGTGACGCGTGACGGAGAATCGCCGTCGGATGCGCTGCTGCGCGGCGGCATCGAGTATATCGAAGTGCGTTCGCTGGATATCAACCCGTTCTCGCCAATCGGCGTGGATGAGCAGCAGGTTCGCTTCCTCGACCTGTTTATGATTTGGTGCGTACTGGCGGATGCGCCGGAGATGAGCAGCGACGAGCTGCTGTGCACCCGCACCAACTGGAACCGAGTGATTCTGGAAGGGCGCAAACCTGGGCTTACCCTTGGTATTGGCTGTGAAACGGCTCAGCACCCGCTGTCAAAAGTAGGCAAAGATCTGTTCACCGATTTACGCCGCGTGGCGGAAACGCTGGACGGCATGACCGACAGCCAGGAATACCAGCAAGTTTGTGACCAACTGGTTGCCAGCTTTGACGATCCAGAATTAACGTATTCAGCACGTATTTTACGTTCTATGATTGATAACGGGATTGGTGGCACCGGCCTTGCGCTGGCGGAACAATACCGTCAGATGCTGATTCAGGAGCCGTTGGAGATTTTAACCGCGGATGCCCTGCAGAAAGAGCATGATGCTTCATGGCAGCGTCAGCGGGATATTGAGGCGGCGGATACGGAGTCGTTCGATAGCTGGCTGGAAAAGAATGCCTGACAGAAAAGAAAATGGCCACATACTTGTGGCCAAATATTCATCTCTGAATAACAGGGATGATGATAACAAATGCGCGTCTTTCATATACTCAGACTCGCGTGCGTAAAAATAGTTTCAATTATTTTTAAAAAAAATCATTTTATCGGAGGTGACCAGATGCCGTTGTTGGATAGCTTCACAGTCGACCATACTCGTATGGGGGCGCCTGCAGTCCGTGTAGCCAAAACTATGCATACGCCACACGGTGACACCATTACGGTGTTTGACCTGCGCTTTTGTGTCCCAAACAAGGAAGTGATGCCGGAAAAAGGGATCCATACTCTGGAGCACCTGTTCGCCGGTTTTATGCGTGACCACCTGAACGGGAACGGGGTAGAGATCATCGACATCTCCCCAATGGGCTGCCGCACAGGGTTCTACATGAGCCTGATCGGTGTCCCGGCAGAGCAGCGCGTGGCGGATGCCTGGAAAGCGGCGATGCAGGACGTGCTGAAAGTGAAAGAGCAAAACCAGATCCCAGAGCTGAACGTTTACCAGTGCGGGACTTATCAGATGCACTCTCTGCAGGAAGCGCAGGATATCGCGCGCCACATCATTGAGCATGGCGTCAGCGTCAACAGCAATGATGAGCTGGCTCTGCCGAAAGAGAAGCTGCAGGAACTGCACATCTAGTTTTGTGCACACAGTAAAAAGGAGCCATATGGCTCCTTTTTTTACGCCTGCGGTATGCTATCGTCATCTTTTTGCTCACGAAACGAACTATGTCCACCAGCCTGAAATTCAGTTTTGCCACGCGGCCACTGGTTCCTTTTGCCCATGATTACAGCCATGGTGCCTCGGAGCCCTGGCACAGTCACGACTGCGCCCAGCTGCTGCATACGCTGAGCGGCGTTGTGCGCGTCGAAACCGGGCAGGGGATTTGGGTGGTTCCGCCGGGGCGCGGCGTCTGGTTACCCGCTGGCACTCAGCACCGCCTGCAAATCATCGGCCACGTAGCGGCGCGCACATTGTTTATTGATCCGTTTGCCCGGGCTGACTTACCGTCGGTTTGCCAGGTCGTGCAGATATCCGCTTTACTGCGCGAGCTGATTATCTGCTCGCTCCAGTTACCGGAAGCTTACCCGGCGGGAAGTCGGGCAGAGCGAATTTACGAGCTTATCCTCGATGAGATTCGGGGCACCGCCGCGCTGCCGTTTAATCTTCCCGAGCCGCAGTCACCGGGGCTACTGGCGCTGTGTCGCCAGATTCAGGCGGAACCCGGTCAGCCCTGGACAAACGCGCTGGCCGCTGAACGGCTTAACGTCAGTGAGAGAACCTTGCTGCGCCATTTTCGTCAGCAAACGGGTCTGGCGTTTAGCGAATGGCTGCGCAGGGCAAGGCTGATGGCGGCGCTTGAGCGCCTTGCCCAGGGGCAGTCCGTGCTGCGCGTTGCGCTGGATCTGGGGTATGAAAGCCACAGCGCCTTCAGCGCTATGTTTCGGCGAACGCTCGGCGTTTCACCGAGCGAATATTTCTTCTCTGATTAACCCTCGGGCAGCGCGTTTAACAGCGCCTGGAGCGACGCACGCGAGACATCGTTATCAATGCCGGTTCCCCAGCGGCTCACGCCTTCCCTGAAGGTGCAGCGGAGATAAGCGGCCGAGCGGCTTTCGCTGTGCCTGCCGAGCGTATGCTCATGATAATCCTCAATAGAAAATACCAGGTTAAAACGAGATTTGAGGGCATCGGCTGCGGCGGAAAGTAAACCGTTGCCTTTGCCCTGCAGAGCGATAACGCCGCCGTGCGTCTGAACGTGGGCCCACAGCCGGAGTGAACCATCGGCCTGGCTCTCCGTCCGGTAATCCAGCAACTGACGCGGGGCGGTTTGATGCGGGCCGTACAGTGTGCGGAACAGCTGCCACAGGGCGCTCAGCGTCATCTCGTTCCCCTCCCTGTCGGTTTGCGCCTGGACGTGGCGACTAAAGTCCTGCTGTAAACCGCGCGGCAGCACCAGGCCGTGGTTTTGCTCCAGCATCCACGCGGCACCGCTTTTCCCGGACTGGCTGTTGACGCGGATCACGGCTTCGTAGCTGCAGCCAATATCGTTCGGATCAACGGGCAGATAGGGCATTTCCCACCGCGCTGAGCTGGACTCGCCCCGCGCGGTAAACCCTTTCTTAATGGCATCCTGATGCGACCCGGAAAAAGCGGTAAAAGCGAGCTTCCCGGCGTAAGGATGGCGAGGGTGCACCGGTAACTGATTGCATTGTTCAACCAGTTCCACCACCTGCTTCATATCGCTGAAATCCAGCTGCGGCGAAATCCCCTGGCTATAAAGATTCATCGCCAGCGTGACCAGGCAGACGTTCCCGGTACGCTCGCCGTTGCCAAACAGGCAGCCTTCCACCCGATCCGCACCGGCGAGGATCGCGAGTTCGGCGCTGGCCACGCCGCTGCCGCGATCGTTATGTGGATGTACGCTGATGCACACCGCATTCCGGCGGGAGAAATGGCGGCAGAAATACTCAATCTGGTCGGCATAGACGTTGGGCGTGTTCACCTCCACGGTGGCGGGCAAATTGATAATCATTGGTCGATCGGGAGATGGTTCCCAGACATCCGCCACCGCTTCACAAATTTGAAGAGCAAAATCCGGTTCGGTGAAGCAAAAGGTTTCCGGGGAATATTCATAGCGCCAGCGCGTCTGCGGGTTAGCCTCACACAGCGCTCGCACCTGGCGCGTGGCGGTGACCGCCAACTGAACGATCTCTTCTTTGCTCTGGCGGAAGACCAGCCTGCGGAACAGTGGGGCGGTGGCGTTGTACAGATGTACCGTGGCGCTGTGTACGCCTGCCAGGGATGCAAAGGTGCGTTCAATCAGGTCGCTGCGCGCCTGGGTCAGCACCTGAATGGTGACATCTTCAGGAATACGATTTTCTTCAATCAGCTGACGCACAAACTGGAAGTCGGTTTCTGAGGCGGCAGGGAAGGCGACCTCGATCTCTTTGAAGCCGCACTTCAGCAGTAAATCCCAGAAGCGCAGCTTGCGGGCCGCGTCCATCGGCTCGGCCAGCGCCTGATTGCCGTCGCGCAGGTCAGTGGAAAGCCAGCGAGGAGCGTGCGTCAGGGTTCTATCCGGCCACTGTCGGTCGGGTAACTGAATCGGCGCATGGGCGAGGTATTTTTGCGATGGGTTGGTCAGCATCAGGATTCTCCAGGTCATGTGGTCTGTTTATCCTGACGAATAATCTGGGCAGGGGCTGGCGCAAAGCTGACAACCTGTGTGGCGAAACCGCCAGGTTGAGGCAAAGAAAAAGGAGCCCGAAGGCTCCTTTAGGGAGGAATGTCAGTGTGCGCCACCGCCGCCACCGCCCGCCCCGAAAGGCGGTTTGGCAAACCACACCAGCCCAAGCAGCAGAATAAACACCCCTGCCGAGAACCAGAAAATCTCGTTGGCGGAGATGATCAGCCCCTGGTTGGTGATCTGCTGGGCGATGTAGCCGGAAGCCTGTTGGTGCGACATGCCCAAGCCCTGAAGCTGGTTGTAGGTTTCAACCGAGTTCGGGTTATACGGCGTCACAGACTCCGTGAGCTGTGCATGGTGCAGCGACTCGCGGTTCGTCCACAGCGTGGTGGTTATCGACGTCCCAATCGAACCCGCCAGCGTACGGGTAAAGTTCGACAGGCTCGACGCCGCGGCAAGGCGCTCCGGCGGCAGGCCAGACAGGGTAATCGTGGTCAGCGGCATGAAGAAACACGCCACCGCAAAGCCCTGAATAAACTGCGGCCAGGCCGACGCGGCGAAGTCCATCCCCGGCTCAAAGGTATACGCGCGCCAGTAGAAGCACACCGCATACATAATGAAGCTGAAGGTCACCAGACGGCGCATATCGAGCTTGTGCGCGAAGCGGCCGATAATCGGCGACAGCAGCACCGGGATGACCCCCACCGGCGCGGACGCAAGCCCGGCCCAGGTTGCGGTATAGCCATACACTTCCTGCAACAGCTGCGGCAGCAACACAATCGCGCCGAAGTAGAGCATGTAGGCGAGACTGATACACAGGCAGCCGATGGTAAAGTTTCGCGACTTAAACAGCGACAGGTCGACTATCGGATTATCGTCGGTCAGCTCCCAGACAATCAGGAAGCTGATGGTGACCACCGCAATCACCGTCAACACGATGATTTCGGTCGAGTTAAACCAGTCCAGTTCTTTACCCCGGTCGAGCATGATCTGCAGGCTACCGATCCCCAGCACCAGCAAGGCCAGCCCTACGCCATCAATGCGGCGCTGCTCGGTGCGGGTTTCGCGGCCTCGCAGGGCCTGCAGGCCCATCAGCACCACGACGATACCAATCGGCACGTTGATGAAGAAGATCCAGCCCCAGTGATAGTTGTCGCTGATGTAGCCGCCCAGAATCGGGCCGCAAATTGGCGCCACGATCACCGTCATCGACCACAGCGCCAGCGCAATGCTGCGCTTGGCGGGCGGGTAGTTGCTCAGCAACAGGCTCTGGGACAGCGGAATCAGCGGCCCGGCAACGATCCCCTGGATAACGCGGAAGAAGATCAGCATCGTCAGGCTGTTGGACATGCCGCACGCCCAGGAGGCGATAGCAAACAGCACGGTCGACCACAGGAAAAGCCTCACTTCCCCGAAGCGTTTTGCCAGCCAGCCGGTGATCGGGATTGAGATGGCGTTTGCCACCCCAAACGAGGTGATAACCCACGTCCCTTGGCTCAGGGATGAGCCCAGGTTACCGGCAATCGTCGGGATAGCCACGTTAGCGATGGTGGAGTCCAGCACCTGCATAAAGGTCGCCAGCGACAGGGCGATGGTCATAATGACCAGCTGGGCGCCTTCTAGCGGTTTTTGTTGTGCCATACACCCTCCGCTTTATTAACCCGCATTGGCCTGAATAATCTGGTCAATAAGCTGGTTAGCCGGCGTCAGATTCAGCTCACGCGCGTTACTTTCGTAAACCGGCGTGGTGCGGGTCTGAGAGGACAGTACGCTCCCGTCGCGGTTGCTGGTATCCACATTCACCAGCGTGGACAGGCCGATACGCAGCGGATGCTGTTCAACCTGTTTGGCGTCCAGTTCAATACGTACCGGCAGACGCTGAACCACTTTGATCCAGTTCCCGGTGGCGTTCTGCGCTGGCAGCAGCGAGAAGGCGCTGCCGGTGCCCATATCCAGGCCGACAACTTTCCCGGTGTACTTCACGTCGTCGCCGTAGATATCGCTGACGATGGTGGCCGACTGGCCAATGCGCATATGCGCCAGCTGGGTTTCTTTAAAGTTAGCGTCAACCCACATACCGCTGGCCGGTACGATGGCCATCAGCGCCGTGGATGGGCTAATTTGGGCGCCAACCTGCACGGCACGGCGGGAAACATAGCCGGTCATCGGGCTGACGATGGTGGTACGCTGCAGCGCCATCCAGCTGTTACGCACTTCGGTCGCCGCCTGTTGAACCGCAGGCTGCTCTTCCAGTTTGGTGCCGAGAATCATGGCCTGGTTGGCGTTGTATTGCTGCACGGCCACATCCAACTGAGCCTGAGCGCTGGTGACCGCATCACGGGCGTGCTGCAGTTCTTCGCGGCCAATCAGGTTGGCGCTGCCCAGCGGAATACGGCGGTTCAGGTCGCTTTGCGCCTGTGCCAGAGCCGTTTTCTGCAGTTCTATATTGGCCTGATACTGCTTGCTGTTGATCATCAACTGGCGAGTCTGCCGCACGCTGGAGGCCAGTTGGGTTTTGGCCTTTTCAAACGCCTGTTCGGCGTCGGCGCGGTCGAGGCTGACCAGCACATCACCCTGTTTCACAAAATCGGTATTGTCTGCCCAGACTTTCGTCACGCTACCGGAGACCTGGGCCATGATCTGCACCTGGTTGCCTGCCACATAAGCATCATCGGTTTCTTCAAAGTGACGCAGCACCAAAAACCAATAGATTCCATATGCCACAGCAATAATGACAAAGAGCAAGGTCAACAAGATCAGGGCGCTTTTACGTTTCCCCTTCTTGTTAGCCGGTTGCTGCGGGGCTTGAGTCTCCGCATTTGCGCTCATGCTAATCTCCACCTGGTTATTATTATTTCCGGTCAGCTGAGCCGACCTGTTAGACCTGACAGGCCAGCAAGGAGATTGCTGGCCTGAGAGTTGTTTTGAAATCGGATTGTGGTCAGACGTACAGACGGTGAAAGCTTAGCTCAGAGCTTCAAGGATCACTTTATCCTCTTCCATCTGATCGAGACGGTTGAGCAGCTTACGGGTGATTGTTTCCAGCTGTGTTTTTTCGTCAGCATCCAGAGCAGACCACAGTTGATGCAGGCAGTTATGCTGCGGTGGCAGGACCTGTCTCAGGAATTCGTGACCTTTTTCGGTCAAATGCAGATGCAGGCAGCGGCGGTCATTGTCGCTTTCACGGCGCTCAATCCAGCCGCGTTTTTCCAGCTCATCGGCAATACGCGTGGCGTTGGTGCGGGATGAACCCAGCGCGCAGCTCAGCTCAGAGGGCTGGATGCTGTGATTTTCCTGGGACTCAAGGGTAATGAGTGCCATGAATAAGGTCTCGTTGATCCCCTGCGCCTTCAGCATCTTATTGCGGTTTTCCAGCAGTTTACCCTGCATGTGCATACAAAGACGCGTCAACAGAACTTCCTGGTACGGGAACTCCTGATAACGTTTGGCGCGGAACTTCAGCATTTGTTCTATGGGCGTGAACGAACTATCCATTTTGGCATAACCTCATTAGTTGCAGCCGATATAGTAACGATGGTGACAAATAAAGTAAATGTATTATTTATACGTTTGTATACGTTTATATACGTTTGGTTGTTGCCACCATCGGCGTAAACCACGCTAAGCCGTAGCCCAGAGTGCTAAGCAGCGTGGGGAGAGAAAATGGGTTTCGAGTGGTATAACGGCGTTTAACGGCAGCGAAGCCGGAGGCTTTGTGCCTTGAGGACAGGAGAAATGGCAATGGAAACGCTGCTTTCAGACTGAAGAACAATTCCGCCCCGTGGCGGTTGTCAGCTGAAACAGTTGCGGGTCTATCCATATAGGGTGTTAATAAATAACCTGCGTTAATGTCACTCGAATTAGTAAACGGGGACAACCTTAACAGACTGTCCCCGCCATTACATCTTCAATTTCCCTTACGGGAAGCGACAATATTGCGCTAATCGGCCTGCCGCTGGTATCCGCGCCACCACACTACCAAATTTAGTAGGGCGACGCTGGCGCCGGCAATGCACACCCCGTTCCAGCCGGCATGTTGGTAAGCGCTCGCTGAAATCAAAGAACCCGCCGCGCCGCCAATGAAGTAGCTGGTCATGTACCCGGCGGTCAGTCGGTTACGGGCTTCCGGCATCATGCGGTATATCAGGCTCTGGTTGGTGATGTGGACGCCCTGGACGGTGAGATCCAGCACCAGGATACCCACAATCAGGGCGAGGGCAGAGAACTGACCAAAAGCGATTGCGGCCCAGGAAAGTAACAGCAGCAGCAGACCAATGGTGGTGGTGTGGTGCCCTTTGCCCTTATCAACCAGCCCGCCTGCGGGGCGAGCGCCGAGCGCGCCAGCGGCTCCCGCAAGGCCGAACAGGCCGATAACCCCTTCGGAATAGTTAAACGGCGGCGAGGCCAGCAGGAACGCCATCGACGTCCAGAGAATGCTGAAGTTGGCGAAGGTCAGGCAGCCCAGCAAGGCGCGGGTACGCAGCAGGCTGTTTTTAATAAACAGGCTGAAGATTGAGGTCAGCAGTTGCGGGTAGTTGAGGTGGCTGTCCTGCTTCACCTGCGGCAGACCGCGCCACAGGGCCAGCGCCATCAGCGCCATCAGCACGCTGGCAACCCAATAAACGGTGCGCCAGCCGCCAAGGCTTGCCAATAAACCCGCGACGGTTCGCGCCAGCAGAATCCCGAGCAGCAGCCCGCTCATGATAGTCCCGACAACCTTCCCGCGCTTTTCCGGTGCCGCGAGCGTCGCGGCAAACGGCACAAGAATCTGCGCGACCACGGAGAAGAGCCCGGTCAGCGCGGTGCCCAGAATCATCATCCACAGGGACTGGCTGGTGGCGGTGATCAGCATCCCACCGGCTGCCAGCAGCGTCATAAAGACGATCAGCCCCCGGCGCTCGAACATATCCCCAAGCGGCACCAGCAGCAACAGCCCTGCGGCATAGCCGAGCTGTGCAGTGGTAACGATAAATCCGGCCTGATTCACCGAGAGCGAAAAGGCGTTTGCGATGGTGTCGAGCAGCGGCTGCGCGTAGTAGTTGCTGGCAACCGCGAGGCCGGTCGCGACGGACATCAGGACGATCAGCGCCGGGCTGAGTCCGTGAGTATTGTTTTTCATTATTATCTTCAACTTGCCAAAGAGAGGTCTGAATAATAGCGAAAAATGATGACAGCAGAAGCGAAGGTGGGTGTCGGATCGTGCGGTTATTGACCCTCATCCCGGCCCTCTCCCTGGAAGGGAGAGGGAGAAAAGAAGGAGAAGAGAAAAGGTGTTTGTCTGTTTATTCCCTCTCCCTTTTGGGGAGAAAGTCAGGGTGAGGGGCGGTTTATTTCGCCGCCAGTGCCTCTTTCACCCAGCCGTCAAACTGCGCCTGGTGCGCCTTAATCCAGCCGTCGACGTGGCCGTTAATGTCGGCCTCAGAAGACTTACCGTTATGCATCATCGCATTCTGGGCATTGATATCCGCCAGCGGTAATTTCATGACGGCAAACAGCTTCGCCGCCTGTGGGTTTTTCTCGGCCCAGGCCTTGTTGGCAACAATGTGCATGGTGTTCACCGGGAAGCCGTAGTTCGCCCCGTTAGGCAGTTTAGTATCAATATCTTTCTGCTCGCCCGGCAGGGAAGAGAACGGCACCTGCAGCCACACCACGTCTTTGCCCGGCTTCAGCACATCGCTCACCCAGTACGGTGTCCAGGTGTAATACAGCACCGGCTTACCTTCTTTGAAGCGCGCGATAGTGTCGGCCATCATCGCCGAGTAGTTGCCGTGGTTCACGGTCACGGTATTCGCCAGCTTATAGGCTTCATTCTGGTGATTAATCACCGCCTCGCAGCCCCAGCCTGGCGTACAGCCCATCATGTCAGCTTTGCCGTCGCCGTTGCTGTCGAACAGTTTGGCGATTTTCGGATCTTTAAGCTGCTCGATATTGGTGATGTGGTACTGGTCAGCGGTTTTCTTATCAATAAGGTAGCCCTGAGCCGCGCCGGTCACGAAGGTGCCTTCCCGGTAGAATTTCTTGCTCCCGCCCGCAGCGGCGTACATATCATCATGCAGCGGCTGCCAGTTAACGGCAGTGAAGGTGGCGTCGCCGGAAGCGATAGAGGTGTAGCCTACGTTATAGTCCACCTCGCTTGGCTTGTTCACGGTGTAGCCCATTTTCTCCAGCGCGCGGCTGACCAGCAGCGTCTGGAAGGTTTCTTCGGCGATGGTGCTCTGTACCGGCTGAACGGTAATGCCTTTGCCCGGCAGGTCTGTGGCAAAAGCGCTGGTGGTAACGAGTGTCGCAAGAGCTGTGGCTAAAATAGCGTTGTGTCGCATCGTTATTCCTTTTTAATGGTGATGGGGCGAGGGGCGGCCGAAGCCGCCGCCAGGCTTATTTCATGAAGGGACGGGTCACAAGACCCAGCGGGCCGGTGGTATACCAGCGGCGGTTGCCACGGGAGCGGGAATCGCGCCCAATGGACTGAGTCAGGCGGTCGAGAATAATGGCCAGGATCACGATCCCCACGCCACCGACCGTAGCCAGACCCATATCAAGGCGGCCAATGCCGCGCAGAACCATCTGGCCGAGCCCTCCCACGGCAATCATCGACGCGATAACCACCATCGACAGCGCCAGCATCAGCGTCTGGTTAACGCCGGCCATAATGGTTGGCATCGCCAGCGGAAGCTGCACTTTGAACAACATCTGGCGCGGGCTGGCACCGAATGAGCGCGCCGCTTCGACCAAATCTTCCGGCACCTGCTTAATGCCCAGGATAGTCAGGCGCACGATAGGCGGCAGGGCAAAGATAATCGTCACCACCACGCCAGGCACGTTGCCGATGCCGAACAGCATCACGATAGGCACCAGGTAAACAAACGCCGGGGTGGTCTGCATGGCATCCAGCAAGGGGCGAACGATTTTCGCCGCACGTTCGCTGCGCGCCAGCCAAATCCCGAGAGGCAGGCCGAGCACCATACAAAACAGCAGGGCCGTCAGCACCAGCGCGAGAGTGACCATCGCCTGCGACCAGGCCCCAATCGCGCCAATGGCGACCAGCGAAATCAGCGTGGCAACGCCCATGCCGAGGCTGGACATTTGCCAGGCAATCAGCGCAAAGACGATAATCGCGACCGGCGCGGGCATCCCCAAAAGCAGCTGCTGGAAGCCGCTGAGAATATAATCCACCGGCACGCGAATGCCCTGGAACACCGGGCGGAAATGGGTCACCACCCAGTCGATCCCCTCCGTCACCCAGCTGTCGAGAGGGATCAGCGTTTTGTGGAACGGATCCAGAATATTGAAATGTTCAGGCGCGGCTGCCGGGGCCGAATTCAGCCAGTCAGCGCCTCCGCTGGTGGCCGCATCCGACGCCGGAGCGCCCCATGCGTCTGCAGAACCTGTTGCCTGACTGGTTGCGGCGTCTGTTGCCGCGCTGCCGGTATCCCATGGATTAGTTGCGTCACTCATTGACTTGCCCCCTCACGATCTAATGCCTGCAGCAGCACCCCTTTTGAGATGATGCCCACGTACTGCCCGTCTTCGCTGACCACCGGCACCGCGCACGGAGCCTGGCCGACATGAGAGAGCAGATCGCTCAGCGAGGTTTCGGCGGAAACCGCCTCCGGGGAAGCCAGAAACGCATGGTCCAGACCTTCGCCCGCCGCCAGTGCCGCTTTTAGTGAATCGGTAGAGACGATGCCAAGGAATTTTTGTCCGCGCTCAATGACATAGCCATATTCGCGGTCGTCATCCTGCAGCAGTTTCAGCGCCGAACGAGGGCCAAAGCCGCTGGTTTTACGCAGTAGCCCAGCCGGGCTGCGGCGGGCAATATCTTTGGCGCTAAAGACCTGGCTGATGTCCACGCCTCGGAAGAAGGTGCGCACGTAATCGTTGGCCGGATTATTTAAGATTTCATCCGGCGTACCGACCTGCACCACTTCGCCGCCCTGCATAATGGCAATGCGATCGCCAATACGCATGGCTTCGTCGAGATCGTGGGAAATAAACACGATGGTGCGCTGATGTTTTGCCTGCAGCTTAATTAATTCGTCCTGCATTTCGGTCCGAATTAAGGGGTCAAGCGCGGAGAAGGCTTCATCCATAAGTAATATGTCTGGATTTATGGCCAGCGCACGGGCTAGACCTACGCGCTGACGCATCCCGCCGGACAATTCATCGGGATAAGCATGGGCATAATTCTCAAGTCCGACCTGACGTAGCGCATCCAGCGCTTTTTCATGCCGTTCTTTGACCGGAATTCCCGCAAGCTCCATACCGAAAGCGGCATTATTTAACACCGTCATATGCGGCATTAAAGCAAAGGACTGGAAGACCATTGCGATCTTTTTTTTGCGCACCTCGCGGAGTTCTGAGTCTGATATTTTGGCAATATCAATGCCGTCAATCAGTACCTGTCCACGGGTGGGTTCAATCAGGCGATTGAGAAGGCGAACCATGGTGGATTTTCCTGAGCCGGACAACCCCATGATGACAAAAATCTCGCCTTCTTCAATGGCCAGACTGGCGTCTTTTACGCCAAGCGACAGACCCGTTTTTTCCAGTAATTCACTCTTGGAAATGCCCTTCTCAATGTATTTGAACGCGCGCTGTGGATGTTCGCCAAATACTTTATATAAATTCTTCACTTCTAATTTAATTGCCATGCAATAAACGGCTTCCTGTATTTAATTTATTTATAGATGATTCCTGATGGAAATAATGACCGGTATATACCCTAACATACTAAGAATCTGAGGCAACCCTCGATTCTGTGATGTCAAAATATCCGCGCGATGAATGTGGGAGAAATTTCCCATGAGCACTGGCCTGAGAGGGAATAAGTGCGGTGGAATATTTTTTGTCAATGAGGTGAATATTCAGCCTGAATTTGGGTGATTCAGGCTGAAATGACAGGCGTATTACGGCTGAGCAATTAAATTAATGACGGCAGTTTTATTCCGGTTAAGCAGCCATTGGGCTTTGTCTTTAAATGTATTATTTTCCCGCCAGGCATGTGCGGCGGTCACCATATTTTCCAGCGCCTCATCGGGCTTGAACGGCTCGATATTGGGGTACGGCCACGGGGTTTGGCTATCGACAAACTGGGCGATGTACAGGTAGCCATTTTGCAGGCTGTGTTCACCGCTTTTGGCCTGCCAGACGTTGACCCCAACTTTTTCACCCAACAGCCCTAACGGGTTCCAGGCATCGAGAATAAAGTTGCTGTAGTGCCAGGAACGCGTGCGCTCAATTTCCGTCACCGGCACGCCTTTGGCGTCAAACTGCACCGGAATGCGCTGGGTGGCAGAAATCAAACGCTGTTTGGCCGCGTCCTTATCCCCCAGCCACAGGGCAATCGCGGCGGCCTGAACGTCGTCCCAGGTGCCATGATTATTTTCAGCCGCAGCCTCTTTTTGGCCGTTTTCGCTGGTGGTCAGCCACTGGTAATAATCCCGGTACCACTGCCTGAGCGAGCGCCAGGTTTTATCATCCAGCTTTCCGCCGTCGTGCAGCAGCTCAATGGCATCAATAAGCCGCACAAAGCCGCGTCCGTCGAGAATACCAGTGCCGCGCACGCCTTTTCTCCCGGGAATGGTTTGGGCGTGAGCGAGATTCGGCGTCATCCGGGTTTCCGGCGTGATAAACCAATTCACCAGCTGCTGGCGGGCTTTTTCCGCGTAGGTATCTTTACCGGATAACTGCCAGGCCAGCGCCAGATTCCATACGTCATCGGTCATGCTGTTCAGGCGGGCTTTATCGCTTTGCTTGCCGACGGCGACGGGATTGATCTGGCCATCTTTTCGCACCCACGGCAGGCCGTCGGGGCTTTTAGGATCGGGCCACCAGTAGTCAGAAAAGCTGTAATAGTCGTGAGGATCGCCTGCCGGTGCGCCGGGGCTTTTTTGGGTGATGCTGTAGAGCGGATGAATTAGCGCCTGGTCGGCTTTATGCTTAAGGGCTTGCCAGGCGGGCATCAGGGCCGGGTTTTGCTGGCTAATCTCTTGCTTACTGTGCGCCAGCTGTGCCGTGTCCAGCAGCAGCGGGGCGCCAAAGGCTAACGGTGCGCTGCCGCAAAGCAGCGCCAAAACAGAACAACGAAATAACGACATAAGCCACCTCGCAAAATGCTCAATGGCCAGATTACTAGAAATCCCAGTCCTCGTCCTCGGTTTCCACCGCCTTGCCCATTACGTAGGAGGAGCCTGAGCCGGAGAAAAAATCGTGGTTCTCATCGGCATTGGGGGACAACGCCGCGAGAATGGCCGGGTTAACTTCCGCCATCTCCGCCGGGAACAGCGCCTGGTAGCCCAGGTTCATTAGCGCTTTATTGGCGTTGTAGCTCAGAAACGCCTTCACTTCGTCTTCCCAGCCCAATTCACGGTAAAGCGTTTCGCTGTACGCCAGCTCGTTATCGTAGAGATCCATCAGCAGATCGAGGGCAAAGTTTTGCAGCTCGGTCTGGCGCTCGCGGCTCTGCTGCGCCAGCGCTTTCTGGTACTTGTAGCCGATGTAATAGCCGTGCACCGCCTCGTCGCGGATGATCAGCCGAATGAGATCGGCGGTGTTGGTCAGCTTGCCGCGGCTGGAGTAATACATCGGCAGCCAGAAGCCGGAGTAAAACAGGAAGGACTCGAGAAACACGCTGGCAATTTTCTTCTTCAGCGGGTCGTTGTCCCGGTAATGGCCCAGAATAATCGAGGCTTTACGCTGCAGGGCTTCATTCTGCTCGCTCCAGTCGTAGGCGGCGTCCACATCTTTGGTCTGGCAGAGCGTGGAAAATATCGAGCTGTAGGAACGGGCATGCACCGCTTCCATAAAGCTGATATTCGACATCACCGCCTCTTCGTGTGGCGTCAGCGAATCGGCCATCAGCGCGGGGGCACCCACGGTATTCTGAATAGTGTCCAGCAGCGTCAGTCCGGTAAACACGCGGATAACGAGCTGCTGCTCCTGCTCGCTGAGCGATTGCCAGGCCGGAATATCATTAGAGAGCGGCACCTTCTCCGGCAGCCAGAAGTTACTGGTCAGGCGGTTCCAGACCTCGAGGTCTTTATCGTCCTCGATTTTGTTCCAGTTGATGGCGCTTACGCGCGTCAGTTGCGTCATTTTCTTTCCTTGTCCTTTAGCCTGGTTCTTTGCGTTATAGCGCGCAGGACACGCAGCCCTGCACCTCGGTGCCTTCCAGCGCCAGCTGCCGCAGACGAATGTAGTAGAGCGTTTTAATGCCTTTCTTCCAGGCATAAATCTGCGCTTTATTGATGTCGCGGGTGGTGGCGGTATCGCGGAAGAACAGCGTCAGCGAAAGCCCCTGGTCAACGTGTCGGGTGGCCTCGGCGTAGGTGTCGATGATCTTTTCCGGGCCGATATCGTAGGCGTCCTGGTAAAACTCAAGATTGTCGTTGGTCATAAACGGGGCGGGGTAGTACACACGCCCGGTTTTACCCTCTTTACGGATCTCAATCCGGGAGACAATCGGGTGGATGCTCGAAGTCGCGTGATTGATGTAAGAGATTGATCCCGTCGGCGGGATAGCCTGCAAATTCTGGTTATACAGGCCGTGCTCGCGTACGTCGTCGCATAGCTGCTGCCACTGTTCGCGCCCTGGAATCGCAATCCCTGCTTTGGCAAACAGCGCCCGGACTTTCTCCGTTTTTGGCTCCCACGTTTGTTCGAGGTACTGTCGGAAATATTCGCCGCTGGCATAGCGCGACTGTTCGAAACCGGCAAAACGCTGCTGTCGCTCCCGGGCTAAAGCATTGGAAGCGCGAAGCGCGTGCCAGGTGATGGTGTAGAAATAGATATTGGTGAAATCCAGCCCTTCGGCTGAGCCGTAGGCAATGCCCTCGCGCGCCAGGTAGCCGTGCAGGTTCATTTGCCCGAGGCCAATAGCGTGGGAGGCGGCATTCCCGGCTTCAACCGACGGCACCGAGCGAATATGGCTCATATCAGACACCGCCGTCAGGCCGCGAATGGCGGTCTCCACGGTGCGGCCAAAATCCTCAGAGTCCATGGCATGGGCGATGTTCAGCGAACCAAGGTTGCAGGATATGTCTTTGCCCGTTTGCGCGTAATCCAGGTTTTCATCGTAGGTCGAGGCGCTGTTTACCTGCAAAATTTCCGAGCAGAGGTTACTCATGTTAATACGCCCGGCAACCGGGTTTGCCCGGTTAACCGTGTCCTCAAACATGATGTACGGGTAGCCGGACTCAAACTGGATCTCCGCCAGCGTCTGGAAGAAGTCGCGAGCGTTGATCCAGCTCTTACGAATCCGATCGTCCTCCACCATTTGCTGATAAAGATCGTTGACGCTGATGTCGCCAAACGGCTTGCCGTAGATTCTTTCCACGTCGTAAGGCGAAAACAGCGCCATCTGCTGATTGGTTTTGGCTAGCTGGAAGGTGATATCCGGAATAGTCACCCCGAGCGACAGCGTTTTAATGCGGATCTTCTCATCGGCATTTTCCCGCTTGGTATCGAGGAAGCGCAGGATATCCGGGTGGTGCGCGTTGAGGTAAACCGCGCCCGCGCCCTGGCGTGCGCCAAGCTGGTTGGCGTAGGAAAACGCGTCTTCCAGCATCTTCATTACCGGGATCACGCCCGATGACTGGTTTTCAATGCGTTTGATGGGCGCCCCGGCTTCACGCAGGTTGGAAAGCAGGAAGGCAACGCCGCCGCCACGTTTGGACAGCTGGAGCGCCGAGTTAACCGCGCGGCCAATCGACTCCATATTGTCTTCAATCCGCAGCAGGAAGCAGGAAACCAGCTCGCCCCGCTGCTTCTTACCGCAGTTGAGGAACGTTGGCGTGGCAGGCTGGAAACGGCCGCTGAGCATCTCTTCCATCAGGCGTGTGGCAAGCGGCTCATCTCCCTGCGCCAGGGTCAATGCCACCATGCAAACGCGATCCGGGAAATGTTCCAGATAGTGCTTCCCGTCCCAGGTTTTCAGGGTGTAGCTGGTGTAGTACTTCCACGCGCCTAAAAAGGTCTGGAACTGAAAGCCGCTGCCGTGCGCTCTGTCGAACAGTTCAAGGATAAACGGGCGCGAATAGCGGGTTAGCACGGCATCGTCGTAATAGTGCTCGGCCACCAGATAGTCCAGCTTCGCCTGCCGGCTAGGGAAGCTGACGGTGTTCGGTAAGACGTGCTGTGCAAAGAAGCTTTCCACGGCCCGTTTGTCTTTATCAAACTGGATATTTCCCTCTTTGTCATAGAGGTTGAGCATGGCGTTGAGGGCGTGGTAGTCCACGCTTTCCGTTGCTAAACGGACTGCTTCTGTCGTTGCCAAAATTCGCTTACTCCCTTACGCACGTTGTCGATGTCTTGCGGGGTGCCCAGTAGCTCAAAACGGTAGAGGTAAGGCACCTGGCATTTTTGTGAAATGACGTCCCCGGCCCGGCAAAACCCTTCGCCAAAACTGCGGTTACCGCTGGCGATCACGCCGCGGATCAGCGCGCGATTGTTCGGGTTGTTCAGGAAGCGGATCACCTGCGGCGGTACCGCCCCGGCAATGCCGCCGCCGCCATAGCTGGGCACGATTAAAATGTAGGGTTCCGTCACTTCCAGGCGCGCTTTTACCTCCAGGGGAATGCGTAAGGCGGGCAGTCCCAGGCGTTCGATAAAACGCAGGGTGTTTTCCGACTCGCTGGAGAAGTAGACGAGGGTGCTCATGCGCTGGCAGCAACGCACAGGCGATTGATCATATCCGGGCGAAAACCACTCCAGCTTTCGGCTTCGGTCACCACCACCGGCAGCTGACGAAAGCCTTTGGCCCGCAGGTCGTCAGCCGCTTCCGGATACTGATCGAGGTTGATCATGTCGAAGGCAAAACCCCGGCTCTCCATCGCCCGTTTTGTAGCATGACACTGAACACAGTCATCTTTAGTGTAAATAGTAATGCGCATGATTCGTATTTCCCTTTAGAATAATGGAACGCCGCATAAAGTGGACAGCGGGTGGTGTGTTCGTACTGAAAGAAATACTAGATGTTGATTTTAAAATTTTCAACCACGCAAGATATAGTGTTTCTGTGATTTTTTGTAGGGGGTTGAAAAGTGTAGGGGAAGGGGGATCTTTTTCAGTAGAAAGAGCTTTATCTATGAAAGAACGGTTGAGATTCCGGTCACTTGTAATCCTGTTTCCTCTGCACGTTCAAAGCACGTGAACGTGTCAGGGGGCATTACGCCATGCCTCCTGACAACCCCCGGCGCCCGGCGAGCTCATCGCCGCTGAAGCGGTAAACCCACCGGTTATCACCCAAACATTCGGGGTCGTTCGCGATTCGTTCCCGACAGCTCAACCCCGTCTGAGTTGGGTCATAACCGGGGGTGCTGAGAGCCGGGAACAAGGGCGTGGCTGTAAGACTTGCAGCAACGTTAACGTCCCGTGTGGCTGCAGGTTAAAAGCGAGGCTCGGCTCCGGCTTAAATCGCCTCTGTTTTATCTCCGACCCAGGACTGGGAGATAAAACAGAGGCGATTTATTTCGCCGGGAGTCCGGGTTCTTAGGGGAGTGACGGTGACTCCCCTAAGACGCTCACCGTTACAGTGGCTGCATATCAAACAGGCCTGGAAGTGAACGTAATATTCTCCAGGCTACATAGAACGTGTTTGTGTCTCAAAGACAAAAAAATCTCTTACTGCCGCATCCCAATCGCAACGCGGTTAAACGCATTCATCATGCTGGCCGCCAGGGTCAAATCTACAATCTCCTCGGCGCTGAAAAACTGCAGCAGCGGTTGGTACACATCATCTTCGGCATTGCTGTCGGCAATCAGGGTGAGCGCTTCTGCCCATGCCAGCGCCGCACGTTCTTTCTCCGTAAACTGGTGGCTGACTTTCCACCCCGCCAGTGAATCCAGCTTCACCTGGTCAACGCCGGATTTACGCAGCGCTTTGGCATGCATCTCCAGGCAATAGGCGCAGCCGTTAATCTGCGACACACGCAGGAAAACCAGCTCGATCAGCTCGTTGCTCAAGGGGCCATTTTCCAGCCCCTGCAGCGCCTGCCGCATCGGTTTGATCACGTTGGGGGAGAGTTCATAGTAAGGCTGACGTAATTCGATCATGGTGTGGCTCCTCAGGTTGATGTGAGGACAATTTACCACTATGATGGACTATCAAAGAGAGCCATAAATTAACTAAAAAACCAGACCATGAAACAAAAATTTGCGCCGCTTACCGTGACCTCTCATCCCGCTCAGCCGCGCTACCAGCAAATTGCCCGTCAGCTAAAGCAGGCGATAAACAGCGGTGAACTGGCGGCAGGGAGTCGCCTGCCGTCCAGCCGGACGCTGGCGCTAGAACTGGGGGTTGCCAGAGGCACGGTTGAGAACGCTTATGGCGACCTGGTGGCTCAGGGCTGGCTGGAGCGACGTGGGCAGGCGGGCACTTTTGTGAGTCCATCGGTGAAGCACGATCCCGGTGGTCAAAACATTTCGGCCGCTCACCCGCAGGGCGCGCCCAGGCCTTTTCAGATGGGGCTGCCCGCGCTGGATCTCTTCCCCCGGGCTATTTGGGCGAGGCTTATGGGGCGGCGTTTGCGGCAGCAAACTCGTTTTGACCTGATGCTACCGGAACCCAGCGGGGAAACCTCATTGAAGCAGGCGATTGTGGATTACCTGCGCTTCTCCCGCAGCATTGACTGCCAGCCGGAGCAAATCTTTATTACCCCCGGCTTCCAGGCTGGTATTGCCCTGATCCTCGCCACGCTTGCACGGCCCGGGGATGGCATCTGGCTGGAAGATCCGGGCTACCGCTTTGTTCGGCCTGATTTTGTAAAAGCGGGGATGGCGCTCCGGGCGATCCCCGTGGACGATGAGGGCATGCAGGTTGATTACGGCGTGAACCATTTTCCCAATGCCCGTTTTGCACTTTTGACGCCTGCGCACCAAAGCCCGTCAGGCGTGGCGCTCTCTCTTTCACGGCGACACGCGCTGCTGGAATGGGCCAGTCGGGAACAAAGCTGGATCATTGAAGATGATTACGACAGCGAGTTTCGCTACCACGGCAAGCCCTTGCCGCCGCTAAAAAGTCTGGACAGCCCGCAGAGGGTTATTTACGCGGGGACTTTCAGTAAGTCGATGTTTCCGGCCCTGCGTGTTGCATGGCTGGTGGTGCCTTCCCACGCGGTAGAAGATTTTCAGCGTCAGGCTCGCAGGCAACCCTGTACCGCTCCAATACTTATTCAGCAGGCTATCGCCGACTTCTTGCGGGAAGGGCATTTCTGGCGGCACTTAAAAAAAATGCGTCAGTGCTACGCCGAACGCCGGTTATGGCTCGAGGAGGCGCTACGTGAGCAAGGGTTTACGGTTGTGCCTCAGGAAGGCGGCATTCAGATGGTGATGCAAGTCGAAGGTGACGAGTTGATTATCGAGGGCAAAGCCAGAGCCGCAGGACTTGCCGTCCAGGCACTCAGCCACTGGCGAATTGAACATCATGGGCCCGGTGGTTTGCTGCTGAGTTTTACCAATATCAGTTCGTATGAAATGGCCCAGCGCTATGCGCTTCAACTGCGGTTGGCCATAAAGTAAAAACCCCGGCGAATGGGGCCGGGGTTACAACGCGCATTTAGTCTCATTTATCGACTGTTAAACGCCCGGGGTTAGCGGCGTGACACCAGCAATGCCCCAAGGACAATACCTACCGCTGCGCCAATCCCCACGCTCTGCCAGGGTTTATCGCGAACATAGGAATCTGCGCAGCCAACAGCATCTCGCGCGGCTTGCGTCACTCGGCCCTGATTACCGTTAATCCTTGCACGGGTCTCTTTCAGAAGCGCTTCGGCTTTTTTACGTGCGGCATCAACTTCATCTTTCGCATCGCTGCCGAAGGATTTCAATACATCTTCCAGCGTATCTGCCAGCTGACTGACATCGTTATTGATTTCGTCTACCTGATCGTCAACGTTATTTTTGTTTGCTCGGCTAGCCATTATTGTCTCCCTTTTTAAGATGTAACGCTAAGTGTAGACCATGGATTTTAGTTATGGGGCGGCGCAAAGCCTTTGCCGGCCTTTCTGGACAATTCCGAAAGCGTTGCCAATGCTGCTTATTGTATGGTTGCGATGCAGTAAATGATGACGAGGAAAATCTATGTATTTACGACCGGATGAGGTGGCCCGAGTACTTGAGAAATCGGGTTTTACCATGGATGTGGTAACGGCAAAAACCTACGGCTACCGTCGTGGTGAGAATTACGTTTATGTTAACCGCGAAGCGCGCATGGGGCGCACCGCTCTGATTATTCACCCTACCCTGAGAGAGCGCAGCCAGTCGCTGGCCGAACCGGCTTCAGAGATGAAAACCTGCGATCACTACGAGCAGTTCCCGCTCTATCTTGCCGGCGAAACGCACGAGCACTACGGTATTCCGCATGGTTTCAGTTCCCGTATTGCGCTGGAAAGATATCTGACAGGGTTATTTGGCGAGTCTGAATAAGTGAACGACTGGCTTCAGGCCAGTCGCCTTTGCATGTCGGGACTCAGGCGCCCGCTTTCACGCCCATCTGGCCGCTGACGCGAAACAGTCGGCGGCAGAAATCCAGGAAGTAGCCGTAAGCGGCACCCATCATCATCGACACCAACAGGTTAGAGGTCACGGCAGCCACAATCTGGTGCCAGTCAGCGCCCACGCTCCATAAAATCAGCACGTAAACCGGGGACTGGAAAGTCACATAAGCCAGCACGTCAGCCAGGTTTTTCGCCCAGCTCGCCGGGGTCATGCGGCGCGCGGTACGCATAAAGGCATCGCGGTAGAAGCCATAGGGCCAGGCGATAATAATGTTGACCGGCACGGCGACCAGGCGGGAAGAGAGCGACTGCTCGAAGGTCATGCCTGAGAGGAAGATCTCAATCATCATGTTCACTACCGAGCAATACACTACCATTGCAAAAATATCTGCGGCGGCATGGCGTAAGCGTGACTCAGGGGAAAACATAATGTTGACTCCGGTTTAAAAGTAGTCGCTTGCGCTACTTTTATGGCTAATTATTGGTGTTATAAAACATGTAAATCACTGGGAGTAGAGTATGTCACTGCAATGTTTTCATCAATTAGCTATAAATTTTTATTTATAGGTTTTTTGTCGATAAAGTGCGTTGAAACACACTTTGCCGCTGGCATTTCCTGATTTTGTGGTTCTTTTTTTAATTTCTTATTGATTATCAACGAGATGATTTAATTACGTCTTAATGCACAACATCCCCCAAAAACTCCGGGTTTTAGGGATATCCATCGCGCTTAGAATCGTTATATAATTATTTATATAGCGAGTGATGAGGAGTCGCTGATGGATAACCATTTTGGTAAGGGCCTGATGGCCGGAATGAAAGCCCGACAGGCCGACAGCGCAGTTAACGTGGAGCGTTTCTGCGCGGATTACAAACGCGGCTTTGTGCTGGGCTTTACTCACCATATGGCCGAGCAGACCGGCGATCGCCAGCGTGCAGCCTGGGAAGCCGGGGTGTTAACTCGCCGCTATCAGCTGGATAAAGAGTCTGTGGCTGACTTTCTGAAAGAGGTCAACGCGGACGTTGTGGTTCGATGTTTCTTTGCGGGTTATGAGAAGGGCTATTGATTGCTGGCCTGGATTGCCGCCGTGCCCGGTTGTTTATGAATGGCGACGACAAGGATAGGGGCACTTTTATTGAGAAGAACGGCGTGATTAACCTCACGCCGTTTTTTGTTGCTTAGCAAACGCCGAAATCGCCTTCTTCCTGGTACAGCGAAACCGAATCTGCTTTCAGCGTCAGTTGATCCGCACCTAAGGTCGCGGCCGGGACGCAAATCAAATCTTCTCCCTGAACCTCAACCACCTGTAGCTTAGGGCCGCCCTGTTTGGGCTGCACCACATCACCTGGTTTGAACATAGAAAAACCTCTGAATGCTAAGGGAATTTAATGCGGTTTTGCCGCCTGATAACCATAGATCAGAAATCGAGGCGGATAAAGCAAGATACGCTAGCGCCGGTTCCACGGCAGCCAGGCCAGTAGACGTGCCATACCGCAAAATCCGCTGATACCTGCGAACAACAAACCTGCTCCAACAAAGCCGGAAAGCAGGAAAAATCCGCTATTAACGCTGTACCCGAGCACGACCCCAAGTAGGATTAACGTCCCCGCCACAATTTGTACCTGCCGCATGATTGGCAGAGGCTGGCTTTTATCCGCCAGAATCTCCTGCCCGCCTTTTTTCCATGCTTCGAGGCCCCCGGCCAGCAGCATGACCTGGGCCGGTTCGGCAAGCGCCGCCAGCTTTTGGGCATGCTGAGAAGAACGCATTCCGGACTGACAGTGGAAAATCACCACGTCGTGAGGATCTAGCGGCCCCAGCCTGGCGCCGTTTTCAATGGCGGAAAGCGGCATCAGATGCGCCTCTGGAATGTTCTCACGGGCATGTTCATCCGGTTCGCGGATGTCGATCAGCGCGGCACCGCCGGCAATGAGCTTTTTCGCTTCTTCTGGCAAGATGGATGAAATAGTCATGATGTTCCTCAGGGGCAGTAAATGGTTTTCAGCGTCGCGATCACTTCGCGTACCGCGCTATTTTTGATGAAATAGAGCACACGCTGAGCATTACGCTGGTGCGCTATGAGCCCTTCATCCTTCATTTTCGTCAGATGCTGGGAGGTCGCTGAGGGGCTCAATCCTGCGGCGGCGGCAAGTTCTCCGGCCCCGGTGCCTGGGGAGTCGAGCAGCAGGCAGAGGATCAGCAAACGCCGGGGATTACTCATGGCTTTTAGCAATTTGGCTGCTTCGTCCGCACTGGACTGAAGCTGGGAAAGTTCAGGTGTCATGATTTTTACTTTAGATAACTCTAAATTTAGTAAATGCTAAATTAAATTTTCAACAAAGGAAAGAGCGTGCGGGCAATTCTGGTACGGCATGGCGAAAGTGAGGGGAATCAACAGGGGATTATTCAGGGAAGGCTGGAAAGCCAGCTCACGGCGCGGGGGCTCCGGCAGAGCTTTGCGCTGGCTGCCGAGTTGGCCGATTTATCCGTCCCCCATATTTATACGTCACCGGCGCTGCGTGCACAGGGCACGGCTAATGTGCTGGCCAGTGAATTGCGCAGCCAGACAACCGTGGATGAACGTCTACAGGAACGTGATTTTGGCCCACTCCAGGGGCTAAATGTTATCGAGGCGCAAAAAACACATCCCGGGCTGTTTAATACCCTGCTATCGGGCGAGCCGCACCGGGTGACTCCTGAAGGGGAGTGCCTGGATAACGTTAGTCGCCGCCTGTTTTCCTGCCTGAACGATTTGAATGAACGCCACCGGAACGACACGGTGATTATTGTGACTCACGGCCATGCTTTGGAAATTGTCATCTGGCAATTGAAAGGCGCTTTAATTACCGACGATCTCAGACAATATGGACATCAAAACTGCAGTTATAGCATCATGAATATTGAAGGTGAATGTATCAAATTGGTTAAATGGGGAATTGCGACGTATTTACGTGATATTAAATAGACTTTGTTGGGGCTTTTTAAACTTGTTAATGGTTTATTTGTTGCACTGAAGGTAGGGGTTTTATTCGTGTTTTTTTGATAACGAAATTGATTCTTTGCTTTCAAAAACAAAATTAATGCTCACTTGCTAATAGGATTAATCTGTAAGTTGTCGTTTTTGAGTATTTCACGCCTATAGGTGTTCAATTGTTTTAAGGTAAATAAAAACAATTAGTTACTCTTTGTTTTTTGTCTAAGAACATCAGTTTTTATCCTCGCTCAAATTCTCCTTATTATTCATTCCATGCGTCAAATCAAATTGTAATACAATTTAGTTTTGCTTAAGTCTATTTTTGCGGTGTTAAAATCAGTCGCCGAAATAAACTTCTTTCATGAAATACATGGCCGTGAAAGGTTAATTTCGTTATCGCTCTGGTGTTTTTGTAATTACATTAGATTAACACCAGAAACATTTTTTAGTGATTTTACCTTTCGTTTGAAAGTCGTTTTCGTTCGTCTTTTAAAACCCGAAGGCAATTTTAAATAAATTGTTGCACGCCTGTTTCTGATATTTCGAATCAACAGACTCCGCAGAGTTAAAGAGGATGCAAATGCCCCGTATATTACCGAACCCCGGCAAGCGACGTTTGATTGCCACCGCTATCAGTGCCGCCTTATTAAGCGCCATTCCACAGCTAACGTTTGCCGCAGATGGCCAGACCGGTGGCCCGGCGACCTCTTCTGACAGCGCTCAGGGCGGCGGTGGCGGCACAATGGATACCACAACGGGCATCGGCGGCAACGGCGGTGACGGTGGTTCCGGTGAGCGTGGGCAGGGGAGCAGCCAGGGGGAAAATGGCGGCGCAGGAAGCGTGAATGGCGTGGATAATTCACTCCCTCCAGGCACCGCTACCGGAGGCACAGGCCAGCAGCCAGACGGGACAGCCACCAACGGCAGCGGTTCTGCTGGCGGCGGCGGCGGTGGCGGCTCAGCCGGGTCGGTGCTGAATAGCAGCAGCGGTAGCAATAGCGGCGATATCACAGGCGGAAATGGTGGTCGGGGAGGCAACGGCGGCAGCAATACCACGGACGTGGCCGATGCGGGCAACGGGGGTAACGGCGGTGACGGTGGTGGCGGTGGCGCTGGCGTGCTGATCACCGGCACGGGCAGCTATACCAACGGCGGTTCCATCACCGGCGGCGACGGTGGTACTGGGGGTAACACCGGAAGCGCAGCGGCAAACGACCAAACGACGGCGGGAGAAACGCTCCACGGCGGCAGCGGTGGAGCAGGCGGCGCGGGCGGGGATGGCGTCATGTTGACCCTGGGTGGGAACGTCACTAACACCGGGGAAATTACCGGTGGGCGGGGCGCTACGGGGGGCCTGGCGGCTAATGCCGACACCAAAAGCAATGCCAATGTGATCGGCGTTGGCGGAAGCGGCGGTGAGGCGGCCGAAGGCGGGAGCGGGGTCTGGCTGAGCGACACCAGTACGATAACCAACAGCGGCAGAATCCTGGGCGGCGGCGGCGGCGACGGCGGTAACGGCGGGGCGGTTGAGTCTGGCCAGGGAACAGGCGTTGTAGGTTATGGTTCTGCAGGCGGCAACGGCGGCAGCGGGATTACGGTTAAAGGCAGCGGCAACGTCATTAATAACAATGGCGGCCATATTATCGGTGGCAACGCCGGGACAGGTGGCGGCGGTAACTCTAACAGTACCGGGGATAATCTCAGCGGCGGTGACGGCGGTGACGGCGGGAAAGGCGGCAGCGGGATCGAGCTTGAAGGCGGCGGCAGCGTCAGTAACTTCGGCGAAGTGACCGGCGGGCTCGGCAACCGCGGCGGCGGTAGCGGGAACTTAAGTACCTCACAGGGCGGTGACTCCGGTGCCGGGGGCATTGGGATTGAAATCAACGGTGGCGGGGATGTTGTCAACGAAGCCAGCGGCGTCGTCACCGGCGGTAAAGGCGGGGATGATTCTGCGGGCGGCGGCGGCGTAGGTGGCGCAGGCGGTGATGCAGTCTCCATTGTCGGAGCCGGGAGCGTGACCAACCACAGCGCGTTTGTGGGCGGCGACGGTGGCGCGGGGGCGAACGGCAACAGCCCGACCTCCGACGGCGGGACCGGCGCAAAAGGCGGGAACGGCTTGTCCATTGACGGCAACGGTACGCTGACTAACGACAATGGCGCGAGTATCTCCGGTGGCCTGGGGGGAACCGGGGGCGGCAGCGGCGGTGATACCAGCCGCGGCGGTACCGGCGGTCAAGGCGGGAGTGGCGTCCTGATTGGCGCTGGCGGTCAGGTTATAAATAACGGCGATATCCTTGGCGGCACGGGTAACCGCGGGGGAGGCGGGGGCGGTAATGCCGGTGGCGCTGGTGGCGCTGGGATCAGCATGACCTCCGGCGGCGGGAGCGTCGTTAATACCGGCAGGATTTCGGGCGGTAACGGCGGTGAACCCGGTACAGCAGGCGGAATAAACGGCGTTGGGGATATTGGCGTCGGCGGAGTCGGGATCAGCGGCAGCGATATGACTATCGTCAACAGCGGAACCATCAGCGGTGGGCTGGATTTCAACGGGCAAAACCACTCGCAGGCCATTCTGTTTAACGGCGGAACCAACTCCCTGGAGCTGCGCGACGGCTATAACGTGCAGGGCACCGTGCAGGCTATCGGCGGTGATGACACGCTTATTTTGGGCGGTGATGCCAATAGCCAGTTCGATGCCGTCAATATTGGCGACAGTGCCCAGTACCGGGGCTTCGAGCACTTCCATAAAACGGGGGCGAGCACTTGGGTATTGAACAATACCACGGCAGCGGCCACGCCCTGGACTTTGTACGCCGGCATTTTACAGATTGCGCAGAACGGTGCGTTGGGGGCCGACACCAGTTTGTTGACCTTCGACGGTGGTACGCTGCAGGTAACTAATAGCTTTGATTTAGAGCGCCCCATCACGCTGGAAAACGCGGGTGGGACGCTGGACACTCAGGGGTTCAATACAACCATCAATCAGGGCGTGACCGGCAGCGGGGCGTTGACCAAGCTTGGCAGCGGGGCGTTGACCATGGCCGGGGACAGCACCTACACCGGCGCGACCACGCTGGCGGAAGGGAGCCTGGACGTGACGGGATCTTTGGTCAGCGATGTTATGGCTAAAAGCGCGACTCTGCTTTCTGGTACGGGCAGTATCGGCGCAGCCATGCTGGAAACCGGCAGTACCTTAACCATCGGCAGCCCGCAGCAGACAAACGACGACGCAGCCAGTTTCACCGTGAACGGCGATCTGAATAACAGCGGACTTGTGAATCTTTCTCGCCGTGCCGATATCGTCGGTAACACACTGAATGTCGGCGGCGATTATACAGGCGGCACCGATAGCCAACTGAACGTGAATACCGTGTTGGGGGACGATGCATCTGTCACTGACCAGCTAGTGATTCAGGGGGCGACGTCTGGTTCAACCGTGCTGGCGGTCAACAACGTTGGCGGCCAGGGGGCTGAAACACAGCAGGGGATAGAAGTGGTGGCCGTGGGCGGCAACTCTGCGTCAGGCGTATTCACTCAATCCGGGCGTATTGTTGCCGGGGCATGGGACTACAGCCTGGTGCAGAAGGGGCAGAATTGGTATCTGACCTCTATGAGCAATCTACCTCCGGAACCGCCTGTTGATCCTGTGACACCACCAGTCGATCCTGTCAGGCCTACGGTACCACCGATCCAGCCCGATCCGGTGCCGGTTTATCGGCCTGAGGCGGGCAGCTATCTGGTGAACCTGACGGCGGCGAATACGCTTTTCAACCTGACGCTGGACGATCGCGAAGGTGCCACAGAATACCGTGTCCCGCTGGATGAACGCGGCATGAGCCGCAGCACTTTCTGGCTGCGTCAGGAGGGCGGGCAGAACCGCTTCCGCACCGGGGAAGGCCAGGTAAGCTCCAGCGCCAACCGCTACGTTGCGCAGCTGGGGAATGAATTCTTGCACGGCACCAGCAATCAGACCGACCGCTGGGGCGCTGGGCTGATGGCAGGCTATGGCAACGTGCAGGGCAACTCACGTTCAAATTTGACCGGCTATCGCTCTGAGTCCGAGCTGGACGGTTACAGCGTCGGGGCTTACGGCACCTGGTACCAGAACGCCGTTTCCCGCGAAGGCGTCTATGTTGACGGCTGGGTGATGTACAACTGGTTTAACAACAGCGTCAGCGGTGATGATTTGCCGAACGAGGATTACAAGAGCCGCGGCTTCACCGCGTCGCTTGAAAGCGGCTATAACATGCTGCTTAGCGAAAGCGAGCGTCAGGCCGTCTACCTTGAACCTCAGGCGCAGCTGACCTGGATGGGCGTTCACAGCGCTGAACATACGGAAGCTAACGGCACTCGCGTGCAGGACAGCGGCCAGGGTAACCTACAGTCTCGCCTTGGCGTACGGTTATATCTGCGCGGCCACCGCACAGAAGACGACGGCAAAGGGCGTGAATTCAAGCCTTATGTAGAAGCAGACTGGCTGCATAACACCAAAAACTTTGGCGTGAGAATGGGGGATAAGCTGCTCAATGAAGAGGGCGTCCGCAACATCGGCCAGCTCAAACTTGGCGTGCAGGGGCAGATTTCCCATGATCTCAATATGTGGGGCGGTGTTGCCCAGCAAATCGGCGACAAAGGCTACCACGACACCTCCGCGATGATCGGCGTGAAATACGGGTTCTGATCAACCAACAAAGCGGCCGGAATAACCCGGCCGTTTTTTCATAAAAAGACTATTTGTTCCCCTTCTCGCTATTGTGCGGCGTTTTTTTATTCTCAACTTACCGTGTTGCGAGCGGCGTTACGCCAGGCTCTGGGTGACAGCCCGGTTTCGCGCTTAAAGGCGTTGCTAAAAGCGCTTTCGGAGGTGTAGCCGAGGGATTGGGCCACCATGGCAATTTGGTCTGCCTGCTCGCGCAGTGCTTTCTCCGCCAGCCGCATACGCCACTGGGTAAGATAAGCCACAGGCGTAATGCCCGATACGTTACGGAAATACTCCGCAAATGTGGTGCGCGACATCGCACAGGCTTGGGCGAGATCTTCCAGGCGCCAGTTCCGAGCCGGGTTGGTGTGGATAAGCTGCAGCGCCGGGGCTAGGCGGGCATCTCCCAATGCGCGTAGCAAACCTGCCGGAAGCGAACTGCTGGTTTGCAAATGGGCACGAAGGATCTGAATAAACAGCAACTGCGAAAGCTGCGCGGAGGCGAGCTGGGTGCCGGGCTGGGCCGTTTCTCTTTCGGCAATCAGCTGATCGAGCAGCCAGCGGAAAGACGCCGCCTGCGGGGATGCGGCCGGGATGTGAATCCACTGAGGCAACACCTGAGCAAGCATCTGCCCGCGATGGGGATCCAGCAGGACGTGGCCGCCCATATACTCAAACTCTTTCCCTTCTCCCAGAGCGGCGTAGTTCCGCTCTCCGGCCTTAAAAACGCTCATCGCATCGACCGGTTTGATCTCTGGTGAGCTGGCGACAATAAACGCCCGCCTGGCATTCAGCAGGCCGACATCGCCGGTGCAAAAATAAATCGGTTCCGCATGGCCTTCGAGCATCACCCAGCAACTGCCTTTGACGATGGCGAAGAACTTAATTTTGTCCGGAGGTGGGAAGTGAAGCGCCCAGTCGCCGCCCGCGGTAAAGCCGCCGGTGACCAGCGACTCGGCGTCGGCAAATTTGAGGATTTCAGAAAAAGGATCGGTGTGCATTTCCGTACTATCGCGCAAGTAGAACGGACTATCAAGCATTCAAAATCCAGCTGACCGGCTTTATTCTGCGCAGCAAGTGAACGTATGCCGCCTGCTTGCCAGGCCACAGAGGACCAAAGCATGACACAAGATATTGTATTAGTTACCGGTGGAACCGGATTTATTGCCCAGCACTGCATCATTACCCTGCTGGCAAAAGGCTATGAAGTTCGCACCACCGTACGTTCCGCTGACCGCAAAGCAGAAGTGCTCCAAAACCTGAAAGAGGGCGGCTGCGAGCCCGGAGAGCGCCTCTCCTTTTTCATCGCTGATTTAATGGCGGATGAAGGCTGGGCTGAAGCGATGGCCGGGTGCCGTTATGTGATGCATGGCGCATCGCCGACGCCTTCCGGCAACCACGCCACCGACGAGGACTGGATCAAACCTGCGGTGGACGGCAACCTGCGAGTGCTCCGCGCCGCAAGCTTTGCCGGGGTTAAGCGCGTCGTCCTCACCTCAGCCTTTGGGGCCGTTGGCGTCGGGCACCCGGCAAGCCATCGCCGCCCGTTTGATGAAACGGACTGGAGCGACGTGTCCGGTAAAGTGTGGCCCTATCAAAAATCGAAAACGCTGGCGGAAAAAGCCGCCTGGGACTTTGTGGCGACAGAAGGGCGTGGCCTGGAGCTGTCGGCGGTGAACCCGGTGGCGGTGATGGGGCCGGTATTGGGGCCTGATTTTTCCCATTCCACGCGGCTGGTGAAAAACATGCTGGATGGGCAAAAAGGCAACCCGAACATCAACTCTTGTTTTGTGGATGTGCGCGACGTGGCCGATTTGCATTGGCTGGCGATGACGCACCCTGCCGCCAACGGCGAGCGTTTCCTTGCCAGCTCCGGCCACAGCCTGCTGATGGTTGAGGTGGCGAAAATCCTGCGTAAACACCTCGGCGAAGCCGCCAGCAAAGTCTCCACCCTCGCGCTGCCCGACTGGATGGTGCGCCTGGCGGCGCACAAAAATCCGGGCATGAAAGGATCGCTGACTCTGCTGGGCGTCAACATGAACGTGACCAATGCGAAAGCGGTGAACCTGCTCGGCTGGGTGCCACGTCCACCGGAAGAAGCGATTGTGGCCACCGCCGAAAGTTTTATTCGCCTGGGCTTACTGGAAAAATAAGCGCTACTGCTTCGCGCTTAGCAGCAGCGCTGACAGCGAGGCGATAAGCCCGAAGAGTGACATCAGCAGCCACGCGGTGTGGTACTGCTCGCTGGCAACGGCGCTGCCGGACACGGCCACAAACACCGCCACGCCTATGGCGGCCCCAATTTGCCGTGAGGTGTTAATGATCCCGGTGCCGGTGGCATATTGCTGCGCCGGGAGCGCCGCCGTACCGCCTGCGATAAACCCCGTCTGGCCGATACCCGCTCCGGCTCCGGTCAGCATCAGCGCAGGCAGATAGGCCAGCAGATAGTCCGGTTCGGCGCTAAGGGCGCTGTACCACCAGAGGCCGGCTATCACATACAAAATACCGGCGGCGATGGTGAGTTTTTTAGGGGAGACCCCCGTTCTGCCTGCGATCAACGCCGCGACAACGGCGGTGCCAGGGCCGAGGCCAAAAGCGGCGCCTGCCTCGACGGTCGGCCAGTGCCAGACCTGGGTCAGATACAGGCTACCGCCCAGCAGCATGATGGCAAATCCCATGTAGAAAAAGGCCATGCCAAGCGTGGCCAGGGTAAACGCAGGCACGCGGAATACCCGCAGGTTTAGCGCCGGGGCGGGCTGCGTCAGGCAGCGACGAACGAACAGCGTCAGGAAGACGAACGCCCCGCCCAACACCGTCCAAAGCCTGATACTGGCGAAGCCCCAGTCGCTGGCCCAGGAGATCCCGGCCACCAGCAGCGCAAGCCCCGCAACCAGCATTAGCGAGCCGAGAATATCCGGGAAACGGCTCTTTACGATCTCCGTTTCCGTCAGGTGCTTGCTCAGCCACAGCGCCGGGATTGCCACCGGCAGGTTGATCAGGAAGATCAATCGCCAGTCGATATTCACCAGCGCCCCGCCGAGCATTGGGCCAAGCGCGGCGGCAACTGAGCCGGTAGCGGCCCAAATCCCTACCATTTGCTTATGGCGCTCTTTTGGGTACGCCGCCAGCAGCAGCCCCAGACTAGTGGGGATCATCAGCGCTGCGCCGATGCCTTTCAGGCCCCGAGCGCAAATCAGCGAGATAACATCCGGGGCAAAAGCACAGGCTATGCTCGCCACGGAAAACACCGCCAGACCTGCCTTGAAGATACGCTTGCGGCCGTAAATATCCGCTATTCGGCCTGCGGGCACCAGAAACGCAGCGAAGGCAATGGAATACGCGCTGATCACCCAGGACAGCGCCTGGTTAGTGGCCCCGGCAAAGCTATCGCGAATAGCCGGGAAAGCGAGGTTAACGACAAACAGATCTAGCGACGACAGCACGCTTCCCGCGCCAATCACAATCATGACCCAGGCGGACACTCGCGCGCTGGCCTGGCTGACGGACGGTGAATCCGTAGAATGAGACATACTCTGCTCCGAAGAAAGTAAGAACCTTAAAACGCAGGAGTATGAAAAGGTCAGCGGCGGCGGTATTGGATATTTGAAAAGTGTGCGCTAACAAATTGTGCGGGCGTGATGCCGAAGCAGCCTTTGAAGCGGCGAATCAAATGGCTTTGATCGAACAGGCCAACGGCGGTGGCGACGTCCGAAGCAGGCTGGCCCGCGCGGAGCATTTGCCTGGCGGAGTCCATGCGGACTCTGTTGAGGTAGGCGTGCAGCGACAGGCCATAAGCGGCGCGAAACAGTTGGTTCAGCCGAACCCGGCTCAGGCCGGATGCCTGCGCCATATCTTCCGTGGTCAGCGGGGAGGCAAAGCTGGCATGAATCAGGTCGCGGACTTTGGCAATTCGCGGCTCGCGGCGTTCTTCCTGCGGCGTAAACCGGCGGGTGGAATAGCGGCTTAGCAGCGGCTTCAACGCGTCAATCAGCAGCACTTCCAGCGCTAAGTTATCCTGCGATTGAAACAGCGTGCGGTGTAGCGTTTGCAGCCTGGCGACGATATCAGGATCGCTCAGGATCGGGCTGGTGAAGCACAGTCCGTGGTCGGGATCCAGTTCCAGCTCGTGGGCAATGCCGTCCACAACCCAGGGCTGGACGTAGAGCATGCTGTAGGTGTAGCCCTGCTCGGAATAAACGCTGCCGTCGTGGGCATCCCCCGGATTCACGATCATCGCACTGCCGGCAGGCGCGATAATCGAGCCGCGGCCCAGCCCCACTTTAGAGGCCCCGACGTCCATAGTGCCGATCACAAAGTAATCGTGGGAGTGGCGCTCGTAGCGGTGCTTATTAAAATGGGCGTGCAGGCCCTGGAGCCCCTGCGACGGCGCCGCGACGAACTGTGTCCACTCGTTGGCGAGAAGCTCCATATGACCTCGTTATTTGAACGGCTGCTGGGCCGCCGCGCCTGGCGTGTGCTGGTGGGCGTAAACCTGGAGATGGCAGTACGCAGCCCGATAAAGGGGGACGTTCAGGCCGTGTCGAGTGGCGCGGGTAATCATATCGCCGACAATCGCATCACCTTCCAGGCGTGGCGCGTTGCTGGCAATGTCGCGCCTCATCGAGGCGGCCCAGGCGGATTGTGGATCCAGCAGGCGTTCTTCAATGCTGGTGATTTCCGCCTGCGGTAGCGCATAGCCTTCCGCTGCGGCGACGCTCAGGCTCTCCGAAATCGCCTGTTTCATCAGCGCCTCTCCGTCCCGTGTCGCCATGATATCTCCCACCGTGCCACGCATCAGGCAGTTCATTAACGCGCCGGAAGCCAGCATCACCCATTTGTTCCAGAGCGCCTGCATGATGTTATCTGACAGGACGCGTGCGCCTGCGGAAGAGGCTAAAAGCGCGTAAACCGCTTTTGCTACATCAAGCGTTGCGGGCGATCTCGCGCCGACAACAACTTGATCCGCCGCACCCATCTGTTTGATGTCGCCGTTGGCGTTAAGCGTGGTGGCAATATAAGCCACGCCGCCGAGCACCCGGTCGCGGCCAAAACGAGCGTCAAGCTCGTCGTAAACCGAGAGGCCATTGAGGAAAGGCAAAATGGCGGTAGAAGGGCCAACTGCGGGCGTAATGTCCTCGATAGCCGCCTGCAGATCGTACGTTTTGCAACTGAGCAAAATCAGATCGTAGTCCGACCGGAGGCTCTCCCGGGTGACTGCGTTAATCGGGGCGTTAAAATCGCCCAAACTGCTTTCCAGCCGCAGCCCTTGCTTTGCCAGCAGCTCAGCCCGTTTTGGCCGAACGAGAAAAGTTACGTCAGCGCCGGCCTGAATCAGCCTTGCGCCGTAATAACCCCCGATTGCACCTGCCCCAACCACCAGTATTTTCATTACTTTTCTCGCTGAGTTTACGTTGATCTTACCCGACTTAGCTTTCGCTGGGTTCGGGGTTTCTGATTCGACCCGCCGAACGCCAGCGGGTGAGGTCGTCGGCACCTGGCCCCAACTCCACCATGACGTCCTGCGGCGAAACTTGCTGCCCGGTTTCGGTATCCACGAGGGCAACTTTCACTTTATGGCCGCTGCTGCCGTCCACCATGAAAAGCGACGGCCCCACAAGGCCCGGGATATTCCACTTACTGCCTATCTGCATCATGCTCAGCAGCACCAGCCCGATATCCCGCCCTTTTTCGGTGAGCAAATATTCGTAGCGTTCCGGTCTTGTCTGGTAGCGCTGCCGGGTAATTAACCCTTGCTCTTCAAGCGCTTTTAACCTGTCGGACAGTGTGGCATTGGTGATGCCGCTGGAGCGGCGAAAATCGTCGTAGCGGCGGAGGCCTAAAAAGAGGTCCCGCATAATCAGCATTCCCCAGCGGTCGCCTAAGGCTCCCATCACGCAGGCGATGGAGCAGGTCATACCTTCAAAACCTTTCGAGCGCATAGCGTTCCTTATTTTTCATCAACGTGGACCCGGTAACAGTCTATAGCCGGATCTCTGCCTCCGGCCAATGGTTACGCTGCAGTTGATCTTTTTATTGTTACTCTTATTATAAGAGTTAATGGTGAAAGGGCAAGTTTTAAACAGCCCGATGCCAGAGAACCGTCGCTCATTTACCCAGGTGAATCTTGATGAAATTTACGCGAATCCTTACGAAAATCAGTCTGTTGTTAAGCCTTTTGCTGGCCGGTACCGGGCTCTCCAGCCCCGTATTTGCCGCCCCCGCAGCAGCCCCCGCGGCGCCCTGGGATACTCAGCTCAACCCGGCGGCACATCAGGCCAATGCCGTATTCAATGACTACAAGTTTCGGGATGGTGAAACGCTGGCTCAGGTGAAGTTACACTACGCCACGCTCGGGAAGGCACACCGAAATGCACAGGGAGAGATTGATAATGCGATTCTCGTGCTGCACTGGACGGGGGCGGACAGCCGGGCGCTGCTGAGCCCTGTCTGGACTAAATCCCTCTACGGGCCAGGCCGCCCGCTGGACTCGAGCCGCTACTACCTGATTTTTGCCGACAGCATTGGTCACGGCCAGTCGAGCAAGCCGAGTGACGGCTTAAAGGCAAAATTCCCCAACTACGATTACGGCGATATGGTTGATTTGCAGCACAAGCTGGTGACCGAAACGTTGGGCATTAAACATCTGCATGCCGTGATAGGGATGTCGATGGGGGGCATGAATGCCTGGCAGTGGGCGGTGGCGTATCCGAGCATGATGGACGGCGTCATGCCGGTGGTGTCGCTGCCGATCAAAGTTTCCGGGCGTAATCTGCTGTGGCGCAGAATGATCGTGGACTCGGTACGAGCCGATCCGGCCTGGCACAACGGCAATTATACCCAGGCTCCCGAGAGCTGGCTTCAGGGCTACAACATCCTGCGAATGATGATCGACAGCGCGCCGGATCTGCAAAGAACGATCCCGGACAAGGCCGCGGCGGACAAGTTCCTGGCGAACAACCGTTTCACCGCCAACCATATCGACACCAACGATGTGATTTATTCGCTCAAATCCTCCTTCAGCTATAACCCACAGCCTGACCTGAACAAAATCACCACCAAACTGTATGCGCTGAACTTTTCGGATGACGAGTTCAACCCGGACAGCCTGCGCGTGCTGGAAACCGAAGTGCCGAAGCTAAAACAGGGCCGCTACGTGGTGCAGGCAGGCACGCCAACATCGCCGGGGCATTTCACCATGACGCGCCCGGATCTGTGGGCTAATCACGTCGGCGAGTTTATGCAATGGATTGGCGATAAACGAGTTAAGCGTCCTGCCAGTAGGGCGGAGAGCCAAACTTCGCCATAAAAAAGTCTATTGCGGTGCGGGTGTTGAGCGACGGAAAACGCCCGCCGGGGTAGAGCATATAGAGTGAATGGTCGGTGGCGCTGTAGGACGCGGTGTAATCCGTCATCATCGGGATAAGCCGCCTGGCCCGCAGCGCATCGCTGATTTGCCAGTCCGGGAACAGCACGATCCCCGCGCCATCTTCTGCCGCTTTCACCAGCATTTCAGCGTTGCCGGAGATGATTTTAGGCTCCGGCGTGAGCTGTACTTTTTCTTCGCCCTGCGTGAAATACCAGCGCTGTAGCCCCATCAGGCCGCGGTAGGCCAGCAGTTTATGACTGTGTAACTCTTCGGGCTTTTGCGGTGTGCCGTAGCGTGCGAGATAGGCCGGGCTGGCGACCAGATAAGCGCGCTGGCGGGTAATAAAACGCCCGTGCAGTGAGCTGTCCTGCATCGGCGAGATACGCAGCAGCAGATCGGTGCCGTCCGCCAGCGGGTCGATGTAGTTATCGGTCAGGTTTAGCTCCAGCCGCAGCGCCGGATAACGTTCGCTGAATTCAGCAATCCACGGGGCGATGTGACGCAGGCCGAAAGACACCGGCGCGTTGAAGCGAAGCACGCCGCCGGGCTGCTGGCGGCGCTCGCTAATTTGGTTTTGCGCCTGCTCAAGCTGGCTCAGCATTTCCCTGAACGCTGCGGCGTAAATATTCCCCGCCTCGGTGGCGACCACGGCTCGCGTGTTACGGTAAAGCAGCTGTGTCTCCAGCGATTGCTCAAGCTGAATTACGGTGCGGGAAACGGAAGAGGGGGAAAGGTTCTCCTGGCGGGCCACTTCTGAAAAGCTGCCTTCGCTGATAACGGCAAGGAAGAGGCGCATTGAGCGCGCATTTATCTGGCTCAGATCTTTCATTTGTGCAATTTCCGCAAAAGTCTTTAATGGATTATACGGTTTTTCGCTACGTCCGGCAGCGTTATCCTCCCCGGCAAGTAACGATGTCCGGTTTCGCCGGGCAAGCACAGAGAGGATGGTATGAGCAATACAGTTTTGGCTTTTGACGAAGCCGTACGTCAGCGTTTTTCATCCAGAGCGTTTCTGCCTACGCCGCTGACTGAGGCACAAATTCGGGATGTTTTGCAGGATGCCCAGCATTCGCCGTCCAACTGCAACACGCAGCCGTGGAACGTCCATATTGCCTCCGGCGCAACCAAAGATGCGCTGCAAAAGATGATGATTGAGAACGATACGGCGGGTAACGTCACGCCAGATTTCAGCTTCAGCTATGACGATTTTCACGGAGATTATTACGAGCGCAGCCAGCGCCAGGCGAAGGTTTATTACGATGCGCTTGGCATCGCCCGTGACGATAAAGAGAAGCGCCGCGAAGCGTATCTGCGTAACTTCAACTTCTTCGGTGCCCCACATGTAGCGTTCCTGTTTATGCCGTCGTTTGGCGACAACGTGCGCGTGGCGTCCGACATCGGCATGTACGGGCAGAGCTTCCTGCTGTCTTTGGCGGCGCGCGGTTTTGCCGGTATTCCGCAAACGCTGCTCGGCTTCCATGCCGATGCGACGCGTAAAATTCTTGGCGTGCCGGACGAGTATCGCCTGCTGTTCGGGATCTCCTTCGGCTATGCCGATCCGGACGCGCCTTCTGCTCAGGTTCGCATGTGGCGCCAGAGCGTGGACGACAGCGTGACGCTGCATAACTAGCGGCTGAGCGGGCGCTCTTTTTTCATGCCGATGGCCAGGGCCAGCAGGATCGCCGCCAGCGAAAGCGCGCTGGGGAGATCGGCAACCTGGCCAAGAATCAGCGCCGAGCTGAGCATGGCGAAGACCGGGATCAGCAGAGAAAGCGGTGCCACGCGGGAAGCCGGGTATGTGTGAAGCAGGGTATTCCAGCCCCAGTAGCAGAAGTGCGTGGCGGCATAAACCTGGAACAGCAGCGAAAACACGGCCTGTTTATCGATATTCTGCGCCAGCGAAGTGAAGGGCGCGGAACCGTGCCAGGCCCAGGTCAGCAGCACCAGCGGCACAGGAGGAAACAGGCTGGCCCACACCACAAAAGCAAAGATCTCTTTCACGCCGGAAAGTTTGATGATGATGTTCCCGGCGCTCCAGGCCAGCGCGCTGATCACAATCAGTATCAACCCGGTTAGCGTTGCGCTGCCGGCGCTATCCAGCACCACGCCAAGCAGCCCCGCCGCCGCCAGAACAATACCGCAGCGCTGCGGGCGCGTAAGGCGTTCGCCAAACAGCAGAACACCCCAGCCCAGGGTAAAAAAGGCGCTGAGCTGGATAAGCAAGGCGGCGCTGCCGGGCGGCACGCCAAACGCGATACCCAGATTGATCAGCGCCCACATCGCCACGCCAAAAATCAGGCCATAGGCCGCTACCCAATGTAAGGCTACTGCCGGGCGTTGGATAAAGAAAACCCACGGCAGGGCGGCAAACGTAAACCGCAGGGCGGTTAATAGAAGGGGATCGATCTGGGCCAGCCCGAGCCGGGTAAGAGGAAAGTTAATCCCCCAGGCGGCGGTGACGGCCAGGGCGAGAAAAAGGTGTTTGCGCTGCATGTCTGTGTCCGGTGAAAAGTGTCGCCGGGACTGTAGCGCTTCCCGAATTGGCCTGCTTTTATTAACGGGTCAATTTTTGTTAAAATTGGGCCATGCAAAATAACATCACAGCAGTTTATCAGGATTCGCCTCAGGCAATCATCGTCACGGAAAAGCACTTCGCCGATGGGGAATGCTTCCCGGTGCACAGCCACGATCGCGGGCAGTTTGCCTACGCCGCAAGCGGCGTCATCTCCGTGGAGACGCCAGATGGAAACTGGGCAGTGCCGCCGCAGTGCGCCATTTGGGTGCCGGGCGGCCTGGTTCACGCCATGCAAATGCGCGGGCCGGTCACCATGCTTAACGGCTATATCAGTGATGCCGCAGCGCACAGGCTTAGTCTGCCGCAGACGAGCCAGGTTTTTGGCGTGTCAATACTGCTACGTGAGCTGCTGGCGCAGGCTGTGGCCCTGGCTGAGGCTTCCCAACCTGAAGGGCGAGACCGGAGCCTGCTTGATTTTCTGCTCTATGAAATTGCCTCGATGCCCGCGCTTTCTCTCAATGCCCCGCTGCCCGACGAACCTCGTCTGCAGGCGGCCTGTCGGGCGTTCTTACTGGCGCCTTCGCTGGAAACGTCAGTTGATGATATGGCAGCGCGCGTGGGCATGAGCCGCCGAACCTTTACCCGCCAGTTCAGGCAGCAGACCGGCATCAGCTTTGTAGCATGGCGGCAACAGGCCTGCCTGCTGGCGGCGATAGGTCGGTTAGGTGAAGGGGAGGCGATCACGCGCATTGCGCTGGATTTAGGCTACAGCAGCCCTGGGGCTTTTTCTGGCGTGTTTAAAAAAGCGCTGGGGAAAACGCCGGGACGATATTTTGCTGAAAAACGGACAGATTGAGGCAATAAAAAAGCCGCTTTCGCGGCTTATTGTTTAAAGAAAGCTAATTATTCAGTGACCTTTTTCTTCAGGTCAGCAGCGCCTTCTTTGGTTTTATTCCAGCCTTTTTCAGCACCTTCTTTGGTTGCGTCCCAACCTTTCTCGGTGCCTTCTTTGGTTTTATGCCACGCCTTCTGGGAGCCTTCACTTATCTTGCTGCCCGTGCTGTCGCTCTTCCCTTCGGCGGCGTGTTTCGACTTAAGCTTCAGCTCTTCGCCTTTGTTCTCTGCCTCGTGCAGTTTCTCTTTGGCGGTGTTCGCGCCTTCGTGTGCTGCAGCGACGGTCTCATCGGTTGCATGTGTGGTGGTCGCGGCAAAAACAGGGGCAGCCAGCAGAATTGCAGATAAAGCGATGATCGTTTTTTTCATAATATCCTCAACAAACGTTATCAGTCCTTATGACCGTGAATAAGCCTGGCACAGCGAAGCGGATGTTGCCTTAGGTAATATTCCTAAATGATTCAGGGTGTTCACGGCTGGTGGATATATTCTGCTGAATAATCCACCAGAAGATAGGCTTATGGGTGGCGAATAAAACGCCCTATACGCTGCCGGAGCAGGCGATTCTCCTGGCGTAGGCGTTCGTTCTCCTCCAGCAGGGTGAGCGCCACGGCGATGCCCGGCCAGTCGAGTTCTAATTCTCGTCGTAGCCGCAATGCCCGCTGCGCTATGTTGATCGCGTGGTCGTCAAACTGCCACGGCCTGACTTCAAAATCGTAAGGCTCGACGACGCCAAGACCGACGATCTCATTGAGTTCCTCCTCCTGAATGCCGGTGTGCAGGCAGAACTCGGTGATGGTAAAAGTGACGGTGACGTTAGCCATTATTTTTTCCCCCAATCTTTGCGCGGATTGAACGCCGACTGGGCGTCTGCCAACTGTTGCCAAAGCGCCGCAGCGTTTTCATCCGGCTTAGGCGGCATCACGATTTTGATCACCGCGAACAGGTCGCCGGTGTGCTGTTTGCTGACCAGCCCTTTGCCCTTGATACGTAGCTTCTGCCCGGCCTGGCTGCCGGCAGGAATGGTCATCAGAATGCTGTCTTTGAGCGTAGGAACCTCGACTTTTGCCCCTAGCGCGGCTTCCCACGGGGCAAGCGGTACCACGACTTCAAGGTTGTGGCCGACGATGTCGAACAGCGGATGTGGCGCGATATGAATCACCAGCCACAGGTCACCGTTTGGCCCACCGTTTTCACCCGGTGTGCCCTGGCCTTTGAGCCGGATGCGCTGGCCGTCTCCGACGCCTGCCGGGATTTTTACATTCAGCGTTTTCGGGATTTCCTGCTCGACGATACCAAACACGTTATAGACCGGCAGCTTGTAGCTGATGGTGCGGCTGTGTTCGGCCAGGGTTTCTTCAAGGAATACGGCAACTTCGATTTCTAAATCGTGGCCGCGCGCGGCGTGCGGCTGGCGAGAATGCCTGGCCTGCTGGCCAAACATAGACGAGAAGATATCTTCGAAGTCCTGGGCGTTGTAGCTTTGCTCGCCGCCCTGGTGGAACTGCTGATTAAACTGCGGGTCGTTGCGGTGCTGCCACATCTGGTCGTACTCGGCGCGGCGCTGCTCGTCGCTCAGTACTTCCCAGGCTTCCGCCACTTCTTTAAAGCGTGCTTCTGCGTCTGGCTCTTTGCTGACGTCGGGGTGATATTTGCGCGCCAGGCGCCGGTAGGCGGTTTTGATGGTTTTGAGTTCGTCCGTCGGTTTCACGCCCATGATGGCGTAATAATCCTTTAATTCCATAGCGTTATCTCGCATAAATCGGTGCATGCAGAACAGAACGTGCGGAAAAGTGTCGCCGATAAGTATAGGCCCGTTGCGGGAAGGTGGGGCGGTGATGGCGGGTTTTTTCGGGCCAGGGATCTGGCCAGAATTTATGACACCTTAAGCCTCAGACGCTGTTGAAAATTTATCCCGACAGGCGTATTGTTTATGTACGGTTTTTTTCCGTACACCTTAAGGTGTTCATTGATTTCATCCTCCTGCTGACACCTGCGGCAGGTCGGGGAGTAAATACAGGATGTCAGCTTTAAAAAAACAGCGCATCGACCTCAGATTGAGTGACGACGACAAAAGCATGATCGAAGAGGCGGCAGCCATGTCCAATCAGACGATCACCCAGTTTATGATTGCCTGTGCGTCTGCTCGCGCTGCAGAAGTGATCGAACAGCATCGCCGCCTGGTGCTAAATGAAGCATCGTGGAACCGAGTGATGGATGCCATTAGTAACCCTCCTGAACCGGATGACAGGCTAAAACGTGCAGCAAGGCGTCTGAAAGACATGGAGTAAGCCGTGGCCGACCTGACTATTGAATTGTTTTCAGCAGACACCGCCTATGATTTTTACGGCTTTGACTGCGGAGAAACGTCTCTGAATGCTTTTCTCGCCGAACACTTTATTCGCCAGCACAATGGCCGCTTTTTACGTGGCTATCTTCTCGTGACCAAAGACGCCAACCCCAAAGTCCTGGGCTACTACACCTTATCCGGCAGCTGTTTTGAAAAAGAGGCGCTGCCGTCGAATAGCCAGAAACGAAAAATTCCTTATGCCAATGTGCCCAGCGTGACGCTGGGGCGACTGGCTATTCATAAAGATCTGCAGGGCCAGGAATGGGGTTCAACGCTTGTGGCTCACGCGATGAGAGTGGTTTATTTAGCGTCACAGGCGGTGGGCGTTCATGGGATTTTTGTCGATGCCATTAACGACAATGCGAAGCACTTTTATCAAAAATTAGGCTTTATTGCGCTGGTGGGGAAAAACGCTAATTCGCTTTTTTATCCAACCCGGTCGATTGAAAAATTATTTGAAGATGAATAAACGATCTATTTGATCCCCCGCCAGTTTCAGACTTACTGAATTGAAATCTAGTGCACTTCCTTCTATGGTCTGAGATCGGAGAATGATCGAGTATTTTCCGGGCACCTGCCTCTGGAATATTTTAATAAAGACTAAAAGGAATCTCGTTTTTGAAAACTTATCATATCGCTACCCTGGCATCTGTTTTTCTGCTGGCCGCCTGTGCGGGCCCGCAGTCGGCAAAAACATCGAAAATTAAAGACCTGGCGGCTCCGCAAACCATCGCTTTTGCCGGCAAAACGTACGGGCAATCCTTCACTCGCTCAACGCCGCAGCAGGCGGTGTGGGAATACACCACCGACGGTGAAAAGGCCGAAAACTGGCAGTGGACGCAGCTGATTACGGTTAATCAGATCAAACTCAATGCCCCGCTTGACCGCTGGATGCAGGCGACGGCGGTGGAGTTAAACCGCACGGTGCCGAAGCCACATTTCGATATAGCGAAAAATGGCGACGTGGCCGAGGTTCGGATTATCTATCTGCCGAAGCCGGGGGACGCAAAGCAAAGCGGCTACGAGTCTGACGTGTGGCTCGCCCGTGAGGCCTGCGGCGGCATCGTCAACCTGCAGTTTGCCCGCCAGTATCCCGCCGACGCGAAAGTAACCGAAAACGACATGGTGAAGCGTATTAAGGCGGATAACGACAAAGATATGGCGGCATTGCAGGCGTTAAACTGGAAAGCGGAGTGCCGCTAACCCGGGTCCCCGGTCGAATCAGGCCGGGGCATTTTATTAAACCTCAGCGGCATGACTTATTATTCAGCATGGCAAAGACTTGTATTAATTTACCGGCCTGCCAGAATTCATTTATTGAATAGTTTACTCCCGTAACTTATTGAAAATGAGCTTTCGATTATTTTGAGCTGGGTCCCAGGGAAAGCTCAGATTGCTTCAAAAAAAACCTGACATTTGTTATATTGTGCTGATTGCTTATTCACCTAAGCGGTGCCAAAAAGAACAAGATTCACCGCGACCCAGGAAAATGAAATGTTAGATTACCGCTTCCCGACAGCTTTGCAGATGGTTCTCAGCGTAGCGATGGCGGAGCAAATGGGTGAACGTTCGACCAGCGCAATCCTCGCCTACGGCCTGGAAGCCAACCCGAGCTTTATCCGTAAACTGATGGTTCCCCTCACGCGCGACGGCATTATTGTCTCGACGCTGGGGCGCAACGGTTCCATTCATCTTGGCCGCCCGGCCGAAGAGATAACCCTGCGAGATATTTACCTGTCGGTGATTGAAGACAAAAAGATTTGGGCTTCCCGCCCGGACGTGCCTGCCCGCTGCGTGGTGAGCGCCAACGCCTGCTGGTACTTTAAAACGATTGCGGAAGAAGCCGAAGAGGCGTCGCTGGCGGTGCTGGCTCGCCATACCGTGGCCAGCGCGCTGGAGAAAGTGAAAAAGAGCGATACCAGCGGCTGCCAGCCGGTGCCTGAGCTAGAGGCGCTGTACAAAAAAGGCCATTAACCGCCGCAGCCACTTCCCGCAGAAATAAAAAAAACCGCCTCTTTGAAAGGCGGTTTTTTATTGGGCTCATCAGGCAGTTTTTTCACCGCCTGATTTAGGGCATTCACGCCTCGACAGTTTTTGCCTGGGTTTTGCCGCGCGTAACGAGCTTACGCAGCGTGACGTAGAACACCGGCGTCAGGAACAAACCAAACAGCGTCACCCCTAACATGCCCGAGAACACCGTCACCCCGGTCACGCCGCGCACTTCCGCCCCCGCGCCATGGCCCAGAATCAGCGGGATAGTCCCGGCGATAAAGGCAATCGAGGTCATCACGATAGGGCGCAGTCGCAGGCGGCAGGCTTCCAGCGCGGACTCCATAATGCCTTTGCCCTGCATCTCCAGCTCGCGAGCGAACTCGACGATCAGGATGGCGTTCTTACAGGCCAGGCCCATCAGCACCACCAGCCCGACCTGGACGAACACGTTGTTATCGCCCCCGGTCAGCCAGACGCCAAACAGCGCGGACAGCATGGTCATCGGCACGATCAGGATCACTGCCAGCGGCAGCGTCCAGCTTTCGTACAGCGCGGCGAGCACCAGGAACGCCAGCAGCACCGCCACCGGGAAGACGATCATCGCCGTGTTGCCCTGGGTTGCCTGCTGGTAGCTCAGATCCGTCCATTCGATGTTCATCCCGTTCGGCAGCACCTGGCCGGACATTGCGGCCAGTTTAGTCATAGCCTGAGCGGAAGAGAGCACGCGTGGATCGGCATCCCCGATGAGATCCGCCGCCGGGTAGCCGTTGTAGCGGATCACCGGGTCCGGCCCGTAGGTGGTGGTGATTTTCACCATGCTGCCGATCGGCACCATTTCACCCTGGCTGTTGCGGGTGCGCAGGTTGCCGATGTCTTCCACGCTGTCGCGGAACTGCCCGTCGGCCTGGGCCATCACGCGCCAGGTACGACCAAACTCATTGAAGTCGTTCACGTAGGACGAGCCCAAATAAGTCTGCAGCGTGCCGAACAGGTCGGTCAGCGACACGCCCTGGGCTTTGGCTTTGTCACGGTCTACCTGCACATCCAATTGTGGCACGTTCGCCTGGTAGGTGGAGATCGGGAAGTGCATCCCCGGCGTTTGCATGATCGCGCCGGACATGGTGTTCACCGCGGTTTGCAGCGCCCCGTAGCCTAAGCCCGCCCGATCCTGGATATACAGCGAGTAGCCGGAACCCTGGCCCAGGCCCAGAATTGGCGGCGGCAGAATTGAGAAGCCGAAGCCTTCCTGAATTTGCGAGATTTTGGCGTTGATCTCGGCGTTAATTTCCGCCGCGGTATGTTTGCGCTCACCGAACGGCTTCAGGCCGAAGAACACCGTGCCGGTATTCGGCGTGTTGGTGAACTGCAGCGCGTTGAGGCCAGGGAATGCCACCGCGTAATCCACGCCTTCGGTGTTCATCCCGATTTCGCTCATCTTGCGGATCACCGCGTCGGTGCGCTCCAGCGAAGAGCCTTCCGGCATCTTCACGCCGCCGATCAGGTAGAGCTTATCCTGGGTCGGAATAAACCCGCCCGGCACGGTTTTGAACATCACTCCGGCAGCACACAGCAGCAGCACGTACACCGCAAACACCGCGCCACGGCGGCCAAGAGTTTTACTCACCAGGCCCTGGTAGCCGTCCGAACTGCGGTGGAAGAAGCGGTTGAACGGGCGGAACAGCCAGCCGAACAGGCGGTCGATCAGCCGGGTAGGCATGTCCTTCGGCGCGCCGTGCGGCTTCAGCAGCAGGGCCGCCAGCGCCGGGGAGAGCGTCAGGGAGTTAATCGCCGAGATCACCGTCGAAATGGCGATGGTCACCGCGAACTGCTTGTAGAACTGCCCGGTTACGCCGGAGAGGAACGCCATCGGCACGAACACCGCGCACAGCACCAGGGCGATAGCGATAATCGGCCCGGAAACCTCGCGCATGGCCTGATGCGCCGCCTGCAGCGGGGCAAGCCCTTCTTCGATGTTACGCTCGACGTTCTCCACCACCACGATGGCGTCATCCACCACGATGCCGATGGCGAGCACCAGCCCGAACAGACTCAACGTGTTCAACGAGAAGCCAAGCAGATAAAGAATACTGAACGTCCCCACGACTGAAACCGGGACGGCAATCAGCGGGATAATCGACGCGCGCCAGGTTTGCAGGAACAGGATCACAACCAGCACTACCAGCACCACGGCTTCCAGCAGGGTTTGCACCACCGCCCGAATGGAGTCGCGCACGAACACGGTCGGGTCATAAGGCGCCGCCCACTTCATGTCTTCCGGGAAGCGTGTGGAAAGTTCGGCCATCTTGGCGCGCACGGCGTTAGACAGGTCGATGGCGTTGGCGCCCGGCGCCTGGAAGATACCGATCCCGACCGCATCTTTGTTGTTCAACTGGGAGCGCAGGGCGTAGCTGCCTGAACCCAGCTCGATACGTGCCACGTCACGCAGGCGAACCAGCGACCCGTCCGGGGCGGTTTTCAGGATGATGTTGCCGAACTCTTCTTCGCTGTGCAGGCGGCCCTGGGCGTTAATGGAGATCAGGAAGTCGCTCGCTTTTGGCAGCGGCTCTGCGCCGAGCTGACCGGCAGAGACCTGCACGTTCTGCTCCTGCATCGCCGTGACCACGTCAGAGGCCGTCAGGCCACGCGCCGCCACTTTGTTCGGATCCAACCATACGCGCATAGCGTATTCGCCGGAGCCGAAAATCTGGATCTGCCCTACGCCCGGCAGGCGCGCGAGTTCGTCCTTCACTTTCAGCGTGGCGTAGTTACGCATGTACAGCGAGTCGTACTTGCCGTTCGGCGAGAACAGATGCACCACCAGGGTCAGCGTCGGCGACTGTTTCTGGGTGGTGATGCCGAGGCGGCGAACGTCTTCCGGCAGGCGAGCTTCGGCCTGGGAAACGCGGTTCTGCACCTGAACCTGCGCCTGATCCGGATCGGTACCCGGACGGAAGGTGACGGTTGTCACCAGCACGCCGTCAGAGCCAGCAACGGATTTCATGTACATCATGTTTTCGACGCCGTTAATCGCTTCTTCCAGCGGCGTCGCCACGGTTTCAGCGATCACCTTCGGGTTGGCGCCAGGGTATTCCGCCCGAACCTGCACGCTTGGCGGCACGACGTCCGGGTATTCACTGATCGGCAGCAGCGGGATCGCGATAAGCCCCGTAATAAAAATCAGAATCGACAGCACCGCGGCAAAAATCGGCCTGTCGATAAAAAAGCGGGAAAAGTCCATGCGTCGGATTCTCTGGTAAGGGATCAGTTAACGGCAGCGCTGGTAGCGGCCATGGCGACAGGTTTCGCGTTCACCGGCATGCCCGGCATAAACACTTTCTGTAGCCCGTCGACGATGACTTTATCGCCAGGGTTCAGCCCCTGCTGCACGATGCGCAGCCCGGCGGCCAGGCGGCCCGGCGTGATGTCGCGGCGCTGGGCCTTGCCGTCTTTATCCACGATGTAGACGTATTTTCTGTCCTGGTCAGTCAGCACCGCTTTGTCGTTGATCAGCAGGGCCTGGAACTCTGCACTGCCCGGCAGACGAACGCGGGCGAACAGCCCCGGCGTGAACTGACGCTGGGCGTTATCCAGCAGGGCGCGCATGCGGATGGTGCCGGTGCTGGCGGTGAGCTGGTTGTCGAGGAAGTCCACGGTGCCCTGATGCGGGTAACCTTCTTCGCCGGACAGGCCAATTTCAACCGGCAGGGCTTTATGGTCGCTGGACGCGCCCTGGCCGCTGCGGGCGAGGTTCTGGTAGTGGAGATAGGTGGATTCATCCACGTCGAAGTAGGCGTAAACCGTCTTCTGAGACACCACGGTGGTGAGCACGCTGGCGCTGTCGCCCGCCGTGACCAGGTTGCCGCTGGTGATCAGCGCGCGGCTGGCGCGGCCGTCGATTGGGGCGGTGACTTTGGTGAAGTCGAGGTTTAGCTGCGCCGCATCAACCGCCGCCTGTGCCGCACGAATATCGGCGTCGGCCTGGGTGGCGGCGGAGCGGCGCTGTTCCCACTCTTCGCGGGAAATGACGTTGGTGCCGATCAGCTTGTCGGTGCGGCTGGCTTCGCTGCGGGCGAGGCTGGCCTGGGTTTTGGCTCTCATCAACGCCGCCTGCGCCTGTTCCAGCGCGGCGCGGTAGGTTCTGTCGTCGATGGTGAACAGGACTTCACCTTTCTTCACTTCCTGGCCGTCGGTGTAGTTCACTTTGTCGATATAGCCGGAGACGCGGGGGCGGAGCTGAACGCTTTCCACCGCTTCGATGCGGCCGTTAAAACTATCCCACTGGCTAACGGGTTTCACCACCACGTCGGCGACGCTCACGGCTGGTGCCTGCGGCACGGCGTTTTGTGCGACTCCCCGGTCGCATCCGGCGAGCAGCGCGGCAAGCAGTACCGGCCCCAACACGCGCAGATGAAGGCTAACCCAATGTTTTTGCAGGCTCATTATTCTTATTCCGATAGTTGAAGTCGGCCGGACAAGACGCAGCGGAGGGTGCCGCGCCACTTCCTTTGTCCGGGCTGACCTGAGGCCATTTGTGTCGCTCATCGGCACAAAATGTGTATCAATTACGAATACAGTATCGCGGCGATTGTAGGAAGGCGTAGAACTAAGTGCAAGAATAATTGTTGCACTTTCTGTGCTATTTGTGCCATTCGAAAAAGGCCCATTTGTAACGAGGATTTAATGTAACAATAAAACTTGCAATTATTGTCAAAGCAGGTCAGATTTAAATGCAACTGATAAAGATGCTTTTAACAAACCCGCAGGGGAGAGAGACAATGAGCACCGATGCCTTCATGCATGATTTACTCGGCTGGATCGATAGCCATCTCGACAGCCGCCTCGACATCAACACCGTTTCCGAGCGGGCAGGGTACTCGAAGTGGCACCTGCAGCGGATCTTCAAGCAGCACACAGGCTACAACCTGGGCGAGTACATCCGCGCGCAAAAGCTGAAGAAATCCGCCGAGCGCCTGAGCCGCACCGCAGAGCCGATCCTGAACGTGGCGATCTCCCTGGGCTTTGACTCCCAGCAGTCTTTCAACCGCAGCTTTAAGCGCCAGTACGGTATCGCGCCGGGCGTATGGCGTCGGCAGTTGGCTCACTCCGGGAACCGCTATGGGGCCTGAGAGACATCAACTTACAGCCTGCTCTTTGATCAGAGCGGGTTGGGGGATGCCTGTTTCTCTTTACGTCATATTAAAATGGCGTTCAGCCTGTTGAATCAGAATGAATATATAGTCGATGAAATAAACCTGCCTATATACAATATATAACATAGTTAACCCGCCTTTTCGCTATATTCCATTTTGTACAAATGCTTATTCAAATAATCACCGTGATAGTAATGTGACATTTATAAGCCTGTTAAAATCAGGCCTATTAAAAATAAAAAAATAATGTTTTATGGCGGTTTGATCTTTTGCCTGGCCTGTATTAGAAATTATATCAGGGTAGGGAATGCATTGTTTTACCGCCTCACTATCCGCGAGAGCTTTTAACCTTTCTTTCCGTTTATTTTATTATGGTGAAAATCATGAAAGAATTATCCACTCAGGAAGTTAAGTCAGTTAGCGGTGCGGGTTTACTGGATGGCGTGATCGGCGGCGCGGGCGATCCGCTGGGCACCGTGGGCGGCATTGTTAGCGGCCTGCCGGTTGTGGGCGGCGTTCTCAATGGCGTGACCCAGCTCGTGGGTGGCGTGGTAAATAGCGTGGTTAGCGGCGTGAGTTCTATTCTGGGCGGCCTGCTTGGCGGCACCGGTCTGTTCGGCAGCACCAAGCGTTAATATCACGGATGCGATGCTTTTCCCAAGGGAATAACGGAACGGCATTTTAAAGGATTAAAACACTCCCCATAATATATGGCAGCCGCCGGAAGGGTGCTGCTGTATATTTTATTTGCGTTTATTTATTTTCCTTTTCTGTTTAGTCACTATTGCTCTGGAAAAAAATAAGAGGAATATTCCCCTCTTATTTAAGCCTCTGGCCACTATCCTAAATCTATCACCCGGTTAGCGCTGGCGATTGTCGACGGGCGATGGGCAATAAAGATGCGGGTTATTTTCAGCGAAGCGATAGCGGCATTGATATGCGCCTCATTGGCCAGATCCAGGTGGCTGGTGGCCTCGTCAAGAAACAGCAGATTGGGCTGCCGGTAAAGCGCCCTGGCGATCAGCAGCCGCTGTTTCTGCCCCCCGGAAAGGTTGCCCCCCAGTTCGCCAATCAGCGTTTCATAGCCCATCGGCAGGCTCATAATTTCGTCGTGGATGTTGCAGTTCCGGGCGCAACTGACAATGCGCTCTGCGTCTTTGCTGATGTCGAAGCTGCCGATGTTGTCGGCTATCGACCCGGCAAAAAGTTTGTCGTCCTGCAGCACACAGGCGATGCTATCGCGGTAGTTATTCAGCCCGACTTTGCTGATGTCCAGGCCGTCGATCAGGATTTGCCCGCGCGTGGGGTCGAGCAGCCCGGCCATCACCTTCATTAAGGTTGTTTTCCCGATCCCGGAAGGGCCGACGATGGCCACGCTTTCCCCGGCGGCGACGGTGATGTTCAGATCGGCAAAAATCGGCCGCGAGAGCGCGTCGTACTGGAAGACCAGGTCGCGGGCTTCAAAGCTGGCGGGCTGATTTTTAGGCAGCAGCTTGCGCGGCGGCTGGCTGGTTTCGGTCTCGGTAAACACCACGTCGGCGATACGGTCGCTGTGCAGGCCGAGCATACGCAGCTGCAGAATCATATCGATCAGGTTGGCCGCCCGCTCAGAGAACTGCCCGCGATAGGCGTTGAAGGCGACGAACATCCCGAGCGTCATCTGGCCATTGATCACCATCAGCGCGCCCAGCCACAAAATCACTATCTGGTCGACGGCACCGATAAAGGTGTTGATGCCCCCAAAGAGCATATCCAGCTTGGTGATGCGGATGTTGGCGTTGGCGGTATCTATATTGAGGTTGAGCCAGTACTGCGAGCGCGTAGTGGACAGTCCCAGCGCTTTCAGCGTGCCGATGCCGTAGAGGGTTTCCATAAAGTGGGAATTGGCCCGCGCGCCTTTGACGATCTTCTCTTCCGAGGCCTGGCGGTACTGGTTGTAGGTGGCCAGGCGCAGCACCATATAAAATGCGGTAAAGCCCAGCACGACCCACACCAGCCAGCCGCCGTAAAGCACCATCATAATCAGCACGCCGACCGACATCAGGGTGTCGATAATACCGTTGACCAGGTTGGTGGTCAGCGTGGTGCGAATGGTGTCCAGGGAGCCAAAGCGGGACTGGATATCGCCGAGTTTGCGCTTTTCGAAATAGGCCAGCGGCAGTTTGAGCAGATGGTCGAACATGCCCGCTTTCCACTGCACTTCAATCAGGGAATTCATCACCAGCGACGTCCAGGCCCGGAGCATGCTGACGAAGGTGCGAAACAGGGTAAAGAACAGCAGCCCGATACAGATCAGCGCCAGTAAATCATGATCCTCCGCGATGATGACGTGGTCCATCACCAGCTGGGTGCCGATGGGGATCAGCAGGTTGATCGCCTCCACCACCAGAGACAGGCAGAAGATTTTCGTCAAAAAGCCTTTCAGGCCGCCGATGTTGCCGAGCAGGGTGCGGAAGCTGAGGCGGCTGCGCTGGGTGACGCGGGCAAACTCGCTGTCCGGCCACAGCTCCAGCGCGACGCCGGTAAAATGCTGGGACATTTCCGCCAGGCCCACGACGCGGCGGCCAAAGCCCGGATCGTGGATCACAAAGCCCGAGCGTTTGACGGCGACCAGCACCACAAAGTGGCTCATGTCCCAGTGGAGAATACAGGGCGTTTTCAGCTCGCGCAGCTCGTTCAGATCCAGCGAAAGCGGGCGGCTTTTCAGGCGCAGCTGGGTGGCGATGTCGATCAGCACCGCCAGCGTTGCGCCGTGGGAAGAGATGCCAAACCGCTGGCGCAGGTTGAAGAGGTCGATGTTCATGCCGTGGTAGCGACAGACCATCACCAGGCAAGCCAGGCCGCACTCTGCCGCTTCCGTTTGCAGGACCTGGGGCACTCTGCGGCGCAGGCTAAAGTTCAGCTGATGCATCATGTCTTTAAAAGCGGATTCATTCATGCACGGGTCCGGTTAGGCTTTTTTTAAGGTCGTAGTAAGGGGCGAGCATCCACTGGTAGACGGGGCGTTTTTCCAGGAATAGCGTGGATTCCGCCTTCATGCCGCTGGAGAGCCGAAGGGGGTTGTCTCTGGCGGTGAGACGGTTCAGGTCGAGCGTGACCAGCACTTTGTAAAAGGGCTGACTGGTGGTGCCGGACGGCTGGCGAGGCACATTATTGTACATCGCCATTTCCTGCGCCGAGGCGGGCACGCTGGAAATCGACAGTATTTTGCCGGGGAACTGGCCAAACTTCTCAAAGGGAAAAGCCTCGTAGCGGATGTTAATGCTGTCCCCCGGCGTGACGTAGGGCAGGCTGCTGTTGGGGAGCCACAGCACCAACGCGTAGCCGTCGCCCCCGTTGGGCACCAGCTGGGCGAGGCTGTCGCCGGCGTTGACCATCTGCCCCTGGGTGACGCTCAGGGAGTCGATTTTGCCGTCGCTGGGGGCGTCGATAAACACGGTCCCGCCGCCGTCCACCTCCGCCAGCTGGCGGTTGAGCCCGCTTAGCTGGAACTGATACTGGGAGATTTGGTTGTCAAAATCTGTCGCCCGCGTTGAGAGCTCGCTTTGCAGGTTGGTGATCTGCAGGCTTTCCTGGATGCTCTGGGTGTTCAGGCTTTGGTAGGCGGTTTGCTGCTGATAATAGAGGTAGCGCTGGTTGTTGAGCTGGTCTTTGGTGATCATGCCCTTGCGCTGGTAGCCGTCGTAGTTGTCCATGCTCTGGCGCATCTCTTCCATGCCTTTGGCGGCGTTCGCCACCAGGGCGAGGGACTTCTCGTGCGCGGTCTGGTACTGAGTCAGCTGTTGCCTGAGGTTTTGCTCGGTTTTCTGCTTGTTCTGCTGCAGCTTGAGGATTATTTCCTCGATAAGCTGGATCTGTTTCTGGATGGCGGCGATAGAGTTCTGGCTGACGTTGCCCGACTGCGTCGAGCGGCTGGTATCTATCTGATAAAGATGGTCGCCTTTGGCCACGCTGTCGCCGGTTTTAACCCAGGTGTGGGTGATAAATCCCTGCTGCGGAGAGAAGATATTGATGGCGTGCGGCTGGGTGATGACTTCCCCGCTGACGTTAATCCGGCGGGTATAGCTGGAGAAGGCCATCAGGCTTATCAAAATAATTAAAAACGTGGCGGAGAGTAATACCACCACCCAGGCGGGATACCCGGAGATCAGTAACGCTTTACCCAGCCATTTGCTGCGGGTGTGCTCTATGGCTTCCTTGCGGAATATATTTCTGTTCATTGGGGGAGAGCAGGCCATCATCGTTTTTTATACTCATTAGAGTAGTTTAAGCGTTTGCGCGCGCCAGCAATGTGGTGAGATTTTTTATTCTTATGGCGAGAGGGAATAATATATTTGAAACAGATAAGCCCGAACCTGGAATAGGGTTTTTATTTTCAGGGTTATTTAAAGTGAAATTAACCTGGCGGTAAAACTTAGCTCATTAACCCCGGAAATTCACCGGGGCCAAGGTTAGCCGTTAACGCACCGGCGGTTTAGGGGCGATCACGTCCTCGATAAACGCTTTGACCTGCTTCTGCCTGCGGGCGGAAAACTTACACACCTTGCGCAGCGTCTGCATGATCTCCGGCTCTTCCACCGGCGGCAGCGGCTCTTTGGCCGTTAATATCAGGCAGCCCGGCAGAACCCGCACCTCCACGCTCGTGCCCGTATCAAAACCGGCGTCTGCAAGCCAGAACCCATTCAACGTTATGGCGGGTGAAGGCTGGAATTTTTTCGAATCTCGAATGTAGCCCACAGTATAAGTCCTTGTTGTTGTGGGGATGTGCTTCTCTGGCTTATTATGCTGGTCAGTCATGGTCAACTCTCTGTTAGTTGGTTGTGATTAGCGGTTAGGGCGGGTTGCCGCCTGCCTTAATCGCGCTTCTTTTGGCTTCTTTTCTTACTGCTCTCTTACTTTTGCTCTTACTGCTTTTGGTTTGTGCTTTCTGATTGCTTCATACGGGAATTATACCTTGCTGGAGGGATTGGCTGGGAAAAGGGGGGGATAAATGGAATGCGCCTCCCAAAAAATGGTAGGGGGAAAATATGTTTTATTTGTTTACTATCGCTTCTCTTTAGCTGTTGTCGGTTATGGATAAAAACAGGCCAATATTTTGATGAAAGCAGGTGTTTTACTGACGATGTTGTTCATTACATCTATGTCCTGGGCCGCAGAATCTGGGCCAAAAGTGCAGGCGAGAGAAATGGCGGAAGCACTCTGTCAGGCCCAGTATGAATTACTCCATACGCGTTTTGAACTGGAGCGTTCTGAAACGGAGGCAGTAGCGGCCTCAAATAAAATATTGGATGCTTACCTGAGAAAGAATAAAGAAAGCTTAGGTGAGCATGTCGCTGCCTTAATGGGGAAAGTTTTTCTGTCGCAGTTGCATGAATTAGAGTCTAATCCTGAGGCTGTAACGCACCTGAAATCATCTCCAGCAGGTTTTAAAGAGAAGTTCCTCTCGTTTTGTATTTCCGATAAGACAGAAAAGATTGAGTTTCTGCATGTTTTTGGGTGAAGGGCTTAGCTGTGGAGGCTAGAAACTTCAGAGGCAATAACCTGGTTATATCTCAACGAAGATTCTTAATGAGTGAAAAGCCGATTGTGATTATATGAGGAGGAATTTTATGTTCTAGTACTGCTGTTGTTGGTTATTATTAAAGTTTGGGTGATTGGTTGTTTTTTGTATTTTTATTACGTAATTTAATGTGCGAAAAAACAATCAAAGGTAGTTGTATTCATTTATTTCATTTTTGGTGGGGCTAGTTTTAGAATGGAACACATAAAACAATTGTTGAAAAAAAATGAATTTATAGAAAGGTATGGTTTAGGAAACTCGCATTTATTATGGTCATTAGGTTTATACTTGGATGAGTCAGATTTTGACAAGTTAGCCTCTGATGGATTAACTGATGGAGGAAATGATAAAAAAATAGATTTCATTACTGTAATAAATTCAACGCTTTTTATTGCGCAGGGTTATTATTGTAATCAGGAGGCATTGAAAATTGTTGCACCTGCTAATAAAGCATCTGATCTTAATACTGCCTTAGCTTGGATAACTTCAGGTTCTGGTCAATCTCCTAATGAAAAGCTAAGAGTTAAGATTTCCGAAATTAGAAGACTTATTGATGATAATGAAATAGAAGCAGTAGAGCTTTTGTATATTCATAATTGTGCAGAATCAGAACAGGTCCGAGTTGAGTTGGAAACGTGTCGCGACTACTTAGCTGGTCGATTTACTGATAAAGAAATAGAAGTAACGTACAAAGAGTTAGGTGTAAATAGTCTTGAGAAACTATATATAGCTCTATCGCAGCAAATAGTAGTTAAGGATAACATAATTTTTGATGGTGTACTTGTCGATTCGATAATGGGCGATGGGTGGACATCTCATGTGGGGTTTGCTAATGGTAGTTGGCTGAACTCACTTTTTAAAACGCATGGAGCTGAATTGTTTTCAGCTAATTATCGTGGTTTTATGGGGTTGAGTAAAAGAAGAAAAATAAATTCATCTATAAGAAGCACTGCAGAAAGTACACCAAAAGATTTTTTTGTTTTTAATAATGGCGTGTCGATTCTTACAACTAAATTTAACAAAATTAGAGGTGAGGGAGTTTTAGAGGGCATATCAATTATTAATGGGGCTCAAACAACAGGCTCGATAGGTTCTGTGCAAGATATACAAAAGCTTGATGGCTTGAAGGTTTTATGTAAAGTTATTGAGTGCAATGATGCCGATAAAGTGAAAAAAATTGTTCAGTTTAACAATACTCAAAACCATATTACAACGTGGGATCATTACTCAAACAGCCCGGAACAAAAACAAGTAGGGGAAGAATTTTCAACTTTAGGATATAGCTACTCCTTAAAAAGAGGTTTTGAAAATACTGGCTCTTTATTTGGCATAGAATCTGTCGCACAACCGCTAGTTGCTTTGCATGGTGATTATGCGAGCGCAAATAGAGGTAAAAACTATGTTTTTGATACTAAAACTGCCTATGACAATGCATTTCATGAATCAAAAGCCCAACATATTTTATGTGCTTATACTATATCTAAGGCAATAGAGCGAGTTAAAGCACAGATTAAAAATAAAGAAAATAAGATAAAATCTGATGAGGATAACTTATTGTTTTTACAGAATCTTAAGTCTCGATTCTTTTTGATTGCAATTGTTGGCGAGATTCTTGAAGAGTTAACGGATAAACCACTTAACAAGAAATTTGTAAAGTATAAATATAATACATCTCTTTCTAGAAATAATTCTTTAGATGATTTGATTAATTTATGGACGCCAGTAATCGCTGCAATACTACCATTTGTGATTAGGTTTTCTGGTCAAGACTTGACAACCTATCTATCTGAAACAGAAAGCCCATTGCTAAAAGTTGCGAACGAAGTTAAAAATACTTTAACCTCTTTAAAAGCATTTCAACCTATCGAGCCATTGAGAGTTTTAGCTGATAACTTAGAGTGATTTTTATTTAGGCGGAATTAATATTTCGCCTAAGTAATTAATTATAAATATATTTATCAGTGAGCATTTTTCAATTGTAACTATCTTATCGAACTCTAGGTTGTATGTTTGTAAGCATCCCAACTTCAGTTCCATGCACTTTTTGAGTGTTCCAGTTTTTCAGCCATCAGCCGGTACTCTTCCGGCGTCAGGTTATTCAGGGATTCATGAGGCCGCTCGTTGTTATATTCCATCAGCCAGCGCTCGGTAATCTCCCGTGCTTCATTCAGTGTTCTGAACAGGTAAAAATCCAGGATTTCTGTCCGGTACGTCCGGTTAAAACGCTCAATAAAGGCATTCTGCGTTGGCTTGCCGGGCTTAATAAATTCCAGTAACACACCATGCTCCTCAGCCCATTGTGCCAGCGCCAGTGAGACCAGTTCTGGCCCGTTATCCATCTGCATCTTTAGCGGATAACCGCGGTTTGCCACTATCCTGTCCAGCACTCTCACGACGCGTTGTGCCGGGATATTCAGGTCGATTTCTATCGCCAGGGCCTCACGATTAAAATCATCCACTACATTGAATGTCCGAAAGCGTCTGCCGCAGACCAGCGCATCGTGCATAAAATCTATCGACCAGCTCTGGTTAAGTGCCTCAGGCGTCATCAGTGGTGCCGGATTACGCACTGGCAGCCGTTGTTTTCCCTTACGACGAAAATTCAGTTTCAGCAGACAGTAAATTCGGTGAACGCGTTTATGGTTCCAGGCGTTGCCTTGCCTGCGTAGCAGCTGGAACAGCTTCTTAAAACCATATCGCGGATAACGTTCTGCCAGTTCGGTCAACGCCAGGACCACCGGCTCATCACGCCGGGTGTCGGGCTGATAAAAATATACCGTCCTGCTCAGCGATAATGTCCTGCACGCCTGGCGAATGCTCATGGCAAATTGTGCCGTCAGATAGCTGACGAGCTCCCGCTTTATCGCTGGTTTTAAAGCTTTTTTTCGATAACGTCTTTCAGGGCCCGGCATTCAAGGCTGAGATCGGCAAACATCTGTTTGAGACGACGGTTTTCGTCCTCAAGATCTTTCATCTTTTTGATATCTGAAGCCTCCATCCCGCCATACTTTGCTTTCCAGTTGTAGTACGAGGCTTCAGATATTCCCGCTTCGCGACAGACATCTTTGACGGTGCGGCCTGCTTCGACAGACTTTAGTACAGTGATGATCTGGTGCTCGGTGAATCGGGCTTTACGCATGGCGATCTCCTCAGGGGACATAATCAGTATGTCGGAAGATCTCTAAAAGTGAATGGTTCGGTTTGCCGGGATGCTTACATGTTGAGCTGAGATATTCATGTAGCTTTCTATCGTCAGCAGCCTATGGTTGAAATTATCTATCACGTTGAAGTTTCATAAATGTTTTCCGCAGACGGTTGCATGAATATTTACATTTGCGCAGTCATCAAAAATAGAAAAATATTCCCGACAGACACCGGGTGCAAAAAACTATTTATCAGGCAATCAGAAATGCGTCGAAAAATGTAGTATGCCAAGCCAAGCCAAGCCAAGCCAAGCCAAGCCAGAGCAGGCGGTTGGTAATGAGCCGTTTTTATTATAGAGTTCGGTGAGCGCCTGAGTTATCATTTTTAATACGGTGTTAGTTACACAGAATTACTGACAAGCCCTTTCATTATCGAGTTTGGTGACCGCTTGAGCGATCACCTTTAATCCAAAGGAAACTACACTGAATTAAGGAAATGTTCATACAATTAAATATTTTGTACATAAGAGTTCAATAATTTTACTTACAATGAATGCTAACTTAGCCAATTTTCTTCGGAAGGTCGTTGTGACCAATTATGTAGAATTCTGCACCTGATGCTCTAACGGCTGACTCGGCGCTAATTAACAATACGTCTAGTTGTTTTCTTATGTTAGACTGAATATTCTTATCATAATAACTTTTCATCGTGTGAGGTTGTACAATTATAACCCTAAATTTTATTTTGCTATTTTTTTCATATTTTTCAATGGTCTCTAAAAATGAGTTGTGATCACTTTTTTCATTACCATTCCAGCAAAATTTCATGGCAGCATTATTAGCTCTTTCTCTAAGATCTGTTATTAGTTTTTTTTCTGCTAATATATCGAAGGTTTTTTATTGCTTGATTTAAAACGATATCATGAGCACCAACTGAAATTCTTCGGTCTTTGCTTTTTGAATTCGCCGCCTTGATATGAACTAAGGAAATGTAGACTCTGCCGTTATGTTCCTCGATGTGAATAAAGTCAGCTTTTTCTCCGGCACCGTCATCGCATAGCAACCATCCAGATGGCTTATCGGTCGTCATGAAATTTTCATGTGAATCCCAACGTCCACTCCAGTGATGTTTCATCCAGCAAAAAAGAGATTTTTGGCTTCCGATTTTATCTAATGCTACGTTTCCATTTAATTCTGGTTTTTCTTTTGATATATCAAAATCTTCAAAGTCTGCCCATATAAAATTGTTATAAGAAACATCACGATATTCTGTTTTGAATACCCTGCCGTTAATGATGGCATGCCCTGATTCGTACCAGCACTTAACTAATTCTGGGTATTTAAAAGTGTTTGAAAAATATTCAATATCATGCTTTTTACCTTTCTTAGGTGTTTTATTAATTACATTAAAATTTACGGAGTAATCAGATATCTGAGGTGATATACTTATGTCGCCAATATTTTCTGAGTTTTTGAAGATCTCTAGGTTTATATTTGGTGAGTACAATGTGTCCAATACCTTAAAACTATATGTATTTTTAATTGTGTGCAGCCGCTCTACTTTGCTTTCACTCAGATCATTTCTATTGAACTCAGGATCAATAAAGGCTAGGTCATAGACATTGCTAACATCTTTCAGTTCTGCAATTGGAATGACTAGTATGCTTATTGGGTTATCCAATTCATTTTTATTTTTATCAATTGTATCTATTATTTCAAGAACTCTATTTTCAAATGTTTCCCAATCCCTACATGGGCCTCTCCATATAGATGACTTATATGGATTTAAGCCGATTGTTTTTTCTGTGCCGTCTAAGGACGTTCGAACTGCAGACATTACAAAAGATTGATCTTCAAGTGGATTCAAAGTGTCTGCTACATTCTCTCCGCCTAGAACTTTTGAATCAGCCTTAAAACTTTCTCGACCATGTGTGCCTAAAAGCCATAGCATTTTGATCTTATCTTCATTAATGAAGAGATAATTAAGATGACTAATGTTGATTACTCTTAAATTAGGGAGTGCTGGGGTATGGAAGTATGTCCTTATTTCATCTTTTAACCCTTTTTCAGACATGTAAAATGCGTAGGTATTGTTTAGATTAAAAGTAATAAAAACATGATTCTCAACATCAGTTAGAGTGTTTCCTGAGAACCAACTCGGGTTTTTTAAAACTGCATAGTGGGTATAAAATATAAGAGATTCACCAGATGAACCTTCTTTGGTCATGTTCATCTCTACTATTTGTTCTTTTCGACCTTCGGTTTTAATTATTCTTGATATCTTTTCATGAATTTCAAAAGCATTTAAAGCTTGATGGCTCATTCCTAAAAGTATTGAGAGGAAAGGTTTGATTTGGAGTTTATCAATTTCATCCATAAGAATGATCCTTATTAATTAGCATTTTTAATATGATCTATAAATAATTGATTGAATAAAACAGTGACTAATGTCTTTTTTATGATTAGTCAATAAAAAAACATATCATGGAAATGTCTCTACGTAACCCCCTCATTTTTGATAGTAAAGATAATTAGTATTACTTAAATGAAAGCGTTTTATATCGTGATAGTGATATTTTTTATCAGGTTTAGTCGTTTCTTGCTTATAAATCCACTGAAACTATATTATATATTTCAGTCGCTCATTTAGCGATAGAACCTGGCTATCAGGCAAAATAGAACTTTTCATATAAATAAAATTCTCTATATGCATTAGCTGGTTTTTTGAGCGTATTATCGAAAACAGACACAAAAAAGCCCGCATAACGTTAGCCATGCGGGCTTTCAGGACTTCGTATCGGGCTCTGGTAACCGTCAACAAAGGATTTTGGTGCTGGCGTCCCTGTAATTAGCTATTCATTCCATTGATTTTTAATATTATTTAAACTTTGAATTTTATGTGTGGTTCTAAAAAGGAACCATAAATCGTAATGGTATGGGCTCTCACGATTAGCGGATTGGAGAATTGTATCAAAAGGAAACAAATTCTTCAGTTCAACTCCCTGCTGGTAGCTGAACTGCGCAAGCAGGATCTGCTTTTCACCGATTAGTGAATGCGGTAGTTTTTCAGCAAAACTGAATTCTATCCGTAGGGCAGTACCAGCATAGGTGGAGAATGGATTTTGAACAACTGGTCACCAGAGCACACAAAAGACATCAAGAGTTGGTTTAAGATTGATACATATCGCAAATTTGAAGACCTCTCATTGCTCCAGTTTTACCATGAGATATGGGCTCGTAACTTGTTCTTTAAGGAGTATCGGGAAGAGTTTGAGAGCAGAACTCTTATGGGTTACTTCTCAAAAATTTTCAGTGGCAATCCTTTTTTAATTGAAGAAGGGCAACTGGGATACATGACTCCTGCCAACAAACTTTTTCAGCCTCCCCATTTTTTTCTAACAACTCTTGATCGCCTTGCTGAAACGAGCATCATTGCTATGCAACGCGGAGGTTTTGTTTGGGATGGTGATGACAATTATTCAATAAACAGAGATCTTCGGGAAGAATCACTTTCAGATATTATGCCAGATCAGTTTTCACGAACAGTCATGTTCGAGATTGATTTGGCAAGTGGCACAGACGAAGAGATTGCAGAGTCGCTTAAAGCTGCATTACCGCAGTGGCGTAAAATCAAAGGTATCGAACCAGATCCTTTAGAATCAGTTCGCTTTGGGTATGGAACTATCAAGAAACTCATCAGTTATCGTGTGATACCTATGCTGGATATCCTGGTGTGGGCAGCCGTTAAAAAAATCCGTGTCTCTGACGACAGGTTATCCAGACTGCTATATACAGACGATGACGAAGAAAGCGAAATGAGGCAGTCTAGCCAAATCAAAGATACCGACAGGCCTTTGGCTCTTAAATCCTGCACAACTGACTTTATCCGACAATTCCATTACTTCATGAACAAAAATAGCCATTTGAAGCAAATGAAAGTCTCTGATGTAATGAAACTATCGGATTAGAATTACATTTATAACTATTTGTTTTAATTGTGAAAATTAACTAAAGGCATCATTGTGAATGGTGCTTTTTTTTTGCGATTTTTACTTTAAACCGGGCATTTTGACACTTGCTATAAAACGGGGGAATTTCAGCTACTCTCAAGTTCCCCTTTTCTATACGGCACCAACTTCGAGAAAACCATCCTGCATAGCTACGAAGAACCTCCGCTTCAGGAGCTTCGCTCTTTTCTTTTCCCAACTGCTCGTATAGTGACTTCACCGCAACGACAAGGGATAACGAAATGAAAAATCAAGCAACCCGCCTAATACGATTACCAGAAGTTCTCGAACGAACTGGCTACGGAAAAGCCTGGATATATCGTCTGATCAACGATGGTAAGTTTCCTGCTCCTGTCAAAATTGGAAGTCGTGCAGTAGCTTTCGTTGAAAGTGAGATTGATACCTGGATTCAGTCTGTTATCGAAACAAGTCGAAATAATGTTGCTTAATTGAACATAGGAGCGGTTTTATGAATATCGAAGAATTTGTAAGCGAAGAAAACCATATGTGCAATTTATGCGGAGATCTTTTTTACAAGATCTTTGACCAAGAAGTGATTTATGACTTACCTAATAACGAGTTTAATAAAGAAATCATTTACTGGCTCAGTCAGTACCTTGTAGGAAATCTGAGAGAACCTTTAGACTCGATCTCTGAGCTTAATGCTTGCAAACAGATATATGTTTACGAGACCTGGTTATCTCTAATTAAATGTCCTGATGAATTGAAACTCCTAGCGAAGCGGATAATTTTATATCTAATGGATTAAGAGCTTTTTATGAAAGTGTAAAGTTTGGCTGCATAATTTACCTTAAAACTTTACAGAATAAATTACATTATTTTGGTTGTCGTTTATTAGCAAGGCAGTGAGATAGTTTTCGAAGTATTAGGTGTACATAAATATATCTAGATCTACCAGATGATAATTTGACAGGAATAATCGTCTATCTCACTGTTTTAATTTAAATAAATGATTCTAACGATTCAAATAAATTTGTAAATCTACGAAATGCTTATTATTAATATATTGGAATTATACTTTTTGTAAGGTTTAGGAGGAAAATATGTGCAGTATTTGTGTAGATTCGTTTATGTTGGAAAATGGTGAGAGGTATTGTCATGTAGTAAATAAAAAAACTGGTGAGCCATTGTATTATCCAAATTTGTATATAACAACACAAGTCAGAAATCGGTCAGAGTCTATATCAACAATGAAAGTTATTGCTGGTAGCATTTCATTGTTATATCGATTCTTTACGAGGAAAGATATCAATATTGATGAAAGAATTCAGAAAAGGATATTTCTGGCTCCTCATGAAATTGATGATTTGATTGAGTTTACTTCATTCAATTTTAAAGGTGGTGTAGATAATGATTTTTGCGTTTCAAATGTCAAAAAACCAACTAAGTATTTTCGGATTACAACAATAGCTAACTATCTGGAATGGTTATGTAAAATACTTCTTTCTCATACAGGTCAGAAAGATACAATCAAAGAGATACTTGTTTTCATTGACAACATAAAAAGAAAGAAACCAAGAAACAATGACAAATATGTTATGGATATCGAAAAGAGCTTAGATAAAGCTCAACTGGATACTTTGTTTAGCATTCTTTCGCCAGGAAGTAACTTGAACCCGTTTACGGAAATAGTACAAAAAAGAAATAACCTAATATTCCTATTATTACATTGCTTTGGCATGAGAGCCGGTGAACTTTTGAATCTGCGAATTGGTGACATAGATTTTGCAGAATCAACAATAGCAATAAGGAGGAGAGCAAATGATAAAACAGATCCACGAGTTTATCAGCCATTAGTGAAGACTTGTGAGAGGAAGTTAATTGCTGATGCGAACCTTATATTTGAAATTTCAGATTATATCTTGAATGATCGTAGGAAAGTCCAAAATGCTAATAAGCATGACTTTCTATTTATTACCTATAAGGAAGGGAAGACTCAAGGGCAACCGCTGTCATTTTCTTCATACCATAAGATAGTGAGTGTTGTTCGTCAATCATCCTCGCTTCTAAGTGGATTAACAGGCCATAAATTACGACACACATGGAATTATGAGTTCTCGAAAACAATAGATAAGGCCAAGGACATATCCGACGAAAAAAAGCAACAAATCCGTTCTTATCTAATGGGATGGATACCAGGTTCAGACACATCAATAATCTATAATCGCAGGCATATTTTTGAGCTATCGAAAAAAACTGCACTTGAGCAGCAAGAGCAGCTATTCAAAGGAGGATTTGATGAATAATTTAATTAAACAAAGCTCTGATAAAATGTCAATTCATGAACAAAAAATCGTCACTTTGATTGAGAGCCATGGAATCAATATTAGAGACTTGATATGTGTTATGAACAAAAGTTTGGTTTGTGGATTTGTGAATACATTACAGTATTATTTTTGTAGTAAAAGCCATTTGTATGTAAAAACAATAGTTAAAAATATGAAGAAGTTCATTAACAATGTTTCTCCTAATTACATTGATGATAAAGTAATAATCCAATATCAAAATATGCAATCAGCAAATAAACCATCATATTTGCGAGGTTTACGGCCATTTTTTACTAAATGGTTTGAATTAGGATACCCCGGAATAGATGAAAGTGCTGTTGAAATAGCAAAGCATTTTGACCTAAAAATAAAAAAAACTGGTCAACCTATATTACAAGATGATCCAACTGTGGGTCCACTGACTAAAGAGGAACACACTTCCTTGATCAAGGCTATGAGTCACGCATATAGCATAGGTGAACTGTCACTGTCAGATTATGCGATATCGCTATTAATAAGTCTTACCGGCAGAAGACCTCAGCAGTTAGTTATGTTGAAATATAAAGACCTTCTTCAAAAGAACTTAGATAATGGTAAAGAAGAATATTTAATTTCAGTACCACGAGTTAAACAAAGGGGTAAACAACTACAATATCGAGAACTACCAATAATCTCAGAGGTTGCATCAATTGTTCAACTTCAAGCTAATCATTCCGTTAGGCTTGTTGAGCAAAACCTTGGCAAAACCCTTGATGATCATTCTAAAGGCAAGGTTCCAGTTTTCTTGAACGAGGAAAAACTGCTTGATTTAGCCGTAATAGATATTAACTTCCTAGAGTCTAATAAAATATATGCGAAACCAACAATTGCTAATCGAGCATTAAAGAATATTGTTAATACTGGGAACTTAATTTCAAATCGTACAGGTTCTCTACTCAATGTTACTCCTCGCAGGCTTCGTTATACAATAGCAACTATGCTGGCTAAGGATGGTCATAATGCCAATACTATAGCTGAGTTGTTGGATCATTCTTCTACTTCAAGCACTGGAATTTATATTAAAAATCTTGCTGAGAGTGTTGAAAGGATTGATTCCGCTGTTTCAGAACAATTGTCATTTGTCGCTGAAATTTTTATGAATGGAATAAGGTCAAAAGAGATAACGAATTTCAAGTTTTGCTCTTCTAGAAAATGCCAAATTCAGAATTTAAATGTAAATTTTCCTTGTAATGAATGTGCTTTCTTTATGCCAGTTGATATTGACGAGGTAAATCCACGATGAACAATATTATTTTGTTTAAATCTAAAAAAGAAATTACGGCTGAAAACAATTATAATGACTTCATAAGTTTTTGCCGCTATCAACTATCAGGACTCACCCAAACTCAGGATTGGGAACAATATGTCTGGAAAGGGTATATAACTTTTAGAAAGATAGGGGTTGGACATAAAGCATTTAACTCCAAAGATGCAATGCATGAAGATTTTCTCGATTTTGCAAAAGCATATATCAGATATCAACACTCATTGAAACCTTTGAAAAACTATGGGGCTACAATGATGGCTTTGAGATGTCTCGAACAGGCTCTTTTGCAAGTTCTGAACAGTGGTCTCATTTATAATGTTACAGCCGTTGTTTTTGATGAGGCAATGCAAATCGGAAGTAAATATTTTGAAGGTAATGTTCTCGCTCAATGTGGGATACAACTTGAAAAATTATCAAAATTTCTATGTGAACATAACCTTGTGAAATCAGGATACATATCCTGGAAAAACCATGTTAAGCAGAAGGTCAAAAACAACTATCTTCCTGAGATCGAGGACTATCACAGAAACGATAAGTTACCAGATGAATCAGCATTACTTGCTATTGCTGATATTTTTTCTAAAAATGATGAGCTACTGAGTCCAAGGGATAAATTCACCAGTTCAGTATTTGCACTTCTGCTTTGTTGTCCGAGCAGAATTTCTGAGATTTTAGCCTTACCTGCTGATTGTGAGATTACACAAAAAGATGAGAAGGGTGTCGAAAGATATGGTCTGAGATTCTATTCGGTTAAGGGGTATGGCCCTAATATCAAGTGGATTCCACAGGTTATGATACCAGTTGCGAAGAAAGCGATTAGAAGATTGCTTTCCTTATCACAAAATGCAAGGGCGTTTGCTCAATGGTGCGAAAAATATCCTGATAAATTTTACCAACATGAACTTTGCCCAAAAGTTGATGAAAAATCAAAGTTGACAGTTATACAGGTTTGTCATGCACTTGGCTACCCTTTACATGATCACAAATCTTGCGTTCTAAAAATCAAAAAAACAAGTCTGGATGGTAGGAAAAGTTTCTTAAACCCCAATGATTATAACTATTCATTGAATGAGTTATGGGAAATGATTATCTCTGGTTTTAGTAAAGACTTTCCTTGGTATGATGAAGAAAAATCTATAAGATTTAGTAATGCATTATGTTTATTGAATCCTCGCCAATTTTCTTTATCCCAAATGAGCGATATCTATTCATTTTATAAACCTACTAAAGGATTCTTTTTTAAAGACATACAAGATAAAACAAGTAATGAGTCTGGATTTAAAAATATTTTCGCCCGATACGGATTCAATGATATTGAAGGAAAACCACTACTTATTCGGTCGCACCAACCACGGCACCTATTAAATACAATAGCCCATTATGGTGAAATGTCTGAGCTTGATATAGCTAAATGGTCTGGTCGTATCAATGTGAATCAAAACAGAGTTTATAACCATGTGTCGGAAGAAGATATGTTAGATAAAATTAAAGCTATTAAATTGAACAAGAGTAATTATTGTAAAAGGGAGTTAATTCCCTCAAATGAATCGACAGTTGACTTTGATAACCTTTATCAAGGGGCGATTCACTTAACAGAGTTTGGTTACTGTGTGCATAACTATTTAGTTCGTCCTTGTACTAAAATCAATGAATTTATAGAATATGATAATGAAACACTGGACATGAAATCAGTAGATAGAATTAGACTGGAATCAATCCGAGAAAAATTAATGCAATTGATAAATATAACTCAGATCGCTTTTGAAAATGGTGACTATGGGGCTGATAAATGGTTGCAACACCACGAAAAAAACTTGGAAAGAATTAATAAGCTTTTGAATAATTAAAATAGGAGATACTTATGGCAAAACATTTGAACAGGAGTGAAATAAAGGCAATTACACACATTATATTGACTTGGGACGGCAAAATCACATGGAGTGATTTATGTGAATCAGTTTATAAGAATTTAAACAGAACTATCACAAGGCAATCTTTAAGTGCTCATGATGAAGTTGTTGAAGCATATAGAACAAAGAAAAATTTGTCTAATTTGAAAAAATCTGGCCTTAAAAAGCCAGCTAACTTAACGATTGCGGCACAACAAATAATAAATCTTAAAGCCGAAAATGAAATGTTGAAAAAACAGAACATTAGATACAAAGAGCAGTTTAGCTATTGGCAGTATAATGCTTATAGACATGGTCTCACTATGGAACAATTGAATAGACCATTTAATAAAAAATAATAGTTGATAGGTTACACCTATTGACAAGTTAAATAATTACGATAAATATAAATATATGGTCAGGATGACTATTTCAATTATGCAAGGATGCATTTTATGGACAAAAACATCATCAATTCAGAGTTTACTCTGGAAGAGCAACTTATCATTATAATTGATAAATATATCTCAAAACGGTACCAGCCTGGAGATAAAAGTTTCTCATACCAGCTTTACTTAATTTTTGTGGGATACCATTTAAAATATTTCTATCCTAAAAGGATATATTCCAAATCCAATCGTAATATTGGTAACATAATGGCTATGTTTAGCTCAGTACACAAAAGTCTGACAAGCAATCTATTACAACGATTAAATAACAAAGAAGCCGTTCTCCGTGAACTAAATTCTCTCGTTAACTATATTGATAACAATCAAGAAAAAGCAGAAGAAATCTATGCTACTGTCAGAGCACAATATGAAATGAAAGTAATCGAGAAAGAGTTAACCCATGAAGTTCGCGTAAGAACCATTAGGCTGTAGCAAAAAAGCCCCTATGTAGGGGCTGACAAAGAGTGTTTGATAGCGGCTGTTACTGAACTTCTTTCCATACACCATCAGCTTTAACTAATTTGATTGGCTTTGTCTGTTTATTGTTGCTAATAGAAGCATCTACAATGCAGTTATATACATTATTTGCTTCCTCTGAACAGCTAACTTTCTTCACATAATCGATTCTTAAAAGATCCTTTTCTGAAACTCTTGAATCAAAAGCTTTCATACTTGCGTTTGTTCTATCTACAACACTTTTGAATGCATTATAGATGTCTTTGTCTGATGGTTCAGAATTACATGCGGTTAATAGGAAAGTAGAAAGAATGATTGTAAGCATAACATATGCTTTCATGTTTAATCCCTTTTGTACTAAATTAATGTTTGTGTGTGAAAACTGCTCTGTGTGCAAATTTCTTACGTAAATAAAATCTTAAAGAAATTGCTGACGCAAAATAGATAACGACAGTTAATATAAAATTTTGACTGATAGCGAATATAAGAAAAGCAATCGCTAACAGCACAATTCCTATTAGTAAAGCTAACCAGGCTGAAAAGGCTCCGTATCTAATAGTTGAATGACAGCCAGTGCAGACACGGACACCAAACGGACTCTCCTGAAAGCAGAACGGGCACTTAATTGTTTCGTTTTTCATAGCAACCCCAGAGTGGAAGATTTACTGCTGTTTGTAGGGATTCTCGATGACTGACTCGCTTTAGTAAAATTGCTTGTACCGATCGATAAAAGACTCATGATAGGTTATGGCTATCATAACTAGATTATCGATCTGTAATAACGATCAATTTATTATTGACTTATGCTAAATTTACTACTAAATAAAAATAATATTGTTGTCAGGGGTAAGCTGTAAGCTGTTGTCTATAAATGAATTTTCCTTTCTTTATGTAGAAGTCGGGTTGCATAGAGTTTTGAAAATCCAGGGTGGGGTTTGTGAAGAATGCTCTTACCGTAGCTTCGGAGAAGCTCTATGAGCCGTTGTAAAAAGGGAAACCAGCTACTGAGCCTTAGATGCTTTTTCTGTTGTATTGCATTCTTTTGAAGAATCTTCTCAACGATCTCGTTTCGTCCGTCTTTTCTGAGTCGCAGTTCGAGTTCGGAAATTTTTTCACTTATGCTTTCCTTTGGAATATCCGTTGTTGCAACATCTTTTGCAGGAGCAGGAGCAGGAGCAGGAGCAGGAGCAGGAGCAGGAGCAGGAGCAGGAGCAGGTACGGGCATAGAAGCAGGAAGAGCTTCCTTCGTCTGTATACCCTTTCGCAGAACTTCTAAGTGGCCGGGCTTGCAGTTGAGTCGGTTACTAAGATTTGCCCAACTGTAGCTCTTACCCAATTGCGAAGCTTTGAAAGCTATTCCTGTGTATTCGAAAGAAAAGCCGTTCATTTTACCAGTAGAGGCAATATTGGCCTTCCAGGATACTTCAGCTTCTTCCAGTCGTTTTGTGAAGGTTAAAAGGTCAGGTGTATCTGCCAAACTTTTATCAAGTATCTGTTGGAGAGCTTCTTTGGGGGAAGGAAGGCCAGTCCGTTCTGAAAGCATCTGTTCATTGCGGGAAACCTTTCTTTGCTTCGGTTGCTTTGGTGCTGTCCTGGTCACTGTCAGGTTATGAGTGATTTCAAGTTCACTGATGATCCGGGTGCTGATGAGGTTTTCGTTCCTACCTAAGTAGAGCTTCCCACCGGCCATGTCGATTCTGCTGACGATAATGTGTATGTGCTGACCAGCCGGATCGTCATGAAGCACATAGCAACGGAGATGGGTATCACTGAACCCCATCATCTTCATGTAGTCGTCAGCTATGTTTACCCATTGGTCATTCGATAATGTTTCTCCGTCAGGCAATCGTAGCGAGTTGTGCCAAACTGGTTTTGCGACATCCTGGCGAAGATGCTTGGTGCTGTCGAATTCAGCGATTAGTTCAAGGGCTGAATCACCTAACATGTTCCCGCCAATGACGACTGGATCACTTTTGTGGTGTGCTCCTGGTTTCAATGCATATTGAACAACACCTGCGAAGCATTTCCCCCTTTTAATCTTCTGCATTCCTTTCATGCGAAATACTACCTTACGGACGGATCAGAACCTGTAAGACATGAGCGAAGCTCTTTAATCTGCTTTTTAACAGCGAAGATCTCTGTTTTCGTCAGTTCACTATTACTGCTTTTAGTATCAAGGTGGATTATTAGACGGTTTAGCTTTTGAGATATATCAGACAATGATTGCCAAACTTCTAAATTGATTGCAGGAATGGTCGGAGGAAGCTTTTGAAGTGATGCCATGCGAAGCCATTCACCTTTGCGTTTATCACCACGGCTTGCATTGAGAAGCTCTAACTCTTCTTTATTTAATCGTACACTTACACAGTGTATTCGCAATGATTGAGATTTATTATCGTTAATAGGTTTAAAATTATTTGTATACGACAATGTTATTATTTTACCCATATAAACTCCTTTTTATATGTTTATTCGCTTTAAAGTGAGCAATTCCTTTGCAACACATTATATTTTTATAGTGGAAATGCAATTCATGTCAATGAGTTAGGTTAGACTTTGACTTTCTTTTTCAACCGAAGGGCGAAAAACAAGGGAACTCAAAGAAGCGGAGCTTCGATGAGTTAGCCCTTGCTTGGGAATAAAATTACTTCTTAGAACAAAATTTATTTGCATTGTTTTTTACAAATTCATTTTCGGGAGGGAGATAATCTGTGAGCCTACTTTTTTCTTCAGATATAGATTCCATTTTCATTTGTTTCTTTAAACTATCAATAGTATTTGTAATATATTGCACCTCAGTGCTTTGATATGTATACACTGAATACTCTTTAGTTAACAAATCGCAGAGATCATATAAACATGAATCAAGTAGAGTCTTGGTCTCGGTGTTGTTATAGTCATTTATTTTCTCTTTATTAAGTACCAAGAAGATTTTAAGGGTTTTGCTAATTTTATCTTTCTTAATGCCTAATGGAGAGCTAATCTTTTGGGAAGAGTACGATTCTAGTTCAGGGTATTTTTGAGTTAAACGATTTATTTCCTTTTTTGCATACTCAAATGTGAAGCAAGCAATATTCTTTTCAACTTTTTCCCTATCAATGATAATAAAGATTGGGAAATGATTTTTGGGACATTCCGACTGAACTAACAACTCTTTTTTTAGATATGGAGATATAAAAACTAAGGACTCTGGGACGCAAATTCTAACAATATAAAATCGTTGATTTGACATGATGATATCTCTTGACAAAAAATCGCACCTGTAATTCTTATAATAACATCCCGCAAAGCTATTGACAAATGGAATTTATATATTATTAGATTTACTAAAAGGATAATATATGAGCGAGGAAAACATAAAGGCTAAGATTAATCATTTATGCAAAAAAAGCAAAAAAGAATTTGCATTCCCTAAAATATATATAGATGAAGACAATGACCTGCACTATAACTCTCTAAATAACATATTCATATCGAGTTGTTATATTGAGAGAAACGGTTTATTTTATAACAATAATGAGGTGTTAAAAGATATAGTTGCGTATAAAAAAGAATTAGATATTAGCGATCTATATTTAGAGTTTGATGGCCGGGATTTATCAGTTGTTATATCACCTGAGTATAACAGCATAAGCGAAGATTATTTTAAGGAACTTTGTGCAATGTCATTTACTATCGGTATGATAAATAAGGTTCAACGCGAAACTGATCAGTTAGTTCGTTGTCAAACTACGTTAAACTATTTGAAGCTATTAGATGTTAAGAAAGCATTTATATTAATTCAGTATATTATATTTCACAACTTGATGACAATTTCTGAAGTATTGAATATTTTTAAATTATACCTTTGTTATCTTGATGAAGTATCTGAGTTTTCGAATGTAAATAACATTATGTTTTTGCAAAAAGCTTTATTTTGTCAATTTTCAATCAATGATATATATTTCTTTAGCCCAATAACACAATGAAACTTACTCATATCCTATAACTGTTCAAGCAATCATTGTCTTGATGTTACCTTTGGATTGTGATAACTGCCCGGTTACTGTAAAATTAGTTGTAAGAACACGATTGTTTATAAGAGTGAAGGATAAATTGAACAAAATCAAGGCCATAGATCTTTTTTCAGGTGCGGGAGGCTTTTCGTTAGCCGCTCTGGATCTGGGTATTGAAATTTTAGCTGCAATAGAACTTGATAAAGATGCTTGTGATACGTACAGCAAAAATTTAATTCATAAAAGAGAAAATAGCATAAAATTACTAAACAAAGATATTATGACTATTTCACCTGATGAGTTAATGGATAGCTTACAACTGAAAGAAAAAGAGTTGGATCTAATCATTGGTGGACCACCTTGCCAAGGTTTTTCATCACATAGAATAAAAAATGCTGGTGTTAATGATCCAAGAAACGAATTACTTATTCGCTATTATGATTTTGTTAAAATTTTTCAGCCTAAGATGTTTCTTGTTGAAAATGTGCCAGGTTTGCTTTGGGAAAAACATAAAGACTATTTAAACAACTTTAAAAGGCTTGCCGCTAATAGTGGATATAATATCTTGGGTCCATTAAAGTTGAATGCAAAAGATTATGGAGTTCCTCAAAACAGAAACCGGGTATTTATCTTAGGTCTCAGAGATGATATTTCTATCAGCGAAGGTGATTGGCCACCTTCCCCAACTCATTTCAAAGATAAAAAACCTTATTGGGTTAATGCTTCTGAAATCTTTGAAAAACCTACACCTTCTATTATTGAAAAAATCACTGCTGTTTTAGGGCAAGATGTCGCACAGAAATTAAAATTTAAAAATACGCTTAAAGAAAATAAAAGTGATCCAAATAATATTCATATGAATCATGCTGATTATATGATTGAAAGATTTAGTTTGACACCAATTAATGGCAGTCGGGAAGATGTTGATTTTAGATTGCCTTGTCATTCGAATGGCTATGTTGGTCATAAAGATGTTTATGGCCGGATAAGGCTATCATTACCTGGCCCAACAATAACGACTGGTTGTTTTAATCCTTCAAAGGGCCGTTTCCTACATCCGTGGGATAACCATGGAATTACTGTAAGGCAGGCGGCTAGATTTCAAACATTCCCCGATGATTACATTTTTTCTGGAGGCATCATTAGCCAAGGGAAACAGGTGGGAAATGCTGTTCCTGTAAATCTGGGGAAAATTCTTCTGAAATCTTGTGTTGAAATAATAATCAATAACTCTCAAAGGGATGATAAAAATGCAGATGAGATCTCTTAGCTTCAAAGCGAGAGCAAGGACAATTGAACATCTCGGTAAGGGGCAGATTGCAGATTGCCCAACTGCTGTAAGCGAGCTTTGGAAAAATGCATATGATGCTTATGCAAGAGATGTGGCATTATACACAATAGATGGCGATTACCCTTGCGGAGCCCTTATAGATAACGGTTGCGGAATGTCCTTGCAACAAATTATTGATAATTGGCTTGTTGTTGGCACCGAATCAAAAACGAGAAAGAACACATTAGAAGAAAATGAGCGGTTCGGATTAGGTATCCGAAAAACTCAAGGAGAAAAAGGGATTGGGCGATTATCTGCTGCTTTTCTATCTCCCGTAACTTTTCTTGTTACTAAGAAAATAGATAATAATTATGTTGCCTTACTAATTGATTGGAGGCTTTTCGAAAACCCGTATCTCTCATTTGACGATGTCACTGTTCCATTCAGAGAGTTTGAAAAAATAGATTCTCTCTCTGATGTTTTATCTGGTTTGCTCATTGAACTTAAGAAGAATGTATCCTTTCCCAGCAAAGATGAAGATGAAGATGAAGATGAAGTTCGTCATTTTAATCATCTTCTCACAAAAGCAGCTTGGGAAAAATTCTCAGAAGACGAGAAAGCTGTAAATGAAAAAAGTGACTTTATTACTACTCAAGATAAAATAATTAATTTTTGTGATCAATTTAAAATTGATCCTAGTGTCTTCGTTCCTTGGGAAGAAATCTTAATCAAAGTTGAAAAGATAGACGGTGGTAAACATGGTACCGCTCTCTTTTTATTGGAGCTTGGACGAGATTTGTCATTATTAACCAATGCAGGGGATTTAGCTAAGGATAATGCAGAGTTATCTGATGTTGAACAAAGCTTGGTTGACACTTTAAGGGCATTTGTAAATCCTTATATTTTAGAGGATCTATCATTTTCTTATGAGATATATACAGTTAAGGCCAATGGTTACCATCGTCAAATATTAAAGCAATCGGATGTATTTAGTAAAAGCGATTTTGATGCTTTAGAGCACACTGTTGTAGGCTATGTTGATGAGAAAGGTTGGTTTAGAGGTCGCGTAAAAGCTTTTGGTGAGGATAAGGGCGAAGTAGTTATTCCTGCCAGCATAAGTGTTAATTCTGATTCTGGAGTCGGACCATTTGAAATTCAAATTGGGACATTAGAATTTCTGCCGCAAAATACCTCGCACACCGAGCGAGAGCATACACACTTTGACCTCAAGGCAAAAAAATATGCTGGGCTTATGGTGTTTCGGGATAATTTAAGAGTGTTGCCATATGGACGAGTAGATAATGATTTCTTCCAGATCGAGGAAAGACGTTCATGGAATGCTGGGCGGTACTATTGGTCTAACCGAAGAATTTTCGGATTTATCAGTATCACACAATCAAATAATAAAGAACTAAAGGATAAATCTGGAAGGGAAGGCTTCATTCGAAACCAAGCTGCTAGAGAATTGAAAACATTAGTTTCAGATTTATTAACATCATTAGCGGATAGATTTTTTGGTAGAAATTCCGAAGATCGTAAAGAACTTCTTGAGCAAGTTAAACGTGAAAAGGAATTACGAAAATCAGCACAGCAACAAGCTCGTAAATCTACACAAAAGAGTTTCTCTGAGGCACTAAAAACGCAAACTCCCGTTTTAGATGCTTCGCTTGAAGCTGTAAAAAAATTGAAGACTAAATTAGATAGTAATCAAAACAAGCATGATTATAATTATATAAAAGAAATAGATGCTGACCTTGCTAATTTAGAATCATTGAGAACAGAAATAAAAACTCCAACTAAGCCACCTAAAATTGGTGTATATGAGGAGAGATATAGAAATTATCGTGATAAATACAATGAATTCTCTGCGTATATATTAGAGATGAAATTAATAGTTAATAAATTAGATTCTGAATTAAATAAGTTAGAACCTTCGTTAGTAGGTAAAAATCATCTTGATAAAAATCAAGGGATCATAAATGCCAGATTAACAAAGTTTAGTAATAACATTGATGAAAAAACAAATGCTCTCTTAAAAAAATGGGGAGAAGAAATTAAAAGTGATAGAGCTATATATTACTCTAAAGCTATATCAATAGTTGACTCAATTAACAATAATACTGAGATCGAGAATGTTTTAAATTTACTCGATAGTATTTATATTGAAACAATTGACTCACTAACATTCAAATATCAATCAATAAATAAAGGATTGGAAAGGTTATTTGAAGGAGTAAATTTAGACTCTGCTTTTTCGCTATCAGAAGAAGAGAGAGAGTATTTTGAGGATAAAGCTAAGAGTCTAAATGCTCTGGCTCAGTTAGGTATCAGTGTCGAAATACTCTCACACGAGCTTGAAGAAATGGACTCTATGGTTACACGAGGACTGAATTCTTTGCCTTCAACCGCGAAGGAACATCCCGGTTTCACATTAGCACTGAACGCACATAGATCATTAACACAACAAATAAGATTTTTATCACCTTTGAAAATATCTGGATATCAGTCAAGGCAAAAAATTACCGGGAAAAATATAATGGATTATATCCTGAAATTTTTTGGTGACCGTTTTGAAAGACAACGTATTACCATTGAATTCGGTGATGATTTCAAAAACATATCTATCAATGATATACCTTCACGAATATACCCAGTTTTCACTAATATCATAAATAATGCAATGTATTGGGTTAGTTTGTCCGATAATCGTCTTATCAAAATAGATTTCGTTAATTCTTTGGTTATAATAGCAAATACGGGTCCTGCGATAGATCCAGATGATATCCCTCGTTTATTTGAATTATTTTATAGCAAAAGAGCTAATGGTCATGGTGTTGGGCTTTATTTATGCAGGGAGAATTTAGCTGTAGCACACCACAAGATTTGGTACTCTGACCCAAATGTTGAAGATGACTATTTAATTAAAGATGGTGCTAATTTCGTAATTAAGTTCAATGGAGTGGAGTCATAACATGGCTATAACAACTTATAATTCCCTTGTGCAGAAAACTTTTTGTGATAATGCTATTCGTTCAGTCGTAATGATAGATGACGATTTTATTACTTATTCTGACTCTATTAAAGCACTTAACAGTGAGATGAAACTAGACCCAGCAAAAATTGATTCCTCAAAGCGTGCTGCTACTCTCGAAGAATATTTTCAAGCCAAGAATATGATCTGTGATATTGATAACGGTTCGGTAAACTTTGATGTTGACCGCATCCGTAAGTCAGATTTGGTTATAATGGACTATCATTTAGATAACAATGCACCAGATAAAACTATTACAATTTTAAAAGAATTAAAAAATTCAGATCATTTGAATATGATTGTTATTTATACAAGAGAGGAACTCAAAACTGTTTGGATGCAAATTACTTCTTCTCTGAGAGGGATCGAAAATTGTAATGACAAAATACTTGCAACAGAAAACGATGATTTAATTGAATACTGGCAGAGTATTATTTTACCTGATTTAATTCACAAAGGAGATAGGGCATTAACGAGGGATGAAACTGTACTATATATCCAAGATGACTGCCTATGTAAGCGCATTAAGAGAGTAATACGAAATGATGGAACCCTTACAGAGCAAAATGATATTAATTTTATTGCTAAGATGATTTCTGAATATTCAGTCGCTGAAAATGCCGTCATTCCAGATTATGATACAAAAAGTATGGTTGTAGGGGATACTGCCGGTATTAAATGGATTCAAAGTGGTAACATATTTATCAGTGTTTTCCATAAGGATAAAGATGACCATGAAAATGATGGTGAGAGAATTTGGCAAACACTAAATGAATCATTAATTGAATGGAACCCATCTTATTATCAAATCATCAAATCAGAGATTCAAAATACTATTGAAGCAGAAGCACTTTCTTTCAATAACCATTTGGCTAATGATGGTTATGGGCAGGCTGGATGGTTGAATCAAATATTAAATTCCTCGTCTGACGAAATTAAAAGGAAAAATATTGAGTTTGTTTTTAGTAATTTATCTGAAGAACTTTATGAAAGATTGAAGGGAAATAAATCTTTAGTAGGCTTCATTAATGATGTTTTTGAAACTTATACAACTGATTTTAAAAGCAGTGGAGAAGCGAAATCGTTAGAATATTGTTCAAAACAAATGAATTTACCTGCAAATGCAAGCTCATTTAATGAGATGTATCATGCTTTAAACATGAATCTGTCTTCTAAAAACTTTGAAGAAGGACATATTTCGACAGGTACAATTTTCTTCGATACTGAATCTGAAAAATGGTATTTATGTGTTTCTGCTGCTTGCGATCTTGTCCCTACTCAGGGTAATGATCCACACCATAAAAGATTAAGTCCTCATCGTTTAATTAAGGTGTTAGAACTTTTCAATGCTAACCAGAACAAAGCATTACCTAATGCAGAACAATCCAAATATATTTATGTGATCCATAAGAACACCAGAAAGTATTTATCTATATTCGAAGGCGATAAAACTTTACCAGTAGTTGATTATATGGTTGTTTTAAATCATGGGCGATCTGTTCCTGGGGAAGAAAAAAATATACTCTCGGCGGTATTCTTGAGTAGCATGGATGACAACGTACAAAATGTACCTGTTAAACTGAAATTAAAATCCCAGCTTCGAAGCGGTTATGCTGAACGATACCAAGCTATTGCATCGCAATACAGTTCTAGAATTGGTGTGGATTATGTATCTATGATGCCTTAACACATGAATAGCCGATATGATATAGGGGGAAGTCATATCGGCATTTTTACAGTACCAAGTTATTTCCAATACCCTCCAGAATTTTAATTCTTATCTCTGCTTTAATCTCCTAAGTTTCATTGACTCAAGAGAAAATAGCAATAAGGCTGTGCTATAGATAAATCCTGAGTTAGTCAGTAACCTGAGATTTAAAGCATCGGGCTGCTCACTTAAAAAATGAAATGCATATACTAAATAAATGGCTAATGCTGCCGTTCCAATTGTAGGGCCTATATCACCTCGATCATGGGGTTCCAGTGTGACATTGAACCTAAATATAAGCCATTCAAATCCCCATGTTAAAAAGGCAACCATTAACATTGCAGATAAAAGATATAATATATTTTCTATATTAGGATTTTTTAAAGCTGATTTGTCTTGGAAAAACTCACATGCTGATAGGCCAAAAAATATATAATAAAGTGGCCTGGAACTGAATTTCTCAAAAATCTTAAATATTGTTTCCATATTAATTTATCTCCATTATGATATAAATGGTAGGGCGACTTAGGCTGCAATAGATTTAAATCTTTGAGTTTGAATATAATCACTCCACCACTGCATTAGTATATATCTCTCTTTTAAGTATTCTGCACGATTATAAGCGGCAATTATTTCATCCTTCTTTGAGTGTGCAAGAGCAGCTTCGAGGACATCTGTTCTGAACTTACCGGACTCCTCTGCGGCCGTTCGTGCAATAGATCTCATTCCATGAGCTACAAGCTCACCTCCGAAGCCCATACGGATTATGGCTGCATTAGCTGTTTGTTCATGCATGTGATTGAGTGGAGCCTTTATGCTTGGAAACACCCATTCACGATGTCCACTTATCGCTTTCATTGAATCCAAGACTCGCAAAGCTTCTTTGCTTAGTGGAACTTTGTGAGGCTTCTTCATTTTCATAAACTCAGCAGGGATGTTCCACATTGAGTTGTCAGTATCTATATCAACCCATCTCGCACGAACCGCTTCACCAGGGCGAACCCATGTGAGAAGTTGCCACTCAATCAGTAGCCTTGTTTCTAAACGGATAGAAGCATTGGTTAGAACAACCAGGAAGCGGGGGAGTTCGGAAGGGGGTAATGCTGGCATATTCTGTTTTTTAGGCTTACTGAACCGTTGCCCAAGGTTGTCAGCCGGATTGAATTCGATAAGTTCCTCAGTAGCTGCATAACGGAAAATTTCATTTAATCGGGAAATGATTCGCCGTAAAGTTTCGAGGACTCCTCGTTGCTCAATAGGATCAAGATGTTGCTTTAAGAGTTTGGGGCGGATCTCATTGACAGGAACATGACCTAAGCCGGGAAAGATATTTCTCTCTAGACTTCGCCAGATGTCTTCTGCATGGTCTTGTGAGATACCAGAGGTCTTTACCTTCTCATCTAACCATTTCCTTGCCACGGTTTGGAGAGTGTGTTCAGTAGCATTCTTTAAGGCATTAGCTTTATTGTTGTTATGGACTTGAGGATCAATGCCATTGGCAAGCAAGGAAAGATATTCATCTCGTAAGGCTCTTGCTCTTGCTAGTGTGAGGTGAGGGTAGGTCCCAAGGCTCATTTTGGTTCTTTTCTTACTCACCGGCACAGCATACCTGAAATACCAATTCTTCTTCCCTCCTTTCGAGAGGGGAGCGATTCGTAGGATCAAACCATCACCGTCAAACAAGTTGATTTCTTTGTCGGCTGGCTTGGTGCTTTTGATTTCAGTGTCAGTGAGCTTCTTAGCGATTTTTGCCATTTTGGGACCCTCGGTTTTTGGACCCTTCGTTGTGGGTCCCATTCAGGGTGCCATAAGTGATAGTTCTCAGCAATTCTCACTAGACTACAATAGACGTAAAAAAGCCCGCAAGGCTGGTTCCATGCGGGCTTAGTAGACTTCATTGTACTTTAAACAACTAAAAATTGGTGGAGCTGGCGGGAGTTGAACCCGCGTCCGAAATTTCTACATCCTCGGTACTACATGCTTAGTCAGTCTTTACATTCGCCGGGCAACTGCGGACAGACACGCCATTACCAGACTATCCTGATTAGTTTTAATGCTTCAACCCCAGGCAAGGCATCCACACGATCTCTTTTGGGTTTGACCTCTCTTTGATCCCCGTCTTAAGAGCGGAAGCTAGGGAGAGAGGGCTCAGAGCAGGTTATTAAGCTGCTAAAGCGTAGTTTTCGTCGTTTGCGACTATTTTTTTGCGGCTTTTTACGAGGCCAACCGCCCCTCGGCATGCACCTTGGGTTTCGCAAATCCCGTCGAATCCAGAATCAGCCCCAATGTGTACCGGCGAGTATAACAGATTTATTACGCGCGTGACCAGCCGTCTAAAGAGAAACCCCGCTGAGTGCTAATCGTACAAAATTCCTTCAGCACCAGCGGGATAGATGGTTAATTAACGTTCGCGCAGCGCCTCGCGGGCGCGGTTGAACGGCTTGATCAGGTATTCAACAATGGTTTTCTGCCCGGTTTTAATGTCCACGGTCGCCACCATCCCCGGTGAGATGGAGAAATGGTGGCCGACTTTGTTCACCAGGTAGTCCTGGTTGGTGCGGATAAACACCCGGTAGTAGACGATTTCCGGCTTCACTTTGTCCTGAATGGTGTCCGGGGAGATGGTTTCCACGGTGCCTTCCAGCCCGCCGTAAATAGCGTAATCGTAGGCGGTAATTTTCACCAGCGCGCGCTGGCCGGGGTGGATAAAGGCGATGTCGCGAGGGGAGAGTCGGGCCTCAATCAGCAGGTGATCGTCCACCGGCACAATCTCCATCATTTCGCCGTTCGGCGGAATAACGCCGCCGATGGTGGTCACCTGAATGTTCTTCACGATGCCGCGCACCGGGGAGCGCACGGTCATGCGGTTCACCGAATCCTCACGGCCTTTGATGATGGCGTCCAGCATGTCCACTTCGGCATTGGCCTTCGACAGCGCCTCGCGCGCCTGCACGTAATACTGCGAGCGCAGGTCGGTGATCCTCAGGCCCAGGTCGCTTTTCTGCCGCTGCAGGCGCAGTACTTCCACGTGGCTCGCCGCGCCGCTTTTTACCAGCCGCTGGGTGATATCCAGTTCCTTGTTGACCGACGTCAGCGCGTCCCGCAGCTCGGCTTCGGAGTCATTCAGCTGTGCCCGGCGGGTTTTATACAGCCGGGTTTCGGAGGCGAGGAGGTCCGGGAATGCTTTGAGCGAGTCCGGGAACTTCAGCGGCTGGTCGTTCACTTCCGCGTAAAGCCGGGCGCTGGAAGCCAGAGAGGCGCGGTAGCGAGCCGTGCTTTCGCCGACGTTGGATTCGGAGCGGGTCGGGTCGAGGCGGGCGACAATTTGCCCGGCCTGCACTTTGTCGCCCTCGTGCACCAGCAGCTCTGTGACTATCCCGCCGTCCAGCGACTGCAAAATCTGCTCGCGGGAACTCGGCACTACTTTTCCGGTGCCGGTGGAGACTTCGTCCAGCGTGCCGAACCACGCCCAGACGCCGAACAGAACAAACAGCAGCGTGATGAGCAGGATAATACGGCTCGCCCCGGAGAATTCGCTTTCGCGCTGGATGTCCGGGTCATCCATGGTGACGTCATGCTGACTGGTTTTCATTGTTCCACTCCCGCGGTGGTGTCTGGCCGGCGGCCGGGGCCTGAGCCTGTACCGGTCTTGCGGCGCCGAGCGCCTGCGCCTTCGGTGCATCCATTACAAGCTGGCCGTCTTTCAGCACCAGCACGCGTTCGACCAGTTCGAGCACCGGCACGCGGTGGGTGGCGACGACCAGCGTGCGGTGGCCGAGCCACTGATTCAGCCGCTGAATAAATTCCCGTTCGGTATGGTCGTCCAGCGAGGCGGTGGGCTCATCGAGCAGCACGATGTTGGGCGAGCGCAGCAGCATGCGCGCCAGCAGGATCGACTGACGCTGCCCGCCGGAAAGCCCGCTGCCGCCTTCCATGATCGGGTGATCCAGGCCTTTGGGCAGGTGCTTCACGAAGTTGCTCGCGCCGCTCACGTCCAGCGCCTCGAAGATAGCCTCGTCGCTGGCGTGCGGGGCACCGAGGGTGAGGTTTTCCCGCAGCGTGCCGTAGAACAGCCGCGCGTTCTGGCTCAGGAAGCCGATGTTGCGGCGCAGATCTGCCATGTCGATTTGCGACATCGCGAGATCGTCGAGCCGGGCTTCGCCGCTGGCGAGATCGACCCCACCGGCAAGCGCCTGCAGCAGCGTGGATTTCCCCGCGCCGTTGCGCCCGAGCACGGCAATGCGCTCGCCGCGCTGGATCTCAAGGCGGGCAATGCGCAGCGGAATGCGCGGATCTTCGCTGTGGTATTTGAACTGGGCGCTTTCAAACAGGTAGTGGCCGTGGAGGATGTCCTTGTGGATGAGGTTTTCATCGCGCTGGGTTTCCACCGGCAGCTGCATGATGCTGTCCAGCCCCTGTTTGGCGGCTTTGACCTGCTGCCAGCGGGCGAGCACGCCGCACAGGTTGGCCATCGGGGCAATCATCCTTGAGGCCAGCATGGAGGCGGCGACCATGGCCCCGGTGGTCATTTCACCTTCAATCACCAGCGGGGCACCGAACAGCACCACCACCACAAACACCAGGCTCTGGATGGTGATCCCCCAGCTGATTAAGCCCTGGGTCAGTTCGCGGGTTTTCAGGCCAGACTCGGCGGTAATGCGGATGTAGCTGTTCCACTGCTGGAGGAAGCGGTTTTCCGCCTGCATCAGCTTGATGTCCTCCAGCCCCTGCACGCTTTCCACCAGCACGGCGTTGCGCAGGGTGGATTCGTGGGCGGCCTGGTTGGCCAGCGTGGCGAGCTTTTTCTGCAGCAGCAGGCCAGGCAGCACCATCACGATGGCGGCGACCGGAGCGATCCACGCCAGCTGCGGGGCGATGATCGCCAGCACCCCAACAAACAAGATAAAGAACGGCAGATCGACGATCGTCGAGATGGTCGAGGAAGTGATCATCTCGCGGATTTGCTCCAGCTCGCGCAGCTGAGAAATAAAGCTGCCGGTGGAGCGGGGCACGGCGCTGTTGCGCAGCCTCAGGGCGTGGCTAAAGACGCGATCCGAAATACGCATATCGGCCCGCTTGCCCAGCACGTCCATGATGTTGCTGCGTGTGACTTTCAGAATGAAGCCGAACACCACGGCGATCAGCACCCCGGTTGCCAGCACGTAGAGCGTCGGGTATGACTGAGCCGGGATCACCCGGTCGTATACCTGCATCGAGAACAGGATCCCGGCCAGCGACAGCACGTTCACCCAGAAGGCCGCCAGCATTACCGGGCCGTAAGGGCGAATGTCCAGCATGATCAGCTCTTTCATCCAGTCCGGGCTGAAGCGTGAGATATAGGCGTCGACTCGGCTGTCTTTCAGCGCCGAGAGCGGGCGCAGGGCGGCCACAAAGCGGATCTCCGGCAGCAGCTTGCTGAGCGACTGGCGGTTGGTGTGGCGTTCGTCGTCGAAGTAGCAAATATCCACGGTGTCTTCGCCGTCAAACTGCTCGATCACCGCGATCTGGCCGTTGGCTAAGTCCACCACCACCGGCAGCCGCCACTGGGATATCGCTTTTTCGGTGTTGCCGAGCATATGGAAAGAGAGCCCGGCCTGGCGCGAAAGCTGGGTCAGCGCGGCGACTTTAGTTTTGTCTTTGAACCATGGGGCGTTGGCCTGAATGGTGCCGGGGGAGCAAACCACGCGGTAGTGCCCGGCGACGTGACTGATGGCGTGGGCCCATTGGGTCAGGGCCTGTTCGCTTAAAAACTCCTCATTGGGAGAGGCTGTCTGGCTCATGGCTGAATCTCCAGGGACTGGATGTTGCGGTGTTCCAGACCAAATGCGGTGCGTAATTTGCCGGTGTTATACAGGCAGTTAAGCTGCAGTTGATGGAGCTGGCTCAGCGTTTGTTGTTGGGCGAAGCGCGCCTGGAAGACTTCCTGCTCGGCGTTGAGCACGTCCAGCAGCGGGCGGGAGCCCAGGTCGAGATACTGCTGTTGGTACAGCTCGCGGGTGCGGGCGCTCAGCTGTTCCTGACGCTGCAGCACCTGGAGCGCGGTGGCGAGGCTAATGGCCTGGCTGCGGGATTCCAGCAGCTTCTGGCGCACGTCCAGGCGAACCCGGTCTATACCGGACTGCGCCGCTTCCAGCGCATGGCTGGCGGCGTTGCGGCGTGCCGTCAGGCCACCGCCCTGGTAAATCGGCATTTCGACGCGGATATACGCCGAGTATTGCGTGCGGTTCAGTACTTCGCTGCCGGAATAGTTGTTGTTCAGGTAGTGCTGCACGGACGGCTCCAGCGAGATGGTCGGCGTCATCTGCGAGTTGGCGTAGTCGAGGTTAGCCTGCGCCACGTTGGCCTGCGCCCAGGCGGCAAGGACAGCGGGCACCAGGCGGTCGTCCGGCTTCGCCACGTTACAGCTGTTATTCAGCTTCTGCGGAAAATCAGGGCTGACTTTGTTGAGGCTGGTCCAGCCAAGCTGACTCATCAGCGTCGCCTGGGTGCTGTCGAGGTTGGATTCGTACTGGATCAGCTGCGAGCGGGCGGATTCGATACGCGCGTCGGTTTGCACCACGTCGGACATCGAGGTTGCGCCCTGGTCGTTCCGCTCCTGAGTCAGGCGGCCAATGGCGGTCAGCGCGTCCAGCTGTTCTTTGGCGATGTCGACCATTTGCTGCCAGAGCTGCACCTGCACCATCGCCGAGGCGGTGTCGTGCCCGACGGTGTCAATGCTCACCAGCACGTTGGCCTGGGCCTGGGCTTCCCCTGCGGTTTCCGCGCGGACCTGGCTTGCGACTTTGCCGAAGTCATAGAGCATCTGGGACAGAGAAAGCACCAGCGACGGGCTGTAGCCGCTGTTGGTGTAAGTATTGGTGTAGCCGTTGTTCATCCCGGCGCTGATCTGCGGGTAGTACTTAGATTTGGCGACGTTGATCTGTTCGGACTGGCCGTAAAGTTTGCCTATAGCTTCACGAATACTGGGGTGCCAGGTCACAGAGCGGTTGACCGCGTCGTTAAGCGTTAAGATTCCGGGCGCAGGGGCATTGAGCGGGAGGGCGGTTGGGCCGTCGAGTGAGGGCAGCTCTTGTTGTTGAGCCAGACCCTGAGTCGTAATAGAAACAGGCGTGTCGTCGGCCGAGGCCTGGAGTGAAAACAGACCGTAAGCCAGCCATAACGCAACAGGCTGTAATTTTCCCATATTTTTTCCCTAATAAATGGCACTGCGTTTTTGTCTTATTCCCCGGGCGTCTGTGCGCCCGGGGATTTTTCGCTACAACTATCAGGCAACAATGTGGTTGTTCTGGATCAGCTCATCGAGTGTGGTGTGCACGTTCTCCAAAGTGACAAGAGTGGTTGAGTGGAATGCGCCGGCGGTGCCGTCACGGTCGATGGAGATGACCGTGTTGTTGCCGACGGTAGCCACGCTCAGGTAGTTACCCAATGTTGAGGTCTGCCCATTCCAGCCGACCAGCAGGTCGTGAATGTTGATCTGGTCCCCCTGCGCGAGCGAGAAGTTGTTCCAGACGTCCGATCCATTGCCGCCGGTGCCGTCGTTCGCCCCACCGGCAAGGACGTGGTACACCAGCGTATCGGCGTAGGCCGAAGAACCGTTGATGATGTCCCCGTAGGCAGTACTGACGAACTGCGGGTTCATGTTGATGGTCAACGTGGCGGAGTCTGAATGCCCGTTCTGATCGTTCAGGATGTAGGTAAAGACCTCTTTATTGGTGATGGAGCCCGGTGCCACACCCGCGTTCAGGGTGTAGGTGTAGTTCCCACCGACATCGATAGTCAGGGTGCCGTACTGGCCCTGAATCGTTGCCACCGCGTCGCTGTTGGTCATCGGGTTCAGCGTGGCCGAGCTGCCGTTAGCGCCGGTAATTGTCATCAGCGTATGCACGCTGCCGAGCTGGTCAGCCGCGCCGGCGGAGTCGGTGCCGTCATACAGGTTGCCGTGTACGACGGTACTTTGCGCCGTGAAGCTATCCAGCAGGTTCGAGGTCCCTGTGATGTTCGGCGTGATGGTGATGGTCCCTAGCCCCAGCGGCCCCATGTTCCCAACATAGCTCAGCGTCCAGGTGCCTGAGTGCAGATCTGTGACTGGAATGGTTGCCGTGCCGCCCAGCAGGGCGCTGCCGCTAAAGGTGCCGGTATAGGTGTGACCCAGCCCGTCGCTCAGCGTCCAGCTGACGGACAGTCCACCCAATACCAGACCGGAAGCCACTTTGAACACAATATTGGCCCCGCTAAGCACGGTGTTATCCGCAATGGTGAAGGTACCGCTGCCGTTGCCGTGGGTAGAGGCCAGCAGCGCCGTGTTCCAGGAGGTTTGACCGACCGTAGCGCTCGCGTAAGCCGCGGTGTTCTGCGTCGACGTGATGGCCATAATCGAGCTGACGTCGTTCACGGCATCCACGATATGCGGCGTGGAGGTGATGTTCAGCGACGCGGTACCGGTATCACCGTTTGGCGCGGTGACGGTGTACACGAAGCTGTCTGGCGTATTGATGCTGTCGGCACCCTGGCCGCTGTTCAGCGTATAGGTGTAGTTGCCGTGGGCATCAATAGTCAACGTCCCGAACTTGCCGACGATAGTGGTGGTGCCGGTCGCGGAAACTGCCACGCCGTTCACCGCCGTCAGCAGACTGCCTGCCGGGGCGATATCATCCTGCATCACGTTCCCGGTGGTTGATGCCGCCAGACTGTCGACCGCGTAGGTGTGATCCTGGAGGATATTCAGCGTGTAGCTGGTCAGCAGTGAGACACCGCTCGCGTTCATCAGCAGGAACAGGTAGTCCCCGCCGCCCAGGGTGACGGTCAACTGGCCTGAGGTGCCGCCCAACAGCGGAGCCGTTAGCCAGGTTTTCTGCACCTGGAACTGCTCGTATTGCTGGGTCGCCACGTTGAACTTGTAGATGTACAGGTCGAAGGTGGAGAGCAGCGCCACCCCGCCCACGCTGGCCTGCAGCGTCATGGTGCGCGTCGATCCGTCTGCGACATCAAACAGGATCGGGTTGCTCATGTTAGCCAGCAGGTTGAGGTTGACCACATTCCCCAGACCGACGCTCAGCACCGACAGACCCGTTTGCTGTGAAGCCCCGTGGTCAACGGCGACAACATCGGTGCCGAAGGTCAGCGAACCGGTGTTATCCGTGGCGGTGACCGTACTGGCCGGGGCACCGTTGCCCAGGGTGACAATCAGCTGCGCAGAGTCGCTGATGCCATTTTGGGTAATGGTGTAGGTAAAGTTCTCGGTACGGCCCAGCACCGCGGCTGAGGTGTTGGTTAAGGTGTAGGTATAGCTGCCGTCCTGGTTGATATGCAGGGTGCCGTATTTACCCTGAATATCCAGTCCGCCAGCGCCAACCGTATGGGAGACGCCCTGGCCATCGGTAATAGCCGTGACCACGGTGCCGGTAGGGGCGTTGTCCACAGCCCCACCAGGACCCGGATCGGTAATGACGTTCCCGCTTGAGGTGGTGGTTCCGCTGACCACGCCGGCGCTGGTCTGCTCGACGGTCACCGCAAGGTTGGTCGCTGCACCTGTTGCCAGCAGGCTGGTGTTGTAGCCCAGCACGCGGTATTGCCCTTCGCCCAGTCCGTCAAGGTTCAGGGTAACGCCGGTAGCGCCCAGGGTCAGCAGGTTCAGGAACTGCGGCAGTGAAGAGTCGACAACCGTCGTCCAGGAGTTAGTGGTCGCGTCAAATTTCTGAATAGCGATTTCCAGCGTATTCAGCAATGACAGTACCACGCCGGTGGCGGCGGCATTAATGGTGATATACCCCGTTGCTCCGCTGCCGATGGTAAAGCCGACCTGGGCGGTATTGCTGCCCAGAACCGACGCCACGTTCCCCAGCGCGCCAATCAGTAGGTTGCCATAGCCACTGTAGTGCGAGGTGGTAATGTCTGCGTTGCTGGTCAGCGCCAGATCGACCACGTTGCTGCTGGCCGAAAGTGGCAGAATCGGCGCGGTGATCGAGAGCGATGGAGAGACGTTACCCGCCGCATCCGCGGCAGATATTGACAGCGACTGCCCTTCAATCTGGCGAGTCGGCAGGGTGATGCTGAACGCGCCGGACGCATTCGCCGTGCCGGTGACGGTGATCCCGCCCGGCAGCGTGATGGTCACGGTGCTGTTAGCTTCCGCGACGCCAGTGATCGTCGACCCGTCGGCGCTGATAACCCCGGTTGGGATCAGCGGTGGAATAGTATCGACAATCACCGAGGTCGGCAGAGACGCCCCGCCTGTCCCGTTGGCGTTGGTTGCCGTGGCGGTAAAGGCGTGTACGCCATCACCCAGCGCACCGGTTGGGGTAAACGTCCAGACGCCGCTCGCGTTGGCGGTGACCGTCCCCAGCAGCGCACCGTTGTCGTAGATCTTGACGGTGGCGTTGGCTTCGGCGGTGCCGTTGATCGTCGGCTGGGTGTCATTGGTGCTCTGCCCGTTGCCCACCACGCCGGTTTTCGGCAGAACATCGTCCACGATGCTGGTGATCACCGGCAGCCCTGGCACACCGGTAAACGGCGCGGTGAAGCTGGCGGAAACGCCGATATTTCCGGCGGCATCCTGAGCGAAGGCCAGCAGCGGCTGGGCGCTGGTTTGCGCAGGGGTAAGCGTAATGCTGAAGTTCCCGTTGCCGTCAGCCTGAGCCGTACCCAGAACGGTACCCGTCGCCGAGGTAACGGTCACTTTGCTGTTGGCTTCCGCAACGCCGGTAACAACTGTACCAGTGGCGTTGACCGTCAGACCTGTTGGCGCCAGCGGCGGGACGGTATCGACAATAATACCGGCTGGTACGGACGGAACGCTGACGTTACCCGCCGCATCCGTTGCGGTGACGGTGAACGAGTGGTTGCCCTGAAGCAGAGGCAGCGTTGGCGTGAACGTCCAGACGCCGCTGCCGTTTGCCGTTGTGGTACCCAGCAGCACGCCGTTATCAAAGATATTGACCGTGGCGTTGGCTTCGGCGGTCCCGTTCAGGGTTGGGCGCGTATCGTCCGTTGGCTGGTTGTTGCCTACCGGGCCAGTGATCGGGCCGACATCATCTACCACAGAGGTTATCGCAGGCTGGTTAGGCGCCACGGTATCCACCACGATGGTGAAACCTGCCGTTGGGCTACTGACTACGCCCGCACCGTTGGTCGCGGTGATGGTAAAGGTATGCGAGCCGTTTGCCAGTGCGGTCGGCGGGGTAAAGACCCAAACGCCCAGGGCGTTAGCCGACACGGTGCCAATCAGGTTGCCGCCATCGTAAATCTTGATGGTGCTGTTGGCATCTGCCGTTCCGTTCAGGGTTGGGCGTGCATCGTTAGTGGCCTGGCCGCTGGTTAATGGCCCGACCGTGCCACCGGCGACGTCGTCCACCACAGAGGTCAGCACCGGCGTATTCGACACGCCGCTGGCGATGGTCAGGGTAAAGCCAGCCGAAGGTACGCTGGTGTTGCCTGCCGCATCGGTCGCGGTGACGGTGAAGACGTGCTGGCCGAGAGGCAGCGCCGTCCCAGGCGTGAAGGTCCATGCTCCCAGGGCACTGGCCGTTACGGTGCCAATCAGGTTGCCATTATCGTAAATATTAATAGTGGAGTTAGCTTCCGCCGTTCCGCTGAGTGCAGGCTGGGTATCGTCCGTCGTCTGGCCACTCACCAATGGCCCCTGAACCGGACCAACGTCATCGAAGGCCTGAACCACAATCGGCTGAGTCGGCGCAATGGTATCCACCACCACGTTAAACGCGGCGGATGGCAGGCTGACGTTACCCGCGGCATCCGTCGCGGTCACGGTCAGCGCATGGCCGCCGTTAATCAGTGCGGTGCCAGGCCTGAAGCTCCACGCCCCGCCAGCATCTGCCTGGACGGTGCCAAGCAGAACGCCGTTGTCGTAGACGCTGACGGTGGCATTGCCTTCGGCAGTCCCGGTGAGGACCGGCCGACTATCATCCGTGACCTGGCCGTTGGTCAGATTGCCGGTGATTGGGCCGACGGCATCCGCCACGGTGCTGATGACCGGCGCGTTCGGCGCAATGGTGTCGACGGTCAACGAGAAGCCGTTCGACGGATTACTGACGTTGCCAGCCGCATCGGTCGCGGTCACGGTTAAGGTATGCGCCCCGTTGCCGAGTGCGGCCACAGGGGTCAGCGTCCACGCGCCAGATCCGTTGGCAATAGTGGTGCCGATCAGGTTGCCGTCGCTGTAAACCTTAATGGTGGCACCGGCTTCCGCCGTCCCGCTCAGAGAAGGGCGGGTTTCGTTGGTGGCCTGGCCGTTGGTGATTGGCCCCAGCACCGGCGCGGTATTGTCCAGCACGGTGACGATCACCGGTGGGTTCGGGGCGACAGAGTCAATATTCACGCCAAACGAAGCCGCGTTACTCACGTTGCCAGCGGCATCCGTCGCCGTGACGTTCAGGGTGTGTGTCCCCTGGCCCAGCGGTGCGGACGGGGTGAATGTCCAGGCGCCCAGCGCATCCGCCTGGGTGGTTCCCAGCACGTTATTGCCATCTTTCACCGTGATGGTGGCGTTGGCTTCCGCCGTACCGCTCAGGGTTGGCTGAGTGTCCTTCGTCAACTGGCCGTTGATCAGCGGCAGGTTAGTGCCCGGCTGAGTCTGGTCGTCGATGACCGAAAGAATGACTGGCACTACAGGCGGCACGGTATCGACCACCACGTTGAACCCTGTGCTTGGGCCGCTGACGTTGCCTGCCGCATCCGTGGCGGTCACGGTGATGTTATGGCTGCCATCCAGTAGCGGAACCGTTGGGGTAAAGCTCCAGTTCCCACCCACCGGTACCGTTACGGTGCCGATCACGACGTTTCCGTCCTTGAAGGTCAGCGTGGTCCCGGCCTCGGCTGTACCGCTGAAGGTTGGCGTATTGTCGTTAGTCGGCTGGCCGGACGTTATCGGCTGGGAAGTGATGTCGTTGGTGACGGAGACGACCAGCGGGGCGGCCGGGGCCAGCGTATCGACGTTCACCACAAAGCCGGTGGACGGCAGGCTGACGTTCCCGGCGGCGTCTGTCGCCGTGACGGTCAGGGTGTGAGAACCCTCGCCAAGGTTAGTGCCTGGCGTAAAGGTCCAGATGCCGAGGGCATTCGCGGTGACGGTACCGATGATGGTGCCGTTATCGAGAATGTTCACCGTGCTGCCAGCTTCCGCCGTGCCGCTCAGGGTTGGCGTTGGGTCGTTCGTGGCCTGGCCATTGGTCAACGGTCCGACTACGCCGCCTATTACATCGTCTACCACGGAGACAATCACCGGCTGGGCTGGTGGCGTGGTGTCGACAATGATGGTGTAGAGCGGAGACAGGCCGCTCGTCTCAAGACCGACGGTCTGGCTGACGGCAAAGGTATGCGGGCCTTGAGTCAGCGGGGTGGTGAGCTGATACGTCCATGTGCCGCCGGCGCCGACGGGCACAGAAGTGAACAGCACGCCATCAATGTAAACATGCACCACACCGCCCGCGGAGGCACCAGAACCACTCAGGGTAGGTAAAGTATCATCGGTCGATTTCCCGTTGCCGACGTTACCAGTTATGGCGCCCACGTTATCGTCTACCAGATCGATGGTTGGCGGATGCGGCAGGATGGAGTTGGTTGCGGTGAAGTTAATGCCCGCGCTTTGGTTACCCGCTGGATCCTGAGCAATAGCCGTCAGGGTTGCGCCGGTGGTTTGAGCCGGGGACATCGTAACGGTCCAGGTACCCAAAATCGGGTCAGCCACGCCGGTGCCCAGCACGTTGCCGCTGGAGTCTTTGATGATAACCGTTGCCCCCGGTTCAGCGGTACCGGCTACAAGCGTACCGGTAGGGTCGGTGATCGGCAGCACCACAGGGTTTGGTGGCGGAGTGGTATCGACGTTAATCACAATCGGCGCAGAAGGCCCCACGCTGTTGCCTACGTCATCCACCGCTTTGATGGTAATGCTGTGTGCACCTTCCGGCAGCACGGAAGTGGTGATACTCCATGTGCCATTGGCGGCCACGACACCGGTACCCAGAATCGTGGTGCCATTGGTGTCGTACAGCGTGATTGTGCTGCCGACTTTGCCGGTACCGGTAAAGGTTGGCGTGGTGTCATCGGTGAAGCTGCCGTTGACCAGCGGGGTCTGGATCGGGCCCACGTTATCAATGATTTCCACGACGACCGGCGCGGTGAGCGGCACGGTATCGACGGTCAGTACATAATCGGTGGATGGCCCGCTGACGTTCCCGGCTTTATCGGTTTGTTCGGCGGTGATGGTATTCACGCCGTTGTTGAGCGCGGTATTCGGCGTAATGGTCCAGTTACCCGAGCCATCCACTACCGCAGAGCCTATCGCCGTGCTGCCGTTGTAAAGCGTGACGGTCGCGCCGATTTCACCCGTGCCGTGGAACACCGGCTTCGTGTCATCGGTAATGCCGTTGGTAATTGGCCCGGTCACCGGACCCACGCCGTCATCTACGGTGCCGATAGTCGGCGCTGCCGGCGGCGTTGTGTCTACGGTGATCGCGATCGGGGCTGACGGCAGGCTGATGTTGCCCGCCGGATCGGTCACCTGGACGGTAATGTTATAGGTCGTTTCGGTAAACGGCGTTGACGGGGTCACGCTCCAGGTCCCGTCGGAGCGCACGGTGGCGGTGCCGATCAGGTCGTTCCCGTTGTTGTAGACGTTGATGGTTGAGCCCGCGATGCCGGTCCCGCTAAAGGTTGGCGTGGTGTCATTGGTACTGCCGCCCGGAGCGACGGGACCGACCACCGGAGGCACATTATCGGTCACGACTGGTGCCGATGGCTGAGCCGGAGGCGTCGCGTAAACCGAGAGCGTGAAGCCAGAAGAAGGCATCCCCGTGTTGCCCGCCGGATCCGTTGCCACGGTAGTGAACACGTGCGTCCCGCTGCCCAGCGGTGAGGTTGGGGTGATTGTCCAGCTCCCGGTCGCGTCTACGGTGGCCGTGCCAATTGGCGTTGTCCCCCCGTCGACGTACAGGGTAATAGTGGCCCCAATTTCACCTTTGCCTGAGAACACAGGTTCCGTACTTTGGGTACTGCCGCCGTTAATCAGCGGAGTCTGCGTGTTTGCGACGTTACCCAGCGCCCCGTCGATGGAAGGCGCTCCCGGCGGAGTCGTGTCGATAATAACAATCTGGGTTGCGGCATTACTGGTATTCCCGGCGGCATCGGTCACGTAGACATTGATGGTGTGCGAACCTTCGCTTAGCGGCTGGGTTGGCGTAAACGTCCATGCGCCGCTGCCGTTTGCCGTCACGGTGCCGATCAGCGTGTTGCCATCGTAAATATTCACGACTGCGTTAGCCCCGGCGGTGCCGCTGATAACCGGTTTGGTATCGTCGGTAGAGGTGCCCGGCAGGACTGGCCCGGTGACGCTCCCGACGGTATCCAGAATTTCGCCAATCACCGGCGTGGCCGGCAGCGTAGTAATCAGATTGATGTCCCACGCCGGGGAATGTGCGGTGACGTTGCCTGCGGCATCCGAAGCCGTGACCGTAAAGGAATGTGGCCCGTCCAGCAGCGGCGTGGTTGGCGTAAATGTCCAGGTGCCGTTGCCGTTAACGGTGGTGGTGCCCAGGACGTCCAGTCCGTCGTAAACCGTGATGGTGGAGCCCGGTTCCCCGCTGCCGCTCAGGGTTGGCGTTGGGTCGTTGGTGGCGCCGTTATTGCTGACCGGCCCGGTCACGGTGCCCACATCGTCATACACCTGGGTAATCGTTGGGGCGGTAGGGGCGATGGAGTCTACGTTGATGTTAAAGGCGGCGCTCGGCTGGCTGACGTTGCCTGCGGCATCGGTGGCGGTCACCGTCAGGCTATGCAGGCCCTGGCCAATAGAGGTGGTCGGCGTAAAGGTCCAGGCTCCGCTGCCGTTGGCGTTGACCGTGCCGATCAGCGTCCCGTTGTCGTAGATCTTCACGGTTGAGTTAGCTTCAGCCGTACCGGAGATCGTCGGTTTATCGTCGTTAGTCAGATCGCCGTTGTTCAGGTTACCGGTATGCTCAGGCACATTGTCGACCACGGAACCGATGATCGGCATATTCGGTGGGGTGATATCCGGGGCGGTGACCGGCGCATTCGGGCCGATATTCCCGGCGGCATCCGTGGCGTTCACTTCCACCAGCTGGCCGTTCGCCTGCGGGGTTGTCAGGGTGATGCTAAAGCTGCCGTCCGGTCCGGCAACGGCCTGGCCCAACGGATTGCCCAGCGCGTCGGTCACTTTCACCGTGCTGCCAGCCTCGGCTTTACCGGTCAGTACCGAGCCGTCTTCATTGAAGGTGAGGTTGGTCGGCAGCGCAGGCGGCGTATGATCCTGGGCAATGACGGCGGCAGGCGTACTGACGTTGTTCGCGGCGTCCGTCGCAGTGACCATCAGCGTCTGGCCGTTTAGCTGCGGTGGCGTGAGCGGGGAAATATCAAATGTGCCCGTGCCGCTGGCGATACCAACGCCAATCACATTGCCGTTACCGTCCCAGACGGTGACGGTACTGTCCGGTTCGGCGGTACCGGTCACATGCAGGCCATCAGCGCTCACGGCCAGCCCGGTTGGGGCATTCGGTGGCGTGTGATCCGGGGCAGGAATAGCGGCACCTGGTCCGGTATTACCCGCCGCGTCGGTCGCTTTGGCGGTTAAGATCTCCCCGTTAAGCTGAGGTGGGTTCAGCGTCACGCTGAAGTGGCCGGTACCGTCCGCCGTGGCCGTACCGAGCACGGTGCCGCTGGCGTTTGTGATGGTGACCTTGCTGTTGGCTTCTGCTGTCCCGGTGAGCGTTGTCCCGTCGTTAGAGACGGCCAGCCCGGTAGGCAGTATCGGAGGCGTGGTATCCACGACGACGCTAAAGCCTGAGGATGTTCCGCTGGTGCCGCTGCCGTTGGTGGCAGTAAAGGTGAAGTTGTGCGGGCCATCAATCAGCGGGAGCAGCGGTGTAAATGTCCACGTGCCGCTGGCGTCAGTTGTTGCGATGCCGATAGGCAGGCCGTTATCAAAGACAGTAACGGTGGAGCCCACCTCTGCGGTACCGCTCAGCGTTGGGCGGTTGTCATCCGTTGGTTGACCGTTCGTCAGCGGCCCCTGGATCGGGCCGACATCGTCAGTGACCGAAATCAGAACCGGAATGGTCGGGAAGCCGGAGTTTGACGCCGGGAAGGTGGTATCCGGCCCCATGTTACCCGCCGCATCCTGCACCTGGGCAGTCAGCGTGCCGCCATGCGTTTGGGCCGGGGTGAGGGTCAGGGTGAAGTGCCCGGTTTGGTCAATTTGTGCCGTACCCAGTACCACGCCGTTTGGACCGACAACTTTCACGGTATCACCGGCCTCACCTGTCCCGGTAACGGTTGTGCCGTCCTGGCTCACGGTGTCAATGGTGACCGCCACCGGTGGAAGGGTGTCCACGGTGAAGGTTGGGCCGACGGTCACGCTACTGATGTTGCCCGCGAGGTCGGTCTGCTGCAGCGTAATCGCGTGCGGGCCATCAGCCAGGGCGATAGAAGGCGTAAAGCTCCATTTGCCGTCGCTACCCACGGTAACCTGCCCAATGGGCAGGCCATTATCAAAGATAGTCAGGGTACTGCCCGCTTCCCCGGTGCCGCTGAAGGCAGGTTTATTATCATCGGTAATACCGTTGTTGCCGATAGGCCCAGTGATAGAGCCGACCGTGTCGAGGATCTGATCGAGTACCGGCGGATTCACGACGGTATCGACAATGACGGTGTAGGACGTGGAGCTTCCGCTATCGCCGCGAATATTCGAGGCCGTGGCGGTGAAGCTATGCGGGCCGTCGGGCAGATTGGCGACGGGGGTAAAGGTCCAGATCCCCCCCACGAGCACGATGGTGGTGCCGATCTCTACGCCATTATCAAAGATATGAATCGTCTCGCCGACGACGCCTGTCCCCTGCAGGGTTGGGGTCTGATCGTTGGTTGGCTGATTGTTGGGTACGGTGCCAACGATCGGCGGGACGTCATCAATGATGGTGGTAATCACAGGGATGGTCGGCAGCGGGAAGAACGGCGCGGTGGCTTCTCCCGGCGGGCTGACGTTGCCTGCTGCATCGGTAGCCGTGACCTGGAGGTGACTGCCGTCAAGCTGCGGCGTGGTCAGGGTGATGCTGAATACGCCAGTAATAGGCGCAGCGGTGCCGGTACCAATCACGTTCCCGTTCGCATCTTTGATGGTGACGGTGCTGCCTGCCTCGGCAATCCCCGTCACTATGTCGCCATTAGCGCTGACAAGCAGGCCGGTCGGTTCGGCAGGCGCGGCGGTATCTACAGTCACGGTATAGCTGACTGACGTGCCGCTGTCTCCCCGAACGTTAGATGCCATAGCGGTGAAAATGTAGGCGTTATCCACCAGCGGTGTGGTTGGCGTAAAGCTCCAGGTGCCGTCCAGGCCGACCTTAGTGGTACCGATCTCACTCCCGTTGGCATAGATATGAATGGTGTCCCCGGCTTGTCCACTCCCCTGCAGGGTTGGCGTGTTGTCGTTGGTTGACTGCCCGTTCCCTACGTTACCGGTGACTGGCGCGACGTCGTCAAGAACGCCGGTAATCACCGGCAATACCGGCGGGAGTACGTCCGGCGCGGTCACGTTGGCCGGAGGACTGTTGTTGCCCGCCGGATCGGTGACGACCACGGTCAGTGTCTCACCGTCTACCTGCGGCGTGGTCAGGGTGATGCTGATGTTGCCATTGTTATCGGCAGTACCTGACCCGACGACTACGCCGTTCGGGTCTTTAATGGTGACGGTGCTACCCGCCTCGGCATGGCCGGTAACGATTTCCCCATCCGGGCTAACGGCCAGACCGGTTGCTGGCCCCGGAGGAGCGGTGTCAATGGTGACGGTATACGCCGGGGATGGGGCGGTTTCGCCCCTTTCGTTACTCGCCGTGGCAGTAAACACATGGGAGCCGTCGGCCAGCGCGCTACCCGGGGTAAAGCTCCAGGTTCCGCCGGCGCCTACCACGACCGTCCCAATCTGTACCCCGTTATCGTAGATGTGAATGGTCGTGCCAGCCTGGCCGATGCCGTTCAGCGTGGGAGTATTGTCGTTGGTTGGGGAGTTATTGCCTACGTTGCCGCCGTTAGGCGCACCCGGGTTATCGTTAATTACGCCGGTGATAGCCGGCTCATCCGGCAGCGGGATATTCGGTGCGGTAATGGTGGCACCAGGACTGCTATTACCTGAGGGATCGGTCGCCGTGACGGTCAGTATTTCGCCGGTTATCTGCGGGGTGGTCAAAGTAATAGTGAAGCTGCCATCGGTGCCCGCCGTGCCAGTGCCTATCACGTTGCCATTGGCATCTTTTACCGTAACTGTGGATCCTGCTTCAGCATGGCCGGTCAGGGTATCACCGTCTGGGCTAACGGCCAGATCGGTTGCAGCCGCAGGTGGCACGGTGTCAATGGTGATGGTATAGGCCGGAGAAGTTGCGCTTTCGCCCCTTTCATTTGTCGCCGTGACGGTGAAAGAGTGTGTGCCGTCAGCCAAGGCAGTGCCTGGCGTGAAGCTCCAGGTCCCATTGGCGCCGACCACAACGGTGCCAATCTGCACGCCGTTGTCGTAAATATGCACCGTGGTACCGGCCTGACCGGTGCCGTTCAGCGTTGGCGTGTTGTCATTGGTTGGTGAGTTATTGCCTACGTTGCCGCCGTTAGGCGCATTCGGATGATCGTTCGTGATACCTGTAATGCCAGGTTCGTCAGGCAGCGGAATAGTCGGTGAGGTAATAGTGGCGCCTGGACCAGTGTTGCCAGAAGGATCTGTTGCCGTGACGGTCAGCGTTCCGCCTGTTATCTGTGGCGAGGTGAGGGTGATGGTGAAACTGCCGTCGGTACCAGCAGTACCGGTGCCAATAACGTTGCCACTGGCATCTTTTACCGTGACCGTGGAGCCCGCTTCGGCATTACCTGTAACGGTTCTGCCGTCTGCGGAGACGGCAAGGCCGGTAGGTGCCGGCGGTGGAGTAACGTCTGGTCTGCCAGGATTGCCTGGGTTGCTACCGCTGTCTGAGTGCCCGCCGCCGCCGCTAGAGGCGGCAGCGATCGCACCGCCTGCGGCAACCGCCAGGCCACCCAGCACCCACGGCCAGAGGGCGCCGCCTTCGGCATGTGCGCCGGTGGCGGTCATGATCGCGTCAATATTGGCAATTTGCTCATAGTGAGCTGCGGTTTCTGGATCCTGAACCCACCAAAGCACGCCGTCATGGCCTTCCAACACTAGCTGGTTGCCACCCTGATCGGCAAAGGCGTAGTAGTTTTTGATGGTAATGGTTTCGCCGGAATGGAGTTTGATCACCAGATCCTGGCCTGAACGCGTGTAGCTGGCGACCTCTTCACGTTCAATTTTTAGCTCGACAATTGAAGGGCCTTTTAAGGTGATTTCAGAGGCTTCGACGTTGTTTTTAACGCCGGTTAATTTAGAGATAATTAAAATTGAACGCATTGTTATCACTCCATTCGCGATGAACGTGGTGGTAGTCAGTTGCCCGGCGTAATGTGTTGATTACCGAAAGCAAAATTTTTAGGTGTAAAAGACCCTTCGCGATGTATTGGCGAAAAAAGGCCTGTATCAAAAAATTGATGACAGTGATTGTTAATAAACAGGGCGTTTCCGGTGCGGAATCGAAATTAGTTAATTCTCAGGGTCATAGGCTCGTCGTTTATTAAATAGAGACTATTGATGATATAGACAGGAAAAAATGAAAGCGCAACTTAAGCCATATTTAACACTATGTAAGTCACTCTAAAGTACCAGTGAACGTAGCGGGAACACCCAAACGGCTGAAGCCAGTTCCCATGGTGTATCTCAGGTGCCGTTGTGCTTATTGCATTGAAAGATTTAAGATAAGTTTTAGCCGCGCTTTTGTATTATCCCGGATGAATTGAGACTTCAGGCATAAAAATCCCTGAGTCTGGAAGGGATATAGTGCCTTTTTTGGTGGGGTATTTTGTTTTGTAAAGAAGAAAAATATGGAAGAAGTTATCTATTTTGTGAAGCGTATAAAGATGGTCGCTGAGGCAGGAAATATTATATATCTATGAATTTGTAGTTTTCAGTGAGGAAGATAATTGTGAAGGAAAATAGTATATATTATTTAGTGTCGCTTAACTCATTCAGATGCTCCAATATTTGACTGCGCAATAATAGCTGATAATTAAAAGTGAGTATTTTTTTATACTGGCTCTTCAGAAGAAGAGCCAGTGGAGTGCGGGGCTGAAAGAATCGCCTTAACGGCCGGCGTTTTTCATGATGCGGGCTTTATCTACAGCCCATTCGCGATCCTTCGCATCGGAACGCTTATCATGCTGCTTCTTACCTTTCGCTACGCCGATTTTCACTTTGCACCAGGCGTTCTTCCAGTAGAGGGACAGGGCGACGATGGTATAACCGTCGCGGCTGACGCTACCGAACAGGTTGTCCAGCTCGCGCTGGTTAAGCAGCAGTTTGCGGGTACGGGTAGGATCGCAGACGACGTGGCTGGAGGCGACGGTCAGCGGCGTGAAGTTGGCGCCAAACAGATAAGCCTCGCCATCTTTAAAGATAACGTAGCTGTCGCCGATGTTTGCCTTCCCGGCACGTAATGATTTTACTTCCCAGCCTTGCAGCGCGAGACCCGCTTCAATCTCATCTTCGATAAAGTATTCGTGGCGGGCACGCTTGTTTAGCGCAATGGTGGCTGAGCCTGGTTTGTGTGCTTTTTTCTTAGTCATAGTGCTGCTCAGTATATGTAATCCAGGAGTTCAAAGACACCCCGCGGCCTGCGCGAGGAGGAAGCGCTTATCTTAGCATGAGCGGCAGAGAGTTTTTGTTTGCGCGGTGATAAATGTTATTATTTGTCCGATTTATGACTCCCAGGAATTGTTATGCCGCAGATTAGCCGTACTGCTTTGGTGCCCTACAGCGCCGAGCAGATGTACCAGTTAGTGAACGACGTGAATTCGTACCCGGAATTTTTACCTGGCTGCACCGGTAGCCGGGTGATTGACGCATCGGCTAATCAGATGACGGCGGCGGTCGACGTTTCAAAAGCCGGGATCAGCAAAACCTTTACTACCCGAAATACCCTGACCGACAATCAGAGTATCCTGATGCATCTGGTGGATGGCCCCTTCAAAAAGCTGATGGGTGGCTGGAAGTTCACGCCGCTCAGTGAAGATGCCTGCCGGATTGAGTTCCAGCTTGATTTCGAATTTACCAATAAGCTGATTGAGCTGGCCTTTGGCCGTATCTTTAAAGAGCTTGCCGGCAGCATGGTTCAGGCATTCACTACCCGCGCCAAAGAGGTTTACCGTGCCGCGTGAGATTCAGGTTGAGGTGGTGTACGCTCTGCCGCAAAAACAGTACCTGCGCCAGATTAAGCTTGAGGAAGGCAGCACGGTTGAGCAGGCGATTGTCGCCTCTGGCCTCCTTGAGCTTCGTGACGATATCGATCTGACGAAAAACAAAGTCGGTGTGTACAGCCGCCCGGTAAAGCTGGGGGATAAAGTGAATGACGGCGATCGGGTTGAGATTTACCGGCCGCTGATTGCCGACCCGAAAGAATTACGTCGCCAGCGTGCGGAACGTTCTGCCCAGAAATAACTCTGTGTGAAAGTGACAAAAAAAGGTGCCTCAGGCACCTTTTTTTATGCATCAATCCAGCCTTATTCCCCTTTGGTCAGGGCCGGTTTGTTGTCGATGTTGGTCAGCACGCCGCTGCTGTTAAAGGTCAGGGTCAGCGTCTGCTGAGTCACGTTCTCGTGGCCCGGCTGCTGGCGGAAGACATAGAACCAGGTATTGGTGCCGAACGGATCGGACATCATTGGCGTCCCGAGGGTGTAGGCCACCTGTTGTTGGGTCATGCCCACGCGGAGTTTGGACACATCATTAGGTGCCAGATAGTTACCCTGGTTGATGTCTGGGCGGTAAACCACTCGCTCCAGAGTGGAACAGCCTGCGGTCAACATCAGAAGAACCGCTGCGGCAGCAGTCAGCATTTTACAACGCATAGTGATTTGATTCCTTTTCGGGCCGGAGTAGTGCGTGGCTCATTCGTATTATGCCGATGATAATAGACCTTTAAGCAGTTTAAAACCTCAAGGCGCTCAACTCTGACAGTGGGAGCATAAAAAAGTTGGTTGAAAAGATGGCAGAAAGACGGATTAGCGAGTGGGGTGAGCGTTTTTTACACAATGCACGGTGCAAATACACCGTGCATTGTGGAACCTCAGGCAGCCAGCAGCTCTTTGGCATTGGCCAGCGTGTTGCGTGTCACTTCACTGCCGCCGAGAAGACGAGCAAGCTCCTGTAGGCGAGAACGTTTGTCCAGCGGCTGCATATGGGTTTCGGTCATTTCCCCGTCGGTTTCTTTGCTGACGAAGAAGTGGTGGTGACCGCAGCCGGCAACCTGCGGCAGGTGGGTGACGCACATCACCTGAGTAGATTCGCCTAGCTGACGCAACAGTTTACCCACCACCGCGGCGGTCGGGCCGCTGATCCCCACGTCGACTTCATCGAAGATCAGCGCCGGTGTTTCCATTTTACGGGCGGTGATCACCTGAATCGCCAGCGCGATGCGAGAAAGCTCGCCGCCCGAGGCCACTTTTGCCAGCGGCTGCAGCGGCTGCCCTGGGTTGGTGCTGACGCGGAAATCAATGCGGTCAGCGCCTTCGGCGGTGAGGTGGTTTTCGTTAAATTCGACGTCAATGGCGAGCTTCCCGTGCGGCATGGAGAGCGAATGCATGCTTTCCGTAATCAACTGGCACAGTTCATTGGCATGTTTGGCCCGGCTTTGGTGCAGCGCCTGCGCCACGGCAAGCGCCTGCTGATGATGCTGGGCAACGGCCTGCAGCAACGCTTCCAGCGACCCGGTTTGCTCATCCAGTAACTGCTGTTCATCCAGCAACTTCTGGTGGAAATCGGGTAGCTCTTCCGGCGTGATGTGGTGCTTACGTGCCAGAGAGATCTGACGAGAAATACGCTGTTCCAGTTCATAAAGACGGTTTGGATCCAAATCCAGACGATCGCAGTAATGGCGTAGTTCGTCGCTGGCTTCGGAAATCTGAATGGCGGCTTCTTCCAGCATATCCAGTACGCCAGAGAGCTTGTTATCCATGCCCACCAGTTCACCCATGAGGTGGCGCACGGTATACAGCTGACTTTGTAGATTGCTTTCTTCCCCGTCGGCCAGCACGTCCAGCGCCTGCTGGCTGGTGGAGAGCAGCTGGCCGCTGTTGGCGAGGCGCTTGTACTCTTCATCAATCAGTTCGAATTCACCGGCAACGGGAGAAAACTCATTCAGCTCTTTGAGCTGGTAGTGAAGCAGTTCGGCTTTGGCTGAACGCTCCTGAGCCAGTTGCTGATGCTGCGCCAGAGTACGGCAGCTTTGGTGCCATTCGCGGTAGCGTTCTGCCATTTGCAGTATCAGCGCCTGCTCACCGGCATAGCCGTCCAGCAGCGTTTTTTGATGCTCCGGCTTGAGCAACAGCTGGTGGGCGTGCTGGCCATGAATCTGGATAAGCAACTGACCGAGATCGCGCAGTTGGGAAAGGGGCACGGCGGTGCCGTTGATAAACCCTCTTGAGCGGCCATCGCTGCTGATCACGCGGCGAAGCAGGCATTCGCTGCCGTCTTCCAGCTGGTTTTCTTCCAGCCAACGTAGCGCCGCCGGGGTGTCTTTCAGGGAAAAGCGGGCGCAGAGATCCGCGCGATTTGCCCCAGAACGCACCATATCCGCTTCTGCGCGACCGCCCAGGCACAGGCCCAGCGCATCTATGGCAATAGATTTACCGGCACCGGTTTCCCCGGTAATGGCCGTCATCCCGTGATGAAAGTCTATTTCAAGTTCACGAACGATAGCGAAATTGCTGATGGTGAGTTGAGCGAGCATGACCACTCTCCTGTATGAAAAATCATAACTGTGTTTTCATACAGTATAAACTGGTTTTATATACAGTAAAGTGGCCAGGTGGTTTTTTAGAACAATTTTTTCGACCAGCCGAGTTTCGAGCTTAATGTGTTGAAATAACTGTAGTCTTTCGGGTGGATCAGATTGAGGTGGTAGTCACAGCGGCGAATGAGTACGTCTTCGCCTTCCTGAATTGGCAGCGCAATCTGACTGTCGCAGCTGATTTCAAGGTCACTTCGCATATGGGAAAAACGCAGGCGAATGGTGCTGCTGCTGTTGATGACCAGCGGGCGCGCAGACAGCGTGTGCGGGAACATCGGCACCAGCGTAATAGCATCCAGCGAAGGCGTAAGAATCGGACCACCAGCGGAAAGCGAGTAGGCAGTCGAGCCGGTCGGCGTGGAGATAATCAGCCCGTCAGAGCGCTGTGAAAACGCAAAGATTTCGTCGATATAGACTTCGAACTCAATCATATGCGCGACTTTACCGGGGTGAAGCACCACTTCGTTTATCGCGGTACTGAGGCGCGTAGGCGTATCATGCTGACAGACCTGGGCTTCGAGCAGGAAGCGGCTTTCGGTGATGTAATGCCCTTCAAGAACGTCCGCCAACTGCTGCTGGGCATTGTCCGGGTCAAGGTCGGTCAGGAAACCCAGGTTGCCACGGTTGATGCCAATGACTTTTATGTCATAGCGAGCAAGCACCCGAGCGGCGCCCAGCATATTGCCATCCCCGCCGACGACCACGGCCAAATCAGCCTGCTGGCCTATCTCCGCCAGCGTGCCGGTTTTCACCTGCTTGAGGTTTAGCTCCTGGGCGATTTGCTGTTCCACCATCACTTCATAGCCTTTGGCGCACAGCCAGCGATAGAGCATTTCATGCGTGGTCAGAGCGGTGGGGTGACGCGGATGCCCGACAATACCGATGCAGTTGAAATGTTTGTTCATTATCCTGGTGGTCCTTATTCGCAGACGTTCCTGCGACAATATGACAGGTTCCCTTGAAACCCTGAAACTGATCCCCATAATAAGCGAAGCAGCGAGATGAATGCTAAAAACGCGGAGAATTTCATGAGTAGTAAAGAACAGAAAACACCTAACGAGCAAGCCCCGGAAGATATCGTCATGGATCAGCACGAAGAAGTCGAGGCCGTAGAAGGTGCCGATGTCGTGGATCCGCGCGACGAAGAGATTGCAAATCTGCAGGCTCAACTGGCAGAAATGAAGCAGCGCGAGCGTGAAATTGAGCCGCGCCACCAGGCTGATTTAGCTAACCTGCGTCGCCGTACCGAACAGGATATCGAGAAAGCGCACAAGTTCGCCCTGGAAAAGTTCGTGAACGAACTGCTGCCGGTTATCGACAGCCTGGATCGCGCGCTGGAAGTGGCCGACAAGTCCAACCCGGATTTAGCCCCAATGATCGAAGGCATTGAGCTGACCCAGAAGTCGATGCTGGATGTGGTTCGCAAGTTCGGCGTGGAAGTGGTGGGCGAAACTAACGTGCCGTTTAACCCGGACGTGCACCAGGCGATTGCGATGGTTGAATCAGCCGACGTTGCACCAAATAACGTGCTGATGGTGATGCAGAAAGGTTACACCCTGAACGGCCGTACTATTCGTGCCGCGATGGTTTCCGTAGCCAAAGCCTGATTTATTGCCGAAAGTAAAAAGCCAGCCCGGAGGCTGGCTTTTTTACGTCTATTGCTCAACGCTTTGCCGCAAAGGCTTTACCGGCGTGACGCGCACCTGCTTAATCATGTTGTCCTGTACGTCTAGAATATCGATGTCGTACTGACTGAGCCGGATGCGGGTTCCAGCCGCCGGGATTTCCTGAATCTCTTCCAGAATCATCCCGTTTACCGTGCGGGCGTCGTCTTCCGGCAGCGTCCAGTTAAAGGCTTTATTGAGTTCTCGCACGTTGGCGCTGCCTTCGATAATGACCGAGCCGTCGTTTTGCGGCGTCACTTCTTCCGCAAGCGTAGGGGACATGGACGTGGTGAAGTCACCGACGATCTCTTCCAGAATATCCTCTACGGTCACCAGGCCCTGGATATCGCCGTATTCATCTACCACCAGGCCGACTTTCTTTTTATTGCGCTGAAATTTCACCAGCTGCACGCTGAGCGGGGTGCCTTCAGGCACAAAGTAAATCTCATCGGCCGAGCGCAGCATCACCTCTTTGGTAAACTCTTTTTTCTCGGTCATCAGGCGGTAGGCTTCGCGGACGCGCAGCATGCCGATGGCATCATCCAGACTGTCGCGGTACAGCACTATGCGGCCGTGCGGGGAGTGCGTTAACTGGCGGACGATGGACTTCCAGTCGTCATTAATATTGATACCGACGATTTCGTTCCGCGGCACCATGATGTCGTCGACGCTGACCTTTTCCAGATCCAGGACCGACAGCAGCATATCCTGGTTGCGCCGCGAAATTTGCGAGCGGGATTCATGCACGATGGTTCGCAGCTCGTCTTTGCTGAGGGCGGTGCTAATAATGTTGTCAACCTTGATGCCAACCATGCGCATCAGCAGACGGGTAATAGTATTCAGCAGCCAGACCAGCGGCATCATCAGGAACTGCAGCGGGCCGAGCAGCCAGCTGCTTGGATAGGCGACTTTTTCGGGATACAGCGCGGCGATGGTTTTAGGCAGGACTTCGGCAAACACCAGCACAACAAAGGTTAAAACACCGGTTGCTATTGCCACGCCTGCGTTACCGTAAAGGCGGATGCCGACGATAGTCGCTAATGCAGAAGCCAGAATATTGACCAGGTTGTTCCCGATTAACACCAGGCTGATCAGGCGGTCTGGCTTGCGCAGGAGTTTTTCAACGCGCTTCGCTGCCCGGTTGCCCTGTTTGGCGCGGTGGCGCAGGCGGTAGCGGTTTAGCGTCATCATGCCGGTTTCTGACCCGGAGAAGTACGCGGACACCACCACCATGATGATCAGGGTGACGATCAGCGTGGTGGTTGAGATGTGTTCCAAAAGTGATTTCCTTTAAGAGATTAGCTAACGAACTGCTGCAGGACACGGCTGCCAAAATAAGCGAGGGTTAAAATGCCCGCGCCGGCAACGTTGAACCAGACTACGCGGCGGCCGCGCCATCCTTCATGATAGTGCCCCCACAGCAGAACGACGTAGACAAACCAGGCGAGAATCGACAGCACGGCTTTATCGACGTTTTCCATGCTGAACAGGTTCTTCATGTAAAACAGGCCGGTGCACAGCGTCAACGTCAGCAGGACAACGCCCACCTGGGTGATATGAAACATTTTACGCTCGATCACCATCAGCGGCGGCATTTCCGCGCTGAAGGCCAGCTTTTTGTTCTTTAACTGGTAGTCAATCCACGCCAGCTGCAAAGCGTATAGCGCGGCAATGATCAGCGTCGCATAGGCAAAGAGCGACAGGCCGATATGCACCATCATTCCCGGCGTGGCTTCGAGATGGGTGATAAATTCGTTGGGCATAAAGGTCGCCAGCGCCAGATTTATCAGCGCAAAGGCGTAAACAATCGGTAACAGCAGCCAGCCCCGATTACGAGAGGCGACAATGGTCATTACCGTACAAATCATCAGGCTGACGAGGGACCCTACGTTCAGCAGGCTCAGGTTTTGCCCGCCATCGACGGTAAAGAAGCGCGCTTCCAGCGCCAGCGCATGGCTGACCAGGGCAATAGCGGCGGACAAAATGGCAAAGCGTCGCCATCCGCTGTTCTTCCGCAGAAGACCGGGAATGATCAGCGCCAGGCTGACGGAGTAGGCTACAAGCGCAAGAATGGCGAAAACGGGCATATTAATGTGTCGGTCAAATTGGCCAGAGAACAAAAAAGCCAGTATAACGTTACCTGTCGCCTGCTCCAACCGTTGGATCACACCCGAGGCGGCTTCATGATATAATCCGCCAAATTCAGTTTTGTGTCGCGAGCTGCGGCCCCAGTTACCACGTTAGGCAAAATACCATGTTTGATAATTTAACAGACCGTCTGTCGCGTACCCTGCGCAATATTAGCGGCCGTGGGCGGCTAACCGAAGAAAACGTTAAAGAGACGCTGCGCGAAGTGCGCATGGCGCTGCTGGAGGCGGACGTTGCGCTGCCGGTAGTGCGTGATTTTATCAGCCGCGTTAAAGAAAAAGCGGTGGGGCATGAAGTCAATAAAAGCCTGACCCCGGGCCAGGAGTTCGTCAAAATCGTTCGCGCTGAACTGGTTTCCGCGATGGGCGAAGAGAACAGCAGCCTGAACCTCGCGGCTCAGCCACCGGCAGTTGTGCTGATGGCTGGCCTGCAGGGCGCCGGTAAAACCACCAGCGTCGGTAAGTTAGGTAAATTCCTGCGCGAGAAGCAGAAGAAAAAAGTGTTGGTGGTTTCAGCGGACGTTTATCGCCCTGCGGCGATTAAACAGCTGGAAACTCTGGCCCAACAGGTTGAGGTGGACTTCTTCCCGTCTGATGCGCAGCAAAAACCTGTCGATATCGTTAATGCCGCGCTGAAAGAAGCGAAGCTGAAGTTCTACGACGTGCTGCTGGTGGATACCGCTGGTCGTCTGCACGTCGACGAAGCAATGATGGACGAAATCAAACAGGTTCATGCCGCGATTAAGCCGGTAGAAACGCTGTTTGTGGTCGATGCCATGACCGGTCAGGATGCGGCGAATACCGCGAAGGCCTTCAACGAAGCGCTGCCGCTGACCGGCGTGGTGCTGACTAAAGTGGACGGTGACGCCCGCGGCGGTGCGGCACTGTCTATTCGCCATATCACCGGCAAACCAATCAAGTTCCTCGGCGTGGGGGAGAAAACCGAAGCGCTGGAGCCGTTCCACCCGGACCGTATTGCCTCCCGTATCCTCGGCATGGGCGACGTGCTGTCGCTGATTGAAGATATCGAAAGCAAGGTTGACCGCGCGCAGGCTGAGAAGCTCGCCAGCAAGCTGAAAAAAGGCGATGGCTTTGACCTGACCGACTTCCTTGAACAACTCAAGCAGATGAAGAACATGGGCGGCATGGCGAGCATGATGAGCAAGCTGCCGGGCATGGGCCAGTTGCCTGATAACGTCAAATCCCAGATGGACGACAAAGTGCTGGTGCGTATGGAGGCGATTATCAGCTCGATGACGCTGAAAGAACGCGCACAGCCGGACATCATCAAAGGCTCCCGCAAGCGCCGTATCGCGCAGGGTTCCGGCATGCAGGTGCAGGACGTTAACCGCTTACTGAAGCAGTTTGACGACATGCAGCGCATGATGAAGAAAATGAAGAAAGGCGGCATGGCCAAAATGATGCGCGGTATGAAAGGGATGATGCCACCGGGTTTCCCTGGCCGCTAAGCTCTTTTCGATTGCTTTTTACGCCGAAATGAGTAAAATTTTCGGGCTTTTAATATGACACCGGGCTCCATCCCTCGATGGGGCCCGGCGTTTTATTCACTAAAGAGGATGTTATGGTAACTATTCGTTTAGCACGTCACGGCGCTAAAAAGCGTCCGTTCTACCAGGTTGTCGTTACTGATAGCCGTAATGCACGTAACGGTCGCTTCATTGAGCGCGTTGGTTTCTTCAACCCTATCGCTAACGAGAAAGAAGAAGGCGTTCGCCTGGATCTGGATCGCGTAGCACATTGGGTTGGCCAGGGCGCAACCGTTTCTGATCGCGTTGCTGCGCTGATCAAAGAAGCTAAGAAAGCAGCTTAATCTGTCACGGTGGTCATGATGAGCAAGCAACTCGCCGCACAGGTTCCTGTTAACCCAATTGTGTTGGGCAAGATGGGCTCCTCCTACGGTATTCGTGGTTGGCTCAGAGTGTTTTCCTCCACCGAAGACGCCGAAAGCATTTTTGACTACCAGCCCTGGTTTATCCAGCGCGGCGGTCAGTGGCAGCAAGTACAGCTGGAAAGCTGGAAGCACCACAATCAGGATCTGATCATCAAGCTGCAAGGCGTTGACGATCGGGATGCCGCGAATCTTCTGACCAATTGCGAAATTGTCGTGGATTCAACACAGCTGCCGGCTCTTGAAGCGGGTGACTACTACTGGAAAGACCTTATGGGCTGCCAGGTAGTGACCACTCAGGGCTACCAGCTCGGTAAAGTCATCGACATGATGGAAACCGGCTCGAATGACGTTCTCGTCATCAAGGCAAACCTGAAGGATGCATTTGGCATCAAGGAGCGGCTGGTTCCGTTCCTCGATGGGCAGGTTATCAAGAAAGTCGATCTCGCTACTCAAACCATTGAAGTAGACTGGGATCCTGGTTTTTAAAACTCCGAAATCATACGGTAGTCGCTAGCATAGTGGGGATTGGCTTGTGTTTATTGGTGTAGTTAGCCTGTTTCCTGAGATGTTCCGCGCAATTACCGATTACGGGGTAACTGGCCGGGCAGTAAAAAATGGCCTGCTGAGCATTCAAAGCTGGAGTCCACGCGACTTCACCTATGACCGGCACCGTACCGTGGACGATCGTCCTTACGGTGGCGGACCGGGAATGTTGATGATGGTTAACCCTTTGCGGGAAGCTATCCACGCAGCGAAAGCAGCGGCAGGGGAAGGTGCTAAGGTTATCTATCTTTCACCTCAGGGGCGCAAGCTTGATCAAGCGGGCGTCAGTGAACTGGCAGCAAATGAGAAGTTAATTCTGGTTTGTGGCCGTTACGAAGGGATCGATGAGCGCGTGATCCAAACCGAAATTGACGAAGAATGGTCAATCGGCGATTACGTTCTCAGCGGCGGTGAGCTACCAGCGATGACGCTGATTGACTCAGTCTCCCGGTTTATTCCGGGCGTTCTGGGGCATGAAGCATCGGCAACCGAAGATTCGTTTGCTGAAGGGTTGCTGGATTGCCCTCACTACACCCGTCCTGAAGTGTTGGATGGCATGGAAGTACCGGCAGTGTTATTGTCGGGGAACCATGCGGAGATTCGCCGTTGGCGCCTGAAACAGTCGCTGGGCCGCACCTGGCTTAGAAGACCTGAACTTTTGGAAAACCTGGCTCTGACTGAAGAGCAAGCAAGGTTGCTGGCGGAGTTCAAAAAAGAACATACGCAACAGCAACATAAACATGATGGGCAGGCGTAAGCCCCCTTAACCCCAAAATAGTTGGAGTTGCAGCAAGACGGCAAGCGAGTGAATCCCGATGAGCTTACTTCAGTAAGTGATTTGGGTGAAGGAAAGCAGCCAGCGCAGATGCAGCTTCAAATATGACGGGGAAATATCAGTTTACCCAGGATAAGAGATAAATTATGAGCAATATTATTAAGCAACTTGAACAAGAACAGATGAAACAGGATGTACCTTCCTTCCGTCCGGGCGACTCCGTGGAAGTGAAAGTATGGGTCGTTGAAGGTTCTAAAAAACGTCTGCAGGCATTTGAGGGCGTGGTTATCGCTATCCGTAACCGCGGTCTGCACTCTGCATTCACTGTTCGTAAAATTTCTAACGGCGAAGGTGTTGAGCGTGTATTCCAGACTCACTCCCCAGTAATCGACAGCATTACTGTTAAGCGTCGTGGTGCCGTTCGTAAAGCTAAACTGTACTACCTGCGTGAGCGTACTGGTAAGTCTGCTCGTATCAAAGAGCGTCTTAACTAAGATTCGCTTAGGCGACATCCAAATAAAAGGGCTGCCATCTGGCAGCCCTTTTTTATGGGAAAAAGAAAGCATCGTGCGCTTGTAAAGGTCATCACTCTGGCTGAAAAACATGTGAATTGTGTTTTGTTGTTTGCCCCAAACAGTCGGAAACCACGTTTTTCGGCTGTTTGTCACCGGACGGAAAGGGCTGCCATCTGGCAGCCCTTTTTTATGCTCTAAATCGGCCTTGATTATGGGGCGGTGATGACGACCGCGACGCGGCGGTTTTCCGCGCGACCTTCGCCGGTGTTGTTGCTGGCCACCGGGTATTTCTTACCCAAACCTTGGGTTGTGAGGTTGCTGCGTGGGATGTGAGCACCTTCGGCCCAGGCATCTGCCACGATATTAGCGCGCTTGAGGGAGAGCTGTTCGTTGTAGCCGTCTTCACCGTAGTTATCCGTGTGACCATCCATGCGGGCGTGTTTCAGGCCGGTCGCAGAGAGTTTAGCGGCCATACTCTGGATGGTCTGGTAGCTTTCAGGCTGCAGCTTGTACTGGTTTTTACCAAACAGGATCTTGTCTGACAGTCCAAGTGACCAGCCGTCGTTTGACTCAGAGAATCCGTACGAGCGCATCGCGGCAACCTGTTCAGGAGAGAACGTCGATGGCGGTGCCTGACAGCCAGTTAACAGAAACGAGAAGAGGATTGCCGGTGCAAATAAGCGTGAAGCTTTCATAATGTATCCCTTTGGGGCGGTTTTATTAGCAACTCACGTTGCTTGTGTTTTTCTATGTACATATTGCGATCAGCGGTTTCCATCAGGCTTTCCGCTGAGGTGATATCTTTCGCGAGCGCAACGCCGATGCTTAGGGTCATGGTGACCCAGTGCTCGCCTGGTAAAAGGATCGGCTGCTCGACCATTTCTTTTAACTGTTCCAGCACGGAAGCGGCCTGTTCTTCGCTGTTCACAGAATGAAGCAGCATGGCAAATTCGTCCCCGCCGAGACGGAAGGCGAGGTGGCGCGTATTGGCATACACCTGTAACCGTTTTGCGACTTCAATAAGCACAGCATCCCCGGCCGCATGTCCCCAGGTATCGTTAACAAATTTGAAGTTGTCGCCGTCCATAAACAGCAAGGCGCTGTTCTGGAGTATTTCGGGATCTGCAATCAGTTTATCCAGCGCGGTTCGGAAGGCTGCTCGGTTTGCCAGGCCCGTCAATGAGTCCTGCAGGGCCGTTTTCTGCAGCGAAGCATTTTTCAGCTGAAGCTGTTTTTGCCATTCTTCCATCTCATCAAGCAGGCTGTTGAAGTCCTGGGCAAAGAGGTGAAACTCCTCAATTTTTTCCGGTGATACGCGGCGAGAAAAGTTACGGTTGCTGCGAACGTCGTGGACAACGTCAGTAATATTCTGCAGCGCGGCATCAATATCGCGATGTAAATGACGTGAAATGCCTAATGCGATAACTGACGCGAGTAAAATACAGGCCGTCAGCACGCCTAATGAGAGCCAGACAAACAAAGTCACGGTAGCATCCGTGCCTATCAGCCGCATTTCCCCGATGATTTTCCCGTTATGCCAGATAGGCTGCCTGATCGGATGAGGATATAGCCATCGGGTCACCAGGCCACTCACCATGTCATGCTGAGACGGCTTATCTGCCTGCCAGTGCGTGAGCTCCTGACCATTAACATCTACTACCTTTGCGGCGGTGAATTGCCCTTGCTTGCCCAGCACGGCCAGGGTTTCATTGGCCGCGGTGCCATCACGGAAAACAACGGCGGCTTCCAGGCTATGACTTACAGTCACCGCCAGCAATTCGAGGTTTTTTTGCGCATACTGTTTTAGCGTCAGCATCGAAGCGACGGAAAGCAGCAGCCAGACAGCCAGCATGGCAATAACCACGCTGATTATGCTGATTCTACGCACTACGTAACGTTCCTTTAAACGTTGGACGTGACGGCGTAGTCAAATCCTTATTCATGACTATTATTCCCTGGCCGAGCCAGCAGTAATACATCCGGACTAACCCTGACGCCGCTGCGGCTGAGGGCATCAAGGTTTACCGAAAAAGAAACTGCGTCATTATGAATATTCAGGCAGAAAGCACTGCCAATTATGCATTGTGGGTTCTGCTCGGCAATTAACAATAAAGGCCGGGATTGATAACGTTCTATTAATTGCAACTGCTGTTGTGGTGACTCGTTACCAAAATATATCCCGTCGCAGTTCGCTCGCAATGCCTCGTCTGATGACTGAACGAGGAGGGGTTGATATGAAATATCGTTATTTTTTGTGCTTAGCGTCGTGGCATAGGCTGCCGTTGAAAATATGCAGAGCTTTGGAAGCCCCTGTAGCTGAGGCCAGCGGGTGTAGCTGACAATCCCGGCCACTGTAGTGCGAACTTTGTCGGGCAGCACGGGGCTTGTTGCCTGTGCAGCCTGCATCCTGAATATCGTTAGCGCGAGGACGATAAACGTTAAAAATAACGTCAGCCCGCGGAGTTGAGACGTGGTTTTCACGTGCCACCAGCCCAAAAGCATCCTGGCCGGTGAAGCCAGTCTTTATTATTTATGATGTTGCCTTTGAGCATATCACTCCCACGTATTTCCGTCATTCATTCCCAGGTGTGATGATATTCCTGATTATCCAAAATAATAACGAGAATAACCCTGGAATGATGCTGTAAATCGTTATCGGTTTCCCCACGAAAAACGCACACGTGGGGGATAATATCAGCATAGAAGGTGGAATGAATTTTTACGCGCGCTTTTGTTTAGTCATGCAGGTTTGACCGTAAAATGTGCATTTTTATGTTTTGTGTAATCTTTTATTTACGAATTTGGCGATTGCATGCGGCATTTAATTGGTTGTGTAACGATTGATTTACGTATAATGGATTGCAATCTTTACTGTCGGCGGTTACAGTAAGGCCTCCTCTACGAGGAAACGACTATCGCAAACGAGCTAAATACAGGGCAGACATCATGCAAAAAGACGCGCTTAACAACGTTCATATCTCTGACGAACAGATACTCATCACGCCGGATCAGCTTAAAGCGGAATTTCCACTCACTGCGGCTCAGGAAGCGCAAATTGAGCAGTCCCGCCAGACGATCTCCAATATTATTGCTGGCCGCGATCCGCGCCTGCTGGTTGTTTGTGGACCTTGCTCGATCCACGATCCGGAAGCTGCGATTGAATACGCTCGTCGTTTTAAAGCTCTGTCTGAACAAGTTAGCGATAGTCTGTACCTCGTGATGCGCGTCTATTTTGAAAAGCCTCGTACGACCGTGGGTTGGAAAGGGCTTATCAACGACCCGCACATGGATGGCTCGTTTGATGTGGAAGCAGGGCTGAAAATTGCGCGTCGCCTGCTGGTTGAGTTGGTAAGCCTGGGGCTGCCGCTGGCAACCGAGGCGCTGGATCCCAATAGCCCGCAATACCTGGGTGACCTGTTTAGCTGGTCTGCAATTGGTGCCCGTACCACTGAATCCCAGACTCACCGCGAAATGGCTTCCGGTCTTTCTATGCCGGTTGGTTTTAAAAATGGGACTGATGGCAGTCTGGGCACGGCGATTAACGCGATGCGCGCCGCGGCAATGCCGCACCGCTTCGTGGGCATTAACCAGGCAGGGCAGGTTTGCCTGCTGCAGACTCAGGGTAACCCGGATGGGCACGTGATTCTGCGCGGCGGTAAAGCACCTAACTACAGCCCGGCGGATGTTGCCCAGTGTGAAGTCGAAATGCAGAAAGCAGGCCTGCGTCCGTCCTTGATGATCGATTGCAGCCACGGCAACTCAAATAAAGACTTCCGTCGCCAGCCGGGCGTGGCCGAATCCGCCATTGCCCAGATTAAAGATGGTAACCGCTCTATTATTGGCCTGATGATTGAAAGTAATATCCATGAAGGGAATCAATCATCAGAGCAGCCGCGAAGCGAAATGAAATACGGCGTGTCCGTTACCGATGCATGCATCGACTGGGAAACTACGGACAGCCTGCTGCGTGAGATCCACAAAGATCTGAGCGGCGTGCTGGCGGCTCGTCAGGCATAAGAGGTTTACTATGGTGGCTGAATTGACCGCACTGCGCGATCAAATCGACGAAGTAGATAAAGCACTACTGGATTTGCTGGCTAAGCGGCTGGAACTGGTAGCGGAAGTGGGGGAAGTAAAAAGCCGCTTCGGCTTGCCGATTTATGTGCCGGAGCGAGAAACCTCCATGCTGGCGTCTCGCCGCAAAGAGGCTGAAGCTCTGGGCGTTCCGCCGGATTTAATTGAGGACGTGCTGCGCCGCGTGATGCGCGAGTCGTACTCCAGCGAGAACGACAAGGGCTTTAAAACCCTGCATCCTGCTTTGCGTCCGGTGGTGATTGTTGGCGGCGGTGGCCAGATGGGCCGTCTGTTTGAAAAAATGCTGACGCTTTCCGGCTACCAGGTTCGTATTCTTGAAAAAGAAGACTGGGACAAAGCACCGGCGCTGCTGGCCGATGCGGGCATGGTGATTGTCAGCGTACCGATTCATATCACCGAGCAGGTTATCGCTAAGCTGCCTCCGCTGCCGGCGGACTGCATCCTGGTGGATTTAGCGTCGGTGAAGAATGGCCCGCTGCAGGCGATGCTTGCCGTACATTCGGGCCCGGTTCTTGGCCTGCACCCGATGTTTGGCCCGGATAGCGGCAGCCTGGCAAAACAGGTTGTGGTCTACTGTGATGGTCGTCAGCCTGAAGCCTATCAGTGGCTGTTGGAACAGATTCAGGTCTGGGGTGCGCGCTTGCACCGCTCCAGCGCGGTTGAGCATGACCAGAACATGGCGTTTATTCAGGCGTTGCGCCACTTCGCGACCTTCGCCTATGGCCTGCATCTGGCGGAAGAAAATGTGCAGCTTGAACAGCTGCTGGCGCTGTCTTCGCCGATTTACCGCCTGGAGCTGGCGATGGTGGGCCGACTGTTTGCCCAGGATCCACAGCTTTATGCCGACATCATCATGTCGTCGGAAAGTAACCTGGCGCTGATCAAGCGTTATTATAAACGGTTCGGCGAGGCGATCGGCCTGCTGGAACATGGCGACAAGCAGGCGTTTATCGACAGCTTCCGGAAAGTGGAGCACTGGTTCGGGGATTACGCGCAGCGTTTCCAGAATGAGAGCCGCGTTCTGTTACGGCAGGCAAATGATAACCGTCAGTAGGTGCCAAAAGGTCTTATAATCAAAAGCCAGTGGGAGTTTGCCCGCTGGCTTTTTTGTTTGTCAAAAGGATCCCTGAAATGGCTGAGCCGCAGTTGCTGTTCGACTATACCGGTCACTTACCCGAATGCCCTACGTGGAGTGCAGAAGAAGGCAGCCTCTACTGGACGGATATTCTGGAGAATGAAATCCACCGCTACCATCTGGCCAGCGGCAAACATGACGTTATTCAGTTTTCTGAAGAAGTAGGCTGTTTTGCCTTGCGTGAGTCCGGCGGATTTATCGTGGCGATGAGAAGCGGTATCTGGCTAACCAATAATACTGGGCTGATCGTGGGCAAAGTCTGTGATAACCCGAGCAACCCGGATTTGGCGCGTTTCAACGATGGCGGCACCGACAGGCAGGGGCGTTTTTATGCCGGCACGTTCTGGGGGCCAGGGGATTACAACGGCGCGCTACTTTGCCGGGTGGATAACGATCTGACGCCGCATGTAGTTCAGCATGATATTCATGGCGCAAACGGGCTTGCATTTAGCCCGGACGGCAAATGGATGTATACCTCTGACACGCCCAATGCCGTGATTTACCGCACGCCGCTGGATGAGCAAGGCGAGCCAGGCCGACGTGAAGCCTTCAGGCGGTTTGCCGAAGGTGAGGGCATTCCTGATGGCGCGGCGATGGATTGCGAAGGCTATTACTGGACGGCGTTGTTTGATGGCTACCGCATTGTGCGCATTTCTCCTCAGGGTGATATTGTGGAAGAGCATCGCTTGCCCGTGCGTTGCCCGACGATGGTCTGTTTTGGCGGCGAGGATATGAAAACGCTGTTTATTACCACCACCAGAGAAAACATGGACGAAGATGAAGTGGCCCGATTACCGCTTTCCGGGGCGCTTTTCACCCTCCGCGTTGCGGTGGCCGGAATGGAAAAACTGAAGTTTCGGGAAGTGTGATTTGTGCAGCCCGGTTTTAGCCGGGCTGGCATTGTGATCAGGCCGGGTCGACCGGTACCACGTTTTCGCTTGGGTAGCTGCCGAGCACTTTCAGAGAGCGAGTAATTTCCCCCAACTCGCGCAGCGCCTTACGCATACTCTCATCTTTCAGGTTTGCCTGAATATCCAGATAGAACATCTCTTCCCACGGGTTGCCGTTGATTGGGCGCGATTCCAGCTTAGTCATGATCAGACTGTGGTTGCGTAATACCAGAAGTGCTTCTACCAGGGCACCGGCCTGCTGGCCAGTTGCCATAAGCAATGTAGTTTTCGCTGGTACCTGATCGGACACTTCGACGGCCTTACGGGCCAGAACGATGAAGCGAGTGATGTTCTGGGTCTGGTTCGCGAGGTTACGTTCCAGCACCTGCAGGCCATAAAGTGCGCCGCCGGCTTCGCTGCCCAAAGCGGCAACGCGAGGAGAGTTGGCCTGAGCGACTTTTTCCATCGCGGCAGAGGTACTTTCGGTGTATTCAATTTTCCAGTGTGGATAGCGATTAATGAACTGGCTGCACTGCTGGAAAGGTTGAGGATGACTATAAACCGTTTGGATTTCCTCGAGATCGGTGGAACCGGAAACCAGTACGCAGTGGTCAATCGGCACGGTCATTTCGGCAACAATCGACAGGCTGGTGTGCTGCAGTAGATCGTAGACGTCATTAATGGCCCCCGAACTTGTGTTCTCGATTGGCACGACAGCGTAATCGGCCTGGCCGGTTTCCACCTGATTGAAGATGTCGTGGAATTTGGCACAGCCGCTTTCGATGAACTGCTCAAAGTGGCGCGCGGCATACTGGCGCGCAGCAAGATGAGAATAAGAACCTTTGGGGCCGAGGAAAGCGACGCGGGCAGAGTGAGGGTTCGTTTTGTTCAGGTGCTGCTGCAGCAGAGTTTGCTGGGTCAGAACAGAATCTTCAATAATGAGCTGGAACAGGCGCGTGATGTAGTGGGCATCGAGATGGTGATCTTTACCGAGAGTAATCAGGCGTTCCAGTAAATCTCTTTCACGATCGATATCGCGTACCGGGCGGTGAGAAGCGAGTTTGGCTTTGCCAACTTCAACCGCTAGCAGGCGGCGCTCTGCCAGCAGGGCTAACAGCTTTTCATCCAGCGCGCTGATTTTATCGCGCAGGGCCAGCAACGGATTAATTTCGGTCATAACGCTACCTTTTCGGTGTCCATAAAAAAGCCTCCCGGTTGGGAGGCTTGTTTGTTCGTCTTCGCATTCTTTATCACACGACGAATTGCCTCCCAGTCAGGGGAAGGTAAAAAAGAATGCGAAGAAGAACGGGAAAAGTTTCATGTCAGGTTTCCAGAGGAATCTGAGAGGTAAAGTACCTGCTCTGTTTTCGTTCTGTCAATAAAAAACGCGCCCGGAGGCGCGTTGCGGTGAGTGGAAGGAGAGTGATGTATTACTCTTCGTCAGCTTCTGCTTCTGCGAAGGACACGTCTTTCACTGAACCTGCTGCGCGACGTGCTTCACCTTTGTGTTGCACTTTATTTAACTGCCGCTCCAGTTTGTTGATCAAATCGTTGATAGCCGTATACATATCTTCATGTCTGGCACTGGCTACGAGGTGCCCATTCGGTGTGTTAATCGTGGCATCAGCCACAAAACCTTGAGGCTCTTTGGACAAGATAATATGTGGATTAATGAGATGAGTTTGCCACTTGTCCAGTTTGCTGAGACGGTCGGCGACATGCTGGCGAATAGCTGGGGTGATTTCCATTTGCTTGCTGGTAATGTTCATTGTCATAAATTTACCTCTTGTCTTTGCCGTCTTGGTAACTCCAGCATACCGTTCTTAATGTCAAAATGTGTGATGTAAATCACGTTATTTTGTCACTTTTTGTCAAGGAGACCTTTTTGTGAGGCAGGACAGGATATGTGCTTTTAAGGCTTGTGGTTATCAGAAATCACGTCCATATTGGATGGGATGACCTGACGCTAAACCGTTTCAGTTTTCGCGTCGGCAGATAAAAAAACGGCAGCCGAGGCTGCCGTTTTTCTTGTTATATTGTCGATCAGGTGTTGCTGCTGTTGGCGGCAATGATCTTCGCGACTTTCTCTGCCTGACCCGGCATCTGCAGCTCGCGGTAGGCATTTTCCATCAGCTTCAGGCCATCGCGGGTGGCCTGAGTGTCAGGATAATCACGCAGCATACCTTCTACGCGATTAACTACTGCCACCCACGCGCCGCGTTTCGTGTAATATTGCGCCACGGAAAGCTCATACTTCGCCAGGCGATCTTTCAGGAACACGAGACGTTTAGTCGCATCGGTAACGTACTGGCTGTTCGGGTAGCCGCGCACCAGCTTCGAGAAGTCGTTAAAGGCATCGCGTGCGTGCTGTGGATCCCGGTCGGAACGGTCAACGCCGAAGAAGCCCTGCAGCGCACTGTCATCCAACGCCATGTCCGTCAGGCCACGCATGTAAAGTACGTAGTCGATGTTTGGGTGCGTTGGATTGAGGCGCATAAAGCGATCGATCGCCGCCTGAGCCAGCGGTAAGTCCGCATTTTTGTAGTAGGCGTAGATCAGGTCGAGCTGCACTTGCTGAGAGTACGGGCCGAATGGATAGCGGTTATCCAGCGCTTCCAGTTGCGTTATCGCCGCTTTAAAGTTACCGTCCTGCAGCTTTTGCTGGGCAGTCGCGTAGATCTCAGAAGGCGGATTATCAGGAACCTCATCCTTGGAACTGGAGCAACCAGCCAAAGCCAGGCTCAACGTGGCCGCTGCCACCAGATATTTCATGCGCGTCATGACGTTTGACTTTCCTAAGTAATGTTATTTCCGGGAGAGTTCGTGTTCCGGCTCCCGATAAAGACCAGCTACAATAGCACATTATATTAAACGGCATTGCCGTAAAACCCAACGTTAACGAAAGAAGCTGTCTATGGCACAACTAGTACAACTCACCGAAACGGTGTCCGATTCACAACTGGGTCAACGCTTAGATCAGGCATTGGCCGAATTGTTCCCGGATTATTCGCGTTCGCGCATAAAAGAATGGATTCTTGACCAGCGAGTTACGGTCAACGGCGTTGTCTGGGACAAGCCGAAAGAAAAAGTGTTGGGTGGCGAAAGCGTAACCATCAATGCTGAAATTGAAGAAGAGGTCCGCTGGGAGGCTCAGGATATCCCGCTGAATATCGTCTACGAAGATGAAGATATTCTGGTGATCAACAAGCCACGCGACCTCGTTGTGCACCCCGGTGCAGGCAATCCGGACGGTACTGTGCTCAATGCGTTGCTGCACTATTACCCGCCAATTGCGGATGTGCCTCGCGCGGGCATTGTTCATCGTCTGGATAAAGACACCACCGGTCTGATGGTTGTGGCAAAAACTGTCCCGGCGCAAACTCGTCTGGTTGAAGCCCTTCAACTGCGAGAAATTACCCGTGAGTACGAAGCCGTTGCAATTGGTCATATGACAGGCGGTGGTACGGTTGAAGAACCAATCAGCCGCCATCCAACTAAACGTACCCACATGTCAGTGCATCCAATGGGCAAACCGGCGGTCACTCACTATCGCATTATGGAGCACTTCCGCGTGCATACGCGCCTGCGTTTGCGTCTGGAAACCGGCCGTACTCACCAGATCCGCGTGCACATGGCGCATATCAGCCATCCGCTGGTGGGCGATCAGCTTTACGGTGGGCGTCCTCGTCCGCCGAAAGGCGCATCGGAAGAGTTCGTCAGCGTACTGCGCAAGTTTGATCGCCAGGCCTTACACGCAACCATGCTGCGCCTGTACCATCCTATCAGTGGTATTCTGATGGAGTGGAGCGCGCCAATCCCACAGGATATGGTTGAACTGATCGAAGCTTTACGCGCTGATACCGAAACCCATAAAGACCAACTGGACTGGCTATGACCAAAACGATCGTCCCGCACTGGCCTCTTCCTGAAGGCGTTGCTGCCTGTAGCTCAACCCGCGTGGGTGGCGTTAGCGTCGCACCGTATGACTCGATGAATCTGGGTGCTCATTGCGGCGACGATCTGGCTGATGTTGAAGAGAATCGTCGGCTATTTTATGCAGCCGCAGGCTTGCCTTCGAAGCCGGTCTGGCTTGAGCAGGTTCACGGGAAAACTGTGTTGAAGCTAACGGGCGAGCCATATGCCTCAAAGCGAGCGGATGCTTCTTATAGCAATACGCCGGGGACGGTTTGCGCGGTGATGACGGCGGATTGTCTGCCGGTGCTGTTTTGTAATGAGGCCGGAACTGAAGTTGCGGCAGCGCATGCTGGCTGGCGCGGTTTATGTGAAGGCGTGCTCGAAGAGACGGTAGCCTGTTTCCAGGATCGCCCACAGAATATTCGCGCCTGGCTAGGGCCGGCTATTGGTCCGCAGGCGTTCGAAGTGGGGCCGGAAGTTCGCGAAGCCTTTATGGCGAAGGACGAAAAAGCGGCAAACGCTTTTAGCGCAGCGGGCGAAAAGTACTATGCTGATATCTACCAGCTTGCAAGGCAGCGGCTGGCGAACGTGGGTGTTACGCAGGTGTACGGCGGTGACCGCTGTACCTGGACCGAAAGTGGCGATTTCTTCTCATACCGTCGCGACAGAACAACGGGTCGTATGGCAAGTTTCATCTGGCTGATATAACCTATCGAATCAAGACGATCCAGTGCGTGTCGCTCGCGCTTCATATATTTCAGGTCATTAACCTTGAATAATTGAGGGATGACCTCATTTAATCTCCAGTAGCAAATTTGACCTGTTTATGGGAGGAGTTATGCGTCTGGATCGTCTTACCAATAAATTCCAGCTTGCTCTCGCCGATGCCCAATCTCTTGCTCTTGGGCACGACAATCAATTCATCGAACCTCTGCATCTGATGAGCGCTCTGCTCAATCAGGAAGGGGGCTCTGTGCGTCCGTTACTGACCTCTGCGGGAGTCAACGCGGGCAAATTACGTACCGACATCGAGCAGGCATTAAGCCGCCTGCCACAGGTAGAAGGCACCGGCGGTGACGTCCAGCCTTCTCAGGATTTAGTGCGTGTACTGAACCTGTGCGACAAACTTGCACAAAAAAGAAACGACAACTTTATTTCGTCAGAACTGTTTGTTCTGGCGGTACTTGACTCACGCGGCACTCTGACCGACCTGCTGAAAGCGGCAGGCGCAACGCCAGCCAACGTAACCGCCGCGATTGAGCAAATGCGTGGAGGGGAGAACGTGAACGATCAAGGTGCCGAGGATCAACGTCAGGCATTGAAGAAATACACCGTTGATTTAACTGAGCGAGCTGAACAAGGCAAGCTGGACCCGGTAATCGGCCGTGATGAAGAAATTCGGCGTACTATCCAGGTATTGCAGCGCCGTACCAAAAATAACCCGGTACTGATTGGTGAGCCGGGCGTGGGTAAAACAGCCATCGTCGAAGGGCTTGCACAACGGATCATTAATGGCGAAGTACCTGAAGGTTTGAAAGGCCGACGCGTGCTTGCGCTGGATATGGGCGCGCTGGTGGCCGGTGCCAAATACAGGGGTGAGTTTGAAGAGCGTCTCAAAGGTGTGCTGAACGATCTTGCTAAGCAGGAAGGCAACGTCATTCTGTTTATTGATGAGCTACATACCATGGTTGGCGCAGGTAAAGCCGACGGCGCAATGGATGCCGGGAACATGCTTAAGCCAGCCCTGGCTCGAGGTGAATTGCACTGCGTTGGCGCAACCACGCTCGACGAATACCGTCAATATATAGAGAAAGATGCCGCGCTTGAGCGTCGTTTCCAAAAAGTGTTTGTAGCAGAGCCTTCTGTAGAAGACACCATTGCGATTCTGCGTGGGCTGAAAGAACGCTATGAGCTGCATCACCATGTACAAATTACCGACCCGGCGATTGTCGCGGCAGCTACGCTGTCCCACCGCTATATTGCCGATCGTCAGCTGCCGGATAAAGCCATCGACCTCATCGACGAGGCCGCATCCAGCATTCGTATGCAGATAGACTCCAAGCCGGAAGAGCTTGATCGTCTTGACCGCCGTATTATTCAGCTCAAGCTGGAACAACAGGCGTTGAAGAAAGAATCTGATGAAGCCAGTCAGAAACGCCTCAGCATGTTGAATGAAGAGCTGGAAGATAAAGAGCGTCAGTATTCGGAGCTCGAAGAAGAGTGGAAGGCGGAGAAAGCCTCGCTGTCAGGTACGCAGACCATTAAGGCTGAGCTTGAACAGGCGAAAATAGCAATCGAGCAGGCTCGCCGCGTGGGTGACCTTGGGCGGATGTCTGAATTGCAGTACGGCAAAATTCCAGAGCTGGAAAAACAGCTGGCCGCGGCAACCCAAAGCGAAGGGAAAACCATGCGTCTGCTGCGTAATAAAGTGACGGATGCAGAAATCGCCGAAGTCCTGGCTCGCTGGACCGGGATCCCGGTAGCCAGAATGCTGGAAGGTGAGCGCGACAAGCTATTACGTATGGAAAAAGAGCTTCATCAGCGTGTGATTGGCCAGGATGAAGCCGTCGAAGCTGTCTCTAACGCGATTCGTCGTAGCCGTGCTGGATTGTCCGATCCTAATCGCCCAATAGGTTCGTTCCTGTTCCTGGGGCCAACCGGGGTAGGTAAGACTGAGTTGTGCAAAGCGTTAGCGAACTTTATGTTCGACAGTGACGATGCGATGGTGCGTATCGACATGTCCGAGTTTATGGAGAAACACTCCGTATCGCGGCTAGTGGGTGCGCCTCCGGGTTATGTCGGTTATGAAGAAGGTGGCTATTTGACGGAAGCCGTTCGTCGCCGTCCTTATTCCGTTATTCTGCTGGATGAGGTAGAGAAAGCGCATCCGGATGTGTTTAACATTCTGTTGCAGGTTCTGGACGACGGCCGTCTTACCGATGGGCAGGGCCATACTGTTGATTTCCGTAATACGGTTGTCATTATGACCTCTAACCTTGGTTCAGACTTAATTCAGGAGCGTTTCGGTGAACTGGATTACGGCCATATGAAGGATCTGGTGCTGGGCGTTGTTAGCCAAAGCTTCCGTCCGGAGTTCATTAACCGTATTGATGAGGTTGTTGTCTTCCATCCTCTTGGGGAGCGCCACATTGCTTCTATTGCTCAGATTCAGCTGCAGCGTCTGTACAACCGGCTGGAAGAGCGTGGCTATGGCGTAAGTATCTCTGACGACGCATTGAAGCTCATCAGCGAGAACGGTTACGACCCGGTCTACGGTGCTCGTCCGTTGAAACGCGCTATTCAGCAGCAAATTGAAAACCCATTGGCTCAGCAAATCCTTTCCGGTGAGCTGATTCCTGGAAAAACAATCAAGCTGGAAGTCAAAGACGACCGCATTGTGGCTGTGCAGTAAGTCACTCAACGTAAAAAACGAGCCCATTTGGGCTCGTTTTTGTTTGTAAAACAGCCATTGCTGGCTGGGTTTTATCCTTTTTGCCTGGAAAGTGAGCGGTCAGAAAATTTTTTCAAATTAGGGGTTGTCAGGCTCTGAGAACTCCCTATAATGCGCCTCCACTGACACGGTGAAGCGGCTTCGAAAGCGGCTTCACAACCCGGTAGTCAGTCAGACGAAAGCGAAAATAAACGCTTGACTCTGAAAGAGGAAAGCGTATCATACGCCACCTCGAGTTAGCAAGCGAAAGCGACTGACTCACTGCTCTTTAACAATTTATCAGACAATCTGTGTGGGCACTCGCAGGATTGATATCTCAGCGTCTTCGGATGCAAAAAAATATCAAGTCTTGAAGAGTGACTACTGATTTTATAAACAGTTTTAATTCTTTGAGCATCAAACACTTTTAAATTGAAGAGTTTGATCATGGCTCAGATTGAACGCTGGCGGCAGGCCTAACACATGCAAGTCGAGCGGTAGCACAGGGAGCTTGCTCCTGGGTGACGAGCGGCGGACGGGTGAGTAATGTCTGGGGATCTGCCTGATGGAGGGGGATAACTACTGGAAACGGTAGCTAATACCGCATAACGTCGCAAGACCAAAGAGGGGGACCTTCGGGCCTCTTGCCATCAGATGAACCCAGATGGGATTAGCTAGTAGGTGGGGTAATGGCTCACCTAGGCGACGATCCCTAGCTGGTCTGAGAGGATGACCAGCCACACTGGAACTGAGACACGGTCCAGACTCCTACGGGAGGCAGCAGTGGGGAATATTGCACAATGGGCGCAAGCCTGATGCAGCCATGCCGCGTGTATGAAGAAGGCCTTCGGGTTGTAAAGTACTTTCAGCGAGGAGGAAGGCATTAAGGTTAATAACCTTGGTGATTGACGTTACTCGCAGAAGAAGCACCGGCTAACTCCGTGCCAGCAGCCGCGGTAATACGGAGGGTGCAAGCGTTAATCGGAATTACTGGGCGTAAAGCGCACGCAGGCGGTTTGTTAAGTCGGATGTGAAATCCCCGGGCTCAACCTGGGAACTGCATTCGAAACTGGCAAGCTTGAGTCTTGTAGAGGGGGGTAGAATTCCAGGTGTAGCGGTGAAATGCGTAGAGATCTGGAGGAATACCGGTGGCGAAGGCGGCCCCCTGGACAAAGACTGACGCTCAGGTGCGAAAGCGTGGGGAGCAAACAGGATTAGATACCCTGGTAGTCCACGCCGTAAACGATGTCGACTTGGAGGTTGTGCCCTTGAGGCGTGGCTTCCGGAGCTAACGCGTTAAGTCGACCGCCTGGGGAGTACGGCCGCAAGGTTAAAACTCAAATGAATTGACGGGGGCCCGCACAAGCGGTGGAGCATGTGGTTTAATTCGATGCAACGCGAAGAACCTTACCTACTCTTGACATCCAGAGAACTTTCCAGAGATGGATTGGTGCCTTCGGGAACTCTGAGACAGGTGCTGCATGGCTGTCGTCAGCTCGTGTTGTGAAATGTTGGGTTAAGTCCCGCAACGAGCGCAACCCTTATCCTTTGTTGCCAGCGGTTCGGCCGGGAACTCAAAGGAGACTGCCAGTGATAAACTGGAGGAAGGTGGGGATGACGTCAAGTCATCATGGCCCTTACGAGTAGGGCTACACACGTGCTACAATGGCGCATACAAAGAGAAGCGACCTCGCGAGAGCAAGCGGACCTCATAAAGTGCGTCGTAGTCCGGATTGGAGTCTGCAACTCGACTCCATGAAGTCGGAATCGCTAGTAATCGTAGATCAGAATGCTACGGTGAATACGTTCCCGGGCCTTGTACACACCGCCCGTCACACCATGGGAGTGGGTTGCAAAAGAAGTAGGTAGCTTAACCTTCGGGAGGGCGCTTACCACTTTGTGATTCATGACTGGGGTGAAGTCGTAACAAGGTAACCGTAGGGGAACCTGCGGTTGGATCACCTCCTTACCTAATAGATACAACCCGCGTAGTGCTCACACAGATTGTCTGATAGAAAACGAGCAGTAAAACCTTATAGGCTTGTAGCTCAGGTGGTTAGAGCGCACCCCTGATAAGGGTGAGGTCGGTGGTTCAAGTCCACTCAGGCCTACCAAATTTTCCCCTGTTCTGCGTTGCACCTCAGACTCGCATACCTCAGTATGCGTCGCTAAGTTGCGCCTTGACCAGATGAAAATCATGGTAATCAAAGGTTTTACGAAATCGATGGGGCTATAGCTCAGCTGGGAGAGCGCCTGCCTTGCACGCAGGAGGTCAGCGGTTCGATCCCGCTTAGCTCCACCATCATTTCATGCACCAAAACTTACTTCAGAGTGTACCGGTGACGGTGTACTGCGAAGTATTTGCTCTTTAACAATCCGGAACAAGCTGAAAATTGAAACGACATGTCGTCTCATTCTTCCGTAATAAAGAATGAGGTTAAGACATGTTCGAGTCTCTCAAATTTTCACAATATCGATTGTGTCTTACGAGACATCTTCGGGTTGTGAGGTTAAGCGACTAAGCGTACACGGTGGATGCCCTGGCAGTCAGAGGCGATGAAGGACGTGCTAATCTGCGATAAGCGTCGGTAAGGTGATATGAACCGTTATAGCCGGCGATTTCCGAATGGGGAAACCCAGTGTGATTCGTCACACTATCATTGCGTGAATACATAGCGTAATGAAGCGAACCGGGGGAACTGAAACATCTAAGTACCCCGAGGAAAAGAAATCAACCGAGATTCCCCCAGTAGCGGCGAGCGAACGGGGAGCAGCCCAGAACCTGAATCAGTTTGTGTGTTAGTGGAAGCGTCTGGAAAGTCGCAGGGTACAGGGTGATACTCCCGTACACTAAAATGCACATACTGTGAGTTCGAAGAGTAGGGCGGGACACGTGGTATCCTGTCTGAATATGGGGGGACCATCCTCCAAGGCTAAATACTCCTGACTGACCGATAGTGAACCAGTACCGTGAGGGAAAGGCGAAAAGAACCCCGGCGAGGGGAGTGAAAAAGAACCTGAAACCGTGTACGTACAAGCAGTGGGAGCCTCATTTATGGGGTGACTGCGTACCTTTTGTATAATGGGTCAGCGACTTATATTCTGTAGCAAGGTTAACCGTATAGGGGAGCCGCAGGGAAACCGAGTCTTAACTGGGCGTTAAGTTGCAGGGTATAGACCCGAAACCCGGTGATCTAGCCATGGGCAGGTTGAAGGTTGGGTAACACTAACTGGAGGACCGAACCGACTAATGTTGAAAAATTAGCGGATGACTTGTGGCTGGGGGTGAAAGGCCAATCAAACCGGGAGATAGCTGGTTCTCCCCGAAAGCTATTTAGGTAGCGCCTCGTGAACTCATCTTCGGGGGTAGAGCACTGTTTCGGCTAGGGGGCCATCCCGGCTTACCAACCCGATGCAAACTACGAATACCGAAGAATGTTATCACGGGAGACACACGGCGGGTGCTAACGTCCGTCGTGAAGAGGGAAACAACCCAGACCGCCAGCTAAGGTCCCAAAGTCATGGTTAAGTGGGAAACGATGTGGGAAGGCACAGACAGCCAGGATGTTGGCTTAGAAGCAGCCATCATTTAAAGAAAGCGTAATAGCTCACTGGTCGAGTCGGCCTGCGCGGAAGATGTAACGGGGCTAAACCATGCACCGAAGCTGCGGCAGCGACACTATGTGTTGTTGGGTAGGGGAGCGTTCTGTAAGCCGTCGAAGGTGAACTGTGAGGTTTGCTGGAGGTATCAGAAGTGCGAATGCTGACATAAGTAACGATAAAGCGGGTGAAAAGCCCGCTCGCCGGAAGACCAAGGGTTCCTGTCCAACGTTAATCGGGGCAGGGTGAGTCGACCCCTAAGGCGAGGCCGAAAGGCGTAGTCGATGGGAAACAGGTTAATATTCCTGTACTCGGTGTTACTGCGAAGGGGGGACGGAGAAGGCTATGTTAGCCGGGCGACGGTTGTCCCGGTTTAAGCATGTAGGCGGAGCGTTTAGGTAAATCCGGACGCTTATTAACGCTGAGGTGTGATGACGAGGCACTACGGTGCTGAAGTAACAAATGCCCTGCTTCCAGGAAAAGCCTCTAAGCATCAGGTAACATTGAATCGTACCCCAAACCGACACAGGTGGTCAGGTAGAGAATACCAAGGCGCTTGAGAGAACTCGGGTGAAGGAACTAGGCAAAATGGTGCCGTAACTTCGGGAGAAGGCACGCTGTCGGTAAGTGAAACCCCTCGCGGGTGGAGCTGAAGGCAGTCGAAGATACCAGCTGGCTGCAACTGTTTATTAAAAACACAGCACTGTGCAAACACGAAAGTGGACGTATACGGTGTGACGCCTGCCCGGTGCCGGAAGGTTAATTGATGGGGTTATCCGCAAGGAGAAGCTCTTGATCGAAGCCCCGGTAAACGGCGGCCGTAACTATAACGGTCCTAAGGTAGCGAAATTCCTTGTCGGGTAAGTTCCGACCTGCACGAATGGCGTAATGATGGCCAGGCTGTCTCCACCCGAGACTCAGTGAAATTGAAATCGCTGTGAAGATGCAGTGTACCCGCGGCAAGACGGAAAGACCCCGTGAACCTTTACTATAGCTTGACACTGAACATTGAGCCTTGATGTGTAGGATAGGTGGGAGGCTTTGAAGCGTGGACGCCAGTCTGCGTGGAGCCAACCTTGAAATACCACCCTTTAATGTTTGATGTTCTAACGTAGACCCGTGATCCGGGTTGCGGACAGTGTCTGGTGGGTAGTTTGACTGGGGCGGTCTCCTCCTAAAGCGTAACGGAGGAGCACGAAGGTTAGCTAATCACGGTCGGACATCGTGAGGTTAGTGCAAAGGCATAAGCTAGCTTGACTGCGAGAGTGACGGCTCGAGCAGGTGCGAAAGCAGGTCTTAGTGATCCGGTGGTTCTGAATGGAAGGGCCATCGCTCAACGGATAAAAGGTACTCCGGGGATAACAGGCTGATACCGCCCAAGAGTTCATATCGACGGCGGTGTTTGGCACCTCGATGTCGGCTCATCACATCCTGGGGCTGAAGTAGGTCCCAAGGGTATGGCTGTTCGCCATTTAAAGTGGTACGCGAGCTGGGTTTAGAACGTCGTGAGACAGTTCGGTCCCTATCTGCCGTGGGCGCTGGAGAATTGAGGGGGGCTGCTCCTAGTACGAGAGGACCGGAGTGGACGCATCACTGGTGTTCGGGTTGTCATGCCAATGGCATTGCCCGGTAGCTAAATGCGGAAAAGATAAGCGCTGAAAGCATCTAAGCGCGAAACTTGCCCCGAGATGAGTTCTCCCTGACCCTTTAAGGGTCCTGAAGGAACGTTGAAGACGACGACGTTGATAGGCTGGGTGTGTAAGCGTAGCGATACGTTGAGCTAACCAGTACTAATGATCCGTGAGGCTTAACCTTACAACACCGAAGGTGTTTTGAGAGACGAAAGATTTTCAGCTTAGTTCAGGATTAGATTGATGGTTATATGGAAATATAACGGTCAATAACAGAATTTGCCTGGCGGCCGTAGCGCGGTGGTCCCACCTGACCCCATGCCGAACTCAGAAGTGAAACGCCGTAGCGCCGATGGTAGTGTGGGGTCTCCCCATGCGAGAGTAGGGAACTGCCAGGCATCAAATAAAACAGAAAACCTCAGCCTGATGGCTGGGGTTTTTTGTTTATATGGTATCAGGCCATTCCCTGCACGAGCATGGGCATGCGACAAACGTGTCGGGAACACGTTTGAACGCCGCGTGCGGCGGCCCCGGAGGGGCGAGTATCAGGATGATGCGCGTATTGTAGGGAACGGCCAGGCATCAAATCAGCATTAACCCCGACCGAAAGGCCGGGGTTTTTTGCTTTTTAAAGCATACTTTTTCGCAAAAATATCCGTCCGCTCACAAAAGTTAATGTAACAACTCCGCAACAAGATACTTCACCTCACAAAATTTCTTTCTCCTGCTTTACTGGATCCTGGGTTATTAGACCCATTCAGGAAGACAGGAGAAGAAAATAAAATGATTGAAACAACAAGTGAATCAAATATTGTGCCGTCGGCGGCTGATACCCGTCGTCGCGTCTGGGCCATTGTGGGTGCTTCATCAGGGAATCTGGTTGAGTGGTTTGATTTTTATGTTTACTCGTTCTGCTCACTCTATTTTGCTCATATCTTTTTCCCAACGGGAAACACCACGACTCAGCTTCTGCAAACCGCCGGTGTCTTTGCCGCAGGTTTTTTGATGCGACCCATTGGAGGCTGGTTATTCGGGTATATTGCCGATAAACATGGACGTAAAAACTCCATGCTTATCTCAGTGTGTATGATGTGTTTTGGCTCGCTGGTCATTGCCTGCCTGCCAGGATACGCCACCATTGGCACATGGGCCCCTGCATTATTGCTTTTAGCACGCCTGTTCCAGGGGTTATCTGTTGGAGGGGAGTACGGCACCAGCGCAACTTACATGAGTGAGGTGGCGGTCGAAGGTCGTAAAGGGTTCTATGCCTCATTCCAGTACGTGACGCTCATTGGCGGGCAGCTGGCCGCGTTGCTTGTTGTGGTTGTTCTCCAGCAAGTGCTAAGTGATGAAGATTTGCGTAGTTGGGGATGGAGAATTCCCTTCGCGATTGGAGCCGTACTGGCGATAGTTGCTCTCTATCTTCGCCGTTCTCTGGATGAAACATCGGATAAAGCAAGCCGCGCGCACAAGGATGCCGGTACGCTTTCCGGGCTGTGGAAAAATAAAAAAGCCTTCATTATGGTGCTTGGTTTCACCGCCGGCGGCTCCCTGGCTTTCTATACCTTCACCACCTATATGCAGAAATATCTGGTGAATACTGCGGGGATGCATGCGAACACGGCCAGCGCGTTGATGACCTGTGCGCTGTTTATCTTCATGGTACTTCAGCCGTTTTTCGGTGCGCTGTCGGATAAAATTGGTCGTCGAAGTTCTATGCTTTGCTTTGGCGGACTGGCAGCGGTGCTGACTGTGCCTATTTTGACGACACTGCAGAATGTTAGCTCACCTTATGCGGCCTTTGCTCTGGTGATGGCGGCGATGCTAATTGTCAGTTTTTACACTTCAATCAGCGGCATCCTTAAGGCAGAAATGTTCCCGCCGGAAGTCCGTGCGCTAGGTGTAGGTCTGTCTTATGCAGTTGCAAATGCCTTGTTTGGTGGCTCGGCAGAATATGTCGCCTTATCGCTGAAATCGATGGGCAGCGAAACGACCTTCTTCTGGTATGTCTCTGCGATGGGGGCGCTGGCATTTGCTGTTTCTCTGTTGCTGCACCGTAAAGGCAAAGGGATCAAGCTCTAGAAAGAAAAAGCCCTGCAGTGCAGGTGCAGGGCTTAAACGTTTAGAGAATACGGCTTATTAGTCGGTCGATACGGATACGGCGCAGGCGGCGAATCAGCTTGCGAACTTTCACCGGATATTCGGCGATGCTTTGCAGATCGCGATAATGCTTAACAGCCGTCGTATGGGTGCGGATAAGCTCCAGCTCCTTGGTGCGAATGCCTTCAAGCTCTCTTTTGGGATCGTGAATCAGCAGAGCATTTTCCAGATCCAGGCGCCACGCGCGCGGATTAAGGTTATTCCCGGTCAGCAGCATCCACTCGTTGTCCACCCACATGCCTTTCAGGTGGTAACTGTTATCCCCATCTTTCCACAAACGCACAATCAACTGCCCGGTATTCACATAATATTGCAGGCGGCTCAGGAAGCGGCGCAGGTTAATTTCATAGAGATAAGGTAGCGCGCCAATAATTTTGAACGGCTGATCTTCCGGAATATAAAAATCATTCGCTGTCTTATCGCCAACGATAATCTCAACCTGTTTACCGTCCCGCAGCAGCTGTATGATATTGCGGACCAGGACAGCTGGCAGGTTGAAGTATGGCGTGCAGATAGTCAGCTTCTGCTCTGCGCAAGGCATAAGATGGAAGATGGTTTTATTCAGCAGGCTGGATTTTCCCAGACCGACCAGCGGCGTAACCGAGAGCTGATCGTTATCTGCATCACCGTGGAAGATAAAGCTAGCGTCACGCAATTCCTGGCGGAAGAGACGGATATCGTTTTTGATTTCTGGACTTTTTACGCGCTCAGCGACATCTAAGCGATGAACCGCCCGGCCATTTATCAAATTCTGGTTAACCCAGCCATGCATGATATCTGCCAGGGCGCGATTGCGAATGATTTGATAGCGGTCATAGCGATATTTATCGTGCTGATGCAGGTAAACATCGTTGAGGCTGGCGCCGCTATAGATGACGCTGTCATCAATAATAAAGCCTTTGAAATGCAGCACGCCAAGGGCTTCGCGAGTATTGACGGGAACGCCATAGACAGGAACATTCACGTCGGGGAACTGCTCGGCCATGCGGTGATACCAGTCCGCATTGGTGTTGGACGCGGCAACACCAATACGTCCGCGCTGGGCACGGTGCCAGTCAACCAGCACGGAAACATCTAAATCTGGCCGCTGCTGTTTGGCTTGATAAAGCGCGGACAGAATTCCTTTGCCGCCGTCATCCTGTTCAAGATACAACGCAATAATACAAATACGCTGCGTTGCGCTGGCGATTTTTTTCAACAGCGTTTCGCGGAAATCCGCAGGGGAGAACAGGGTTTCTACATCATCAACTGATTGAGAAAGCTTCGGTAACTGGGCAAGGTGTTGTTGATGTTTATTACGCTTAAATTTAGACAACATCACAGTGCTTATCTTCTCTCTTCATTGGATGGCCTTCTGCAAAATCCAGACGTCAGAACTTGCTGATAATACCACTACTACTGCGCAAAGTGAGTATGTTTTCCAGTACCTTACTCACGAATCTGCGCTTTTGCTCAATGGAAGCGTCAGACTTACAATACCGTCTTCCAGCTGAATATCGACGCTGAAACCCAGTTTGCGGGCCAGGGTAATCATGCCCTGGTTGTTCGGCATCGTTATGCCATTCAGTCGCTGAAGGCCATGCTCTCTGGTGTAATCGATGAGCTTAGTCAGTAAGCGTCGGCCGAGTCCGAGGCCTTTTAAGTCGGAGCGAACCAGCACGGCGAACTCGGCATCAACGTTGTCAGGGTCTGAAATGGCGCGTGTGACGCCGAGGATCTCATCGTTGTCTTTTATTCTTCTGACTGCAACGAACGCCATTTCTCGATCGTAGTCGATCTGCGTCATATTGGCTAAATCTTCGTGGGTAAATTCATTGATCTCGCTGAAATAGCGATAGTAGAGATCCTCTTTTGTTACCTGGGCAATAAAACGCTGCAGCTGAGGTTCGTCCTCGGGCAGGATCGGCCGGAACAGGCAGCGGTCACCGTTCTTAAGCTGCACCAGCTCTTCAAGCTGATGAGGATAAGGACGCACGGCCAGCCTGGCATCCGCATCCCCCGTAAATTCGGCCAATTCCAGAGTGACGTCGAGCAGGGTGAATTCACTGCCGGATGCCAGTAGAGGGTGAATATCGAGTCTGACAATCTCGGGGCAATCAACTATCAGGTTAGAAACTTGCACCAGAACTTCGCTGATCCCGGCGATATCCAGCGGGCGTAATGCGCTCCGGCTACGGATCTTGCCGCTTTTGATCGCCTGAATGACAAGGTATCGGGCCAGATTCATGTTTAGCGGGGGGAGGGCTACCGCCGCCTGCCTTTCAGGTCGCCACTCTACGCCGCCTTCGCCCAGCATGATCAATGGACCAAATACCGGATCGTGCTCAACGACGACTCTTAGTTCCTGCGCGCCTGCGCGGTTTGCCATGCTTTGCACCAGCAGGCCGTGAATACGAGCCTGGGGCCAGGCCATTTTTACACGGTCGATGATGGCTTCGGCGGCCTGTTGTACTTCACTGGCCGTTCTCAAATAGAGCATAACGCCCTGAACTTCCGACTTGTGGGGAATATCCGGAGAACGAAGCTTTAATGCGACGGGATAACCAATTTGCTCTGCGATATGCACCGCTTCTGCACTGTCTCCAGCAATCCATGTCGACAGGGTCGTTAAGCCATAAGCTTCAAGCACCGGCCTGACTTCATGGGTATCCAGCGTCGTAGCTCCCTGATGCAAGGCCTGCTGAATCAGATGGTGGGCGTCGCTGGTGTTTGCCGTCAGGTTAGCCGGCAGGGCCGGCGTTTCGCGCAATTGCTTCTGGTTACGGCGATACTCGACCATGTGCATAAACGCCGTGACCGCACCCTCTGGCGTTCTGTAAGTCGGAATACCGGCATCGCTAAACAGACGTCTCGCTTCCTGGGAGGAATACTCCCCGCACCAGTTGGTGACAATGGTGAGATATTTGCCACGAGGATGCCGCTGCAGAAGATCGATCAGGGCAAGGGCGCTTGCGGTTCCTGGGGCGGCGGCACTGGGGGAATGGATAACCATTAAGGCATCAAAATCATGGCTATCCAGCAATTTCTCTATGGCCAGCAGGTACCGGCCAGGCGTCGCGTCATCCCGTAGATCTATCGGGTTTCCTGCCTCAACGCCAGGAGGAAGCACGCCCGCAAGAGCCTGCAGAGTTTCTTCACTTAACGTCGCTAGTTTGCCATTACGTATCCAAAGCTCATCAAGGGCCAGCGCCGCAGGTGCCGCGCCGTTGCTGACAATCATCAGTCGCTCACCGCGCAGAGGTCGCATGTGGCTAAGGGTTTCTACGGCGGAAAAGAGCTCATGCGTATCCTGAACCCGAAGTAAGCCTGCTCGTTGTATCGCCGCGTCCCAGGCGGCATCCAGGCCCGGATGGGTTTTCAGCAGCGTTTGTGCTTTGCTGCTGCGCCCGCTTTTGATGACCAGAATCGGCTTGTTACGTGAGGCGCTTCTTGCGGCGGAAACAAAGCGGCGGGCATCGCTCAGATGTTCAAGATACAGCAGGATGGCGCTGGTTTTCGTATCCCTGGCCAGATAATCAAGCAGTTCATCCACGTCGATATCCAGGCTATCGCCAAGCGCAATAAACCAGGAAAAGCCCATCTCGCGCTGCTGTGCCCAGTCCAGAATGGTGTTGGACACTGCGGCAGACTGAGAAATAAACGCCAGTTTGCCCTTTTGAATCGGAACAGGGGAGAAGCTGGCGTTTAACCCTTGCCACGGAGCCAGTAGGCCAAGGCTATTCGGGCCAAGCAGGCGAATTTGCCAGCGAGCGGCACAGGCCAGCAATTCGGGTAATTGCTCAGGTGGGGCAGATAAAATAATGCAGGCCTTGCAGCCTTTATTACCCAGGGCTTTCAGTAGCGTAAGATTTCGCCGGGAATGCGTACAAACAATAGCGAGGTCAGGAGCCAGCGGCAGGCTGGCAATATCCGGCCAGGCAAGCACTCCGCACACGGCTTTGTGAGTCGGCGTCACCGGCATTACCGGGCCATTGAAGCCGCCAGCAAGCAAGTTGCGCATCATTAAATAACCGGCGCGGTCGGCTTTTGCCGAAGCGCCGATAACGGCAATGGATTTTGGACGCAGCAGCGCTTCCAGGCCTCGTTGACTCACGACGCTCTCCCCTGAGTGATGTTCAGGAGAGTCTAAACGTTTTCTTCCACTTCTGCTGTGACGCTGCCCTGATGATGGGGTTTCCCCGCCAGATAGCGCTCGCGGAAAAGAGTGAAATGCTGGGTTAATCCTTTGGACGCTACTACATCTCCCGCCAGTTCTAGCAGGGCTGCGGCGACTTCCGCGGTGCAATACTGGCCGTCCGCATGGGCCTCGCGCAGGCGATAAGCTGAGGTAATACTTAAATCTACGGAAATTATCGGCAGCGCATCGAGATAAGGGCTTTTACGGAACATTTTACGTGCTTCAGTCCACGTGCCATCAAGCATGATAAATAGCGGTGGCTTACCGGTGGTTGCTGGCGTGGTCAGTACCTCGCGACTTGCATCGGCATAAGAGGCGGGAAAAACTACCATTGGCTGGTAATCCGGGTTAGCGACAAGATCCAGCAGCGCCTGAGGGGGCTCCGTGCGCGACCATTGAAATGCCTCCGTTTCCGGCAAAATATCGGCAATAAGCCGCCCGGTGTTACTCGGCTTCATCGGTTCGGTGTCAAACATCACCAGGCAAAAGCGACTGCGGGCAAGTTGTGGCTTAAGCGTCTCACACAGGCAATTTTTCAACGGCAGCAGGCAGCGCTGGCAGCGACGAACGCGATTACCCCGGGCGAGAAAGGGACGAGTTGCGCGAGCAAGGCGGGCTGCACGAAGGCGAAGAACGGCGTTTTCGGTCATTAATGAAGGATGTCTGGCTAAAAACGCCATTCTACCGTAGATAGAGAAAGGAGGCCTAAAAAATGCCCCCTTATAATCAGATATTTTCGTCCAGCCAGCTATCAAACGGGGCTTTAGGCATGGCGCCATTCAGCATATCGACGACCTGGCCATTTTTGAAAATCATAATGGTCGGGATGCTTCTGATGCGAAAACGTGCGCTCAGTTCCTGCTCCGCTTCGGTGTTCACCTTCACAAAGCGAACTTTACCGCTGCGTTCTTCGGCAACATCTTCAAAAATAGGGGCGAAGTTCACGCACGGGCCGCACCACGGCGCCCAAAAATCAACCACAACCGGCAGCTCATCTTTCAGGAGTTTATCCAGCGTCGCCGTCGTGGCGTTAACGACTTCACCGTCAAACAGTTCATGGCCGCAGCGACCGCATTTTGCACCGTCATCGATACGGTCGTCAGGAATGCGGTTAATGGCCTGGCAGTCGGCACAAACGGTATTCATAACTAACCTCAAAGAGAATGATTGAAATCGGTGCCATGCACCACGGATGTTTCAAATATGTTACATATTATCGGCGAAGATTGGGAGGCCAACAAAGTGATTTATTCGATGAGTACAATAGTTTTTAGCTTTTAAGCAAAGTTAATGGCTAACCCATGGCACATCAGGTAATCTGCGCGCTTCGCGCTCAGCCAGGTGGAGGAACAATGAACGACGAATTTAAAGGTAAAAGCGGCAAGGTCAAAGTGATGTATGTCCGCAGTGACGACGAAAGCGAACAGCGCAGCCAAAACCCGCGTACCGGGAAAGGCGGTGGGCGTCCTGCCGGTGCGTCACGTGGTGAAGGCGGCGGTCGCCGTCAGTCTCGTCACGATGATAAACCTCGCGGCGGGCGCGATCGTAATGAACGTAGTGACAGAGGCGATCGCGGTGAAGCGGCCTCGCCATGGCGTACGGTTTCCCGTGCCCCGGTAGACTCTTCACTGTCGGCATCAGACAATGAAGGTACAACTAAACATATCGTTGATCCGGAAGTGATTCGTCGCCAGCGCGCCGAAGAAGCCCGTGTGTACGGTGAGAATGCTTGTCAGGCGCTGTTCCAGAGTCGCCCGGAAAGCATCGTGCGCGCCTGGTTTATCCAGAGCGTTACGCCTCGTTTTAAAGAAGCGCTGCGCTGGATGGCGGCAAATCGCAAGGCTTACCACGTGGTGGATGACGCTGAGCTGACAAAAGCCTCAGGCACGGAACACCACGGCGGCGTTTGCTTCATTATTAAAAAACGCAGCGGCATCAGCGTGCAGACCTGGCTGAACAAAGCCGGGGAAGAAGACTGCGTGCTGGCACTGGAGGATGTGGGCAACCCACATAACCTGGGCGGGATCATGCGCAGCTGCGCACACTTCGGCGTGAAAGGTTTGCTGATTCAGGATGCTTCTCTGCTGGAATCCGGTGCGGCGATTCGTACCGCAGAAGGCGGGGCCGAGCACGTGGTGGCGATCAGCGGCGAGACGTTTGGCGATGGGCTGGAAGCTTTCCGTAAAGCGGGCTACACCATCGTGACAACCTCAAGCCACCAGGGCACCCCGCTGTATAAAGCTGAGCTGCCTAAGAAAATGGTGCTGGTGCTGGGCCAGGAGCGCGATGGCGTTTCCGACACGACTTTTGAAAACGCAGATATGAGCGTAGCCATTGAAGGTACAGGTAATGTTGAAAGCCTCAACGTATCGGTAGCGACCGGCGTGCTGCTGGGCGAATGGTGGCGCCAGAACAAGGCCTAAGGCCTTCTCCAGCTATAAAAAAACCAGCGTAATTGCTGGTTTTTTTTCGCCCCGATTTTAGCCATTGTCCTGTGGCAGCTGCGGCACCCAATCAATGGGCTGTTCTCCGCGCCCGGCCAGATACTCATTCGCCTTCACAAAATGCCCGCAGCCCAGAAAACCACGATGCGCAGAAAGCGGAGAAGGGTGCGGTGCGGTCAGGACATGGTGGCGCTGGCGATCGATAATGCTGCCTTTGCGTTGGGCATGAGCACCCCACAGCAGGAACACCACCCCTTCACGGTGTTCATTAATGAGGGCGATAACCTTGTCGGTAAACGTCTCCCAACCAAAATTGGCGTGGGAATGCGCTTTACTCGCTTCGACGGTAAGTACCGTATTGAGCAGCAACACGCCCTGCCGAGCCCAGCTTTCAAGGTAGCCGTGCGTAGGGCGGGTAAAGCCTGGGACAGAAGCCTCAAGCTCTTTATACATATTGACCAGCGAAGGCGGGGGAGCGATTCCTGGACGGACGGAGAAAGAGAGCCCGTGTGCCTGGCCTGGTCCATGATAAGGATCCTGCCCCAGAATCACGACTTTGACATCGCCCAGCTCGGTAAAGCGAAAAGCGTTGAAAACATCCTTTTGCGGAGGGTAAACGGTCACGCCTGCTGCGCGCTCTGCCGCGACGGCGCTGAGCGTATTGATAAAGTAGGGCTGCTGTTTCTCTTCTGCCAGCACGTCGTGCCAGGTGAGGTGGGTCGTCATCTCGCTCTCCCGCGAATCTGTATTGCCCGATAGCTTAACTGCTTCTTCCTTCTGAGCAAAATAGTGCGTGGCATCAATGAGCTACAGTGATAAATAAAGTTGAAAATTTACAAAAGTTTTAGCATGGCGCTGACCGTCTAAGTTGATGTAAAACAAATAAAACCAGCTAAAGCCATTTTTAGTGTGTGGATTTAATTGATTTAAGTCAAAGAATCACGCCTGGTGGACTGATATAAGAACAACAAAGCAACAAAGGTTTTACCAATGAGCCAGAGCGCTGGCCCAAAGAATCAGCACATTACCCTGAGGGAGAAATAAAATGATTACTGGTATCCAAATTACAAAAGCGGCAAACGACGAACTTCTGAACTCTTTCTGGCTGCTCGACAGTGAAAAAGGAGAAGCTCGCTGCGTGTGCGCGAAAGCAGGTTTTGCGGAAGATGAAGTGGTTGCGGTCAGTAAACTGGGCCAGTTTGAATACCGTGAAATTCCAATGGAAGTGAAACCGGAAGTTCGCGTTGAAGGTGGGCAGCACCTGAACGTTAACGTTCTGCGTCGTGAAACGCTGGAAGATGCGGTTAAGCATCCGGAAAAATATCCGCAGCTGACCATCCGTGTTTCCGGCTACGCGGTGCGCTTTAACTCCCTGACTCCGGAACAGCAGCGCGACGTGATTACCCGTACTTTCACTGAAAGCCTGTAATTCAGTTCCTGCCGTTGAGAATAAAGAGCGCCTTCTGGCGCTCTTTCACGTTAATAGAATACATAGTAAACCCGCATCAGCATCCGGTACAGGTTCCCTAAATTTCCTGGGGCTGCCAGCACTACGCTCATTTCTTCGATGTCACTATCTTCGCCGTATACGACAGGGCAGGAATGCCGTAAAGAATGATTGTTTGCAGGAAAACGCAGAACCCGGGCAATAAAAAACGCCGGGATTATCCCGGCGTTCATGTTATTCGTCGACTTTTGGCGACTCTGTCGTGGTAGCTGCCGTTGGTTTACGGCGCTTACCGATGTTTTTCTGATCGCGATGGCGCACTTTAACGCGCGGCTTCTCTTTGTCTTTCTCTTTCTTCTTCTCTTCGCGCTTAGCCAGCACTTTCTTGGATGGCTTACCGGTCAGCTTTTCGCTTGGCGCACGCGTCGTTGGGCGCAGCTCGTCGATAACGCGGGATTTCAGAGGCTCTTTCATGTAGCGGGTAATTTTACCCAGCAGCAGATGATCGTGCGCCTCAACCAGCGAAATCGCGGTTCCTTTCATGCCTGCGCGACCGGTACGACCAATACGGTGCAGATAGATATCCGCGGTACGTGGCAGGTCAAAGTTGAATACGTGGCTAACGTCAGGGATATCGATCCCACGGGCAGCAACGTCGGTAGCAACCAGAACGTTTACGCGACCATCGGTCAGGCGCTTGATGGCCTCGTTACGCTTGGCCTGTACCATTTCGCCTTCGAGATAGCAGGTGTTGATGCCCGCTTCACGCAGCCAGGCAACCAGCTCATGCACACGCTCGCGCTTACGCACAAAGACGATAGAGCGGGTGGTATCTGGCTGGTTCAGCAAATGAACGAGTAACTTCGTTTTGTGCTCAACGTCATCGGCGCGATAGTACCACTGATGGATCTTCTTGCGCTCACGCGTGGATGGCGTGGCGGAAACTTCAACCGGATCTTCCAGCAGGCGTTCAGCAAAATCTTTAACCGCGTTGCCTTCCAGGGTAGCGGAGAACAGCATGGTTTGCTTGCGCCAGCGGGTTTCCGCGGCAATGGTTTCAATATCTTGCGCGAAGCCCATGTCCAGCATGCGATCTGCTTCATCGAGGATCAGCGTTTCAACCGCTCGGCAGTCGAAGTTCTCTTCCTTTATGTATTGCAGCAGTCGGCCGGTGGTAGCGACGACAATATCCTGATTCTCGCTGAAAACTTCAGCGTGGTTCATATACGCTACGCCGCCGGTGATGGTGGCGATATCCAGATGGGTATGTTTTGCCAGTTCACGCGCGTGGTCGGCGACCTGCATAGCGAGTTCACGGGTTGGCGTGACGATCAGAATACGCGGCGGGCCAGATTTCTTACGAGGAAAGTCGACCAGATGCTGTAGCGCTGGCAGCAGGTAAGCTGCGGTTTTACCGGTACCCGTCGGTGCTGAACCCAGCACGTCGCGTCCTTCAAGTGCAGGAGGAATGGCCGCAGCCTGGATGGCAGTCGGGCGAGTAAAGCCTTTCTCCTGGAGCGCGTCCAAAAGGCTTTCATCAAGTTCGAGTTCGGAAAAAGTGCTTACAGTCATGGTCTACCTCTGTTTGGGACGCCGATTATAGACATAATGACCGCGATCTTCATCTGTTTGTGTCTTTCCGTAGATGTCCGTTTCACTTATGCTACGGCGGTTTCTTTGCAAGGTAGATAAGATGTCGGATCAAAAAGCGGTATTACGTCGGGATGGTTTCACCTTCAAACAGTTCTTTGTGGCGCACGATCGCTGCGCCATGAAGGTGGGAACAGATGGGACGCTGCTCGGTGCATGGGTGCCGGTAGTTAATGTAAAAAGCGTCCTGGATATTGGCACCGGCAGCGGTTTGCTGGCGTTGATGCTCGCCCAGAGAACCGCTGATGACGTCACGATTGAAGCCGTGGAGCTGGATCCGGTTGCTGCAGAACAGGCGGCAGAAAACGCCAAAGGCTGCCGCTGGGCTTCGCGTATTCACGTTCACTGCGCGGACATCCGCGAGTGGGCGCAGCAGGCTACTCAGCGCTACTCCTTAATTGTCAGTAATCCGCCTTTCTTTGAGCAGGGCAGTAACTGCGCATCACCAGAACGAGCTCAGGCACGTTATACCACGACGCTGGATCACCAGGCCTTGCTCAGCAGCGCTGAACAACTGATCACCGAAGACGGTTTCTTCTGCGTGATTATGCCGGAAACTGCCGGGACGGCATTCAGCGAGCTGGCGAAATCACAGGGTTGGCACGTTCGTTACCGTACCGATGTGGCCGACAATGAAACTCGCCTGCCGCATCGGGTGATGCTCGCGCTTTCTCCTACGGGCGGAGAATACTACAACGACCGCCTGGTGATCCGTGGGCCAGACCAAACCTACTCTGAAGGCTATTGCAGCCTGACCCAGGACTTCTACCTGTTTATGTAGAGCGGGGAAAGCACGCTTGGGCCGGATTCAGCGAGCTGATCCGGATAATCGAGTGTGTAGTGCAGGCCCCGGCTCTCTTTACGCTGCATGGCGCAGCGCACAATGAGTTCGGCAACCTGCACCAGGTTTCTCAGCTCAAGCAAATTGTTTGAAACGCGGAAGTTGGCATAGTACTCATCAATCTCTTGCTGCAGCATGGTAATTCTTCGCAGCGCCCGCTCCAGCCGACGAGTGGTGCGAACGATCCCAACGTAGTCCCACATAAAGAGCCGCAGCTCATGCCAGTTATGCTGGATAACAACCTGTTCGTCTGGATTATCCACACGGCTGTCATCCCAGTCGGGCAGATTTTTACTTTCGCGCGCATACGGCAGTCGCTTCAGAATATCTTCTGCGGCAGACCAGCCATAAACCAGGCATTCGAGCAGAGAGTTTGAGGCCATTCGGTTAGCGCCGTGCAGGCCGGTATACGTCACTTCGCCAATGGCATACAGCCCGTCAACGTCGGTGCGCCCATGTTCATCTACCATTACGCCACCGCAGGTATAATGCGCGGCAGGGACTACGGGAACCGGATCTTTGGTTAAATCAATGCCTAGCCCAAGCAGCTTCTCATAAATAGTGGGGAAGTGCTGGCGAACAAACGCCTCTGGCTTATGGCTGATATCCAGATACATGCAGTCTGCGCCCAGGCGTTTCATTTCGTGATCGATAGCCCTGGCGACGATATCACGTGGCGCAAGCTCGGCACGTTCATCAAACTCCGGCATGAAGCGTGAACCATCCGGACGCTTCAGGTATGCACCTTCGCCGCGCAATGCTTCGGTAAGCAGGAAGTTTCGGGCCTGAGGATGGAACAGCGCCGTAGGGTGAAACTGGTTGAATTCAAGATTGGCGACGCGGCAGCCTGCACGCCATGCCATAGCGATACCGTCACCGGAGGCGATATCCGGGTTTGTCGTGTACTGGTAGACTTTTGAAGCGCCACCGGTGGCTAGAACGACAGATTTCGCACGGCAGGTTTCGACCTTTTCAAGGTTCCGGTTCCAGACCCAGGCACCGACGACGCGCCTTGTGCCCGGCAGGCCAATTTTGTCCGAAATAATTAGGTCTACGGCGTTGCTGCGCTCGATCACGCGGATATTGGGGTGATTGAGGGCTTTGCCGACTAGCGTGGTTTCAACTTCCTTCCCGGTGGCATCCGCCGAATGAAGAATTCGGCGATGGCTGTGGCCGCCTTCACGCGTCAAATGGTAGCTCTCTTCACCATTTGCCAGCGTGTGGGTATCGAACATGACGCCCTGATCAATCAGCCACTGGACGCAGTGCTTTGCATTGCTTGCCACAAATTCTACGGCCTCACGATCGCAAATTCCTGCCCCGGCTATCAGCGTATCGTCAATATGGGAAGCTATGCTGTCGGTTTCATCGAAAACGGCGGCAATTCCCCCCTGTGCATAAAAAGTTGAGCCTTCGTTAACTGGGCCTTTGCTTAGCACAATGACCTTGCTGGTTTGAGCCAGACGCAGCGCGAGAGAAAGGCCAGCAGCACCGCTACCGACAATTAATACGTCACAGCTCAGATCGCTATTTTTGTTCATGGTGTTTAATTTACTAAACAATAGTGGCCCGAGCATAGCACCGGGTGGGACGCTGAACACGCTTTTTTTGTTTTAGCGTTGTGCAGACTAAACAGAGTCATCGGTAAAGTCATTGGGAGGGCTCGAGCAAACTGCGTAAATAAATCTCACTACGGAAGGATAAATGGCAGATTAGATGATGAAATACCCTGATTCATGAGATACTCTTCTCGCTAACTTTTTGAGCATTGATTCAGAAGAATCGGCGTTACCGTTTTGCGAAGCGGAATTTATAATGAAAAGATGCAATCCGCTAAACATGACAGAAAAACAAAGGCGTAACGGAACTTTGCTGGCCTCGGGCACTCAAACTCAAAGCTTGCTCAAAAATGCAGGGTTCGAGTGGCATTTCGATTACGCGTGGAAATTGGGTTTGGGGAGACATTACCTCGGATGAGCGAGCAGTTAACGGATCAGGTCCTCGTCGAACGGGTCCAAAAGGGAGATCAGAAATCATTTAACCTACTGGTGATACGCTACCAGCATAAGGTTGCGAGCCTGGTTTCCCGCTATGTACCTTCGGGAGATGTACCCGATGTGGTGCAGGAATCTTTTATTAAAGCTTATCGCGCGCTGGATTCATTCCGTGGCGATAGTGCGTTTTATACGTGGTTGTACCGCATCGCGGTCAACACGGCTAAAAATTATCTGGTTGCTCAGGGGCGGCGTCCGCCATCAAGTGATGTGGACGCCATTGACGCTGAAAACTACGAAAGTGGCAGCGCATTGAAAGAAATTTCGAACCCTGAGAACTTAATGTTGTCTGAAGAACTGAGACAAATAGTTTTCCGTACTATTGAGTCACTCCCGGAAGATTTACGCATGGCAATTACGTTGCGGGAGTTGGATGGCCTGAGCTATGAAGAGATAGCCGACATCATGGATTGCCCGGTAGGTACTGTGCGTTCTCGTATTTTCCGCGCAAGGGAAGCTATTGATAATAAAGTTCAACCGCTTATCAGGCGTTGACGATAGCGGATTACTGGAAGGGTATTTAGGCATGCAGAAAGAACAACTTTCCGCTTTAATGGATGGCGAATCTCTCGACAGCGAGTTGCTCAATCGCCTGTCAAACGACAGTGAATTGCAGCAAAGCTGGGAGAGTTACCACCTTATCCGCGACACAATGCGCGGAGATACCAGCGAAGTGCTCCACTTTGATATTTCTGCCAACGTGATGGCGGCTATCGCAAATGAGCCTGTGCGTAACGTCGCGCCGCTCATTACCGAATCTCAGCCGCAGCCTCAGCAGTGGCAGAAAATGCCGTTCTGGCATAAGGTGCGTCCGTGGGCAAGCCAGCTTACCCAAATGGGCGTTGCCGCGTGCGTATCGCTTGCGGTTATCGTGGGTGTGCAGCACTATAATGGCCAGTCTGACAGCACCGCACAGCCGGAAACGCCGGTCTTTAACACTTTGCCGATGATGGGAAAAGCCAGTCCGGTAAGTCTGGGTGTACCGTCTGACACGACCGCCAGCAACAGCAGTCAGCAAGTACAGGAACAGCGTCGTCGTATTAACGCTATGCTGCAGGATTACGAATTGCAGCGTCGTTTACACTCCGAGCAGCTCCAGTTTGAACAGGCGCAAACCCAGCAGGCCGCTGTGCAAGTGCCAGGAAACCAAACTTTAGGAACGCAATCGCAGTAATGAAGCAACTTTGGTGTGCCCTGTCTCTCGTGGCAGGCAGCCTGTTGTTCACCTCCAGCGCCTCGGCGGACACTGTTTCGTCCGGGGCGTTGTTGCAGCAGATGAACCAGGCTAGTCAGTCACTCAATTATGAGCTGGCGTTTATCAATATCAGCAAACAAGGGATTGAGTCCCTTAGTTATCGCCATGCACGTCTTGATAATCGCCCGCTTGCGCAATTCCTGCAAATGGACGGCCCGCGCCGCGAAGTCGTTCAGCGCGGCAATGAAATCAGCTATTTTGAGCCTGGGCTCGAGCCATTCACGCTCACCGGGGACTACATCGTCGATTCTCTGCCTTCCATCGTTTATACCGACTTTAAGCGCCTGACGCCGTACTACGACTTTATTTCTGTCGGGCGTACGCGTATTGCCGACAGATTATGCGAAGTTATTCGCGTCGTTGCTCGGGACGGCACTCGCTATAACTACATTGTTTGGCTCGATACCGAAACCAAGCTGCCGCTTCGCGTTGATTTACTGGATCGCGACGGCGAAACGCTCGAACAGTTCCGGGTTGTGTCATTCTCTGTTGAAAATCAGGCGAGCGGGCTTCTGCAGAATTTAGCAAAAGCGACGTTGCCACCTCTGCTGTCCGTACCGGGTGCGGAAAAGGCCAGTTTTACATGGGCACCGACATGGCTGCCGCAAGGCTTTAGCGAAGTGTCGAGCAGCCGCCGGCCACTGCCAACCGTGGGCGTGCCTATCGAATCCCGACTTTATTCTGACGGGTTATTTAGTTTCTCGGTGAACATCAGCCAGGCCCCGTCTCAGGCAAGTAATGGCGAACAGCTTGTGCGGACCGGTCGCCGGACTATTAGCACAGAAATTCGTGATAAAACCGAAATTACCGTTGTAGGTGAGTTGCCTCCACAAACGGCGAAACGCATTGGCGATAGCGTGAAGTTTAACGGAGCGACACAATGATTAAAGAATGGGCGACGGTCGTCTCCTGGCAAAATGGTGAAGCATTGCTGCACTGTGATGTTAAAGCCTCTTGCAGCAGCTGCGCTTCGCGCTCCGGATGTGGGACTCGTGTCCTAAACAAATTGGGGCCACAAACCAGCCATCTGCTGTCTGTGCCAAGCGAACAGCCGCTGGTTGCCGGGCAAAAAGTGGAGCTGGGCATTGCGGAAGGTAGCCTGTTAGGGTCCGCGCTGCTGGTGTACATGTCGCCGTTGGTCGGACTATTTTTGTGTTCAGGTCTTTTCCAGACGCTGTTTGGTACCAACCTGGCCGCTATGTGCGGAGCTTTGCTTGGTGGCGTAGGGGGCTTCCTGCTTGCTCGCGGTTTTTCCCAGCATTTCAGCCGTCGTGAGAGCTGGCAGCCGGTGATTCTAAGCGTTGCGCTTAGCCCGGATGCAGTGCGCGTCGATACGTCCGCGCCGCCGGCTGAAAATCAATAAATTCCCTTCAAATGACATCTCTTTGCACATCCTGCTTATGGCTTACCTAAGCTTGCAGGATGAGCAGTTTCCTCACTTTCTGGTTGTAGTGTAGAATGCGGCGTTTCAGGCAGAAGACAGTCTCTGACATCCTGCTCCGTACAGCGCGAAGCGCCGAGCTCACAGGCCATTTGTAAGGCATAAAACCTCTAACTATGAAGAACATACGTAACTTTTCTATTATTGCCCACATCGACCACGGTAAATCGACGCTGTCTGACCGTATCATCCAGATTTGCGGCGGCTTGTCCGACCGTGAAATGGCCGCGCAGGTTCTTGACTCAATGGACCTGGAACGCGAACGTGGTATTACCATCAAAGCGCAGAGCGTCACCCTCGACTACAAAGCCAGCGACGGTGAAACTTACCAGTTGAACTTCATCGATACCCCTGGGCACGTTGACTTCTCTTATGAAGTGTCCCGCTCGCTTGCGGCCTGTGAAGGGGCGCTGCTGGTGGTGGATGCCGGGCAGGGCGTTGAGGCTCAAACCCTGGCGAACTGCTACACGGCGATGGAAATGGACCTGGAAGTGGTTCCGGTTCTGAACAAAATTGACCTGCCGGCGGCCGATCCTGAGCGCGTGGCGGAAGAAATTGAAGACATCGTGGGCATCGACGCCACCGATGCGGTTCGCTGCTCGGCGAAAACCGGCGTTGGCGTACCTGATGTATTAGAACGCCTGGTGCGCGATATCCCCGCACCGGAAGGCGATCCAGATGCACCGCTACAGGCGCTGATCATCGACTCCTGGTTCGATAACTACCTGGGCGTTGTCTCCCTGATCCGCGTGAAAAACGGCACGCTGCGTAAAGGCGACAAAGTCAAAGTCATGAGCACCGGCCAGGTGTACAACGCCGATCGTCTGGGCATCTTTACGCCTAAGCAGATCGACCGTAACGAACTGAAATGCGGTGAAGTAGGCTGGCTGGTTTGTGCCATCAAAGACATCCTGGGCGCCCCGGTAGGCGATACTCTGACCCTGTCCCGTAACCCGGCGGACAAAGCGCTGCCAGGCTTCAAAAAAGTGAAGCCGCAGGTTTATGCCGGCCTGTTCCCGGTCAGCTCCGACGACTACGAAAACTTCCGCGATGCACTCGGCAAGCTCAGCCTGAACGATGCCTCTCTGTTCTACGAGCCAGAAAGCTCAACGGCGCTGGGCTTCGGCTTCCGCTGTGGCTTCCTGGGCCTGCTGCACATGGAGATCATTCAGGAGCGTCTGGAGCGTGAATACGATCTCGACCTGATCACCACCGCGCCAACCGTAGTTTACGAAGTGCAAACGACCAGCAAAGAGATTGTCTACGTTGATAGCCCGTCTAAGCTGCCGCCGCTCAACAACATTGAAGAGCTGCGCGAGCCGATTGCGGAATGTCACATGCTGCTGCCGCAGGAGTTCCTCGGCAACGTGATCACGCTTTGTATCGAAAAACGCGGCGTGCAAACCAACATGGTTTATCACGGCAACCAGGTTGCGCTGACCTATGAAATCCCAATGGCGGAAGTGGTGCTCGACTTCTTCGATCGCCTGAAGTCCACTTCTCGTGGCTATGCGTCGCTGGATTACAATTTCAAACGTTTCCAGGCTTCCAACATGGTGCGCGTTGATGTACTGATAAATGGCGATCGCGTTGATGCGCTGGCGCTTATCACACACAACGACAACGCGCCTTACCGTGGTCGTGAGCTGGTGGAAAAAATGAAGGATCTGATCCCTCGCCAACAGTTCGACATCGCGATTCAGGCAGCCATCGGCAACCACATTATCGCGCGTTCGACGGTGAAACAGCTGCGTAAAAACGTTCTGGCTAAGTGCTACGGCGGCGACGTCAGCCGTAAGAAAAAGCTGCTGCAGAAACAGAAAGACGGTAAGAAACGCATGAAGCAGGTCGGCAACGTCGAGCTGCCTCAGGAAGCGTTCCTGGCCATTCTGCACGTTGGCAAAGACAGCAAATAATCTAAGGAGTTGGCATGGCGAATATGTTTGCTTTGATCCTCGTGGTAGCCACGCTGGTGACGGGCATTTTGTGGTGTCTGGACAAGTTTATCTTTGCACCAAAACGTCGTGAAAAACAGGCGGCAGCGCAGGCTGCCACCGGTGACGCACTGGACAAAAAGACGCTGAAAAAAGTCGGCCCTAAACCGGGCTGGCTGGAAACCGGTGCGTCGGTGTTTCCGGTGCTGGCGATTGTGCTGGTGGTGCGCTCATTTATTTATGAGCCTTTCCAGATCCCATCCGGTTCGATGATGCCAACGCTGTTAATCGGTGATTTTATTCTGGTAGAGAAGTTTGCCTACGGCATTAAAGATCCTATTTATCAGAAAACCTTAATTGAAACCGGGCACCCTAAACGCGGTGATATCGCGGTATTTAAATACCCTGAAGATCCGCGCCTGGATTATATTAAGCGCGTTGTTGGGCTGCCGGGCGACCGGGTAAGCTACGACCCGCAGTCGAAAGAAGTCACCGTGCAGCCTAATTGCAGTTCCGGCCAGGCCTGCGACAACGCGCTGCCAATCACGTATTCCAACGTGGAAGCCAGTGATTTTGTGCAGACGTTTGCCCGCCGCAACGGCAGTGAAGCTACCTCCGGGTTCTTCCAGTTGCCGAAAGATCAGACCCGTGAAGACGGTGTCCGCTTGAGCGAGCGTAAAGAAACGCTGGGTAACGTCACCCATAACATTCTGACGGTGCCTATCGCTCAGGATCAGGTGGGGATGTACTACCAGCAGTCAGGCTTGCCGCTTGCGACATGGATTGTTCCGCCGGGTCACTATTTCATGATGGGTGATAACCGCGACAATAGCGCAGACAGCCGCTATTGGGGTTTTGTGCCAGAGCAAAATCTGGTCGGTAAAGCGACAGCAATTTGGATGAGTTTCGAGAAACAAGAAGGCGAATGGCCAACGGGCGTTCGTTTAAGCCGAATTGGCGGCATTCATTAAACAATTAATCCCACAAACTAACGACATCCCCTGCCGTTGTGTATAGAATATTCCCGCCTTTAAAGATTGGCTCCCGAAAGGGAGCCACGGCACACGAAACAGCGTTGGTTTCCTTTTTTCAGGTCTGTTCCGTGTGCTGAATAGTTGACGCATTCATTAATTTTGGTATCGCATGAATCCCATCGTAATAAATAGGCTGCAGCGTAAGCTGGGCTACACTTTTCAACATCAGGATCTGTTGCAACAGGCATTAACCCACCGGAGTGCCAGCAGCAAACACAACGAGCGTCTTGAGTTTTTGGGTGACTCCATTCTCAGTTATGTCATCGCGAATGCGCTGTATCATCGTTTTCCTCGCGTAGATGAAGGCGACATGAGCCGCATGCGTGCGACGCTGGTGCGCGGCAATACGCTGGCGGAAATCGCCCGCGAGTTCGAACTGGGTGAGTGTCTGCGTCTTGGGCCGGGTGAACTGAAAAGTGGCGGTTTCCGTCGCGAGTCGATTCTTGCTGATACCGTAGAAGCGTTGATCGGTGGCGTCTTCCTCGACAGCGACATTCAGAACGTTGAGCGTCTGATTCTCTCGTGGTATCAGACCCGTCTCGACGAAATCAGTCCAGGCGACAAGCAAAAAGATCCGAAAACGCGTCTGCAGGAGTACCTGCAGGGTCGCCATCTGCCGCTGCCGTCGTATCTGGTGGTGCAGGTGCGTGGTGAAGCGCACGATCAAGAATTTACCATTCACTGTCAGGTGAGTGGCCTGCCTGAGCCTGTCGTAGGGACGGGCTCAAGCCGCCGTAAAGCGGAACAGGCTGCGGCTGAGCAGGCGCTGAAAAAGCTGGAGCTGGAATGAGCGAAGAAAAAACGTATTGCGGCTTCGCGGCCATTGTTGGTCGCCCGAACGTCGGCAAATCCACGCTGCTGAATCAGCTGCTTGGGCAAAAAGTTTCCATTACCTCGCGTAAGGCGCAAACCACGCGCCACCGCATCATGGGCATCCATACCGAAGGGCCATATCAGGCGATTTACGTCGATACCCCGGGGCTGCACATGGAAGAAAAACGCGCCATTAACCGCCTGATGAACCGCGCGGCAAGCAGCTCCATCGGTGACGTTGAGCTGGTTATCTTCGTGGTTGAAGGCACCCGCTGGACGCCGGATGATGAAATGGTGCTGAACAAGCTGCGCGACAGCCGTGCGCCGGTCATCCTGGCCGTCAACAAAGTTGACAACGTTCAGGATAAAACCGTTCTGCTGCCTCACCTGCAGTTCCTCGGCAGCCAGATGAACTTCCTCGATATTGTGCCTATTTCGGCAGAAACCGGGATGAACGTTGATACCATCGCGGAAATCGTCCGTAAGCACCTGCCGGAAGCTATCCATCACTTCCCGGAAGAGTACATCACCGACCGCTCCCAGCGCTTTATGGCGTCTGAGATCATTCGCGAAAAGCTGATGCGTTTCCTGGGCGCCGAGCTGCCGTATTCTGTGACCGTAGAAATCGAGCAGTTCGTGACCAACGAACGCGGTGGCTACGACATCAACGGGCTGATCCTCGTTGAGCGCGAAGGGCAGAAGAAGATGGTGATTGGCAACAAAGGGGCCAAAATTAAAACCATCGGTATCGAAGCCCGTAAAGACATGGAAGAGATGTTCGAAGCCAAAGTTCACCTCGAACTTTGGGTGAAGGTGAAATCCGGCTGGGCCGATGACGAGCGTGCGCTGCGTAGTCTCGGTTATACCGACGACCTGAGCTAAAACTTATGGAAGGCTGGCAACGGGCTTTTGTCCTGCATAGTCGCCCCTGGAGCGAAACCAGCCTTTTGCTCGACCTGTTTTCCGAAGAGTCCGGGCGCGTTCGTCTGATTGCCAAAGGCGCGCGCTCTAAACGCTCAAATCTGAAAGGCGCTCTGCAGCCTTTTACCCCTCTGCTGGTTCGCTGGGGCGGCCGTGGCGAAGTCAAAACGCTACGCAGCGCCGAAGCGGTTTCTCTGGCCCTTCCCTTAAGTGGTATCACGCTGTACAGCGGCCTGTACGTCAATGAACTGGTGGCGCGCGTCCTCGAGCAGGAAACCCGCTTCTCCGAACTGTTCTTCGATTATCTCCACTGCATTCAGGCCTTAGCTGGCGCTACGGGCACACCGGAGCCTGCGCTGCGTCGTTTTGAGCTGGCGCTGCTGGGGCACCTTGGCTACGGCGTGGATTTTCTGCACTGCGCTGGTAGCGGGGCAGTCGTCGATGACACCATGACTTACACCTACCGTGAAGAGAAAGGTTTTATTGCCAGCGTGGTGATCGGCCACAGCAGCTTTACCGGCCGCCAGCTCAGGGCGCTAGCCGAACGCGAATTTCCCGATGCCGACACGCTCCGTGCCGCCAAGCGTTTCACGCGTATGGCGCTCAAGCCGTATCTACAAGGGAAGCCCCTCAAAAGTCGCGAACTGTTCCGCCAGTTTGTGCCTAAAAAAACGCCACCTGAGCCATCTGATAGCTCACAGTAATCACAGACCGTAGCCAGGCTTTCCCCGGCAGGTGTACACTGCCCGGCATCTGTCTGCGAACTCTGAGGATTGTCATGGCTGAATTACTGTTAGGCGTCAACATCGATCACATCGCTACCCTGCGTAACGCGCGTGGTACGGCATACCCGGATCCGGTTCAGGCCGCGTTTATCGCAGAGCAGGCGGGTGCCGATGGCATTACCGTTCACCTGCGCGAAGATCGCCGCCACATCACCGACCGTGACGTTCGCGTTCTGCGGGAAACCCTCGATACCCGCATGAACCTGGAAATGGCCGTCACCGAAGAGATGATCGCTATTGCCTGCCAGACGAAACCGCATTTCTGCTGCCTGGTGCCGGAAAAGCGCCAGGAAGTAACCACCGAAGGCGGCCTGGATGTTGCCGGTCAGTTGGATAAAATGCGCGATGCCTGCCAGCGCCTGGCTGACGCCGGTATTCTGGTTTCTCTGTTTATTGATGCCGACCACGCGCAGATTGACGCGGCGGTGGCCGTGGGTGCGCCTTACATTGAAATCCACACTGGCTGCTATGCGGACGCTGAAAACGAAGCGACCCAGGCCAAAGAGCTGGCTCGCATTGCTGAAGCCGCGAGCTATGCCGCCGCTAAAGGGCTGAAGGTGAATGCTGGTCACGGGCTGACGTATCACAATGTTCAGGCCATTGCGCGGATCCCTGAAATGCATGAGCTGAACATCGGTCACGCGATTATCGGGCGAGCGGTAATGAGCGGGCTTAAAGAAGCCGTGGCTGAAATGAAACGCCTGATGCAGGAAGCGCGTCGCTAATGGCCATTCTCGGCCTCGGCACGGACATAGTGGAAATTGCGCGCATTGAGAGCGTCATTTCCCGTTCCGGCGACCGACTGGCAAAGCGCGTACTGAGCCAAAATGAATGGGTCTTGTACCAGGCGCATCAGCAGCCGGTGCGTTTTCTGGCGAAGCGTTTTGCGGTGAAAGAAGCGGCCGCGAAAGCTTTTGGTACCGGAATTCGCAACGGGCTGGCATTCAACCAGTTTGAAGTGTTTAACGACGCGCTGGGCAAACCTCAACTGCGGTTTTGGGAAGAGGCGGAGCGGCTGGCTGAAAAAATGGGCGTGCGTTCAGTTCACGTTACCCTGGCGGATGAGCGCCATTACGCCTGCGCGACGGTGATCATCGAAAGCTAAAGTTTATCCGCATGGTGGAGCAGCACGAACTTATCCCACAGCTGCTCTTCATTCTCAATGTGCGCCGGGTCGTGAATTATCGTGCTGGGGATCGGGCAAACTTTCTGGCAGGTCGGGGTTTCGTAATGGCCCACGCATTCCGTGCAACGATCGGTATCGATCTGGTAGATAGCATCGCCCATGGAGATGGCCTGATTCGGGCACTCCGGCTCGCACATATCGCAGTTGATGCACTTCTTCGTAATTAATAACGCCATTTCAACCTGTTACCAGCCCCACCGGACTAAAAGATATATTCACTTTTCGCGCTCAAAACATTGCAAAAGCCTGTATATTTAACCAGTATTATGTTTGATTAAAGATAATGGATAAAGCAGGGACGTTTCGATGGCGCGCACTTTACCACAAAAGCAGATCATCCCCAATGATACTGCGCCTTTAAGTTTTGTGCTTTGTGTACTTTCAGTACGTGTTATCATTGAACTATTGGTCATGAAAAACACGACGGGGTCGTACTTATGGTACAGAGAGAACAACTGCGCGAAGCTTTTTCCCGCAGGCTGGCGCAGGCCTGCAGCGAAGCAAACCTCGATGAGTTCGGGCGCGGTATGGCGATAGCGCGCGCGCTGGGCGTTTCCTCCAAGGCCGTCAGTAAGTGGCTTAACGCCGAAGCCATCCCCCGGCAGGATAAAATGTACGAGCTGGCAACGTTTCTTCGGGCCGACGCGCTCTGGCTTCAGCACGGCAGTGAAACGGGCTATCAAAGCGAAGGGCGCGAGAATACGGCCAGCCATGAAGAGGCGGCCATTTATCCTTTCCAGCCGCGCGAAGAGCAGGGCTTTCGCATCGACGTACTGGACATTGAGGCCAGCGCGGGGCCGGGGCGACTGGTCTCCAGCGAAGTCACCGAAACCATCAACCACATCGTCTACGACAGCCAGGAAGCGCTGGAGCTGTTCGGCCACCGGCCGGCTTCAACGATAAAAGTCATCACTGTCACCGGTGACAGCATGTCCGGCACCATTGAACTGGGTGACTATATCTTTGTGGATATTGGCAAAGACTACTTCGATGGCGATGGCATCTATGTGTTTCTCTATAAGGGACAGCTGCTGGTGAAGCGCCTGCAGATGACCCATGACTGCCTGCTGGTGCGATCGGACAACCCCAAATATGCTGACTGGCGCATTAGCGAAGAGAACGAACAGCACCTCAAAATTATTGGCCGAGTGATGTACAGCCATTCAATTCGCCGCCACGCCTGAGATAGCTCATCCTCAAGCTCCATCCAGCCTCAGTCACTTACCCAAGTGTGCTCCTGAGGCTGGATCCCTTGCCGCCTTGCCGCAACTCGAATGCTAACCCATCTAAAAATAATCTTATAAATCAATAATTAATTATCAATGCGATCTTTTTTTAAATAATTCGTACTTTTGGTTCTTGACGTAATTGTACTATTGGTTCAATATCAATTCATCGGCAGGACGCACCGACTCACAAGGCAAGTGAACGCTCCTTAACATCAGGCCCTGAAAAAGGGCACATACACCAAAGCAAGAAGCTTTGGGATATCAGAGAGATATCACCAAAGTTGATTGACAGGAGGTTGTATGGACGCACAGGCACGTCGCCGCCAGCGCCGCGAAGATAAACAGGCCGTCTGGAAAGCTGCCAACCCGCTGTTAGTCGGGGTAAGAGCGAAACCTGAGGCACGGCTTATTCTCTCGCTGGTTCGTAAACCCAGGTCTCGCCCCGACAAGGCCCTGGAGGTGATTAACATCTATGGTCTGCAAATCATTCAGCAGGCAGAGCATTATCAACGACTGCGCCAGAAGTTAGACGCCAGGCAAAAAAGCGTTTATCAGGCCGCGCCTCGCAGCGAATCCGGCTTACCGGCAGCGACCGGGAAGCAAACCCGACGCGGAAAACCTGTTCCGCTGATTTAACGCCATACCGCTTCTTTATCCCAACGGCAGTTCGACCCCTCAACCGAAGGTTCTTCCATGAACGACCAACCCGCAAATCTGGTCACGCAGTCTTTTGCGTGGCTGGCGGCGCTTGCCGCCGGTCTGGGTATCACGACACAGGATATGGTCTACATGATATTCGGACTGCTTAGCGTACTGATTTCACTGGCTTCGTGGCTGGGCGGCAGGCTGGATGCCCACCGACAGCATCTCGAAGATCAAAAGCGCACCCGCATCCTCCAGACGCTGGTGGATGACTTGCAAACCTTAAACCGAGCCGAGCAGATTGAGATTATCAGGGCAGTCAGCGAGGTACTGAAAAAGGCAGGTAACTAGTGGCTCTTTCTCCCGGACTCAGAAAAACATTACTCGGATTGTCAGGGGCGGGTGCGCTGACGATTGCAGGCACGCTCCTGCCCGAGCTGGAAGGCGTGAGCTACACGCCATATTACGACGTCGCCGGGGTGCTGACCGTCTGTTACGGCCATACCGGTAAAGACATTATTCCCGACAAAACATACACCCTGTCTGAGTGCAGGCGCTGGCTTGACCAGGATCTCGGCCCAGCGGCTCAGGCGGTCTCAAGGGCCGTCACCGTCCCGGTTAGTGAGTACCAACGAGCAGCTTTGATTAGCTTTACCTACAACGTTGGTACAGCCGCTTTTCTGCGCTCTTCCGTGCTCAGGATGTTAAACGCTGGCGAGTACAAACAGGCCTGCGCTGGGCTGAAAAAATGGATCTGGGCGGGTGGGAAGCAGTGGCAGGGGCTTATCAATCGTCGCGAGGTGGAGTACCAGCTTTGTACCTGGCCGGAGCCGGAAGAATAATGAAGCCGATGACCTCACTTGTGCTGGCGGCCTTTACGCTGCTCATTGCCAGCAGCTGGTGGTTTCACCAACGCTATGCCGTGCAAAAACAAAGGGCAGAGTCAGCCCTGGAGCAGCTGGCTCAGCAAAAAAATGAGCTGCAAAACCTTGTCCGGCGCCAGCAGGCAATAGCTGACCTGGATATCCACTATAGCGAGGAGTTAACCCATGCCCGGCTCACCATTGAAAACCTGCAGCGTGATGTGGCTGCTGGTACTCAGCGGCTGCGCGTCAGCGCCACCTGCAAAGCAGTGCCTGGCACCACCGCCACCGCCAGGCTGGATGATGGAGCCGCCCCCGGACTTACTGACGCCGCTCAACGGGATTATTTCCGTCTTCGGGAGCGAATAGAAACGAGCAACAAGCAGCTGGCGGGGCTGCAGGAGTACATCCGCAATCAGTGCCTGAACTAAGCCTCGAATTTTCGAGGCTTTTTTATTCCTACGTCAAAGAGGTCATTCCTATGTCTACATCCCTGAAGTACCCGATTGTTCTGGTCCACGGTCTGTTCGGTTTCGACAAAATTGGCGGGATCTACCCCTATTTCTACGGCATCAAAGAGGCGCTGGAGAAAGCCGGGGCGAAGGTCTACATCGCCACGATTTCCGCACTGAACAGCAATGAAATGCGCGGCGAGCAGCTGCTGGAATTTATCCGTAAAGTCCTGGCCGAAACGGGTGCGGCAAAAGTTAACCTGATTGGCCACAGTCAGGGGCCTTTGGCCTGTCGTTACGCTGCGGCTACCCACCCTGAACTTATTGCCTCGGTAACCTCCGTGAACGGCGTTAACCATGGCTCCGAAGTGGCAGACCTTGTTCGTCTGGCGCTGAAGCCTGGCCGCCTGCCAGAGTCTATCGCCAATGCTGCTCTGTCGGCTTTCGGCCAGCTGCTTTCCGCCCTGGCGGGGGCACCTCGTCTGCCTCAATCCGGCGTAGATGCCCTGGATGCGTTGACCAGCGAAGGCGTTGCCGCCTTTAACAAGAAGTATCCGCAGGGACTGCCTGCGCAGTGGGGCGGCCAGGGCAAAGAGCTGGATAACGGCGTCTACTACTACTCGTGGAGCGGGATTATCGACTACAACCCGCTGAATCAGGGCGCGAACAACCTGGATCCGCTGCACGTCGCCATGCTGGCGTTTTCCATCCTGTTCACCAACGAACGTTTCCAGAACGATGGCCTGGTTGGCCGTTACAGCAGCCATCTGGGCAAAGTGATTGGCTCCGACTATTCGATGGATCACGTCGATGCCATCAACCAGCTTGCCGGCGTGGTGGCCAGCAACAGCGACCCGGTCAAGCTGTACGTCGACCACGTGGCTCGTCTGCAGGCCAAAGGGCTGTAAGCCTTATCTGAACCGCCTTCGGGCGGTTTTTCTTTGGAGAAATCAATGAATGACACCACGCGTCCGGGCTTTCTGACGCCGCTGGGGGCATCGCCACACTACGACGATGTACTTGATGCCGATCTTACCGGCTGGATTGTCGGCGTATCAGGCCTGCCGCCGGAAATGGTGATGGCGAAGTGGAGCGACCCGCCACCTGCCACGCCTGAGGCCGGTATTACCTGGTGTGACTTTTTTACCAACGTGAAGCAGGCGGAAGCGTCTTTCTTCCACTCACAGGACAGCGATCAAAGCGTACTTCAGAGCACCGAGTCCGTGGACGTGACCTGTGGCTTTTATGGCCCCGGCGCTCAGGCCGTTGCCGCGCTTTTTCGTGATGGCCTGAACGTGCCGCAAAACAATGCCGAGCTTAACCGACTGGGCCTGACGTTTTTGCAGTGCGGCGACATTACGCCGGACCCTGAATTTATCAATAACCAGTGGCTACGCCGCTACACCCTCACCGTGGTGCTAAAGCGCAGTATTGCCCGGCGCTACGGTATTCGTTCCATCCTTTCATCCGCAGTAAAAATCATTGGAGAGTAAGCTATGTCACAGGGTTTACCTGTATCTAACATTGTCAGCGTGACAGTGAATATGGCGCCGCGTGCGGCGCAGTCCCGTAACTATGGTGCGCTGCTGGTCGTAGGCGCGAGCAACGTTATTGACGCCAAAGAGCGTATGCGAGCTTATTCCAGCCTGAGCGGCGTAGCCGCCGATTTTGGTCTGGAAGCGCCGGAATACAAAGCCGCCAGCCTCTACTACCAGCAGTCCCCGCAGCCTGCCGACCTGTATATCGGGCGCTGGGTTAAAGAAGGCGGCGAGGGCAAAGCCGGAGAAACCATCGCCGAATGCGTCTCCGCGCTGAGTGCGCACTCGACCGACTGGTATGGTCTGGTGATTGCCGACGATACCCTTACCGATGAAGGCGTGCTGGCCGTGGCGGCGGTTATTGAAGGCGACGGCGTTTCCCGTATCTTTGGTCATACTTCCGCCAGTGCTAAAGTGTTGGATGCTAACGACAGCACCGATGTCTTCAGCAAGCTGAAAGCGGCTAAGTTCGCCCGCACTTTTGGTCAGTACTCCAGCGCCACGCCGTTTGCGGCAGCCTCCCTGTTTGGCCGCGCGTTTACCGTTAACTTCAACGGCAATAACACCACCATTACCCTGAAATTCAAGCAGGAACCGGGGATTACCGCAGAAACGCTGACCCAAACGCAAATCAATGCTCTTTCCGCGAAAAACGCCAACGTCTTTGTGAATTACAACAACGATACCGCCATTATTCAGGAAGGCGTAATGAGCAACGGCAGCTTCATCGATGAGCGCCACGGCCTGGACTGGCTGCAAAACTATGTGCAGACCAACCTCTATAACCTGCTTTACACCAGCACCACCAAAATTCCGCAAACCGATGCCGGTGTTACCCGTCTGCTGAGCAACGTTGAGCACTCCATGGCGCAGGCGGTCACCAATGGCCTGGTCGCACCGGGTGTCTGGAATGGCGCCGATATTGGCCAACTGGCCTCCGGCGACACGCTGACCAAAGGCTACTACGTTTACGCCCCAGGTGTAGCGACTCAGGCGCAGTCAGACCGCGAGGCGCGTAAGGCGCCAGTGATTCAGGTGGCCTGCAAACTGGCGGGTGCCGTGCACTTCGCTGACGTCGAAATCAATGTTGTTCGTTAAGGAGATTTAAATGGGTACTTATTCTTTTATGGATGTGACGGCTTCTCTTGTGGGGCCAACCGGCGTGATTGATTTGGGCGCGGGCAGTGCGAACGGTGATGCCGGGATCAAAGTGGAAATGGCTGGCACAAAAAACACGATGACCGTCGGCATAGACGGTGAGGTGATGCATAACCTCTCTCCGGCTAAAAACGGTTCGATCACCGTGACCTTGATGAAAACCTCCCCGGTGAACAAAAAGCTGATGCTGGCTTACAACGCCCAAACGCTCTCCTCGGCATTGTGGGGTAAGAACACCATTGTCGTGCGCAACACTTCCTCCGGCGATTTGGTCACCGCTCGTGACGTGGCATTTTCACAGCTACCGGCCAATGCCAATGGCAAAGAGGCGGGCACCATGGACTGGAAGTTTGACTGCGGCAAAATCGATCAGCTGCTTGGGGAGTTCTAAGCCATGGAAATTACCCTGAAAGCGGTGAACTACCGCATTGGCAAGCTCGGCGTTTTCGAGCAGCTTAGCGTTGCTCGGAAGCTGCTGCCGGTTCTGGCAGGCGTTGTGGGTGATTTTCGCAGCTTGCAGGGTAAGGAGGGCGGAAACGCCCTCGAAACCGTGCTGCCAAAAATTGCCCGCACCCTTGCCGACCTCAGCGAGGAAGATTGCAACACCATTCTGTATCCGTGCCTCTCGGTCGTGACGCGCGAACACATGAAGGGCTGGGTGCCGGTCTTTAGTCAGGGCGCATTGTCCTTTGACGATATCGATCTGATGACACTGCTACAGCTGGTGGCCCGGGTGGTGGCCGACTCGCTGGGAAATTTTTTGCAAGAACTCCCCGGCAGCGAAAAACCGGCTCCGTCGGCGGCCTGAGGCTGGAGGCGCTGCCGGGCGGGGAAGATTACATTCTTCGCCCGACGGAGGTCTTCGGCCTCAGCTGGCTGGATCTAAAAAGCGGCGCGGTGGATCTCTACGATATTGCGCTGATGAATGATTACCTTGAGATGCAGGCCGATAACAAGGCCTGTATCACACGCTGGAGAGAGGAAAATGAGCGCTAGCACACAGCTTGTTCCTTACGTCCCGATCCCAGATTTTTTTTATCAAGAAGACCTTAGCTCGCGAATCAACGCCGCTTTTGGGGAACTGGATAAAACGCTGAAAAAGGGAAAAGAAGAGGCGGCAAAAGTTGATTTTGAAAAACTGGCTAAAAGTTTCGAAAACTTCAGTAATCAGGTGCTGTCTCCGCTAACTAAAGCGGGATCCTGGTTTGAAAAGCGGCTGTCTGGCATCGAGAAGGATGCACAGGCAGCTCAATCTCTGAACGCCGATTTAGAGGCTTACAAGGCACTGCAATACGGTGCCAGTCAGTCAGGGGCGGACATTGGTGCGCTGCAAAAGTCGATTAAAAGCGTCAGTGAGTATGTGAACGGTGACTCGCTGCACGAGAGCCTGTTGAAAAGTCTCGGCGTAAAAACGCATGATGACGCTGGCTTAAAGCGGGATAACGCCGATATTTTCACGCAGGTTGCCCGTTCTTTGGGCGCAGTGAACAGAGACAGCGCCGATTTCTATGCATTGAATCTGGGGATTGATGACGACACGCTGCATGCGATGCAGCGCGGATTAAGCCAGTTTGCCGAAGAGTATCAGGACTTGTCCATCCGCATAGGCGGAAGCGCAGAGCAAAGCGCCGACCAGTCCGAAAAATTTATGCAGTCCTGGCGTAAAGCGGACTCCGTGTTTGATTTGTTAGTAGCAAAATCAGGCGGCGATCTGGCCGAAAAATTGGCTGAGCCCGTTGAGAGACTGGCCGAAAAAATGCTGGTTAAAGCGCCACAAATTGAACGCGTGTTGGACAAAATTGGCGCCGTCGTTGAACAGTTTGCTGACATTTTCGTTGATGCACTGAGCGGCACCATCGACTGGGTTACCGACGTGATGGCGTGGTGGGATCGCCTTGACGAAGGTTCTCAGGGGCTAATCGGTGGTTTAGCGGGGCTTACCGCGGCCTGGCTGGTTCTGAACAGCGCATTTCTCGCTTCCCCTGTCGGGATTATCCTCTCGCTGGCTGCGGCCATTGGCCTGCTTTATAACGACTACCAGAAATGGAAAGCTGGGCAAGAGAGCTTTATTGACTGGGGAGAGTGGGGACCGGTTATTGAAAATGTCGTGGGAGGTTTCCGTTTAATCGGTGAGGTAATTAAAGTCGCTGTTTCGGCGGTTGGCGGCTGGGAAACCGTATTTCGTTCCCTGGCAACCTATACAGCTATTTCTTGGGCAACAAAGATGATTACCGCCATCGGAACCGTTATTCAAGCCTTGAGGCAACTAATGGGAATATCAGCCAAAGCGGTTCCCAGAAGCATATTAGGGAGATTAGGTGGCGTTGGAGCAGCTGCTGTCATGCTGGAGCCTATTATTGATAAAGGATTAAATTCAGCCTTTGGCAGTTACGATTATTTTCAACGTATTCGCACTGCACCTACCTTTAAAGATTTGGGTTTGGCATTGTTTGGTAAAGGCGATGCTCATTGGCAGGATGGTAAATGGGTTGATAACAGATTAAATAATGATGAGGCAAGAGATGAGATCAAACCATCTATGGATTTAGGTTCTTATAAACCTTCTTCTTTGTTAAATAATCTGAGTCATCCAGGTATTGAGTCTCTTTTATTAAGCGGATATGGGAATGATCCGGGTTGGCGCTATGCTACACCAAGTGAACTTGGGAGTAATAATGTCAGCAATGTGAGTTCACCTATTATAAATCACAAAGTTGATATTGTGGTAAATGGTGCTGGTGACCCGGCTTCGGTGGCAAGTGAAATTGCACTGCGCCAAACGAGTGCTTATTCATTAGTCACACAGATGAATATGGTTGGAGTGACATGATATGAATATTACTTCAGCATTACTTTGGGCTAAATCTCTTGGCTCAGCCTTTCTTGCACAACAAGTTATTCTTGATGAAAGCCATTCCGATTCTATTGAAATTGCTTCTCATCCCGTTGAAATGGGAGCCAATATCAGCGATCACTTTTGGCGGAAACCCAGCGAGCTCACTATGAATTGTGTTTTCTCCGGCGGAGGGTGGCTTGACTTTAGCAATATCAAAGAGCCAGGGTTTCACTGGGATGGTACGCAGCAAAATATTTATAAAAATCTTTTGCAACTACAAAATCAAGGTGAGCCAATCTCGGTGATTACCAGTAAACGCAGCTATCAGAATATGCTGCTTAAGCAAATTGGTGTTACTGTGAATAAGGAAACCAGTAATATTCTTAAATGCTCACTGACGTTTGCTGAAGTCATTATTTCTTACACTGAGGCATTGCCTGCAGCGCCTAAAGCGAATATGAGAGAGGGAATTTCTACTTCTGCTGTCGCAAGTGGTGGGACTAAAACTACCATGCCAGCGGGTGAGGCTCATATCAACGTCTTGCCGCTGCCCGGCGCAAGAACGTCTGTACGTTAAGGATAGGACCATGTCTATAGAGGAAATTCCACTCACCGCGGAGAACCAACTCTTCACTATTCAGCTTGGCGGGCAAAAACTCCGTTTGAGGCTTATTTTTCGGGATTCTGGTGGTTGGATTCTGGACTTGCTTAACCTGGATGATACGCCCCTTGTTACTGGTATTCCGCTGGTACAGGGCGCTAATTTGTTGGAATCTCACAGCGGGTTAGGTTTTTCTGGTGGTTTATGGGTTATATCAGACGATGAGGCCCATGAATATCCAACGAAAGCTAACCTCGGCACACTCAGTCATCTTTATTTTGTCAGTCAGTATTAAGGGGGCGATATGAGCCGGAACTGGTCACGCCACCTGGAACTTCAACTGGTGGATAACAATGACAAGGGAATATCTCTTTCCGGGTTTAAAGTTACATTCAAAATTTCCTGGCAAAGTGGCGCGAACCCAAAAGTTGCCGAGATTAAAATTTATAATCTCAGTGAGTCTACGTCAAAAAGAATCACCGGGCCTGAATTTACCCGGATTCGTATCTTCGCTGGTTATGGTCGAAGTGTTTATGATGAGTCTGAAGTTGGTACGGTAAAACCTGTAATAGTTGGTGCCAGGTCCAACGAAACTAATGTTGGATTATTATTTGGCGGCGACATTCGTCTAACAGTCACCGGGCGAGAAACATCGCCCGATAATTGGCTGGTAATTCAGGCCATTGACGGGCATGAAGTTATTTCTTCTGCAGTATTAAGTGCCACGCTTGCGAAAGGGTATACCGCGGAAGATATGTATGACCTGATTGGCAACGCATTAAAACCTTACGGTGTAGTTAGTGGTAATAGACCCATATTCCCTATTACAGAGTTTCCTCGAGGATATACATTTCACGGTAAAGTTAGCGCCTATCTAGACAGGCTGGCAAGTCTATGTGGCGCTGAGTGGCAGATATTGAATGACAGGTTAGATCTCTACACGCCAGATCAAATATCTCATGAGCCAATTAATATTAGTAGCCGTAGTGGTGTCATTGGCATGCCACAACAAATATCTGGAAATGAGTTTTCGCTGAAATGTCTTATTAATCCAGATATTCAGGTTTATGGCTTAATTAAGCTGGATAATAACTGGCCTTATCCGGCCGTGCCTGAATTAGGTACGACAGCTGCATCGGCCAATGCGCAAAGGGCCAGCGGTGGAATATATAAAGTGTATGGCATCGTTTATAAAGGCGATTCCCGAGGGACGGAATGGTACATGGATATTATGTGTCGCCCATTAAATAGCCAACACCCGAGTGATGAAAATGTAAATAAATGGTCCACAGAAAAAATGAAATAAGAGGCCAGCCTCGGCGGGCTTTTTACTACTGGAGGTTAGATGGCATTAACAACGTCTTCCCTGATGGGAGAATTTGCCGAGGCTCTTGCCACGAACAATGCTGCGTTGAGTAATACGCTGCGTGTGGCGCTGCCTGGCATTATTCAGTCTTTTGATCCACAAACCGTTACCTGCGCTGTCGCCCCAGCGATCAGAGGCGCACAGTTCGCCAGAGACGGAACTGTGTCCCAAGTCAATTATCCTCTGCTGGTGGATGTGCCGGTTGTTTTCCCGCATGGCGGAGGGTGCTCGCTGACGTTTCCGCTTAAAGCGGGAGACGAATGCCTGGTTATTTTCGCCGATCGCGCCATCGACTTTTGGTGGCAAAGCGGAGGCATTCAGGAGCCGGTCGATGCCCGTCAGCACTCGTTGTCGGATGCCTTCGTGTTGCCTGGCCCTCAGTCACAGGCGAAAAAAATCAGCGGCATCAGCACTTCGGCGGTTCAGCTACGCAGCGAAGACGGCAAAGCCTTTGTTGAGCTGGATCCCAGCAGCCACAGCATCACGCTCGCTACGCCGGGAAAACTTACCGCGACGGCGGCCAGCATTGACCTGACCGGTGAGGTCAATATCAAAGGCAACGTGACCGTGAGCGGAGATGTTACTGCCAGCGGGATAAGCCTGACGAATCACCGCCACGGCGGCGTGCAGTCCGGCGGTGCGAACACGGGAGGTCCGGTATGAAATACCGCAGAGAGAGCAGCGACGGAGATTACACCTTTGGTCAGGGAGAAAACACCTTCCTGGAAAACTCGCCGGAGTGCGTGGCTCAGGCGGTGAGTACCCGGCTCAAGCTGTGGCAGGGTGAGTGGTTTCTGGATAACCGGACCGGCACACCTTACCGCCAGTCCGTTCTTGGCAAACAGCAGGATGACACCTGGGTATTAATGCTGATTGACCGCGTCAGCCAGACCATGGGCGTTAAGTCCGTGCTGGATGTCACCGCCGCGCGCACTGAAAAACGCACCGTAACCTTCAACGCCACCATCGACACCGTTTACGGTCCTACCACTTTAAACAGCGAGGCATAAATGGCCCTCAATTCTGAAACGCTGGGGTTATCGGCAACGGTAACGGCCCAGGGGATAACCGCGCCTGATTATCAAAGCCTGTTAGGGACTTTGATGGATGCGTTCAGGCAAATCTACGGCACCGATGCGTACCTGGAGCCGGACAGCAAAGACGGGCAGCTCATCTCGCTGGTGGCGCTGGCCATTCATGACGCTAACAATGCGGCGATTGCTTCTTACAACAGCTTTTCGCCTGTGACGGCAATGGGGCGGGCGTTATCTAGCAACGTTAAGATCAACGGTATTGTCAGGCGGGCAGCGACTTTCTCGACGGTCGATCTGCTGTTGACGGGCATTCCCGGCACGACCATCACCCACGGTTCCGTCAGGGATGACAGCGGCGTGACGTGGTTTTTGCCTGAGGTGGTGTCGATAGGCGTCGATGGCTCAGTCATCGCCACCGCAACCTGTGCCAGCAGCGGCGTAATGGTAGCCCCTGCGGGGTCTATTACCATTATGGGCACCCCAACGCGCGGCTGGACTGCGGTCACGAACCCTCAGGCTGCCACGCCGGGCGTAGCAGCGGAAACTGATGCCGAATTGCGCATCCGACAGTCGCAGAGCGTTGCCTTGCCTGCGCTCACGCCGTTCGAAGCGGTCGAGGGAGCGATTGCCAACATCGCAGGCGTTACCCGGCATAAGCTCTACGAAAATGATACTGGCACCGTCAACGCCAATGGCCTGCCTCCGCATTGCATCGCTGCGATTGTGGACGGCGGGGATGTGACGGAAATTGCCCAGACGATCAGGGGTAAAAAGGGCCAGGGCGTGGCAACCTTCGGCACCACGTCCATTGTGGTGCCCGATCTCTACGGCAATCCCCACAGCATTGCTTTCTCTCGGTCCGGCAATGTGCCGATTTACGTCGACATCGTGCTGAAAGTGTTCACTGGCTATACGTCGCAAATCGGCGAGCAGATGAAGCAGGCGATTGCCGACTATATCAACGGCCTGGGCATTGGCGACAACGTGCTGCTGAGCCGCATTTACTCACCGGCCAACCTGGGCGTAGTCAGCGGCGGGAAAGCGCGTTATTACGACATCACCGACTTGCTGATCGGTAAATCTACCTCTGCGGTCGCGGCGGCTAACGTCAATATCGGCTACAGCGAAGCTGCCTCCTGCAGCGTGGACAACATCAATATCACGGTGAGCTCATGAGTAAATATACCGGGCGCATCACCAGCTACCACGCCAGCAAGCCCCTGTTTTTTGCTCACGTGGATCTGAGCACCCGTCCTTTCACTGAGACCGCAATGATCACCGAAAGCCTGATCGATGCGTTTGATATCGACACTGCGGTTGGGGTTCAGCTTGATGCGCTGGGGCAGTGGATTGGGCGAAGCCGCATCGTTAGCCAGCCGATTTCCGGCGTCTATTTTAGCTGGGACACCGACGGGCTGGGTTACGACCAGGGCGTGTGGCAGGGACCTTACGATCCCGATGCAGGCTACACCTCACTGAGCGATGAAACCTACCGCATCATCCTCAAGGCAAAAATCGCAATGAACAACTGGGACGGGCAGAACGACACTCTGCCCGTGATTCTGGACGCCGCCACGGCAGGCGCAGGGCTGCGAATGCAAATCGTCGACAACCAGGACATGACCATTTCTGTCTGGGTACTGCCGGAAACGGACATTGCTGACGTGTCCCTCGAGCTTCTCGCGGCCATCAAACAGGGCTACCTGACGGTGAAAGCCGCCGGCGTTTGGGCCGGAGACATTCAGACGCCTTCGGTAGAAGCGCCGTCGCAGGGCGGCAAATTCTTTGGGTTTGATATCAACAATCACTATATCGCCGGTTTTGACGACGGCGCATGGGAGAGGAAACTTTAATGGCTACAAATCAGTTTAAACCTTTTGCAACCAGGCCTGACGCCAACGTCACGCCGCAAAATGAATGGGAAAATTTGCCCGCGCTGTTAAGCGGCTTTGCCGGCGGTAAAGCCAGCAGCGCTCAGGTGAACAAAGCGCTGCGCCAGACGTCATTTATTGCCGCCGCGCTGGCCCAGTTCGTAAGCGATAAAAGCGGGCAGGACGTGCTGGACGACGGTGATATCGCTGCCTTCCTGGCGAAGCTTGCTTCAGGTTTTGGTAACCAATATCTCAGCCGCCAAAACCCCTTCGCGGATATCAAGGCCGACGGTGCCGGGGCGGTTTCTACGGCTCTCGCAAACCTTGGTTTGGGGGAGGCGGCGAAACGGGGAGTAGGGACGGGAGCGAGCCAGGTGCCTGATATGTCTTTCTGGCAAAAAAGTGCAGGTACTAGTCGATGGAGAAAATTTCCAGACGGAACAATAATTCAGACAGGAATTTCCGTTGCTGGTAATTTAGGAACACCATCAAATATTACATTGCCTGTATCGTTCAGCAATACGGCTTATTCTGTTGTAACATCTTATGATAATGCTCGTTCAGGGGTAACTGCCGTTTATAGTTTCTCGGCCTTGCCCGTTACACCATCTCAATTTGCTTTGATGGGTTCGCTAGCATCTCAGACATCTGAGCAATTTGCTTACTGGATAGCGATAGGGGATTAACAGATGAAAAATTACTTTTATTCTAAAAAAGAGAATGGCTTTTTTATTGATTCTGAATATGCACCTGATGATTCGGTTGAAATAAGTGCTGAGCGCTGGTCAGAGTTACTCAAGGGTCAAGAGAACGGGCTTTTTATTTCAGGTAATGAAAATGGGGAGCCAGTACTGCTCGAAAAGCCACCGCTCACCCATGATAATCTTATTCATATGGAAGTAATGAATAAGAACTTTTATATATTAAAAGCAAACGAATTCATTAACAATAAACAATGGCCTGGTAAAGCCGCAATTGGCCGTCTAAAAGACGACGAACGTGTGCAGTACAATTTATGGCTAGATTACCTGGATGCATTGGAAGCTATTGATACTTCCAACGCACCAGATATCGAATGGCCTACGCCGCCGGTTTCTCCGGCCAGCTAACATCAGGCGCGGTGGAGGTATCTATCGCCTTCGCCGCTTTGATGTATTCCATCCAGACGGTTAATTTCTCTTTATCAGCCTCGCTGATAATACCCAGGGTGAGTTCTGTTCGCCAGTCAGCAGTGATATTGTTTGCTTCACTTAACAAGGTTTTCCGTTTTAGTTCTGCATCAGAAATATCGTCTTTTTTCTTTGCGTCAATGTCCGTCACCCATTTTTCGCCATCCCATTTATCATAGGCTGTTGCAGGGGCGATTGTCGTTGTATCTGATGGATAACCCCCCAGCTTTGAAATAGTGATTTTTTCACCATCAAGCGTACTATAAATCGTTTCCCCCCTGTTGTCGGGGATATATTCCCACGCCGTAAGATCATTTTTTCGGCAAATGGCAAACCCTTTTTTTCGTTCGCCTGGTGCATCAATGCAGGAATTGGCAGGTAAACCGACTCCAATAGCAAGATATTCAACCGTTAAAGAAAGATACTCTTTCGTATATCCATCATAGTTAAATACATTAATTTCTCCAGCCAGTGTCGCAATAAGATCGTTGTTTAATTTTGCGTCAGCCATTATGCGGCCCTCACTATAAAGTTAAATGCAATATTTCGAGGTCTATTTTCGTTTGAAGTTGGAACCACTAAAGAGGCATCAAACAAAACACCATAATTTGTCACAGGGTATGAGTTTTGGGGCACGGGGATTATCGAATTATTTACACCTGAATCATATATAGCAAGGGCACCATTAACACCCGTTGGGAGAACTACTGTATTATTTATCTGCCCTTGAGTATAAGCGACTATACTCCCTCGAATATTACGTATTGTATCACCCTGTAATGACAGTAATGCACGGCCAGCATCCCCCCCTCTCCCATCATCCCAACCACGAATAAACTCCCCACGTAAATCAGGAAGCACAAGCGCGGGATATACCTGTGCAAGTTTTGGATATTGAGCCGCTGAAAACGCTGCGCCATTGCATTTCAACCATCCTGCCGGCGCTACAGACAACGCCCACGGAACAGGCACACCAACCGGCAAAGCTGATCCTTCCCCCAAACCAACCTTTAAGAAAATGCACATCCTGCCGCGCCGTGGCATGCTCTCAGCCTTTTGTGAGGCAAAACGTCATGCTGGTAGGCTATGTCAGGGTGTCAACAAATGACCAAAATACTGCGCTGCAGAAAAATGCGCTGGAGTGTGCAGGATGTGAGCTGATTTTTGAGGATAAAATCAGCGGTAAAACGGCGGACAGGCCGGGGTTAAAAAAAGTACTCAGAACGCTGAGTGAAGGCGATACGCTTGTTGTCTGGAAGCTGGACCGGCTTGGGCGCAGCATGCGTCACCTTGTTTCGCTGATTGAGGAACTGCGTTCGCGCGGGATTAACTTCCGCAGCCTGACGGACAGCATTGATACCTCCACGCCAATGGGGCGATTTTTCTTTCACGTGATGGGCGCTTTGGCCGAGATGGAACGCGAGCTTATCGTCGAAAGAACCCGCGCTGGACTGGCGGCGGCCAGAGCGGAAGGGCGAATTGGCGGGCGTCGGCCTAAACTCTCGGCAACGCAATGGGCGCAGGCCGGGAGGCTAATTGCTGCCGGAGAAACAAGGCAGCAGGTGGCGATTATTTACGATGTCGGCGTCTCTACGCTGTATAAAAAATTTCCGGCAAATGCGAAAACCTAAACCAGCTTTTTCACCAGCGCCTCACTCTGGCGGATCCGCTCCGGCGCGTTTTCCAGGTCCTGTTGAACCAAGGCCATAAACAGCAGATCGGTCAACATCATCTGGGCGCTGGTGGAGGAAATTGCGGCGCTGCGCGTGGCCTGTTCTTCCGCGATGGTATACAGGCACAGGCTGGCGCGCTGCTGTAGGGCGTTAGGCGTGAAGCCGGTAATCGCGAGGATTTTCGCGCCGGTGTTCAGCGCTTCATCGGCGGCCAGATTGATCTCACGGCGCTCGCCCGAGTAAGAAATAGCGAGCAGCACGTCTTCCGGCGTCATCGCCTGCACGGTTGCCAGCAGGGCATGCATATCCTGCTCGGCGACAGCGTGAATACCAATCTTCATCAACTTCCACGAGAAATTCTTCGCCACCAGGCCAGAGGCGCCTATTCCCACGAGCAGCACGCGCCGCGCATTGCGCAGCAGCGAAACGCTCGCCAGCAATTTATCTTCCGCATTAATATCCAGCGTGGCGTGCATCGCCGCGATATTCTCTTTAATCAATTTTTCCCCAACAAGCCTCAGCGGATCGTCACCTAAAATTTGGTTATGAACCGGGACAGAGTTAGGATTTTGACCGCTCGCCAGCGCTTCGCTGATCGCCAGTTTCATCGCCGGGAAGCCCTTGAACCCCAGTTTCTGCGCGAATTTTACGACGCTGGACTGGCTGACACCGGCTTCTTCCGCCAGCTGCTGTGAACTGAGGTGGCGTGCGCGATCGGGCTCAGCGAGCAAAAAGTCGGCCAGCTTGCGGTCACTCTGGGCCAGCATGGCGTAACGGCTTCGAATGCGCAGTAAACAGTTCATTTCACCTCCGGGGCGGCACTTCTGATAACGACTTGCTCTGGTAAGCATTTGAGCGAATTATAAATTCCATTATAGAGCAATGTTGCCGAATTAAATATTCTGTTGTGTTCAACCTGCCAGCCAGTAAGGCACGCGGAAAATCGCGGGGCTATCTGTTAGGCTTTAGCTGGCGTTGTTTCGTGAACGCGAGTCCAAAAGGAGCCTGAATTGACACCCCATCACCCGCGCCGCGTCGTCTTTTTTGACCTGGATGGCACCCTGCATCAGCAGGACATGTTCGGCAGCTTTCTGTTTTATCTCCTGTGCCGCCTGCCGTTGAACGTGCCGTTGGTTATTATGTTGCTGCCGCTGATTGGCGGCATGATGCTGATCAAAGGCAGCGCGGCCCGCCAGCCGATGAGCCTGCTGTTATGGGGCATCACGTTTGGGCGCAGCGAGGCCCGGCTTCAGCGGCTACAAAGCGAGTTTGTCGCCTGGTTCCGGCAGAAGGTGAGGGGATTTCCCGTCGTCCAGCAGCGCCTCACGGATTATCTGCACAGCCCGGATGCCGACGTCTGGTTGATTACAGGTTCACCGCAGCCGCTGGTGGAAAAAGTCTATTTTGATACGCCGTGGCTGCCGGAGGTCAAAGTGATTGCCAGCCAGATTGCACGGGCTCACGGCGGCTGGATATTGACCCTGCGCTGTCTGGGCCATGAGAAAGTGGTGCAACTGGAACAGCATCTTGGCTCGCCGCTGCGGCTTTACAGCGGCTACAGTGACAGCCATCAGGATAATCCCTTACTCTATTTCTGCGAGCACCGCTGGCGCGTTACGCCTCAGGGGGAACTGCAGCAGCTTGAGTGAGGCGTTTTGAATCCGTTGAGCGGTGTGTATAATGCGCCGCCCACTTTTGCCGCGGAGAGCATTGTGTCAGACACAGAATTTACCCATGAACACTGGATGCGCCACGCCCTGACCCTCGCTCAACGAGCATGGGATGAAGGCGAAGTGCCCGTCGGTGCGGTGCTGGTACACAATAATCAGGTCATAGGTGAAGGCTGGAATCGCCCGATAGGTCGCCACGATCCTACGGCTCACGCGGAGATCATGGCGCTGCGTCAGGGCGGTCTGGTACTGCAAAATTACCGTCTGCTGGATACCACGCTCTATGTCACGCTCGAACCTTGCGTCATGTGCGCGGGGGCGATGGTGCATAGCCGCATTGGCCATTTAGTGTTTGGGGCGCGTGACGCTAAAACCGGGGCGATAGGCTCGCTGATGGACGTGCTCGGCCACCCCGGCATGAACCATCAGGTGCAGGTCAGTGAAGGGGTGCTCGCGACAGAGTGCTCAGCCATGCTGAGCGATTTTTTTCGTGCTCGTCGCCTGGAGAAAAAGGCCCTAAAGGAAAAGACCCGTAAGACGGACTAGTCAGCTCCACCGGGGCAACCGCAGGGTAAGCCTCGGCAAATTTATCAGCCTGGATCGCCTTCTTCTGTTTCTCCTGCAAATACCCTTCCAGACTTAGCTGATACTTGCGGATGTTTTCTACATACGCGTAAGCCTCGTGTCCACGAGCATATCCATAGGTTGTTTTGCTGTAATAAGGCTTCAGGCTCAGCAACGGCAGGCGTGTTTTCACATCGGCCCAGCTGTCCGGGTTGCCTTTCTGTTTGGCCGTTAGCTGACGGGCATCCAGCATGTGCGCATAGCCCATGTTATAGGCCGCCAGTGCGAACCAGATACGCTCGTATTCCGGTACCGTGGCCGGCACTTTGCTCATCATATCTTTCAGATACCGGCTGCCGCCGCTGATGCTTTGTTCGGCATCCAGCCTGTCGGTGATGCCGAGGCTTTGGGCGGTATTTTTTGTCAGCATCATTAAACCGCGCACGCCCGTAGGCGACGTCGCGTGGGTATCCCAGTGGGATTCCTGATAGGAAATGGCAGCCAGCAGCGGCCAGTCAATATCGTCGGAGTACTTTTCAAACAACGGCTGGAGTTCCGGCAAAACGGCATCCACCGCGTTCAGGAAGGTTCGGGTATCGACGTAATCAAAATCGCCAATATGGCCCAGGTATTTCTCCTCAACCCTTGCCAGCGTACCGTCGCTGCTGATCTTATTATAGAAATCGAGCAGCGCGGCGCTCATGCTGTCATCGCCATCGCGTTTAGAGAACCAGGTGACCGGTTGTTCATCCGTGACGTCCAGGGCTACGGCCAACTGAGGGTGTACGCGTTGGAAAAGGCTGATGGCGATGGAGTCCGAGATGGTAAACGCGATATTGCCATCAACCACCTGCTGCAAGAGCTGGTTGCTGGTTTGTTTGGCGTCGATGTTCCAGCTCAGGTCGGGGTACTGAGCATCTTTTAGCTTTTGCAGATCGCTTACCACTGCCTGGCCCGAAGAAAGCACCAGCTGCGATGGCTTGACGCCGCCGAGAGATTTGGGGCGCGGGCTACCCACGCGGTAGACCATCTGCTGTGACACGGAATAATAGGTCGGCCCTGCCTGGTAGTCGCTGCTGCGGCGAGAGTTATACACCAGGCCGGCGGCGAGCAGGTCGGCGTTGTCGTTATCCAGGTCATCAAACAGCGCGTTAATGTTTGGCCGCACGACCACTAACAGCTTCACGCCCAGGTAGTCTGCAAACTGTTTTGCGAGTTCGTAATCGAGGCCCGTTGCCTTGCCGTTAATCATCGTCCAGGTCAGCGGCGATGAAATGGTACTGACGCGCAAAACCCCCCGCGCTTTGATCGCGGCGATACGGTTTTCGGCCTGATTGAAACCTGGAATGGAGGGCCATAAAGCCACTGCCAGCAACAAGGTGACGATACCGATAAGCAGATAATTAATCTTTATTCTTTTCAAATAGATAACATTCTGCAGCAGGATGAGCCTTAGCCAACAATAACCATGATTTGTCTGAACCCCGTGAGTGAGTGAGGCGCATTTTGCGTAAGAAAACGCCAGTAAGCAACTTTTAAGAATATATCGTTTACTTTTCGTGCAATAAAAACTTCTGCTGTTATTTCTACGCAAACGGTTTCGTCGCGGCGGAGGATTCTCTATAATGACGCCCGTTTTCCCCCCTTCGCCCTGAAGACGAGAGATCTTTAATGATGGAAATTCTGCGTGGTTCGCCTGCTCTTTCGGCATTTCGTATTAACAAACTCCTGGCCCGTTTCAACGATGCTCACCTCCCGGTAAGCGATATTTATGCCGAGTATGTTCATTTTGCCGACCTTGAGGCGCCGCTGAACGCTGACGAGCTTGCCCGCCTGCAGCGGCTGTTGAAATATGGTCCAACCCTCGCAGAGCATGCGCCGGAAGGCACCCTGCTGCTGGTGACTCCGCGCCCTGGCACCATCTCCCCCTGGTCTTCAAAAGCTACCGATATCGCCCACAACTGTGACCTGCCGCAGATTAAACGCCTTGAGCGCGGTGTGGCCTGGTATGTTACCGGCAGCACGCTGACCGCTGAGCAGTTGCAGGACGTTGCCGCTCTGCTGCACGACCGCATGATGGAGAGCGTGTTTACCTCTCTGAACGATGCACAGCAGCTGTTTACCCAGCAGCAGCCGGCCCCTGTGCAGAGCGTTGATCTGCTCGGGAAAGGGCGCGATGCGCTGGTGGAAGCGAACATTCGCCTTGGCCTCGCGCTGGCGGAAGACGAAATCGACTACCTGCAGGATGCGTTCAACAAGCTTGGCCGCAACCCGAACGACATTGAACTGTATATGTTTGCTCAGGCGAACTCCGAGCACTGCCGCCATAAGATCTTTAACGCCGACTGGATTATTGACGGGCAGAAGCAGCCGAAGTCGCTGTTCAAAATGATCAAAAACACCTTCGAGAAAACGCCGGATTACGTGCTGTCTGCCTATAAAGACAACGCGGCGGTGATGGAAGGTTCCGCCGTCGGCCGCTTCTTCGCCGACCGTGAAGCAGGGCGCTATGACTTCCACCAGGAAGACGCGCATATCCTGATGAAGGTTGAAACCCACAACCACCCTACCGCTATCTCTCCGTGGCCGGGCGCGGCAACCGGCTCAGGCGGTGAAATCCGCGACGAAGGCGCTACCGGGCGTGGCGCGAAGCCAAAAGCAGGCCTGGTGGGCTTCTCCGTGTCTAACCTGCGTATTCCGGGCTTTGAACAGCCGTGGGAGCAGGATTTCGGCAAGCCAGACCGCATCGTTACCGCGCTGGATATCATGACCGAAGGCCCTCTGGGTGGGGCGGCGTTTAACAACGAATTTGGCCGTCCGGCGCTGACCGGCTACTTCCGTACCTATGAAGAGCAGGTGAACAGCCACAACGGCGTGGAGCTGCGCGGTTACCACAAACCTATCATGCTTGCGGGCGGGATCGGCAACATCCGCGCCGACCACGTCCAGAAGGGCGAAATCACCCCTGGCGCGAAGCTGATTGTGCTGGGCGGCCCGGCAATGAACATCGGCCTGGGCGGCGGGGCGGCTTCGTCAATGGCTTCCGGCCAGTCCGATGCGGATTTAGATTTTGCTTCCGTGCAGCGCGACAACCCTGAAATGGAGCGCCGCTGCCAGGAAGTGATCGACCGCTGCTGGCAGATGGGCGACGACAACCCAATCCTGTTTATCCACGATGTTGGCGCGGGTGGCCTGTCTAACGCCATGCCTGAGCTGGTCAGCGATGGCGGACGCGGTGGCCGCTTCGAGCTGCGCGATATTCTTAACGACGAACCGGGCATGAGTCCGCTCGAAGTCTGGTGTAACGAATCTCAGGAGCGCTATGTGCTGGCCGTTGCGCCAGAGCAGTTGCCGCTGTTTGATGAACTTTGCCGCCGCGAGCGCGCGCCGTATGCGGTGATTGGTGAAGCCACCACCGAACAGCACCTGACGCTCAACGACAGCCACTTTGATAACCAGCCTATCGACATGCCGCTGGACGTGCTGCTGGGCAAAACGCCGAAGATGGAGCGTAACGTTGAGACGCTGAAAGCCAAAGGCGATGCCTTCAACAGCAGCGAAATTTCTATTGCCGATGCGGTGAAGCGCGTTCTGCACTTGCCGACCGTGGCTGAAAAAACCTTCCTCGTGACCATCGGTGACCGCACGGTAACCGGCATGGTGTCCCGCGATCAGATGGTTGGCCCGTGGCAGATCCCAGTCGCCAACTGCGCGGTGACTACCGCCAGCCTGGACAGCTACTACGGCGAAGCGATGTCTATCGGTGAACGTGCGCCGGTGGCCCTGCTGGACTTCGCGGCATCCGGTCGTCTGGCCGTGGGCGAAGCCTTAACGAACATCGCCGCGACCAAAATTGGCTCCCTGAAGCGCATTAAACTCTCCGCAAACTGGATGGCCGCAGCCGGTCACCCTGGCGAAGATGCCGGCCTGTATGAAGCGGTGAAGGCCGTTGGCGAAGAACTTTGCCCGGCTCTCGGGATCACCATCCCGGTGGGTAAAGACTCCATGTCGATGAAAACCCGCTGGCAGGAAGGTAACGAGCAGCGCGAGATGACCTCTCCGTTGTCGCTGGTGATCACCGCGTTTGCCCGCGTGGAAGACGTGCGCGGCACCGTGACGCCACAGCTGAGCACCGAAGACAACGCCCTGCTGCTGATCGATTTAGGCAAAGGCCATAACGCGCTGGGCGCGACCGCGCTGTCCCAGGTTTACCGTCAACTGGGCGATAAGCCTGCGGACGTTCGTAGCGTTGAGCAACTGAAAGGTTTCTGGGACGCAATGCAGACACTGGTGGCGGATCGCAAACTGCTGGCCTGGCACGACCGTTCCGACGGTGGGCTGCTGGTGACGCTGGCGGAAATGGCCTTTACCGGCCACTGCGGCGTTGAGGTTGATATCGCCGGTCTCGGTAACGATCGCCTTGCTGCATTGTTTAACGAAGAGCTGGGCGGCGTGATCCAGGTTCGCGCTGAGGAGCGCGCAGCCGTTGAGGCGCTGCTGGCTAAGCATGGCCTGGCTGACTGCGTGCATTACCTCGGTAAAGCTGTCGAAGGCGACCGCTTCACTATTAGCGCTGACGGGCACGCTGTGTTCAGCGAAAGCCGCACCACGCTGCGTATGTGGTGGGCAGAAACCACCTGGCAGATGCAGCGTCTGCGTGACAATCCAGACTGCGCGGATGAAGAGCACAACGCCAAGGCGAACGATAACGATCCTGGCCTGAACGTGAAGCTGAGCTTCGATATCAAAGAAGATATTGCTGCGCCGTTTATCGCGACGGGCGCTCGTCCTAAAGTGGCCATCCTGCGTGAGCAGGGCGTTAACTCCCACGTTGAGATGGCGGCCGCCTTCCACCGTGCGGGCTTTGACGCCATCGACGTGCATATGAGCGACCTGCTGGCGGGCCGTACCGGGCTGGAAAGCTTCCATACGCTGGTGGCGTGCGGCGGCTTCTCTTATGGTGACGTGCTGGGCGCGGGTGAAGGTTGGGCGAAGTCCATCCTGTTCAACGCTCGCGTGCGCGATGAGTTTGAAACCTTCTTCCATCGCCCGGAAACGTTGGCGCTTGGCGTTTGTAATGGCTGCCAGATGATGTCTAACCTGCGTGAGCTGATCCCAGGCAGTGATTTGTGGCCGCGCTTCGTGCGTAACCAGTCCGATCGATTTGAAGCGCGCTTCAGCCTGGTTGAGGTGACCTCCAGCCCGTCGCTGCTGTTGCAGGGCATGGCCGGTTCCCATATGCCTATCGCGGTTTCTCACGGCGAAGGTCGTGTGGAAGTGCGTGATGCCGCTCATCTCGCCGCGCTTGAAAGCAAAGGGCTGGTGGCGCTGCGCTTCGTGGATAACTTCGCGAACGTGACCGAGACCTACCCGGCTAACCCGAACGGTTCGCCGAACGGCATCACTGCGGTGAGCAACGAAAGCGGGCGCGTGACCATCATGATGCCGCACCCTGAGCGCGTGTTCCGCACCGTAAGTAATTCCTGGCACCCGGCAGAGTGGGGTGAAGACAGCCCGTGGATGCGTATTTTCCGCAACGCGCGTAAGCAACTGGGCTGATTACCCTCACCCCGACCCTCTCCCTAAAAGGGAGAGGGAGAAAACAGCAAACAGGCTCCGATCCAGTTCCCTCTCCCCTTTGGGGAGAGGGCCAGGGTGAGGGGCTTTTTTTGTCACTAAACCCCGACACCTTCGCTTTTATAGTGTCGTCAAAAAGAGACATTTAACTCATTGATTTTTAATGATGTGATTGAGCGGGTTAAAGAGTGTTGTGAAATGGCGACATAGAGAACAAAAAATACGCACGATATATCCTCCTGCATTCCTTCATAACCATATTTAAAACAATGAGTTAAATTTAAACTTGTAAAGTTGGCATGATATCTGCTTAATAACGCTCAGTGGCTCATTCAATCTCTTATGTCAGCGTCTTTTCAGACAGACTACATAAACCGCCGAATGACGCACAAAAAGGTGCCTGCCGTCCGATTTTTGATAAATGCCTTTCGGCTTATCATGCTCCGGGCGAAACGTTGAGTAAGGCGCCGCCTAATTCCTAAACAAAGGCAGGGTTTTTGACCCTGCCTTTGTTGTTTCCGGGAATCGCACCTTTCCACCACGCGCAATCGCGGCTAGCATCGTGTCATACAGGTAATGTGAGATGAAGCTATTGAACCAGTGGCATTTTTTCCCTCGATCTTTGCGCCAGCTTGTCATGATGGCCTTTTTATTGGTGCTCGTACCGCTGCTGGTGCTTGCGTGGCAGGCGTGGCAAAGCCTTAACGCCCTGAGCGCTCAGGCCGCGTTGACCAACCGCACCACGTTGACCGATGCCCGCCGCAGTGAAGCGATGACTAATGTCGCGCTGGAAATGGAGCGGAGCTACCGTCAATATTGCGTGCTCGATGACTCACGCCTTGCCCAGCTGTATCAGGGGCAGCGTCAGCGCTATGCTCAAATGCTTGAAGCCCACGCCTCCGTATTACCCGATCCGAAACTCTATCAATCGCTCAGCCAGTCTTTGAGCGATCTGGCTGAACTCAAATGTAAAAACAGCGGGCCGGAAGCGCCTGCGGCAAACCAACTGGAACAATTCGCCTCAACCAATGCAGAAATGGTGCAGGCCACGCGGGCGGTGGTGTTCTCTCGTGGACAGCAGCTGCAGCAGGAAATTGCTGAGCGAGGCCAGTTCTTCGGCTGGCAGGCCTTGGTACTGTTTCTGCTCAGCCTGGGGCTGGTCATCATCTTCACCCGCATGATTATCGGCCCGGTTAAAGGCATCGAACGGATGATTAACCGGCTGGGGGAAGGGCGTTCGCTCGGCAACAGCGAGGTCTTTAAAGGGCCGCGTGAGCTGCGTTCCGTTGGGCAGCGCATTGTCTGGTTAAGCGAACGCCTGTCCTGGCTTGAATCCCAGCGCCACGAGTTCCTCCGCCATCTTTCCCATGAATTAAAAACGCCGCTCGCCAGTATGAGAGAGGGGACCGAACTGCTTGCTGACCAGGTTGCCGGGCCGCTCAATGCCGACCAAAAAGAGGTCGTCGCTATTCTGGACAACAGCAGCCGCCACCTGCAAAAGCTGATTGAACAACTGCTGGACTATAACCGCAAGCTGGCGGACGGAACGGTAACGCTGGAAAGGGTCGAACTGGCCCCGATTGTCGAGATGGTTATCTCTGCCCACAGTCTGCCGGCGAGGGCTAAAATGATGCATACCGACATTCAATTGAGCCCAAAAGCCTGCCTCGCTGAGGCGACGCTGCTGATGAGCGTACTGGATAATCTCTACTCCAATGCGGTGCACTATGGCAGTGAATCCGGTACCATTTATCTCCGGAGTTTGCAGGTGGGCGCGATACTGTACATTGAGGTCGCGAATACCGGCGAGCCGATTCCGGCCACGGAACAAGAGATGATTTTTGAGCCTTTCTTCCAGGGTAGCCACCAGCGGAAGGGCTCCGTAAAGGGAAGTGGGCTGGGGTTAAGTATCGCCAGGGATTGCATTCGACGTATGCACGGAAAACTTAGCCTGATCAACGCTAACAGCGCGGAAGTGTGCTTCCGTATCGAATTACCGGTTTTCCCTGAGAATGATTAAAACGATGAAAGTACTTTTATTGCGTGAACCGCGCCGCGGGTCTTTGACTCGCCTGATTTGCTGGGTATCTGGGGCGCTGGTTGGCGCGACGCTGTTGACAGGCTGCGCCCCCGCAAGGGTGTCCAGCAGCCTGGATGAGGCCCACAAACCGCATATTCCAGAACAACAAATCCCTGATTACCTGTCCACGGACTGCACCGAAATATGGGATCTCACGGGGCATGACGTCAGCAGTAACCCGCTTTACTGGCTTCGCGGTATGGATTGCGCCCAGCGCCTGTCACCGGCAGAAGCCCGCGCGGAAGCCCGCCAGTGGCCAGCGGAAACCTGGCAGGACACGTTTAAGCGCGGCATTTTGCTGTCTACGGCTAAAATTACCCCGACCGAGCGCCGCCGCTTCATGACCCAGCTCGAGACCATGACCAGCGAAGTGCCTGTGCAGGTACGTTCTCTGTTTGAGATTTGGCGCGACGGGCAACAGTCTCAGCTTAAACTCTCGGATGAGCGCACGCGCTACAGCAAGCTGCAGCAGTCAACCGACGGCGAGCTGGATACGCTGCGAGAGCAGCAGCAGCGCCTTCGCAGCCAGCTCGATCTCACTACGCGCAAGCTGGAAAATCTGACCGACATTGAGCGTCAGCTTTCCAGCCGCAAGCCGGGAAGCAATCTGGTGCCCGGCACGCACAGCACGGATGACAATGACGACGACGATAGCGGCGCTTCAAACAAATCGCAGCCGGAGGCAAAACCATGACGCAAAGGAAACCTGCGCGCTTACTATTAGTGGATGATGATCCTGGCCTGTTAAAGCTGCTGGGAATGCGCCTGTCGAGCGAGGGCTATACGGTCACCACGGCTGAAAGCGGGGCTGAGGGGCTGAAAGTCCTGGCACGGGAAAAAATCGACCTGGTGATAAGCGATCTCAGGATGGACGAAATGGACGGCATGGCGCTGTTCGCGGAGATCCAAAAAGGCCAGCCGGGGATGCCGGTGATCATCCTGACTGCGCACGGTTCAATTCCTGACGCGGTGGCGGCGACCCAGCAGGGTGTATTCAGCTTCCTCACCAAACCGGTGGACAGAGACGCACTTTATCAGGCCATCGACAACGCGCTTGAGCATACCGTCATCGCTGGCGATGACATGTGGCGCGACACCATTGTGACCCGCAGCCCGATTATGCAGCGTTTACTCGAGCAGGCGCGCATGGTGGCGCAGTCGGACGTCAGCGTGTTGATTAACGGCCAAAGCGGCACCGGGAAAGAGATTCTGGCCCAGGCGATACACAACGCCAGCCCGCGCAGCAAAAAAGCGTTTATTGCGATTAACTGTGGCGCGCTGCCTGAACAGTTGCTTGAGTCAGAGCTGTTCGGCCACGCTCGCGGAGCCTTTACCGGGGCGGTGAGCAGCCGCGAAGGCCTGTTCCAGGCGGCAGAAGGTGGAACGCTATTTCTGGATGAGATCGGCGATATGCCTATCCCGCTGCAGGTTAAGCTGCTGCGCGTTTTGCAGGAGCGAAAAGTTCGCCCGTTGGGCAGCAACCGCGATCTGGACATCGACGTGCGGATTATCTCCGCCACGCACCGGGACTTGCCGAAAGCCATGGAGCGCGGGGAGTTTCGTGAAGACCTCTTCTACCGCCTCAACGTTGTGAACCTGAAAATTCCTGCGTTGCATGAACGTGCCGAAGATATTCCGCTGCTGGCGAATCATTTGTTACGCCAGTCCGCCGACAGGCATAAACCTTTCGTTCGGAGTTTCTCCACCGACGCCATGAAGCGGTTGATGACCGCAAGCTGGCCGGGTAACGTACGTCAGCTAGTGAACGTGATTGAGCAGTGCGTGGCGCTGACCTCAGCCCCGGTGATTGGCGAAGCGCTGGTGGAGCAGGCGCTGGAAGGCGAAAACACCGCCTTGCCGACATTTGTCGAAGCCCGTAACCAGTTCGAACTAAACTATCTGCGTAAGCTGCTGCAAATTACCAAAGGAAATGTCACCCATGCCGCACGCATGGCGGGGCGTAACCGAACCGAATTCTATAAATTACTGGCCAGGCATGAACTCGAGGCCAATGACTTTAAAGAGTAGGCTGTGGTAGTGTGAGCAACCGATTACTAACAGTACAAAACGCCGCGCGGGGACACCGGTAATACCATGAAAAAAATTGATGCGATTATTAAACCTTTCAAACTGGATGATGTGCGCGAAGCGCTGGCTGAAGTGGGCATTACCGGCATGACGGTGACGGAAGTCAAAGGTTTTGGCCGTCAGAAAGGGCATACCGAGCTGTACCGCGGTGCCGAATACATGGTGGACTTTCTGCCAAAAGTAAAAATTGAAATTGTGGTGACCGACGATATCGTTGATACCTGCGTGGACACCATTATCCGCACGGCCCAGACCGGCAAGATCGGTGACGGTAAGATTTTCGTGTTTGATGTGGCGCGCGTGGTGCGTATTCGTACCGGCGAAGAAGACGACGCGGCGATTTGATTTAGATTTTGCCCCTCACCCTGGAAGGGCGAGGGGCAGTCTTACTAAACTACATCACCTTGTGCGGGCCAAAGCACTCATAGTGAATGCTGTCTTTATTCACGCCAATCTTCACCAGCTGTTCCGCCGCAAAACGCATAAAGTTGATCGGGCCGCAGAGATAGAACTGCATCGCCGGATCGCTTAACTTCCCTTCGATTTCCAGCAGATTCATCAGTCCTTCACGGTCAAAGCGCGCCTGAGCACGATCCTCTGCGGAGGGTTCACGGTACCAGACGTGGCTTTCAAATTTCGGCAACTGAGCGCCAAGCCCTGCCACTTCTTCGCTAAACGCATGCACATCCCCGTGCTCGGCGGCGTGCAGCCAGTTGACCTGTGCCTGATGGCCACCGTTCGCCAGCGTGTCCAGCATCGAGAGCATCGGCGTCTGGCCGACGCCTGCGGAAATCAGCGTTACCGGCGTGTTCGATTTTACGTCCATAAAGAAGTCGCCTGCCGGTGAAGCCAGATGCACCCGATCCCCCGCCTGAGCATGATTGTGCAGCCAGTTTGAGACCATACCTTTCTCTTCACGCTTCACGGCAATGCGATAACTTTTCCCGTTCGGCTGGCGGGTCAAAGAGTACTGACGAATTTCCTGATGCGGGAAACCAACAGGTTTCAGCCAGACGCCGAGGTATTGCCCCGGCTGATAACCTGCCACCGGGCCGCCGTCTAACGGGGCAAGTTCGAAGCTGGTGATCAGTGAGCTTTGCTCTTTTTTCTCTACGATAGTGAAGGGACGCGTGCCTTCCCAGCCACCCTGCTTAGCGGCGTTATCCTGGTAAATTTCTGATTCACGGTTAATAAAGACCTGCGCCAGAACGCCGTAGGCTTTTCCCCATGCGTCCAGCACTTCCTGCCTCGGGCTGAACAGCTCGTCTAACGTGGCCAGCAGATGGCCGCCCACAATGTTGTACTGCTCCGGTTTAATCTGGAAGGTAGTGTGTTTCTGGGCGATTTTCTCTACCGCGGGCAGCAGGGCGGCCAGATTTTCGATGTTGGAAGCATAGGCGCAAATGGCGTTGAACAGCGCTTCACGCTGGTCACCGTTGCGCTGGTTGCTCATGTTAAAGATCTCTTTCAGCTCAGGGTTGTGGCTGAACATGCGCTCATAAAAGTGGGCGGTAAGTTTAGGCCCGGTCGCGGCCAGCAGAGGGATGGTCGACTTAACAACGGCGATGGTTTGTGCGTCTAGCATGGCGGTCTCCATAAACAGCGTAGTGTATAAATTGCATTTTAAATGCATCTTATAGAAATGGCCTTATGTTGTAAATGGGTTATCGTTGTTAACGACTGAGCTCACAGAACGTGAAAAATACGCATAGTATTGATGAAGAAATATCCGGCAAAGAGATGCAGGGTTTATTGCGTTGAAGCCTTATTTCATGCCTGGGTAATCGTTTGCGTAAAAACCTCTGTCAAGCCCTATCACCCGAAAGGGTTTCGGTTTACACTGTTGCCCGTCGCCCAAATGGGCCCCCTCATTGCAGTAAAATTTTTACCGTTAGCTGAGTCAGGAGATGCGAATGTTAAAGCGTGAAATGAACATTGCCGATTATGATGCCGAACTGTGGCAGGCCATGGAGCAAGAGAAAGTACGTCAGGAAGAGCACATTGAACTGATCGCCTCCGAAAACTACACCAGCCCGCGCGTGATGCAGGCTCAGGGTTCTCAGCTGACAAACAAATATGCTGAAGGTTACCCAGGCAAGCGCTACTACGGCGGTTGCGAGTACGTCGACATCGTCGAGCAGCTGGCTATCGACCGTGCAAAAGAGCTGTTTGGCGCAGACTATGCGAACGTGCAGCCACACTCCGGTTCCCAGGCTAACTTTGCGGTATACACCGCGCTGCTGCAGCCGGGCGATACCGTGCTGGGCATGAACCTGGCGCAGGGCGGTCACCTGACTCACGGCTCCCCGGTTAACTTCTCCGGTAAGCTGTACAACATCATTCCTTACGGTATTGATGAGTCAGGTAAAATTGACTACGAAGACATGGCGAAGCAGGCTAAAGAGCACAAGCCGAAGATGATCATCGGCGGCTTCTCTGCCTACTCCGGCGTGGTTGACTGGGCTAAGATGCGCGAAATCGCAGACAGCATCGGCGCTTACCTGTTCGTTGACATGGCGCACGTTGCGGGCCTGATTGCCGCAGACGTTTACCCGAACCCGGTGCCACACGCGCACGTTGTCACCACCACCACCCACAAAACCCTGGCGGGTCCACGCGGTGGCCTGATCCTGGCGAAGGGCGGCGACGAAGATCTCTACAAGAAACTGAACTCTGCCGTATTCCCAAGCGCGCAGGGCGGCCCGCTGATGCACGTTATCGCGGCCAAGGCTGTGGCGCTGAAAGAAGCGATGGAGCCTGAGTTCAAGGTTTACCAGCAGCAGGTTGCGAAAAATGCCAAAGCGATGGTGGAAGTGTTCCTGAACCGTGGCTACAAAGTGGTTTCCGGCGGGACTGAAAACCACCTGTTCTTGCTGGATCTGGTTAATAAAAATCTGACCGGTAAAGAAGCTGACGCTGCCCTGGGCCGCGCTAACATCACCGTGAACAAAAACAGTGTACCGAACGATCCGAAGAGCCCGTTCGTGACCTCCGGTATCCGTATCGGTTCTCCGGCTGTTACTCGCCGCGGCTTTAAAGAAGCGGAAGTGAAAGAGCTGGCTGGCTGGATGTGTGACGTTCTGGACAACATCAATGACGAAGCGGTTATCGAGCGCGTCAAAGGTAAAGTGCTGGATATCTGTGCCCGCTTCCCGGTTTACGCATAATCGTTAAGCTGAAAAGTTGAAAGGCTCCCAATCGGGAGCCTTTTTTTATTGCTTCTGGCTTAGCGTCAGCCCGACATCCCCGCCGGGATGAACGGCGAGCAGCGTCTCCTTCGAATACCCGCTCTCGCTCATCAGGCAGGCGCAGGCGGCATCAAAAATCGCCAGCGCCAGAATTATCGACGTGGTCGCCAGCATATTCAGCGGATCCATTTCCTGTTTCACACCGGTAGAAATCACCAGCCTTGCTGCCTGGGCTATGGCCGAATCCGGGTTCTCGGTGACGCTAATGAGCGGGACGTTTCTCGCCGCCAGGCCCGGCAGCAGCCGCGTCAGCTCGTCGGAATTCCCGCCCCGGGAAAGCATGATCATCAGATCGTCCGCACGGAGGAACCCTAGATCACCATGCGCCGCATCCGTCGCGCTGAGGTAAATGGCCGGGTGTTCGACGCAGGCCAGCATATGGGCAATTTTCCTCGCGGCGATGCCCGAAGTACCGACGCCGGTGACCACAATCTTGCCTTTACAGTTTCTCAGTTCGGCCAGCAAGGCGAGCCACAGCGGCTCGCTCAAGTGCTGTTCCAGCGCCGCAAGTTCGCGACTGCAGGTTTCCCATGCGTTTACGGCCTGTTGCCAGGAGGCGCTCATGCTTCCTCCTGCATCAGCTGGCGGTATTTCATGTGGTCGAGGTACATCTCATGGAACACTTTGTATTTCCGGTCGTAATACTGTTTGATGCGGTTAGTCTGCGGTGTGACCGTTTTGCCGATGCGGCTCATGACCGACATCGCTTCCGGGAAGGAATCAAACACGCCCGCCGCCACCGTGCCCATCATCGCGCTGCCCAGCAGCATCGCCTCACTCTCTTCCGGCAACAACATCGCGCAGCCTGTGGCGTTGGCGTGCTCCTGAACGAAGATAGGGTTTTTAGTGCCGCCACCGCTCGCCATGATGGTGTCGATGGTGTAGCCGCTGTGGTTCATGGTTTCGATAATATGGCGGGTACCGAGTGCGATAGCCTGAATCGTCGCCAGGTACTGCAGCGCCATATCTTCCGGCGTGCGGGAAAGCTTCAGCCCGCTGATAACGCCGGTTAGCGTCGGGTTGGCGCGCGGCGAACGGTTGCCGTGGAAGTAGGGCAGGATGTGCATATCCTTCGTTAAGAAGGCGATGTTTTCCGGCTCCCCGGCCATTTTACGCAGCAGAGCGTTCAGCAGTTCGTAAATGGTTTGCCCCTGAGTCTTCGCCTGGGCAAGCAGCGTCTCATAGCACGGATGAGACTGAATAATATGGTCGATAAGCGCTCCGGTGGCCGACTGGCCGCCTTCGTTGAGCCAGTAGCCCGGCAGCACGGCGGAGTAGTAAGGCCCCCAAACGCCATTAATAAAACGAGCTTCTTTTGAAATGGCCATATGCCCGGTAGAGGTGCCGCCGATGAGCGCCACGCGGCGGTCGAAGTCTGCCACTTCGCCCGAAACGCCGCAGGCGCCGAGCGTCCCGAGCGTGCCGGCATGGGCGTCAATAATCGAGACGCTGACGGCGGTGCCGGCAATCAGCCCCATCTCGCTTGCGGCGCACTGCGTCAGGCCGTGGCCCAGTGGCTCCCCCATGGTTTTTACATAGCGGCCAATTTTTTCCGCATCGTGCTCCAGCAGATCTTCCAGCCCAATCTGGCGGAAGTAGCTGCTGTCCCATTTGTCTTCGTGGCCCATGTAGGTCCATTTGCAGACGGTGGAGCAGAGCGAGCGGGTATCATCCCCGGTGGCGCGCCAGGTCAGGAAGTCCGGGAGGTCAAAATAGTAACCGGCATTAGACCAGGTATTCGGCATGTGCTGTTTAAGCCAGAGCAATTTTGGCGTTTGCATTTCCGGGGAAATAATCCCGCCCACGTAGTCCAGCACGCGGTGGTGCAGGGCATTAATTCTGTCGGCCTGGGTAATGGCGCGGTGATCCATCCACACAATGATGTTCTGTTCGCTGCGCCCTGAAGGGCTGATGGTCAGCGGCTTACCTTCTTTATCCAGTACCACCAGGGAACAGGTGGCGTCGAATCCCAGCCCTTTTACCTGAATCGGATTAATGTCGGCCTGGTTAACCGCATCCCGCACCGCGTTGCAAACCGCCTGCCAGATATTGTCCGAGGATTGCTCAACGAAGTCCACCTGTGGGCGGTAAATCTCAATCGCCCGGCTTGCCTCGCCTACCATTCTGCCATTCAGGTCAAAGACGCCCGCGCGGGCGCTTCCCGTCCCTACATCCACCCCAATGAAGTAACTCGCCATAATGATTCTCCTGAACTCAGGCTTTACGATTCTGTAATGCGATAAAGAGGATCAGCACCGCGCCCCAGAGCGCCATGGTCAAATAGCTGCTGATCCCCAGCAAATTAAAGCCGCTTTCCAGCATTTGCAGCACAATGAGCGCCAGCACCAGGCCGATAATGCGGCCAAAGCCGCCGTCCGGGTTTATGCCGCCCAGCACAGAAGCAAGGATGGTGACCAGCAGATAAGACTCACCGTACCCGGCTTTGGCGGAGTTGAACTTGGCCATCATCAGAATGGCGGCCACCCAGCCGAGCAGCGCGGAAATCACGTACACCGATATCTGCACCCGCACGGTGTTAACGCCGCTGAAGCGCGTGGCCTGTTCGTTGGAGCCGACCAGATAAAGGCTGCGCCCCAGCGTGGTGTGCTCCAGCAATACCCAGAGTAGGACGGCAACCAGCAGGAACAGCAGCAGCGCGACCGGAATGCCGAGCAGCGTGGCGTTACCCAGGTACTGAATTGCCGCCGGGAAGCCGGAAATCACCGTACCGTTAGACAGCAAAATATTGAGGCCGGAAATCAGCGTCATGGTGCCGAGCGTAGCCAGAATAGGCGAAACACCGACCCAGGCGACCAGCGCGCCGTTTAGCGTGCCGATAGCCACCGCCACGGCAATACCCGCCAGCAGCGCCAGCGCAAAGAACAGCGGGTTATCCGGGTGGCTGACGATAATGGCCGCCATCACCAGCGAACAGGCGTTCGCCCCGGCAATAATCGACAGGTTGATCCCGCCGGTCAGCATTGTCATTCCCATACCCAGCGCCAGCATGCCAAGAATAGGCAACTGAGAGCCGATGGACTGGAAGTTGGCGAGGCTAAAGAAGCGCCCGCCCAGCAGCAGCGAAAACGCCACGGCAACCACCACAATAATCACGCACTGCAGCCGGATGATGGCGTCACCGGGTAAAAATCTGGCGAAGGTTTTCATCTCAAAGCTCCCTTGCGAGTTTGCGTTTTTCATTCCAGGCCGTGGCGCTGATGCTGACCAGGATAATCACGCCGCTGAACACGGCGTGCCAGTAAGAGGACACGCTCAGCAGCGTCAGACCGTTTTGTAAGAATGCCAGCAGGATAACCCCGAGCAGGGTGCCGGTGAGCGTCCCGCGCCCGCCGCTCATGCTTGTCCCGCCGAGCACGACCGCCGCCAGGACCGTTAGCTCAAAGCCCAGCAGCGAGTTTGGGGCAACGGACTGGGTGATCTGCGCCTGAACGACGGCGGCAATACCGGCCAGAATCCCCATATAGCCGTAGACGTAGAAGTGCAGCTTAAGCAGGTTCATCCCCAGCCGGGATGCCGCCTCGCGGTTGCCGCCCATGGCATAAATCTGGCGGCCAAGGCGCGTGTAGTTCATCAGCACGGCGGTAAAGATAATCACTGCGGCCAGGCACAGCAGCGGCAGGGTTAACCCGTACTGGTAACCGTCTTTGGCGGTGAAAGAGAACCAGTTAATGCCGTTCATAAACCAGTCCGGGAAGCCGTACAGCCAGGTGCCTTTGGTGAGGTAAACCAGCAGGCCGTAGTAAACGTTGAGGGTGGCAATGGTGATGATGATCGCCGGGACCCGCAGCCAGTAAACCAGGAAGCCGTTGATAAGCCCGAGCAGCAGTCCCACGGCAATGGAAATCACCAACGCCAGCGCAAAATTACCGCCGTGGGCAATGACCCAGCTTGCCATCACGTACTGGGCAATGGCGGTCATCGCCGGGAACGAAATATCAATCCCTCCGGAAATCAGCACCACAAACAGCCCGCAGGCCAGAATACCGAGAATGGCGTAGCTGGTGGCGACATCCGTCAGGTTACCGAGGGACAAAAACTCATCGGTGCTGATACTCAGGCAAACGGCCAGAGCCACCACCAGAAGACCCAGCCAGAACTCATGTTGCCCGGCCAGGCGGGAAAAACGAGGGTTATTCATTGACCACCTCAGCAATGTCCTGCTCGCTACTGCGATGAGGATTAAACTCTGCGACCAGCTCGCCCCGGCGCATCACCAGCACGCGGTGGCTGTTGTAATACGCCTCAGGGATTTCATCGCAAATCATCAGTACCGCCAGCCCCTGTTCCGCCAGGGTACGGGCGATTTGGTAAATACCTTCTTTATTGGCGATATCCACGCCCACCGTGGGCGAGTCGAGAATCAATATTTGTGGGTTAGTCGCTACCCATTTGGCGATGGCAATCCTTTGGGCGTTGCCGCCCGAAAGGGTTTTTACCGGCAGCTCGGCATCGGAGACTTTGATGTTTAGCTCACGAATAAGATCGGCCACCAGATGACGGGCTTTTTCATGATCGAGCAGGCCGTTGCGGGTATGAAGCCTGTCGAAGACCGTGACAATCGTGTTGTCGTAGATCGACTGCTCCATGATCAGGCCTTGAGTCAGGCGATCTTCTGACACGTAGCCGATGCCGTGTTTGATCGCATCGTGGTTATTGCGAAACGTCACCGGCACGCCGTCGATCAGCATTTCACCGCTTTGCGGCTGCGTCATGCCGAACAGACTCATGCACAGTTCGGTGCGGCCCGACCCGAGCAGGCCGACGATGGAAACAATCTCGCCGCTGCGCAGCGACAGATTGATGTTGTGGTATTTGCCCTTGCGGCTGAGGCCGCGCAGCTCCAGCATCGGCTGTTTTTCTACCGGAGGTTTTTCCGGCAGCGGGCTGTAGTGGAAGCGTTGCCCGGTCATCAGGAACGCAAGCTCGTTGCTGTCCAGCTCGCTGGCCTGCCAGGTGCCGACCAGCTTCCCGTCGCGCATCACGCTAATGCGGTCGGCGACTTCCATCACTTCGTCCAGACGGTGGCTGACAAACACCACGCAAATCCCGTCCGCTTTGAGTTCATTCACCACCCGCAGCAGGCCGTTAACCTCCTGGCGGGTAAGCGACGCAGTGGGTTCGTCCATAATAACCAACCGGGCGTCTGCGGCAATGGCTCGGCAAATCGCCACCAGTTGGCGATCGGCTATCGAGAGTTTTTCGACTTTTTTGTCCGGGTCGAGCGTGACGCCAATGCGCTGCATGGCCGCCAGCGCCAGGGCTTTCATCACGCTGCGGTTAACCCACAGGCTGCCGCCGGGCTGATAGCGGTGCACGGCGATATTCTCGGCCACGCTGAAATTGGGGAACAGCGACAGATCCTGGTAGATCACCTGGATGCCGTAATGCGCGGAAAGCGTGGGCGTCAGGCTGTGAAACAGTTTGCCGTCGAGGGCAATCTGCGCCCCTTTTTCCGGATGATAGACGCCGGAAATCACTTTGATGATCGTGCTTTTACCGCAGCCGTTTTGCCCGGCCAGGCAATGAACTTCGCCTTTTCTGAGCGTCAGATTGACGTTATCCAGCGCCCGCACGCCCGGGAATTGCTTGCTGATATTCTCAAGAGTGATAAATGCGGATGTGTCGGTCATGGGTAATGCCCCTGCCGGCGCCCGACGTGGGCGCCACAAAATAATCTTGTTGGAGAATGCCGGTCGGCTGACCGGCATTCCGGTTTCCCTGGTGTTGGCGGAGTGCCTTAGAAACCGAGTGACTGAGCGTTATCTTTGGTGACTTCGAGGATCTTGTTAAAACGGATCACTTTCTTATCCATGTCGACATCGGCCTTGCCCAGACCGTCAATGGTCAGGTCTTTGGTCACGGCTTTGCCCTGCAGCAGCTGATCGGCCACGGTAACCAGTGCGTAACCGGCATCTTTAGGATCCCACAGCAGCGCTTTTTTAATGTCGCCGCGCATCAGGTAAGGTGCCGCCTGGCCCGGCATGGCAATGCCGACAACCGCCAGTTTGTCCTTCGCACGTTTCTTCTGTACCGCCTGGCCCGCGCCGATTGGGCCGAGGGAGCCAAAGCCGATCACGCCTTTCATCTGCGGATACGTTTTCATCAGATCGAGCGTGGTGGAATAGGATTTGTCGATGCTCTCCGCCACCGGCAGGCGCGAAGTCACTTCGAACATATCCGGGTATTTTTCTTTCTGATATTTAATGGCGGAATCCGCCCAGGCGTTGTGCAGCGGCACGGTCAGCGACCCGACGTAAATCGCATAGCCGCCTTTGCCACCCATGTTTTTCGCCAGCTCGTCCATGTTGGCCTGAGCATATTTTTCGCTGTCGATGGTTTCGATATCCCACTGGCCGATCTGCTGGTCAGGGGATTCATGCGTCAGCACCACGATGCCCTGATCGCGCGCTTTTTTCAGTACTGGCTCCAGTACTTTGGCATCGTTAGGCACCACAATAATGGCGTTCACTTTCTTGGCGATCAGATCCTCAATCACCTTCACCTGCTGAGCCGGATCGGGCGTTGAGGCCCCGGTCTGGTAAGCGTTAACGTTGAGTTTTTTTGCCGCTTCGTTGACGCCGGTTTCCATCCGGTTAAACCATGGGATCCCGGTGACTTTCGCCACCACTGCGATTTCATACTTATCCGCCGCAACGGCCGTACCGGACAACATGCATGCAGAAATCAGGGTTGCACTGAGTAATGCGAGTTTGAATTTCATAGGTGTACCTTTTTTATTAGGGACTGAGGCATGTCACGGAGAGGAGACTAGCAACGAAGGGAAGAGGGAATGAATCGCAGTTTTTCTAAATGTGATGCACGCCCATTATTGTTTGTTTTTAGATCTAATTTAGTTAAAAAATAGTTAAATATATGATGTTTTTTTAAACTGGACGGACATGGTGGTGTTAATTAATAGCCAGAAATGAAACATATAAGCAACAATTAACAAACAATTTGCCGTTAAGGGGACGTTTTTGGCAGCAAAGAGGGCGCAAGCCAGCAAAAAAATGTTACGAAATTGTGAGCTGAAGCGTATAAAGCAAAATGAGCGGGAAACAAATGAAAAGGCCGCATTAGCGGCCTTTAAGTGAGGCAGAAATTTAGCGCTTATCGACGGAAATCGCGCCAGGGCCGGTGACCGCCAGCAGCAGGAAACCACCAGCTATGCTGGTGTTTTTATAGAAGTTAATCATATTAGGCATCACTGCATCCCCGGTCATATTCCAGTAATGGTGACCGATAAGCGCCGTGCCGAGGGTATAAAACACAAACAAAATGGCCAGCGGGCGGGTAAAGAACCCGATGATCACCAGGATAGCGGCAACAACTTCCATAAACACCGCAATCGCGGCGGCTAGCGTCGGGAGTGGGGTGCCAAGATGCTCCATATACGCCACGGTGCCGCTGAATCCGCTGAGCTTCGGCAAGCCGAAAATAATGAACAGCAGAATCAACGCAATACGGGCAATAAGCAGGATCAGGGCACGAGATTGACCAAAATCGAAATAGCGGAGTGTGTTCATAGCGGGCTCGCCTGTAGTGGACTCAATTTAAAGTTAATACACAACTTCTGAGCCTGCCATTGCCGCTGCGCCTCTACCGCGTTGTTTGTGTTAATGAATGTTTTTATTAATGACGCCCGACGCCATCTCGTTATTCCATCAGCGCAGTCTCGGCATATAAATAACCAATCCCCATCACCTGCTGAGCGCGGGTGAGCTGCCCGAAGTTTATTTGCGTGGCGTGACTCTTCAGGCCATCACCGTGGTCGAACGGATTAAAACCAATGCGCTGTTTAATGGCGCTCAGCCAGTTTTCGCCAAACTCGCAGCTGCGGCCATAGAACCAGATCTGGTTAATGTTGAGAATATTAAGGAAGTTATACAGGCTAAGCCCAATCGCATTGGCCGAATCTTCTACCCAGCGGGCGACCCTTTCATCCCCGGCATGCAGCGCCTGAACCAGCTGCCGGGAAGTGAGCTTTTCCGGATCGTGCTGCTGCGCCTCAGGGTGCGTTTTGAGCCAGATGCGGGCCTGTTTTTTCAGCGCACTGAGCGAAGCCACGGTTTCCAGGCAGCCATAGCGCCCGCAGTCGCAGGCCATGCCGTCCGGGTTAACTATGGTGTGGCCAATTTGCCCGCTGCCGTACAGATTGCCGCGATAGATTTGCCCGTTGATCACAAACGAAGAGCCGATGCCGTAATCCACGTTAAGCACGCAGAAATCTTCCCGGTTGCCGTTGTTTTGCCACTTTTCTGCCAGGGCCAGCATCACGCAGTCGTTATCCAGCCTGACTTCGATGTTCAGCTTCTCTTCCAGCAGGTATTTAATTTCCACTGCCTCCCGCCAGGGAGCCTGCGGCATGGTTTGTGACACGCCGGTCACCGGATCTACCTGTCCATGTATGCCCAGAGCGAGATTGATCGTTTTTTTCGGCCAGCTTTTTCGCTGTTGCTGCCAGATTGCTTCGATGGCCGACAGCAGCATCTGAGGAGAAGGGGCCACAATAGCGCTGCGCTCAAAGTCGGCTATAGGCGACAGCTGGGCGTTGCACAGCTGGCTCTCGATGCTGGTGGGGGTGACGTTCATGCAGAGGATGTAATTCCCCTCCGGCGGGATCTGGTAGCTGCCGCTGTTCAGCCCCCGGCTGCTGAGGTTTTCGCTGGAATGGCTAAGTTTGCCCTCATCGACCAGTTCCTCAAGGATGTTGCTGACGGCCGGAATGGACAGCCCGGTGTAGCGGGCAAACTGCGATTTACTCAGCTGCTTGTGCCGCCATACCAGCGTCATCAGCGTTTGTCGGTTGAGCTGACGTACCCGCTGATTATTGAAACCTGACTGCTGCATGTTTACTAAACCTCATTAACTGTATTGCGTGAGCATTGAGCGATTAAATCATAATCAGCTGCTCCAGACTGTTGGCAATCCCCCATTCACTGTTATTTGTTTACTGGAGAGTTGCTATGTACGGAGCCGTTAAAGTCTGGCAGGAAACGATCTCACTCCCTACCTGGACCACCGGAGCAGAGGATCCCAACCCGATGTTCCTGGAAAATCGTGTCTATCAGGGATCTTCCGGTGCGGTTTACCCCTATGGCGTCATAGACACCCTGACCGGTAAACGTGAAATGCGTGAGTATCAGGCGGTTTGGCTGGAGAACGATTTCATTCGCGTCATGCTGCTGCCGGAGCTGGGCGGGCGTATTCACCGAGCCTGGGACAAAGTGATGGGGCGCGATTTCGTGTACTACAACGAAGTGGTCAAACCCGCGCTGGTGGGCCTGATTGGGCCGTGGATCTCCGGTGGGATCGAATTCAACTGGCCTCAGCACCACCGCCCGACCACTTTTCTGCCGGTAGACGTGACCTTCCAGCAGCACGAAAGCGGGGCGCAAACCGTCTGGATGGGGGAAGTGGAGCCGATGCGCGGCCTGCAGGTGATGACCGGGTTTACGCTTTACCCGGAAAAAGCGCTGATTGAAATTACCGGCAAAGTCTTTAACGGCAACGCCACGCCGCGCCACTTCCTGTGGTGGGCTAATCCGGCGGTGAAGGGCGGTGACGACCATCAGAGCGTATTCCCGCCAGACGTGACCGCGGTGTTTGACCACGGCAAACGCGACGTTTCCGCCTTCCCGATTGCCCACGGCACCTACTACAAAGTGGATTACTCAGCGGGCGTGGATATCTCGCGCTACAAAAACATCCCGGTGCCAACCTCTTACATGGCCGATAAGTCGAATTACGATTTTGTTGGGGCCTACCACCACGGCGAACAGGGCGGTCTGCTGCACATTGCCGATCACCATGTATCGCCGGGCAAAAAGCAGTGGACCTGGGGCAACTGCGACTTTGGCCTGGCCTGGGATCGCAATCTGACCGACACCAACGGCCCGTACATCGAGCTGATGACCGGCGTGTTCACCGACAACCAACCGGACTTTACCTGGCTGGCGCCGTTTGAAGAAAAAGTGTTTGTGCAAAACTTCCTGCCTTACAGCAAGCTGGGGACGCTGCAAAACGCCAGCACCGATGCGGCCATCAAGCTTGAGCGTGAGCAGGGCAGGCTGGAACTCGGCGTCTACGCCATTTCCCCGCTGGAAGCGGTGACGCTGCGTCTTGAAAGCGCCGGCGTAGTCCTGTGGCAAACGCCGCTCAGCCTGAAACCGGCGGAAGCCTGGCTGCATCAACTGACGGATGACTGGCCGCAGCGGCTGACGCTGAGCTTACTCAACGCGCAAGGCGAAGTGATGCTCAGCTACCTGGAACACATCGCGGAAGAGCTGCCTCTGCCGCAGGCGGCGCAGGCCCCGGCTAAGCCTGAACAGATCGCTAACTGCGACGAGCTTTATTTCATTGGCCAGCATCTGGAGCAGTATCTGCACGCCAGCCGGTCAGCCTTCGACTATTACCGGCGAGCGCTGGACATTGATCCGCTCGATTCCCGCTGTAACGTCGCCCTGGGCACGCTCGAATTCAACCGGGGCAACTGGCAAAAAGCCAAAGAGCACGCCGACGCGGCGCTGCAGCGCGCCCACAGCCTGAACAAAAACCCGCAAAATGGCGATGCCAGCCAGCTTCTCGGCTCGGCGAAAGAGCGCCTGGGCGACTACGACGGCGCCTTCGATGCTTACTACAAGGCCAGCTGGAGCGGCAACTGCCGGGATGCGGCATTTTATGCCCTGGCCCGTCTGGCAATGCGCAAAGGGGAAACGGCTCGCGCCTTAACGCTGGTATCCCAAAGCCTGCAGTTCAACGCCTCGAATAACCTCGCAATGGGGCTGAAAGCGCTGGCGCTGTCTCAGCAAGGAGAAAAAGCGACGGCGCTGGCGTGGATTGAGCAGCAGCTTGCCGTCTGGCCGCTGAGTTATGCCCTGCATTATGCCCGCTGGGCGATAACCCAGAGTGAAGGTGACAAGCAAAAGCTGCGGCAGGTGACCGGGCAACGTGGCACTAACGTCAGCGTTTTGGCCGGCTGGCTAATGAGCTTTGGGGCAGAGAATGCCGCGCGTGAACTGCTCACCGTGCTGAATGCCCAGGAAACGATGCCGCTGCTGTGGCAGGCCTCGCTGGAATCCGATCCACAGCGCCAGCAAAACTATCTCGTGCAGGCTCGGGAGCAGTTTACCGCCCGGGTTCGCTTCCCTAACACGCTGGATGAAGTGCAAATGCTGATGCGCCTCCCGCAGGATGGTTTTGCGCAGTATCTGCTGGGCTGCTTCTGGTACAGCAAACGTCGCTATGCAGAGGCGCTAACCTGCTGGGCATTCTGCGCTGAACAGATGCCTGAGTTTGCCTCCGTGCAGCGCGTGCTGGCGATTCATGCCTGGAATAAAGAGCAGGACGTTCAGCGAGCTGAAACGCTGCTGCAGCGTGCCGTTGATCTCGAACCTGATAATGCGCGCTTCCTGTTTGAACTCGACTTCCTGCTGAAGCTGAATGGCCGCGCACCAGAGGAGCGTCTTACCCGTCTGGAGGTGAAGCGTGACGTTGCGCTAAAACGTGACGATCTCACTGCCGAGCTGCTGAGCCTGTGGAACCAGCATGGCAAGCAGGAAGCTGCCGCGAAGGTGCTGGCTGAACGCAAGTTCCACCCGTGGGAAGGCGGCGAAGGCAAAGTGACGGGGCAGTTCATTATCAGCCAACAGCGGCTTGCCCTGGCCAGTATGTCTGCCGGCCATTACGGCCAGGCGGAGGAGCTGCTGCAACAGGCGCTGAGCTACCCGGAAAACCTCGGCGAAGGCCGTCTGGTCGGGCAAACCGACAACGATATCTGGTATCTGCTTGGGTGCTGTGCGCAGCTCCTGCAGCGTCACGAACGGGCGAAATCTTACTTCCAGCAGGCGTTGAAGGGCGGGAGTTCCCTGGCGGCCGGGCGCTACTACAACGACCAGCCCGTGGACTACCTCTTCTATCAGGCTATGGCCCTCAAACAGCTGGGTGAGCTTGAGGCGGCCCATCAGCAATTCAAAGCCTTTGTTGACTGGGCGCAGGCGCACCGTGCCGACGGGGTTGAGGCCGATTTCTTCGCCGTTTCCCTGCCGGACCTGATTGCGCTCAACGGCGACCCGCGGAAACAACATCAGCAGCATTGCCTGTTTGTGGAGGCGCTTGGGCGGCTCGGCCTGGGGGATATCGCCGCCTTCAACCAGCGGGTGGAAGCCCTGCTGACCCTTAACCCGGCCCATGACAAGGCGCATCTGCTGCGTCAGGCCCTTAGCACCGGCGTACTTTAACAATAACTGGCGGGCGACGATGAGCGCCCGCTCCCTTACCCTACAAATACAAGATGAGGATCGACCATGGAAAGTATGCAATCGCAACTACGCATGGGTTACGTCTGGACCATCTGTCTGGTGGCCGCCTGTGGCGGGCTGTTGTTTGGTTATGACTGGGTGGTTATCGGCGGGGCAAAACCGTTCTACGAAGCCTATTTTTCTATTACCGACCCGGCCGTTTCCGGGTGGGCAATGAGCTCTGCCCTGGTGGGATGTATTCTTGGGGCGATACTCTCCGGCTGGTGTGCCGACAAGTTTGGCCGCAAAATCCCCCTTATTCTTGCCGCAATTATGTTTACCGCGTCTGCCTGGGGCACCGCAGTGGCAAGTCACTTCGATATGTTTGTTCTCTGGCGCATTGTCGGCGGGGTAGGGATTGGCCTCGCTTCGGCGCTTAGTCCGATGTATATCGCAGAAATCAGCCCGGCGGCACAGCGCGGGCGCTTTGTGGCGGTCAACCAGCTCACCATTGTGGTTGGGGTGCTGGCGGCGCAGCTGATTAACCTGATGATTGCCGAGCCGGTTGCCAGCCAGGCAACGATGCAGGAAATCAGCGCCAGCTGGAACGGGCAGGTGGGCTGGCGCTGGATGTTTGGCTTTGAAGCCTTCCCGGCGGTGGTCTTTTTGATCCTGATGTTTTTTGTGCCTGAGTCACCTCGCTGGCTGGTGCGCGCCGGGAAAAACGAACGCGCTCACCAAATGCTGAGCCGCATCGGCAGTAAAGCCTATGCCGATGCAACGCTGAAAGATATTCAGGAAACGTTAAGCAAGGACACACAAAAAGTGTCCTGGTCCGCGCTTTGGGCACCGAAGGTTCGCCCGATCATCGTGATTGGTATGGTGCTGGCGGTGTTCCAGCAGTGGTGCGGGATTAACGTTATCTTCAACTATGCGCAGGAGATTTTTGCCTCCGCCGGGTTCGACATTAACAGCACGTTGAAATCGATTGTTGCGACCGGCCTGATTAACCTGGTGTTCACCCTTGCCGCGCTGCCGTTGGTGGACAAAATTGGCCGCCGCAAATTGATGCTGTTTGGGGCCGCTGGGCTGACAATTATCTATGCGCTTATTGGTGCCGCCTACGGCCTGGGTATTCTGGGGCTGCCGGTCCTGATTCTGGTGCTGGCCGCCATCGCCACCTATGCGCTGACGCTGGCCCCGGTAACCTGGGTGCTGTTGGCGGAAATCTTCCCGAACCGCGTTCGCGGCCTCGCGATGTCGCTGGGGACATTAGCGCTGTGGGTCGCCTGCTTCCTGCTGACTTACACTTTCCCTCTGCTGAATGCAGGCCTGGGCGCATCCGGCAGCTTCCTGCTGTACGGCGTTATCTGTGCCGCTGGCTTTATCTACGTGCGCCGCTTCGTGCCGGAAACCAAAGGCGTGAGCCTCGAAGCGCTGGAGCAGCAGCTGGCTGAAGGCCGCGTGAATGCTTCTCCCGCGCGGGCCGCAAAGGCGCTACGCTAATGGATACTCTGCACCTGCAAAATGATTTTCTTAGTTTGACTGTTGCCCCGAAGGGGGCCTCAGTTCTCAGCTTTGAATCTCTCAGGCACGGGAAACCGATTTTTCATCCGGCGAACCCGGCGCTGTTTCCAATGCTGCCGCTGGCTAATCGGGTGGACGGGAACGCTTTCCATCTGCACGGCGAGCGAATCCAGCTGCCAGACAGCCTCGTTGATGAGCACTTTTTCCTGCACGGGGATGGTTGGCAAAAGCTTTGGCACGTTGAGCAGTACGAAGCTGAGTCTGTCACCTTGAGCCTGTGCAGCCAGTATCCCTGCGGTTTTCACTATCTGGCAAATCTGACTTACCGCCTGGCAGGCAACAGGCTGTTAACCCGGCTTGAGCTGAAGCACACTGGCGAGAAGCCGATGATATACGGGCTGGGTTTGCATCCTTATTTTTCGCTGGGGCCAGCCAGCCAGGTGCAGTTTTCCGCCAGCGGCTACTGGCCCGAAGGCGAGCAGCACCTGCCTTTGGCCTGGGAAGGGACGTTCATCCCGCAGGCAGATTTTTCCCGTGCAAAAACGCCGGAGAACAAGTGGCTTAACGTGGGGTATTCCGGCTGGAGCGGCAGGGCGGTTATTACCCACTCGGAGATGAGCATTTGTCTGCGTAGCCCGGCGGCCTGTTTGATGGTATTCAGCATGGGGAACCAGCCGTTTATCTGTCTTGAACCGCAAACGCATCCGGTCAACGCGCACAACCAGGCGGGGATGCCGGGTTTAGTCATGCTGGAGACGGGCCAGACCACGCATCTGGAGATGGAGATTGAGGTGAGCTAACGCGCAATAGCCATTGTTTTGATGTGTGTTATTGCGCTGTTAATGTTTGCTTGCATGCCAGCCAGCTATCCCCGACACTATCGCCTCCAAAACGGGAGGGATCATGGTTTTGCATTCCACGCGCTGGCTGGCGCTCAGTTACTTTACCTACTTCTTTAGCTATGGCGTATTTTTACCGTTCTGGAGCGTCTGGCTCAAAGGCGTCGGGCTTCCCCCGGAAACTATCGGATTGCTGTTAGGCTCAGGGCTGATTGCCCGTTTCCTCGGCAGTTTATTATTAGCCCCCCGCGTGACCGATCCTTCCCGCCTTGTTTTCGCCCTTCGTCTGTTAGCCCTTGCCACACTAGTTTTTGCCGCTGGTTTCTGGTTGGGCCATGCCGCGCTCTGGCTGCTGCTGACGATGGTGGGCTTTAACCTGTTCTTCTCGCCGCTGGTGCCGCTGACCGATGCGCTGGCGGGGACCTGGCAGCGGCAAATGCCGCTGGATTATGGCCGGGTGCGGCTCTGGGGATCGCTGGCGTTTGTCATCGGCTCGGCCATTACCGGCAAGCTGGTGAGCGAGTTCAGCTCTCAGGCTATTCTGGTCCTGCTGACCCTTGGCGCGGCGTCGATGCTGATTGGCATGATGCTGCGGCCTTCCATTATGCCTCAGGGCGAAACCCGGCATCAGGCTTCAGCTGGCTGGCCCGCCTGGAAAGGGCTGATTATCAGCGCCTGGCGTTTTCTGGCCTGTGTTTCTCTGCTGCAGGGCGCGCATGCGGCCTACTACGGTTTTAGCGCGATTTACTGGCAGGGGGCAGGCTATTCCGCTTCCGTTGTGGGCTATTTATGGTCGCTGGGCGTGGTGGCGGAAATCGTTATCTTTGCCCTCAGCAACAAACTGTTCCGCCGCTGGAGCGCCAGAGATTTGCTGCTGTTGTCCACCGTGACCGGCATTATTCGCTGGAGCCTGATGGCAAGCACCACCGAACTGCCGTGGCTGATTGTGGCGCAAATCCTGCACTGCGGCAGCTTCACGGTTTGCCACCTGGCGGCGATGCGCTATATCTCTGCCCGCAAAGGCGGCGAGGTGATCCGCCTGCAGGCCGTTTACTCCGCCGTGGCGATGGGCGGCGGTATCGCCGTGATGACGATTTTCTCGGGCTTCCTCTATCAGCATTTGCAGGGCGGGATGTTCTGGATCATGGCGCTGGTGGCGGCCCCGGCGCTGTTCCTGCGGCCCAAAGTCGCCGCAGTCAGCCCGGTTGCGGAAAGCTAAGCCTCTAACAGTGCTTTGATGCGCTGCTGCTGGTGTTCACCCAGCGGCAGCGTGGCGTGAATGAGCGGGGGAGAAAACAGCGGCAGCGAGGTCGCGTAGGGCGTAATAACCAGCACCACTTCACGCGGGGCGCCCTGGCTTTGAAACTGCTGCACCGCCAGATATTTAATGTTGAGCGGCAGCAGGGTCAGCTCGCGCAGCTGCTGCTCAATTTTCTGTTCCAGCTCGCGATCGTCGGCCGTCAGCAGCAACACCTGTTTTTCCTGAATGTCACTTTCCTGCATCAGCCAGGCACCAAAGATTACTGCGACCAGGCCCCTTTCCGCATCGGAAAACTGAATCCCATAATGCTGTTCAAAATCCGCAAGCACTTCTCGCGAGGTTCGCATTAGCCTCGGATAAAGACGCGTGATCTCTTCGGGCAGGCTGTGGTCGATGCCGATATTAAAGTGGCAGCGGTTCAGCGCCTGGGCGAGGTGAATATAAAGCTGATCGCTCAGCCCTTGTTCATCGCTAAAAGAAAGCCCGGCCTGACGGCGGAAACGTTCGATCATCCGTGCGATTTCATTGTGTAACCGGGCATCCTGTTCATGTTCGTCATTAATCGGATCGGGAATTCTGAGCAGTTGAAACAGCAGGGCCAGGAAATGCTGTTCATCAACGTCTGCGGGCTGCATGACGCGGCGCTTCCAGTGGCGGGCTATTTCCTGGGCGACAACAAATTCAGGCCGCATCTGGCTCCACTCGCGCTGCTGCGGCGTCAGGACTGGCGCATTGCCGGAGTGATGCTGATGCAGACAATACTGCAAAAACAGCGTCAGGAACTGGCTGTCCCGGCTGTCGTACTGCCTTTTTAAACGGCGACCACACAGATTCACCAGCGCACGTAAATTAGTTTCGTCATACAGCGCCTTGATAAGCCCCAGATGCTTTAGCTGGGACTTTAGTGCCGGACTAAAGTGGTTTTGCACAAACTGCGGGCAAAGGCGCAGCGAGCGTCGCAGCCAGTGCAGCAGGCAGAGGCGGCGGTCAAGGACTGTGCCTTCAATCCGGTAGCTGCCGTCCTGCTGCTGCGTCAGGGAGAGACGGTGATAACTCTGGATCTCATGGCCCGTGTCGGCTATATCTTGCAGGGTTTGCCTCTGATCCACGCCGTTAAGGCTGGCAATGACCTCCGGCGTGACGATCTGCTCCGGGAGATAGAGCATCAGAAGCAGGTGGCAGCGGCGCTGCGAACTGGATAGCACAGAGGGTGGCGGCGTCAGTAAAGTCATCATCTGGCTGTCCCAATGTGGTGTCAGAAGTTAAGAATAGCTAAAGGTTTCGGCCAATATATTGCCCTTTTTAGTTTTTCATCACGGAATTACGGCTGGCTCACAGAATTTAAATCTTGAGGGAAGCATGAGCGACAAAAGAATCAGCCTGAAAGGAGTAGCCTTGCTGTCGGCAGGGTTTTCGGCGGCAAGCGTGCAGGCGCATCCCCACAGTTTTATCTCTATCGTCACCACGCCTGTGGTTGATCAGGGGCAGCTGACGGGGCTAAAAATGCAGTGGACGATGGACGACATTACTTCAGCAGATCTGTTGTATGACGCCGGCGACGCCAAGCCGGGGTCGCCGGTGTGGAAGAAGTTGGCGGCGGAAGTGATGGCTAATGTGCTGGGCCAGCACTACTTTACCGAGTTCTGGCATAACAAAGAGAAGGTGAAGTTTGGCAATTTGCCGCCGGAATATGGCCTGAGCCGTAGCAATCATCAGGCGGTGCTGACGTTTGTTCTGCCGCTGGCGCATCCGCAGCCGCTCAAAGGACAGACATACCGTTTCTCAACCTTCGACCCGACTTATTTTGTCGACATGAGTTATGACCACGATGGGGACGTGCATCTGCCGCAGGAGCTGGCCTCAAGCTGTAAAGTTGCCGTGCACACGCCAAAGCCCAGCGAAGAGACGCTGCTGTTCGCGCAGTCGCTGGATAAAGCTGACGCCCCGCCGGAGGACATGGACTTAGGGAAACAGTTTGCTCAGGAGGTGACGCTGGCATGTCAATAATCACCGCTTCTTCTCCCGTCCGCCGCTGGGGCCATCTGTGGCCGCTGGCGCTGTTTATCTTGCTTGCTGCCGCCGGGCTTTATGCCTTGTGGCTTTACTGGCCGCAAATCCTGCTTAGTTCGGCCGTCTGGCAGCGTTCAATCAATCAGGAATTAAGCGGGCTGCTGCGCCAGGTGGCAGACAACCCCGCTCGCGCAGGCTTATCGCTGCTCTCTTTCAGTTTTGCCTACGGAGTGCTCCATGCGCTGGGGCCGGGGCACGGCAAAATCGTCATCAGCACCTGGCTTGCGACCCATCCCTCAAAAATTAAAAGCAGCCTCGGTTTGACCTTTGCCGCGTCTTTATTACAGGGGCTGGTGGCTATTGCGCTGGTGGTCGTGGTGCTGGGCGTTCTCGCTTTGCCTTCCCGGCAGCTTCATCTCAGCAGCTTCTGGCTGGAGAAGGGCAGCTATCTGCTTGTCGGGTGCCTGGGCCTTTTGCTGAGCTGGCGGGCGCTGCGGCGTTTACAGGTTCAGTTACGCCGCAAACCCAAATTTACCTCGTTTACGCCGCATCATGTGCATGACGCCAACTGCGGCTGCGGGCATCAGCACGTCCCGGACGAAAAACAGCTGACGGCGGGAAGCGACTGGCGGGCCAGGCTGATGATTGTCCTGTCGATGGGCATGCGCCCCTGTTCTGGCGCGATTATGGTGCTGCTGTTCAGCAAGGTGATCGGGGTCTTTAGCTGGGGCGTGCTGTCTGCGCTGGCGATGGCGGCAGGTACCTCGATCACCATTTCCGGCCTGGCGCTGCTGGTGCACAGCTTCCGTGCGCTGGCGGTTCGCTTAAGCGGGAACCGGGCCCCGGTGCTGTGGCGGCAGGTAGGCTGGTCAACGCTTGCACTGGCGGGAGGAATTGTCCTGGTCGTGGCCGCGCTGATTATGTGGCTGAGCGCCCAGCCGATGGCGCGAGGTATTCGGCCTTTCTGAACGGGTAGCTAAATGCGGGCATAAAAAAATCCCCTCGCCGTAAAGCTGAGGGGACTTTTGTTTTTGCCTCTTCTTTATTGAAGATCAGGCAAAAAAGCTTAGCGCTTCAGCGCTTCACTCAGTTCTTCACGCATGGTAGCCAGCATGGCTTTCACAACGCGCGGGTTACCGGCGACGATGTTCCCGGTCGTCAGGTAGTTATGGCCGCCGGTGAAATCACACACGATGCTGCCGGATTCACGAGCCAGCAGTTCACCTGCGGCGAAATCCCATGGCTTCAGGCCAATCTCGAAGAAACCGTCCACGCGGCCAGCGGCAACGTAGGCCAGGTCCAGCGCAGCGGAACCGGTGCGGCGGAAGTCTGCACACTGGGTGAACAGTTTGCCAACGATGTTGATGTAAGGAGTCGCGTGCTGCTTCACTTTGAACGGGAAGCCGGTCGCCAGAACGGTGCCGTCCAGGTCGCGTGCATTGCTGCCGCGCAGGCGGTAGCCGTTAAGCTGGGCGCCCTGGCCACGGGTCGCGGTGAACAGTTCGTTACGCATTGGATCGTAAACAACGGCAACTTCAGTGCGGCCTTTGATACGAACAGCGATAGAAACGGAGAAATGTGGCAGACGTTTGATGAAGTTGGTGGTGCCATCCAGCGGATCGATAACCCATTGCACGTCCTGATCTTCGCCTGCATGTTCACCGCTTTCTTCGGTGATGATGGTGTGCTGCGGGTAAGATTTGCGGATTGTGTCGATAATAATCGCTTCTGCAGCTTTATCGACGTTAGTCACAAAGTCATTGCTGCCTTTCTGACTGCTTTCTACGGAGTCTGGTGTTTCGTAGTGTTTGGCAATTACATTACCCGCCTTGCGCGCAGCACGCACGGCGATGGTCAACATTGGATGTTGCATCGGTCTCTCTCGCTGGATGTTAAAGAACGGAAATCGCGGCGGAGTATAGCAGAGCGTTCGGAATATGTCCCAGGGTTATGATAAGATATTGCGATATTCTTCCCAGGCTATGAATGACAATGCTGCAAAACGTACGAATCGTGCTGGTCGAAACCTCGCATACCGGCAACATGGGCTCCGTGGCTCGTGCTATGAAAACCATGGGCTTAACTAACCTGTGGCTGGTCAATCCGCTGGTCAAACCGGACTCCCAGGCCATCGCCCTGGCCGCTGGCGCCAGTGATGTTATTGGCGATGCTCAGATCGTCGATACGCTTGATGAAGCGCTGGCAGGATGCAGCCTGGTGGTCGGCACCAGCGCGCGCTCCCGCACTCTGCCGTGGCCGATGCTGGACCCGCGCGAATGCGGTTTAAAAAGCATCAGCGAAGCGCAGCATGCGCCGGTGGCAATCGTCTTTGGCCGCGAACGCGTGGGCCTGACCAACGAAGAGCTGCAAAAATGCCATTATCACGTTGCCATTCAGGCGAACCCGGAATACAGCTCCCTTAACCTCGCGATGGCGGTTCAGATCCTCGCCTATGAAGTGCGCATTGCCTGGCTCGCCACGCAAGAGCAGCCGGAAGCGGCTAAAGAAGAGGAAGACGCCCCTTATCCGCTGGTGGATGACTTAGAGCGTTTCTATGTGCATCTCGAAAAAGCGCTGCAGGAAAGCGGTTTCATTCGCCCAACCCATCCGGGCCAGGTGATGAGCCGACTGCGCCGTCTGTTTACCCGTGCACGCCCGGAAAGTCAGGAATTAAACATCCTGCGCGGCATGCTGGCGTCGCTGGAAAACCCAAAAAAATCGGGCCAATAATACTTGAGTAAAATGGTAGGTTAAATAGTTGACCATTTTACTCAGGAATGTCAGACTTGCGTCCTGCTATGTGACAATCACACTTTTAAAAACCCCCGGCTCGAGGGGCTATTTGAGGTTAAGTAAGACATGAGACTGACATCAAAAGGGCGCTACGCCGTAACCGCGATGCTTGACGTTGCGCTGAACTCTGAATCGGGCCCGGTTCCGTTGGCTGATATTTCTGAACGTCAGGGTATTTCACTCTCCTACCTGGAGCAGCTGTTCTCCCGCCTGCGTAAAAATGGCCTGGTGGCCAGCGTGCGCGGTCCTGGCGGTGGTTATCTGTTAGGTAAAGACGCGAGCAGCATCGCCGTAGGCGAAGTGATTAGCGCCGTTGATGAGTCCGTAGACGCCACCCGTTGCCAGGGTAAAGGCGGCTGCCAGGGCGGCGATAAGTGCCTGACTCACGCGCTGTGGCGCGACCTGAGCGATCGCCTGACCGGCTTCCTGAATAACATCACCCTGGGTGAACTGGTTAACAACCAGGAAGTGCTGGACGTGTCCGATCGTCAACATAGTGAAAATCATCGCAGCACCCGTTCTCAAGACGCTATTGACGTCAAACTGCGCGCATAAGCAGAAGAACAAGAATTTTAGAATCAGGTTGAGGGAGCGGTGCTCCCTGTCTATAACGGCAACATATTTTAAGCCTGATTCTTCGCATTGAAGTGATGTACGGAGCTTAAGAGCAATGAAATTACCGATTTACCTCGACTACTCCGCAACCACGCCGGTAGACCCGCGTGTTGCTGAGAAGATGATGCAGTTTTTAACGATGGACGGCACCTTCGGTAACCCGGCCTCTCGTTCCCACCGTTTTGGCTGGCAGGCTGAAGAAGCCGTTGATATTGCCCGTAACCAAATCGCTGAACTGGTTGGCGCAGACCCGCGTGAAATCGTATTCACCTCCGGCGCAACCGAGTCAGACAACCTGGCTATCAAAGGTGCGGCTAACTTCTATCAGAAGAAAGGCAAGCACATCATCACCGCCAAAACCGAACACAAAGCCGTGCTGGACACCTGTCGCCAGCTTGAGCGTGAAGGGTTTGAAGTGACTTATCTGGCGCCGCAGAGCAACGGTATCGTTGACCTGAAGCAGCTGGAAGCCGCTATGCGTGAAGACACTATTCTGGTGTCCATCATGCACGTTAACAACGAAATCGGCGTGGTGCAGGATATCGCGGCTATCGGCGAAATGTGCCGTTCCCGTGGCATTATCTTCCACGTTGATGCTACCCAGAGCGTGGGCAAACTGCCTATCGATCTGAGCCAGCTGAAAGTTGACCTGATGTCCTTCTCCGGCCACAAAATTTACGGGCCGAAAGGGATCGGTGCGCTGTACGTGCGTCGTAAACCGCGTATCCGTATCGAAGCGCAGATTCACGGCGGGGGTCACGAGCGCGGCATGCGTTCCGGTACGCTGCCTGTGCATCAGATCGTCGGCATGGGTGAAGCTTACCGTATCGCAAAAGAAGAGATGGAGACCGAAATGGCCCGTCTGCGCACGCTGCGTAACCGTCTGTGGAACGGCGTGAAAGATATGGAAGAAGTTTACCTGAACGGTGACCTGGAGCATGGCGCGCCAAACATCCTCAACGTCAGCTTTAACTACGTTGAAGGCGAGTCGCTGATCATGGCGCTGAAAGACCTCGCGGTCTCTTCGGGCTCAGCCTGTACTTCCGCTAGCCTCGAGCCATCCTACGTGCTGCGCGCGCTGGGGATGAGCGATGAACTGGCACACAGCTCTATCCGTTTCTCTCTGGGTCGTTTCACCACTGAAGAAGAGATCGATTACACCATCGAGCTGGTACGTAAATCCATTGGCCGTCTGCGCGACCTTTCTCCTCTGTGGGAAATGTTCAAACAGGGCGTGGATCTTAATTCCATCGAATGGGCTCATCACTGATCGTTCGTCAGGACGTCGATTTCAGATTCTGGAGAAGTAAAAATGGCTTACAGCGAAAAAGTAATTGATCACTACGAAAACCCACGCAACGTTGGCTCTTTTGACAACAGCGACGACAGCGTAGGTTCTGGCATGGTGGGTGCACCGGCCTGTGGCGACGTGATGAAGTTGCAGATCAAAGTCAACAATGACGGTATCATTGAAGACGCGCGTTTCAAAACCTACGGCTGCGGTTCGGCGATTGCGTCCAGCTCGCTGGTGACCGAGTGGGTGAAGGGCAAGTCCCTGGACGAAGCGCAGGCGATCAAAAACACCGACATCGCAGACGAACTCGAACTGCCGCCGGTGAAAATTCACTGCTCAATCCTGGCTGAAGACGCTATCAAAGCGGCTATCGCGGATTACAAAAGCAAACGTGAAACAAAATAACTCTAACGCATTCGAGCTTGCTGCCCGGCAGCGGCTCGAAGTATGACGAGTTAAAATTTTTATTGAGGTTGTTGTATGTCGATTACCCTTAGCGACAGCGCCGCTGCCCGTGTAAGTGCCTTCCTGACCAACCGCGGTAAAGGGTTTGGTTTGCGTCTGGGTGTGCGCACATCAGGCTGCTCTGGGATGGCTTATGTTCTCGAATTTGTTGATGCACCGATGGCGGATGACACCGTGTTCGAGGACAAAGGCGTGAAGGTGGTTGTCGATGGTAAAAGCCTGCAATTCTTAAACGGAACCGAGCTCGACTTCGTCAAAGAAGGCCTTAACGAAGGGTTTAAGTTCACTAACCCAAACGTGAAGGATGAGTGTGGCTGCGGCGAAAGCTTCCACGTCTGATCCCGCGCAATTCCCCACTGGCTCTGGCCCGTGGGGATTTTGCTTTACCACACAGCACTTACCTGACCTGAACCCGAGTCTGTTATGGATTATTTTACCCTGTTTGGGCTGACGCCAGGCTACACCCTGAACACCGAGCAACTGGCCAGCCGTTATCAGGAGCTGCAGCGTCAGTTCCACCCGGACAAATACGCCAGCCGCCCTCAGGCAGAACAGCTTCTGGCCGTGAGCCAGTCCGCCACTATCAACCAGGCCTGGCAGACGCTGCGTCACCCGCTTGCCCGCGCCGAATACATCCTGTCCCTGAACGGTTTCGACCTCGCGAATGAACAGCACACCGTGCGCGACACCGCGTTCCTGATGGAACAGCTGGAGCTGCGTGAAGAGCTGGACGATATCGAGCAGGCGAAAGACAGCGACAAGCTTGAAAGCTTTGCCTCGCGCGTAAAAACGATGGTGAAAAACCGCAGCGCGCAGATGGTGCAGCAGCTGGATGGCCAGCAGTGGGAACAGGCGGCGGACACTGTGCGCAAGCTGCGTTTCCTCGACAAATTGCAGAGCCAAATTGAACAACTAGAAGAAAAGCTGCTCGACTTTTAACGCCTGAACTCAGGCCCGATTTTTGGAAGCGATACATGGCCTTATTACAAATTAGTGAGCCTGGCATGATGGCTGCGCCGCACCAGCGCAGGCTGGCTGCAGGTATCGACCTCGGCACCACCAACTCGCTGGTGGCTACCGTTCGCAGCGGCCAGGCCGAAACCCTTGCCGACCATGAAGGCCGCCACCTGCTGCCTTCCGTGGTGCATTATCAGCAGCAAGAGCATATCGTTGGTTTTGACGCTCGCGCGCTTGCCGCGCAGGATCCCGCGAATACCATTAGCTCGGTAAAACGTATGATGGGCCGCTCTCTGGCGGACATCCAGACGCGTTATCCTCATCTCCCGTATCGCCTGCAGGCCAGTGAAAACGGCCTGCCGATGATTGAAACGCCTGCCGGCCTGCTGAACCCGGTACGTATCTCTGCCGACATCCTGAAATCGCTCTCCGCGCGAGCCAGTGAAACCCTGGAAGGGGAACTGGATGGCGTGGTGATCACGGTGCCAGCCTATTTTGACGATGCGCAGCGCCAGGGCACCAAAGACGCTGCTCGCCTTGCCGGGCTGCACGTTCTTCGTTTGCTGAACGAACCTACCGCCGCGGCGATTGCCTACGGCCTGGATTCCGGTAAAGAAGGCGTTATTGCCGTTTACGATCTGGGCGGTGGGACGTTTGACATCTCCATCCTGCGCCTGAGCCGCGGTGTGTTTGAAGTGCTGGCTACCGGCGGTGATTCCGCGCTGGGCGGCGATGACTTCGACCATCTTCTGGCCGACTGGCTGCGTGAGCAGGCCGGGATTGCCGACCGCAGCGACGACCGCGTGCAGCGCCAGCTTCTGGACGCCGCCATCGCCGCCAAAATCGCGCTTAGCGATGCCGCCACCGCTAGTGTAGAAGTGGCTGGCTGGCAGGGCGAAGTCACCCGCGAGCAGTTCAACGAGCTTATCTCTTCTCTGGTTAAACGGACGCTGCTGTCCTGCCGTCGCGCGTTGAAAGACGCGGGCGTGGAAGCAGAAGACGTACTGGAAGTGGTGATGGTCGGCGGCTCAACCCGCGTACCGTTGGTGCGTGAGCGCGTAGGCGAGTTCTTTGGCCGCATGCCGTTAACCTCTATCGACCCGGATAAAGTTGTTGCCATTGGCGCGGCCATTCAGGCCGATATTCTGGTGGGCAACAAGCCGGACAGTGAAATGCTGTTGCTGGATGTGATTCCGCTGTCCCTTGGCCTGGAAACGATGGGCGGCCTGGTCGAGAAGGTTATCCCGCGTAACACCACCATCCCGGTGGCCCGCGCGCAGGAATTCACCACCTTCAAAGACGGCCAGACAGCGATGGCTATCCACGTGCTGCAGGGCGAGCGTGAACTCGTTCAGGACTGTCGTTCTCTGGCGCGCTTTACGCTGCGCGGCATCCCGGCAATGTCCGCGGGCGGGGCCCACATTCGCGTCACCTTCCAGGTCGATGCCGATGGCCTGCTGAGCGTGACGGCGATGGAAAAATCCACCGGCGTTGAATCTTCAATCCAGGTGAAACCTTCTTATGGCCTGAGCGATGGTGAAATTGCCAGTATGATTCAGGATTCCATGAGTTACGCCGAGCATGACGTGCAGGCACGCATGCTGGCCGAGCAAAAAGTCGAAGCTGCCCGCGTGCTGGAAAGTTTGACCAGCGCGTTGACGGCGGATGCCGCGCTGCTAAGCGCCGCAGAGCGTGCCGACATTGATGCCGCGATGGCCGCGTTAAGCGCTGCTGCTGCAGGCGAAGATGCCGACGCTATTCAAAATGAAATCAAAAACGTAGACAAGCAAACCCAGGAATTCGCCGCACGTCGTATGGATCAATCGATCCGTAAAGCGCTGACCGGCCATTCTGTGGACGAGGTTTAATATGCCAAAGATTGTTTTTCTGCCTCATCAGGACCTGTGTCCGGATGGCGCAGTTCTGGAAGCGAAGCAAGGTGAAACCATTCTCGACGTTGCGCTGCGCAACGGCATTGAGATTGAACACGCCTGTGAGAAGTCCTGCGCCTGCACCACCTGCCACTGCGTAGTGCGTGAAGGTTTTGATTCCCTCGCGGAAAGCACCGAAGACGAAGACGACATGCTGGATAAAGCATGGGGTCTGGAGCCGGAAAGCCGCCTGAGCTGCCAGGCTCGCGTCAGCGACGAAGACCTGGTGGTTGAGATGCCGCGTTACACCATTAACCACGCACGCGAACACTAACGGGAGTCGCCATGGGACTGAAATGGACCGACAGCCGCGAAATCGGCGAGGCGCTGTACGACAGCCGTCCGGATCTCGATCCTAAGACGGTGCGTTTCACCGATATGCACCAGTGGATCTGCGAGCTGGAAGAGTTTGATGACGATCCGAACGCTTCTAACGAGAAAGTACTGGAAGCGATTTTACTTGTCTGGTTAGATGAAGCTGAATGATACACGGGCTGCCTTGGGCGGCCCGTTTTTGCATTTTGCCTGTGCTGAATAATGAAGGATTGGAAAATGACTGAAGCCATGAAAATCACCCTTTCCACGCAGCCAGCGGACGCACGCTGGGGCGAAAAGGCGACGTATAGCATTAACAATGACGGCATTACCCTACACCTGACCGGCAAAGACGATCTCGGGCTGATCCAGCGCGCGGCGCGCAAAATTGACGGCCAGGGGCTGAAGCACGTCCAACTGGCTGGTGAAGGCTGGGACGTTGAGAAAAGCTGGGCTTTCTGGCAGGGCTATCGTGCCCCAAAAGGCACCCGCAAAATTGACTGGGCGGTGCTGAGCGAAACCGAGCAGAAAGAGCTGGATAACCGCCTGAAAGTGATCGACTGGGTTCGCCATACCATCAACACCCCGGCCGAAGAGCTTGGCCCTGAGCAGCTTGCTTCCCGCGCGGTAGATCTGCTGTGCGATGTCGCCTGCGACCACGTTTCTTACCGCATCACCAAGGGTGAAGACCTGCGTGAGCAGAACTATGCCGGTATCCACACCGTTGGCCGTGGCTCAGACCGTGCCCCTGTGCTGCTGGCGCTGGACTACAACCCAACCGGCAACCCGGATGCACCGGTTTATGCAAGCCTGGTCGGGAAGGGCATTACCTTTGACTCCGGCGGCTACAGCATCAAGCAGACCGCGTTTATGGATTCCATGAAATCCGATATGGGTGGCGCCGCGACTATCACTGGCGCACTGGCTCTGGCCATCACTCGTGGCCTGAACAAGCGCGTTAAGCTGTTCCTTTGCTGTGCGGATAACATGATCAGCGGCAACGCCATGAAGCTGGGTGACATCATCACCTACCGCAACGGCAAAACCGTTGAAGTGATGAACACCGATGCCGAAGGGCGACTGGTGCTGGCTGATGGCCTGATTGACGCCGCAGCACAGAAACCAGAGCTGATCATCGACTGCGCGACCCTGACCGGGGCAGCAAAAACGGCCCTGGGTAACGACTACCATGCGCTGTTCAGCTTTGATGACAAGCTGGCTGCCCGCCTGCTGGCAAGCGCGGCGGAAGAAAACGAGCCGTTCTGGCGCCTGCCGCTGGCTGAATTCCACCGCAGCCAGCTGCCGTCTAACTTCGCCGAACTGAACAATACCGCGAACGCCTCTTACCCTGCGGGAGCGAGCACGGCGGCAGGTTTCCTGTCTCACTTTGTGGAAAACTACCACGAAGGCTGGCTGCACGTTGACTGTTCTGCGACTTACCGTAAAGGTGCCGTTGAGCAGTGGTCTGCTGGTGCGACCGGTCTCGGCGTGCGTGCGATCGCCAATCTGCTGTTAGCGAAGTAATATTGCCCCTCACCCCGGCCCTCTCCCCATAGGGGAGAGGGAGAAAAAAGTTCGGGGGGAGTTAACACCGGCAGTCTCTCTCTGGAAGGGGAGACACTTTGAGTGGTTCTCCTCTCTCTTTCAGGAAAGAGACTCTGAACTGTTCCCTCTCCCTTTCAGGGAGAGGGTTAGGGTGAGGGTAAACCTCTTAAGCTTTATCCCGGAATCACAATGTCAGAAACAAAAAACGAACTAGAAACCCTGCTTGAGCAGGCGGCAACCGAGCCGGCTCACCGCCCGGCATTTTTCCGCACCCTGCTGGAATCCACCGTCTGGGTACCGGGCAATGCGGCAGAAGGTGAAGCGATTGACGCCGATAGCGCGGTTGAACTGCAGCACTGGGAAAAAGAAGACGGCACTTCGGTGATCCCTTTCTTCACCTCCCTGGAAGCTTTGCAGGAAGCGGTCAGTCACGAGCAGGCGTTTGTGGTAATGCCCGTGCGCACTTTATTTGAAATGACGCTGGGTGAAGCGCTGTTCCTCAACGCCAAACTGCCGACAGGCAAAGAATTTACGCCAAATGAAATCAGCCATCTGGTCAGCGCGGAAAGAGATCCACTGAGCCAGCAGGAAGTGCTGGAGGGCGGTACTTCATTGCTGCTTTCCGAAGTTGCTGAACCGCCAGCGCAGATGGTTGACTCTCTGACCACGTTGTTTAAAAACCTGAAAACGGTCAAACGTGCGTTTATCTGCTCCATCAAAGAACAGGCGGACGAAGAGCCAAACCTGTTGATTGGCATTGAGGCCGACGGCGACATCGAGGCGATTATTCGTCAGGCCGGAAGCGTAGCCACCGATACGTTGCCGGGCGATGAGCCGGTTGATATCTGCCAGGTTGTTGAAGGCGAGAAGGGTATCAGCCACTTTATGATTGCCCACATCACGCCGTTCTATGAACGCCGTTGGGGCAGCTTCCTGCGCGACTTCAAGCAAAACCGCATTATTTAACGGCCGGTTATACATATTCTAAGGGAGGCGCAGTGCCTCCCTTTTTGTATTTATTGCGCAGGCTCAACGGGCAGGTCTGGGCGAGCACCCCATTCACTCCACGAACCATCGTAAAGCGACACGCCGTTCACGCCCAGCGTGGTCAGCGCCAGCACCACAACGGCGGCGGTAACGCCTGAACCACAGCTGGCAATAATTGGCCGCTCAAAGCTCACGCCCTGGCGTTCGAAGATCTCGCTCAGTTTGTCCGTAGTCTTCAGTTGACCGTTTTCTACCAGGTCCACCCACGGCACGTTAAGCGCCCCAGGAATATGGCCGCGTTTCAGGCCCGGGCGTGGCTCATCGGCCAACGCGTTGAAACGCGGAGCAGGGCGGGCATCCACAATCTGTGCAGTGCCTTCGTGACTGACCAGCAGCACGTCCGTCAGGCGTTTGATAACCAGCGGGTCGAAGTTAACCTCGAACTCACCTTCCGGTAGATCCACGTCCCCTTGTTCCAGCGGCAATGCTTCACGCTGCCACTCCGCCAGCCCACCGGCCAGAATGGACACTCTCTCGACGCCGAAGGTGCGCAGCATCCACCAGGCGCGAGGCGCGGAGAACAGGTTGCCTTCGTCGTAAACCACCAGATGCTTGTCACTGCTAACGCCAAGCTCGCGCATGGCCACGGCAAACGCCTCGGCTCGCGGCATCATATGAGGAAGAGGGCTGGTGTGATCGGAGAGTGTTTCGATGTCGAAATAGGCCGCACCAGACAAATGCCCGGCACGGTACTCCGCAGGCATATCGCGAAGTGCTTCCTGGCCTGCTGGTGCCATGCGGGCATCTAAAATCTGGATATCGTCATCGTTAATATGTTCTGCGAGCCAGTCGCTCGCGACGAAGAAAGAGGTGGACACAATGAGCCTCCGGTTCATCAAAGAAAAATGGATTGTCGGTGTTTTTCTATAACCCGGCAAGCGGCCTTGCCCGACACCGCGAGATACTTCGTAAAACTTAATGAATACACCCGCAAATTTACTGCCGCCTGCGAGGCTTCGCGCAAGGCAGAGTATTCCGACTTTCGCTTTTCTGGCTAATCCGCATAATACTTGCTCTACGTAATGTTTGGCGGCCCTTATTGGCCAGGGATAAAAGAATGAATGCACTACGTTTGACGAGCCTTGCCGTACTGGTTTGCGGCCTGCTTGCGCTTTCCGGCTGTGACGATAAAAACAATCAGCAAACCGTTCAGCCCACCGCCTCTGCAGCAGCGGAACAAAACAGTAAGGCTGAAACTAAACCGGATGCAGCTCAACTGGAAAAACTGGCTCAGCAGTCTGCGGGGAAGCCGCTGAAGCTGCTCGATGCCTCTGAAGTTCAGCTGGACGGTGCCAGTACGTTAGTGCTGACCTTCTCGATTCCGCTCGACCCCAATCAGGACTTCAATAAAGTTGCCCACCTGGTGGATAAAACCAGCGGTAAAGTGGACGGTGCCTGGGAGCTTTCCAGCGACCTAAAAGAACTTCGTCTGCGGCATCTGGAGCCCAAACGCACGCTGATTGTGACCGTAGACAGCGGGCTGCTTGCGCTCAATAAAGCGACGTTCGAAGATGGCTTTGAAAAGCAAATTGCCACGCGTGATATTCAGCCGAGCGTTGGCTTTGCCAGCCGGGGCTCCTTGCTGCCGACTAAAGTGATTGCGGGGTTGCCGGTGATGGCGCTTAACGTCGATAACGTTGACGTTAACTTCTATCGCATTAAAGACAGCTCCCTAAGCGCGTTTGTCAGCCAGTGGCAGTACCGTAACTCGGTTTCAAACTGGGAATCTGACAATCTGCTGAAGCTGGCTGACTTGGTTTACACCGGGCGTTTTGACCTAAATCCTGCGCGAAATACCCGTGAGAAGCTAATGCTGCCGCTGGGTGATATCAAACCTCTCCAGCAGCCCGGCGTCTATCTCGCTATCATGAGCCAGGCCGGGCATTACGCCTACAGCAATGCTGCAACCCTGTTCACGCTGAGTGATGTTGGTGTTTCGGTGCATCGCTACCACGACAGAATTGATGTCTTTACTCAAAGCCTGGAGAACGGTGCCGCGCAGTCGGGTGTGGAGATTGCGCTGTTGAACGAAAAAGGCCAAACGGTAGGGCAAACGAAAAGTGATAGTGACGGGCATGCCACGCTTGAGAAGCTGAACAAAGGCACGCTGCTGCTGGCGCGCAATGGTGAGCAAACCACGCTGCTCGATCTCAGCCGCCCGGCGCTGGATCTGGCGGAGTTTGATATTGCCGGTGAGCAAGGCTACAGCAAACAGTTCTTCATGTTTGGCCCAAGAGATCTCTATCGTCCCGGAGAGTCTGTCATCGTGAATGCCCTGCTCAGGGATGGGGATGGCAAACCGCTCCCGCCGCAGCCGGTGAAGCTTGAGGTCGTAAAACCGGACGGCCAGGTTACCCGCACCGAAGTGTGGCAGTCTGCCAACGGACTTTATCAATTTACCTGGCCTCTGAGCGAAAGCGCGGCAACCGGTAACTGGCAAATGCGGGTCAACACCGGGGATAACCTGCCGCGTATCTGGACATTTAAAGTTGAAGACTTCATGCCGGAGCGTATGGCGCTGAATCTCACGGCGCAGAGCGCGCCGATAGCGCCTGAAGATACCGTCAATTTCGACGTTACCGGGCGCTATCTCTACGGTGCGCCAGCCGCGGGTAACAGCCTTCAGGGGCAGCTATTCCTGCGCCCTTTACGTGATGCCGTTGCAAAGCTGCCTAGGTTCCAGTTCGGCGATATCAATGAGCAAAACCTTTCCCGTAGCCTGGATGCCGTTGAGCTAACGCTGGATGAACAAGGGCACACGACCGTCAGCGCGGAAAGCCAGTGGGGGGACGCGCATTCTCCTCTGCGCCTTATTTTGCAGGCTAGCCTGCTGGAGTCCGGCGGTCGCCCGGTGACACGCCGCGTTGAGCAGGCTATCTGGCCAGCTCAGGCAATGCCTGGGATCCGCCCTCAATTTTCCAGCAAAGAGGTTTATGACTACCGGACCGACACTACCCGCACTCAGCCCATCGTCGATGAAGACAGCAGCGCAGGTTTCGACATTGTGTATGCCGATGCGCAGGGGGAAAAGCTGGCGGTAAGCGATCTGGACGTGCGCCTGATTCGTGAGCGCCGGGACTACTACTGGAGCTGGGAAGAAAGTGAAGGCTGGCGGTCTCAGTACGATCAAAAAGATCTGGTGGAAGCCGAGCAGAAGTTGACGCTGGCTGCCGGAGAAACCGGCAAAGTTGCCTTCCCGGTAGAGTGGGGCTCGTACCGCCTGGAAGTTCGAGATCCTGAGAGCAACCTTGTCAGTAGCCTGCGTTTCTGGGCCGGTTACAGCTGGCAGGATAACAGCGATGGCACCGGTGCAGTGCGCCCGGACAGGGTGACGCTAAAAATAGATAAACCGTCTTACAAAGCTGGCGATACCATCAATCTGCATATTGCCGCGCCTGCCGCAGGTAAAGGCTATGCGCTGGTGGAATCCAGTGACGGCCCACTGTGGTGGAAAGAAATTGATGTTCCGGCAGGCGGCATGGATCTTGCCATTCCGGTGGATAAGAGCTGGCAGCGGCACGATCTTTACTTAAGCACCGTTGTTATTCGCCCCGGAGACAAGGCGCGTTCCGCCACGCCTAAGCGCGCGGTCGGGATCCTTCATCTGCCGCTAGGAGACGAGAGCCGCCGTCTCGATCTGACGTTGCAAAATCCAGCCAAAATGCGGCCTAACCAGAACCTGACCGTGAAGGTGAAGGCCAGCGTGAAAAATGGCGAAGTGCCGAAGCAGATTAACGTGCTGCTGTCCGCCGTGGACAGCGGTGTGCTGAATATCACCGATTACAAAACGCCGGATCCGTGGGACGCCTTCTTTGGACGCAAGCGCTATGGGGCAGATATCTATGACATTTACGGTCAGGTGATTGAAGGCGAAGGGCGACTGGCTGCTTTGCGCTTCGGCGGTGACGGCGATGAAGGCGATGAGCTTAGTCGCGGCGGTAAAAAGCCGGTGAATCATGTCACTATCATCGCTCAGCAAGCCCAACCGGTTGCGCTGGATGAAAACGGCGAAGGAACGGTGACGCTGCCGATTGGTGATTTCAACGGCGAGTTGCGGGTTATGGCGCAGGCCTGGACCGACGATCGCTTTGGTAATAGCGAAGAAAAAGTCACGGTTGCCGCGCCGCTAGTGAGCGAACTGGCCGCGCCGAGGTTTATGGCGAGTGGCGATACCAGCCGCCTCGCGCTGGATCTTACTAACCTGACGGACAGGCCCCAGCAGCTTAGCGTGGTACTCAGCGCTCAGGGGCTGTTAGCGCTCAATGGCGCGTCGACGATGGACGTGAAGCTGGCGCCTGGTGCTCGCGGCACGCTGTTCATTCCCGTACGTGCGCTGGAAGGTTTCGGTGACGGTGAAATCAAAGCCGTGATTAACGGCCTCGCACTGCCGGGTGAAACGCTGGCTGACCCAATCAAACAGTGGAAAATCGCCGTTCGTCCTGCATTCCCTGCGCAGACGGTGAACAGCGGTGCCGTGGTTAAACCGGGAGAGACATGGACGCTTCCGCCTAAGCATCTGTCCGGCATTGCTGAATCTACCCTGGAAGGGCAGCTGCTGCTGAGTGGGCGTCCGCCACTGAACCTGGCGCGTTACATTCGTGAGCTAAAAGCCTATCCGTATGGCTGCCTTGAGCAAACGACCAGCGGTCTGTTCCCGTCTCTGTACACCAATGAAGCTGAACTTAATGCGCTGGGTATCAAAGGTATTACCGACCAGCAGCGCCGGAACGCCATTGATGTAGGGATTGCCCGCCTGCTTGAGATGCAAAGTGACAATGGCGCTTTTGGGCTGTGGGATAAAGCAGGGCCGGAAGAATACTGGCTGACGGCCTACGTGACCGACTTCCTGGTGCGAGCTGGCGAACAGGGTTACAGCGTCAGTGCGGATGCACTCAGCAAGGCCAATCAGCGCCTGCTGCGCTATCTGCAGGATCCGGGTTTGATTGCCTTACGCTACAGTGACGACGCTCCGGCCAGCCGCTTTGCGGTACAGGCTTATGCCGGGTTGGTGCTGGCTCGTCAGCAAAAAGCGCCCCTTGGGGCATTGCGCGAGCTTTGGCAGCGCCACGATCAGGCGCGTGCCGGGCTGCCGCTCGTGCAGCTGGGCGTGGCCCTGAAGTTCATGGGGGATGAACCTCGCAGCCAACAGGCGATTGCTTTGGGGCTGAAAACTCAGCGCAGCGATAAACAGATTTGGATGGCGGATTACGGCAGCGAACTGCGGGATAAAGCGATGATGATGAGCCTGCTGGAAGAGAATAAGCTGCTACCCGACGCTCAAAACCAGCTACTGCTTGAGCTGTCTGATTTGGCCTGGAGCCAGCGTTGGTTATCCACTCAGGAAACCAACGCGTTGTTTATTGCCGGTCACGGTCTGCAAAACGTGAAAGGCGACTGGCAGGCGCAAACATCGCTTGGTGCACAGCCACTGGCATCCAGTCAGTCGGTAACGCGCAATCTGAGCGCGCAGCAGCTTTCTGATCTGCAGGTGACCAACACCGGGATGAGCAGCCTCTATTTGCGCCTCGACAGCGCGGGATATCCGCAGCAGGCACCGGCTCCCTACAGCAATGTGCTGCATATTGAACGCCACTTCCTTGATGCGAAAGGCAACACCCGGCCGCTTTCTTCACTGAAAAGCGGTGAGCTGGTTATGGTCTGGCTGGACGTTTGGGCAGACAAGAACGTGCCTGATGCGCTGGTCGTCGATTTACTGCCGGCCGGGCTGGAGCTGGAAAACCAGAATCTGGCTAACAGCAGCGCCAGCCTGGGGGACAGCGCGAGTGAAGTACAGACTCTGCTGAACCAAATGCAGCAGCAGGACATTCAGCATATGGAGTTCAGGGATGACCGCTTTGTGGCCGCATTGCCGCTTAATGAAGGCCAGCATGCGACGCTTATTTACCTGGCCCGAGCCGTTACGCCGGGAAGCTACACCGTGCCCGTACCGCAGGTGGAATCCATGTACGTTCCGCAGTGGCGGGCAACCGGTAGCAGTACCGGCACGTTGACCGTTGTGCCGTAAGCAGAACGTCGGTGCTTAACGGAGCAAGGCTACGCTGGCGGCGGGGCTATCTCTGGCTGATAGTCCCGCTGCTGGTTGCCACTTTTATCTGGCTGGCGGATAAGCTTTGGCCGTTGCCGCTGCAAGAGGTCAATCCGGCCCGCGTGGTGGTGGCGGCAGACGGCACGCCGCTTTGGCGTTTTGCTGATGCTGAAGGGATCTGGCGTTATCCCGTCGCACTGAATCAAGTTTCTCCCCGCTATCTGCAAGCGCTAATCGGCTATGAGGATCGCTGGTTTTGGGATCATCCTGGCATCAATCCGTTCTCTATCTTGCGCGCGGCCTGGCAGGATCTGCGCAATGGGGAAGTGATCTCTGGTGGCAGTACGCTGACAATGCAGGTTGCCCGCTTATTGGATCCCCATCCTCGTACACTCGGCGGCAAAATACGTCAAGTCTGGCGGGCTTTTCAGCTCGAGTGGCATCTTTCCAAAACGGAGATCCTGACGCTCTACCTTAATCGCGCCCCCTTTGGCGGCACACTACAGGGGATAGGCGCGGCAAGCTGGGCGTATCTTGGAAAAGCGCCTGAGCAGCTAAGTTATTCAGAAGCGGCCTTGCTTGCCGTGCTGCCTCAGGCTCCCAGCCGCCTGCGGCCCGATCGCTGGCCTGAACGAGCGCAACAGGCGCGGGATAAGGTTTTACGCCGTATGGCGGAACAGGGCGTGTGGTCGCAAAAGCAGGTTGATGAGGCTCTGCAGGAGCCTGTTTGGCTGGCACCGCGACAGATGCCGCAGCTGGCTCCGCTGCTGTCGCGGGCACTGGTATCGAAAAGCAAGTCAACGTTGATTGCGACCACGATAAATGCTCCTTTACAGCGCCAGCTGGAAGAGCTGGCGCTGAACTGGAAATCACGCCTGCCGCCTCGCTCCTCGCTGGCCATGCTGGTGGTTGATCACACTACAATGCAGGTTCGCGCGTGGGTGGGATCGGCGGATATTAACGATGACAGCCGATTTGGGCATGTCGATATGATCACCGCGATTCGCTCGCCGGGGTCCGTGTTAAAGCCTTTTGTTTACGGCATGGCAATGGATGACGGGCTGATTCATCCGGCGTCGTTGTTGCAGGACGTTCCGCGTCGGTTCGGCGATTATCGTCCTGGGAACTTCGACACCGGTTTTCACGGGCCGGTAAGCATGAGCGATGCCCTGGTGCGTTCGCTGAATTTACCTGCTGTTCAGGTGCTTGAGGCCTACGGGCCGAAGCGTTTTGCCGGGCAGATGGGCAACGTGGGGCTTAATCTTCGCTTTCCTCAGGGCAGTGAGCCCAACCTGTCGCTTATTCTAGGGGGCGGTGGCGCCAGGCTGGACCAGATAGTGGCAGCCTACGGCGCGTTTGCCCGTCATGGCAAGGCCGCTCAGTTGCGGGTTTTGGAAAGTGATGCCCTGCGAGAGCGCCCTCTGATGTCGCCGGGCGCTGCGTGGGTGATTCGCCGTATTCTTGCCGGGGAGGCCCAGCCTCAGCCGGATGCTTCTTTACCTCCCGTCGTCCCTCTGGCGTGGAAAACCGGGACCAGTTACGGGTATCGTGATGCCTGGGCCATAGGCATTAATTCGCGCTATCTGATTGGCATCTGGACCGGCAGGCCTGATAGCACGCCGGTGGCGGGGCAGTTTGGGTTAGGGAGTGCCGTACCGCTGCTTAATCAGGTGAATAATTTGCTGCAGGCTAATTCGCGCGTGCAGCAGCTCCATTTACCGACCGATCCCCGGCCCACTTCCGTTACGGCCGCAGAGATCTGCTGGCCTGGCGGCCAGGCATTGCCAGCCGGGGATGTGAACTGTCGTCGACGGCTGGCAACATGGCTTCTGGACGATGCTCAGCCGCCCACGCTGCTGGCACCGGGGCAAGAAGGCGCTCAGGGAACGCGTCAGCTTATTTGGGTGGATGCGCAGGGTAAGCGAGTGGCAGCCGATTGCCCTGGGGCTATTCAACAGGCAGTTGCTCTCTGGCCATTGCCCCTTGAACCCTGGCTACCCCCGACTGAGCGCCGTGTTGCTCGTTTGCCAGCAGTTTCAGCCAGTTGCCCACCGCTACAGAAAGAGAGTGCCACGCCGCTGCTGCTGCTCGGCGTGCGTGACGGCACTATTTTGAAACGCTTACCGGGGCAGATGCAGCTCCCGCTACGGCTTTCCAGCCAGGGCGGGCAGGGCCAGCGGTGGTGGTTCATTAACGGAGAAAGCGAAGAGAGCAAAGGCGACGGGCTGGCCTTAATGCTCAATAAACCGGGCGACTATCAGGTCGTGGTGATGGATGAGTCCGGGCAGGTTGCCAGCGCGACCTTTATCCTGCAGTGACGGCAAAACGTGAAATTTCACCCGCCGCAGCAATAGTGTTGCCAAAACTAATCTTATTTTAAAAAAATGTTATCTCCATCCATAGGCAACGACAAACTTGCTCTTTATAATCTGCGCCAATTTCATAACCGGGTTTCCCCGGACACACAGAACATCTACAGAGGTAATCATGGCTATTGAACGTACTTTTTCCATCATCAAACCAAACGCGGTGGCAAAAAACGTTATTGGTAACATTTATGCTCGTTTTGAATCTGCAGGGTTTAAAATCGTTGGCGCAAAAATGCTGCACCTGACCGTTGAGCAGGCTCGTGGTTTCTACGCCGAGCACGACGGTAAGCCGTTCTTCGACGGTCTGGTGGAGTTCATGACTTCTGGCCCAATCGTTGTTTCCGTGCTGGAAAGCGAAAACGCAGTGCAGCGTCACCGTGACCTGCTGGGCGCAACTAACCCGGCTAACGCACTGGCTGGTACTCTGCGTGCAGACTACGCAGACAGCTTCACCGAAAACGGCACCCACGGTTCTGACTCCGTAGAATCCGCAGCCCGTGAAATCGCCTACTTCTTCGGCGAAGGCGAAGTGTGCCCACGCACACGTTGATATTTCTAAATCTGTAAGCGAATTTACACTTAATATCTTAGTTGTTCGCTTTCAGTCGTGGCATCTATGCCATAGAATTTGTACAATGCAACGCCCCCGGAAGAGCCTGCTCACCGGGGCGTTTCTTTTTCTAACCCTCCAGGGGCCATAACGTGTAACAACGAGGCCGGAAAACATTATGTCTGAAATGAACACGCCTGAAGCAACACCTGTTGTTGTTTCCAATAAAGCCGAAAAAATTAACCTGCTCGATCTCAACCGCCAGCAGCTGCGCGAGTTTTTCGCCGAGCTGGGTGAAAAACCTTTCCGTGCAGATCAGGTCATGAAGTGGATGTATCACTACTGCAGTGATGATTTCGACGAAATGACGGACATCAACAAGGTCCTGCGCAATAAGCTGAAAGAGATCGCCGAGATTCGTGCACCTGAAGTTGCTGAAGAGCAACGTTCTGCCGACGGTACCATCAAGTGGGCAATCAAAATTGCCGACCAGCTGGTGGAAACGGTGTATATCCCGGAGGAAGACCGCGCCACGCTGTGTGTTTCTTCTCAGGTTGGCTGTGCGCTGGAATGTAAATTCTGCTCAACCGCGCAGCAGGGCTTTAACCGTAACCTGCGCGTGTCTGAAATTATTGGTCAGGTCTGGCGCGCGGCGAAGATTATCGGTGCGCAGAAGAAAACCGGCGTGCGTCCTATCACCAACGTGGTGATGATGGGCATGGGCGAACCGCTGCTGAACCTGAACAACGTTGTTCCGGCAATGGAAATTATGCTCGACGACTTTGGCTTTGGTCTGTCCAAACGCCGCGTCACGCTTTCTACCTCTGGTGTGGTACCCGCACTGGATAAGCTCGGGGATATGATTGATGTCGCGCTGGCAATTTCGCTGCACGCGCCGACCGATGATATTCGCGATGAAATCATGCCGATCAACAAGAAGTACAACATCGAAACCTTCCTGGCGGCCGTTCGTCGTTACCTGGAGAAATCCAACGCCAACCAGGGCCGCGTCACGGTGGAATACGTTCTGCTGGATCACGTCAATGATGGTACCGAACATGCGCATCAGCTGGCTGAATGCCTGAAAGATACGCCATGCAAAATCAACCTGATTCCATGGAACCCGTTCCCGGGCGCACCATACGGCCGCAGCTCCAACAGCCGTATCGATCGTTTCTCTAAAGTGCTGATGAGCTATGGTTTCACCACCATTGTTCGCAAGACACGCGGCGACGATATCGACGCGGCATGTGGTCAGTTGGCGGGGGAAGTGATCGACCGTACCAAACGCACTATGCGTAAACGTATGCAGGGCGAACCTATTGCCGTAAAAGCTGTTTGATTGTAGATGGCGATTTGCCGCGCTGGGCGAGGGTGCCTGGCGCGGTATAAAAAACGGGCAAAAGTGCATGAACAGTCAATAACGTGGCCTAATACATCATTCAGCATAATAATTACGGTGCGTTTCTGGCGGCTTTAAGGCAGTATGTAGCGTCGCAACAACAGTTTAGTTGTGCCCATTTCGTAAAGTTAACGGACAGCCAGCCAAAGGCTGACTATGGTTAACTAACCGGCGAGTCCGGTAGCCCGTAAAAATGCCAGCTAGCGCTAACAGCATGGCGGGAATCGGGAATTTTTACTGAGGGCTAGCCTTCAGGTATCAGATTTGTTTCGCGGTGCGAGTCAATCTGACGTAGCGGAGACGCTGCGGTACAGGACTTGTGCCAAATTCTTTAATTTGAACAGTACCAGCAGTTGTAGCTAATGAATACTGAAGCCACTAACGAATCAAATGCAGCACAAACCACAGGCCAGCGTTTACGTAATGCACGTGAGCAAATGGGGCTCAGCCAGCAGGCTGTGGCCGAACGCCTGTGCCTGAAAGTTTCCACCGTCAGGGATATCGAAGACGACAAGGCGCCTGCCGAGCTGGCGTCTACTTTCCTGCGTGGCTATATCCGCTCTTATGCGCGACTGGTTCGTATTCCTGAAGAAGAGCTGTTGCCGATGATGGCGAAACAGGCACCGATTAAGGCAGCCAAAGTTGAGCCGATGCAAAGCTTCTCTCTTGGTAAGCGTCGTAAAAAGCGCGACGGCTGGCTGATGAGCTTTACCTGGCTGATTCTGTTCGTGGTGATTGGCCTGACCGGCGCATGGTGGTGGCAAAATCACAAAGCGCAGCAGGAAGAGCTGTCGACCATGGCCGATCAATCTTCCACCGAACTTTCAACCAGCGGCGGCCAGTCTGTGCCGCTGAACACCGGCAGTGATACGCCTGCCGATGCAACATCTACTACATCAACACCTGCGCAACCTGTTGAACTGCCTACGCCAGTGGAGAACACCGCTTCTTCTTCTGCGCCAGCTCAGCAAAACGCTACTGCGAATGCGGCTCAGCAATCTGCCGTTGTGGCGCCAAGCCAGGCACCTGTTGATAACGCCCAGACAACGCCAGCCCCAACCGCAGGCCAACTGCCAACCGATCAGGCTGGCGTGAATCAGACTGCGGATGCCTCTCAGGGGCTGTCTATGCACTTCACCGCTGACTGCTGGCTGGAAGTGACTGACGCCAGCGGCAAAAAGCTGTTTAGCGGCCTGCAGCGCAAAGATGCGAAGCTCGATTTAGCGGGTAAAGCGCCTTATAAACTGAAAATTGGCGCACCGTCAGCAGTACAGGTTCAATATCAGGGCAAACCTGTGGACCTGAGTCGCTTTATCAGAACTAACCAGGTTGCACGTCTCACTGTCGGTGCTGAATAATCAGCGCCAGTTCAGACGCGTAATTGTGGAGATTTACCATGCATAATGCCGCACCCATCCAACGTCGCAAATCCAAGCGGATCTACGTCGGTAATGTGCCAATCGGCGATGGTGCCCCTATCGCCGTTCAGTCGATGACCAATACGCGCACCACCGATGTGGAAGCCACGGTTAATCAAATCAAAGCATTAGAACGCGTGGGTGCCGACATCGTTCGTGTATCCGTGCCGACAATGGACGCCGCAGAGGCGTTTAAGCTTATCAAGCAGCAGGTCAGCGTCCCGCTGGTCGCCGATATTCACTTCGATTACCGTATTGCGCTTAAAGTCGCAGAGTACGGCGTTGATTGCCTGCGTATTAACCCCGGCAACATCGGCAACGAAGAGCGTATTCGCTCGGTGGTTGACTGCGCACGCGATAAAAACATTCCTATCCGTATCGGCGTGAATGCCGGTTCTCTGGAAAAAGATCTGCAGGAAAAATACGGCGAGCCGACGCCTCAGGCGCTGCTCGAATCCGCCATGCGCCACGTCGATCATCTGGATCGTCTCAACTTCGATCAGTTTAAGGTGAGCGTAAAAGCGTCAGACGTATTCCTGGCCGTTGAGTCTTATCGCCTGCTGGCAAAACAGATCGATCAGCCGCTGCACCTCGGGATCACCGAAGCGGGCGGCGCGCGAGCGGGTTCTGTCAAATCCGCTATCGGCCTCGGTCTGCTGCTCTCTGAAGGGATCGGTGACACGCTGCGCATTTCCCTGGCGGCAGATCCGGTGGAAGAGATCAAAGTGGGCTTCGACATCCTTAAGTCGCTGCGCATTCGCTCCCGTGGGATCAACTTTATCGCCTGTCCAACTTGCTCACGTCAGGAGTTTGACGTTATCGGGACGGTAAACGCCCTGGAGCAGCGCCTGGAAGACATTATCACCCCGATGGACGTTTCCATTATCGGCTGCGTGGTGAATGGCCCGGGTGAAGCGCTGGTTTCCACGCTTGGGGTGACCGGCGGCAATAAAAAAAGTGGTTTCTACGAAGATGGCGTCCGCCAGCGAGATCGTATGGACAACGACGACATGATTGCGCAGCTTGAAGCGCGTATTCGTGCCAAAGCCAGCATGCTGGATGAAAAACAGCGTATTGATATCCAACAGCTGGAAAAATAATGCGAAGCATGGGAAGCACAGGGCTTCCCGTGTATGATTGAGCCCGCACGGCCGTTTACCTGAGTAAGTGGCCTGATTTCGGGTTCATTTTTTGTATATAAAGCAGAGAACAAACGTGGCAAAAAATATTCAAGCCATTCGCGGCATGAACGATTACCTGCCGGGCGAAACCGCCATCTGGCAGCGTATTGAAGGCATTCTTAAGCAGGTGCTCGCGAGCTACGGTTACAGCGAAATCCGTTTGCCGATTGTAGAGCAGACCCCGTTATTCAAACGCGCTATCGGTGAAGTCACCGACGTGGTTGAAAAAGAGATGTATACCTTTGAGGATCGCAACGGCGACAGCCTGACCCTGCGTCCTGAGGGCACCGCGGGCTGCGTGCGTGCCGGTATCGAACATGGTCTTCTGTACAATCAGGAACAGCGTTTGTGGTACATCGGGCCGATGTTCCGCCACGAACGGCCTCAGAAAGGGCGTTACCGCCAGTTTAATCAGCTGGGTGTGGAAGTGTTTGGCCTGAACGGTCCGGATATCGACGCCGAGCTTATCATGCTGACCGCTCGCTGGTGGCGCGCGCTGGGTATTGACCAGCACGTCAGCCTGGAGCTGAACTCCATCGGTTCTCTGGAAGCGCGCGCTAACTACCGTGATGCGCTGGTTGCTTTCCTGGAACAGCATAAAGAGAAGCTGGACGAAGACTGCAAACGCCGCATGTACAGCAACCCGCTGCGCGTGCTGGACTCCAAAAATCAGGACGTTCAGGCTCTGCTGAACGACGCGCCTCAGCTGGGCGATTACCTGGATGAACAGTCCCGCGAGCATTTCGCCGGTCTGTGCCAGTTCCTGGATGCGGCAGGCATTGCTTACACCGTTAACCAGCGCCTGGTTCGCGGCCTGGATTACTACAACCGCACCGTGTTTGAGTGGGTGACCAATAGCCTGGGCTCTCAGGGTACCGTGTGTGCCGGTGGCCGCTACGATGGTCTGGTGGAGCAGCTTGGCGGGCGCGCGGCGCCAGCGGTTGGCTTTGCCATGGGCCTCGAACGCCTTGTTTTACTGGTTCAGGCGATTAATCCTGAATTTAAAGCAGAATCCGTTGTCGATATGTACCTGATATCTTCAGGTCAGGGAACGCAGGGCGCGGCAATGCTGCTGGCTGAAAAGCTACGTGACCAGGTGCCGGCCCTGAAATTGATGACTAACTACGGCGGCGGTAACTTCAAGAAGCAGTTCGTTCGTGCCGACAAGTGGGGCGCTCGCGTTGCACTGGTGCTGGGCGAAGATGAAGTCGCTAAAGGCGAAGTCGTGGTTAAGAATTTACGCACAGGTGAGCAACAAAACGTCGCGCAAGCCGACGCTGCCGCCCATCTGCAGGCGTTACTGGGTTAATTACCCGGTGATTATTCGTTAAGGAGAAGGACTGCGTGGAAGTTTACGAGAACGAAAACGATCAGATGGAAGCGGTTAAACGCTTCTTTGCGGAAAACGGCAAAGCGCTGGTAGTCGGGGTTGTGCTGGGTATCGGCGCTCTGGTGGGCTGGCGTTACTGGAACGGTCACCAGGACGACTCCATGCGTGAAGCCTCCCTGGCTTACCAGAATGTGACCAGCGCGGTGAAAGCAGACCAGCCGCAAACGCTGGAAGCGGTCGAGAAATTTGCCGCTGATAACAAAAACACCTACGGCGCGCTGGCGGCGTTAGAGCTGGCGCAGCAGTTCGTGGATAAAAACGAGCTGGATAAAGCGGCAACGCAGCTGCAAAACGGCCTTAGCAGCACCAAAGATGCGAACATGCAGGCGCTGATCAATCTGCGTCTGGCTCGCATTCAGATTCAGCAGAAACAGGCTGATGCCGCGCTGAAAACCCTGAATAGCGTAAAAGGCGAAGGCTGGGTAGCGATGGTTGCCGACCTGCGCGGCGAAGCGCTGCTCAGTAAAGGGGATAAGCAGGGCGCTCGTGATGCGTGGAGCAAAGGTTCACAGACCAATGCTTCTCCGGCCCTGCGTGAAATGATGCAGATGAAAATCAATAATTTGTCCAGCTAAGAGGGACCCGATGCAATTGCGTAAACTATTTGTGCCTGGGCTGCTCTCCTTGACGCTGCTCAGCGGCTGCTCCCTGTTCAGCGGCGAAGAAGATGTGGTTAAAATGTCCCCGCTGCCAACGGTGGAAAATCAGTTCACTCCGGCAAAAGCGTGGAGCACGTCCGTGGGTGATGGAATCGGTGATTTCTACTCTAACCTGCATCCGGCGTGGCAGGGCAGCACCATTTATGCTGCTGACCGTCGCGGTACCGTGAAAGCGCTGAATGCGGATGACGGCAAAGAAGAGTGGAAGGTCGATCTCTCTGAGAAAACCGGCTTCTTCTCCAGCAATATTCCTGCTCTGCTGTCCGGCGGCCTGACCGTTGACGGCGGCCACGTTTATGTTGGCACCGAAAAAGCGAAAGTCTTCGCCCTGAACACCTCCGACGGCAGCATCGCCTGGCAGGCAAAAGTGGCTGGCGAAGCGCTGTCTCGCCCGGTTGTGAGCGACGGCGTGGTGCTGATTCATACCAGCAACGGTATGCTGCAGGCGCTGAACGAAGCTGACGGCGCGGTAAAATGGAGCGTTAACCTCGATATGCCTGCGCTGTCCCTGCGCGGTGAATCGGCTCCGGCCACCGCCTTTGGTGCCGCTATTGTCGGCGGAGATAACGGCCGCGTAAGCGCCGTGCTGATGCAGCAGGGCCAGCTTATCTGGCAGCAGCGTATCTCCCAGGCGACTGGCGCGACAGAAATTGACCGCCTGAGCGACGTGGATACTACGCCGGTTATCGTGAATGGCGTGGTTTATGCTCTGGCTTACAACGGCAACCTGACGGCGCTGGATCTGCGTTCCGGCCAGATCATGTGGAAACGTGAGATGGGCTCGGTGAACGACTTCATCGTGGACGGGAACCGCATTTACCTGGTGGATCAGAATGACCGCGTTGTTGCGCTGAACGTAGACGGCGGCGTAACGCTGTGGACGCAAAGCGATCTGCTGCACCGCAACCTGACCGCGCCAGTGCTGTACAATGGCTACCTGGTCGTTGGCGACAGCGAAGGCTACATGCACTGGATCAACAACGATGATGGGCGCTTTGTTGCCCAGCAGAAAGTGGACAGCTCCGGCTTCCAGACGACGCCAGTGGTTGCCAGCGACAAACTGCTTATCCAGGCAAAAGACGGCACGCTGTACGCCATCAAACGCTAAACTTGTCGGATAATCGTCACGTTTGAAACGGTTCCCGTAGTTCGGGAGCCGTTTTGGCTTTTTAAAAACAGCCGAAAATTGACGCTGTTTTATTAATAAATTTTGAGTAATGAGGCTTTTATAATGGTACCTGTGGTCGCGCTTGTTGGGCGCCCTAACGTCGGTAAATCGACCCTGTTTAACCGCTTAACGCGTACCCGCGATGCGCTGGTTGCGGATTTTCCGGGGCTGACTCGCGATCGCAAGTACGGTCGTGCGGAAGTCGAAGGCCGCGAGTTTATCTGTATTGATACCGGCGGTATCGATGGCACGGAAGACGGTGTGGAAACGCGCATGGCCGAGCAGTCGCTGCTGGCGATTGAAGAGGCGGATGTTGTGCTGTTCATGGTGGATGCACGTGCGGGCCTGATGCCTGCCGATGAAGCCATCGCTCAGCACCTGCGCTCCCGCCAGAAGCCAACTTTCCTGGTAGCGAACAAGACCGACGGTCTTGACCCGGACCAGGCGGTGATTGACTTCTACTCTCTGGGCCTCGGCGAAATCCACCCGATTGCGGCTTCCCATGGCCGCGGTGTGACCAGCCTGCTGGAACACGTTCTGGTGCCGTGGATGGACGATATCGACCCGCGCGAACAGCCGGCAGAGATGGACGAGGACGAAGCCTACTGGGCCGCGTTTAACGCCAAAAACGGCATTGTGTCCGATGACGAAGAGTTTGAGGAAGAAGAGGAAGAAGAAGCCTTCAATCCTCAGGATCTGCCTATCAAGCTCGCTATCGTTGGCCGTCCTAACGTAGGTAAGTCTACGCTAACTAACCGTATCCTCGGCGAAGAACGCGTTGTCGTTTATGACATGCCGGGCACCACCCGCGACAGCATCTATATCCCGATGGAGCGTGACGAGCGTGAATTCGTGCTGATTGATACTGCGGGCGTGCGTAAGCGCGGGAAAATTACTGACACGGTAGAAAAATTCTCGGTAATCAAAACTCTGCAAGCGATCGAAGATGCGAACGTTGTGCTGCTGGTTATCGATGCCCGCGAAGGCATTTCCGATCAGGATCTCTCGCTGCTGGGCTTCATCCTGAATAGTGGGCGCTCACTGGTTATCGTGGTCAACAAGTGGGATGGCCTGAGCAACGAAGTTCGCGAGCAGGTAAAAGAGACGCTGGACTACCGTCTGGGCTTTATCGACTTCGCCCGTGTGCACTTCATCTCCGCTTTGCACGGCAGCGGCGTAGGTAACCTGTTCGAATCCGTGCGTGAAGCCTACGACAGCTCCACGCGTCGCGTAAGCACCGCGCTGCTGACCCGCATCATGAACATGGCTGCAGAAGACCATCAGCCACCGCTGGTGCGTGGCCGTCGCGTTAAGCTGAAATACGCGCACGCCGGTGGCTATAACCCGCCAATCGTGGTGATTCACGGTAACCAGGTAAAAGACCTGCCGGACTCCTACAAGCGTTATCTGATGAACTACTTCCGCAAATCGCTGGACGTGATGGGGACGCCAATCCGCATTCAGTTCAAGGAAGGGGAAAACCCGTTTGCCGGGAAACGTAACACCCTGACGCCGAACCAGATGCGTAAGCGTAAGCGTCTCATCAAGCACATCAAGAAAAGTAAGTAATTCGGACGGGAGCATTAAGCTCCCGTTTTACTATATGGAGATACCACATGGAACTGAATTGCCCGGCGTGTAAAAGCGAACTGAAACAAACGGACGATGGGGCACACTGCGATGCCTGCGGGAAGGACTTCCGCCTCGAAGCGCTTTGCCCGGACTGCCATAAGCCGCTGCAGGTGTTGAAAGCGTGTGGCGCGGTGGATTATTTCTGCCAGAACGGCCACGGGCTGATTTCTAAAAAGCGCGTGGAATTTATTCCCGCCGCGCTCTGAGTGGCCTATTCATTTTTCGCCGCGGGCTTGCGCTTCCGCGGTGCTTTCACCGGTTTAATGCCCGTGACCTGACTCTCGACCCAGCCATCATCCAGACGCGTGGTTAGCGTGTCCCCAGACTTCACCTGTTTGGTTTTCTTCAGCACTTTGCCGTCTTCGGCGGTGGTCACGCTGTAGCCGCGCGCGAGCGTCGCCAGCGGGCTGACGGCTTCCAGCTGGGCGAGCGCGGTGCCAAAGCGTTGTTTCGTCTGGCTAAGCTGAGCGCTTACTAACTGCGACAGGCGGTATTCCAGCTGCTGTAAGCGAGACTGGGCGCGGTGAATGCGGGGCTGAGGCTGCTGCTGGTTCAGGCGCTGGCTAAGGCGCAGCTGCTGCTGACTCGCCCGGCGCATTTTGCCGTCCATTGCCACGGTCAGACGCTGGCGCAGGCGCTCAAGCGTGGTTTGCTGGCGGGCTAAACGTAGCTGAGGATGCTGCTGCTGCAGGCGGTGGTGTAGCTGGGTAAACCGCCGTGAGCGCTGGGCGAGGTAATAGTCCATCGCCATTTCCATACGCTGCTGCTGGGACTGGATTTGGCGCAGTAACTCCGTCTGATTACGGCTGACGATTTCTGCTGCGGCGGACGGCGTCGGCGCACGTAGATCAGCGACAAAATCGGCGATCGTGACGTCAGTTTCATGCCCTACGGCACTAACAACGGGGATCTTGCTTGCGAAAATTGCCCGCGCAACCCGCTCATCGTTAAAGCTCCACAGGTCTTCCAGCGAGCCGCCGCCGCGCCCGACAATCAGCACGTCACATTCGTTACGCAGGTTGGCTAACTCAATGGCGCGCACAATCTGCAGCGGGGCGTCTGCGCCCTGAACGGCGGTCGGGTAGATGATTGCCGGCAGCGACGGATCGCGGCGCTGTAATACATGCAGCACGTCATGCAGGGCCGCACCAGTTTTAGAGGTAATCACGCCGACCTGGCGAGCCGGAGCGGGCAGGGGCTGCTTGTGCAACGGGTCGAAAAGCCCTTCGGCGCTCAGCTTCTGTTTCAACTGCTCGTACTGCTGCTGCAACAGCCCTTCACCGGCGGGCTGCATGCTTTCGACAATGATCTGGTAGTCGCCGCGCGGTTCGTAAAGCGTGATGTTAGCGCGCACTAACACCTGCTGGCCGTGCTGCGGGCGGAAGGTCACGCGGCGGTTGCTGTTGCGGAACATCGCGCAGCGCACCTGGGCGGTATCGTCCTTTAGCGTGAAGTACCAGTGGCCCGATGAAGGCTGGCTTAAGTTAGAGATTTCACCGCTGATCCAGACCTGCCCCATTTCCTGCTCAAGCAGCAAACGCACCGTCTGATTCAGGCGAGAAACGGTAAAAATTGAGGGGGAATTTTGTGTCGACATGTGAGCTGGATCAAATTCTAAATCAGCAGGTTATTAGGTCGATACTACCTTCCGTTTCGCTATTAGCAAGGAGTTTTGCGAAAAAAGTGTGGATGCAATCGCTTACGCTCTGTATAATGCCGCGGCAATATTTTATCTGTTCTCATTCACCCCCAGGTTGAGATATTGCCATGCTACGTATCGCTAAAGAAGCACTGACGTTTGACGACGTTCTCCTCGTTCCCGCTCATTCCACCGTTCTGCCGAACACGGCCGACCTCAGCACTCAGCTGACCAAAACTATTCGTCTGAATATCCCTATGCTGTCCGCAGCGATGGATACCGTGACGGAAGCGCGTCTGGCTATCGCTCTGGCGCAGGAAGGTGGCCTTGGTTTCATTCACAAAAACATGTCCATTGAGCGCCAGGCTGAAGAAGTTAAGCGCGTGAAGAAACACGAAAGTGGCGTGGTTACTGACCCGCAAACCGTGCTGCCAACCACCACCCTGCGTGAAGTGAAAGAATTAACCGAGCGTAACGGCTTTGCCGGCTACCCGGTCGTCACCGAAGACAACGAGCTGGTGGGTATCATCACCGGTCGTGACGTGCGCTTTGTGACCGACCTGGCCCAGCCAGTTAGCGTGTACATGACCCCGAAAGAGCGTCTGGTTACCGTGAAAGAGGGCGAAGCGCGCGACGTCGTGCTGTCTAAAATGCACGAAAAACGCGTTGAGAAAGCGCTGGTTGTAGACGCTGGCTTCCACCTGCGCGGCATGATCACCGTAAAAGACTTCCAGAAAGCAGAGCGTAAACCTAACGCCTGTAAAGATGAGCAGGGCCGTCTGCGCGTTGGGGCTGCGGTTGGCGCAGGCGCAGGCAACGAAGAGCGCGTTGACGCGCTGGTCGCTGCTGGCGTTGATATTCTGCTGATTGACTCCTCTCACGGCCACTCCGAAGGCGTTCTGCAACGTATTCGTGAAACCCGTGCTAAATATCCTGACCTGCAAATCATCGGCGGTAACGTAGCAACCGCCGCTGGTGCTCGCGCCCTGGCCGAAGCTGGCTGTAGCGCGGTGAAGGTTGGGATCGGTCCTGGCTCCATCTGTACCACTCGTATTGTTACCGGCGTAGGTGTACCGCAGATCACCGCCGTGGCTGACGCGGTTGAAGCGCTGGAAGGCACCGGTATTCCGGTTATCGCTGACGGCGGTATCCGCTTCTCCGGTGACATCGCGAAAGCCATCGCCGCTGGCGCAGCTGCCGTAATGGTTGGCGGTATGCTGGCAGGTACCGAAGAGTCTCCGGGCGAAATCGAACTGTACCAGGGCCGTGCGTTCAAATCCTACCGCGGCATGGGTTCTCTGGGCGCGATGTCCAAAGGCTCTTCTGACCGTTACTTCCAGACCGACAACGCTGCAGACAAACTGGTGCCGGAAGGTATCGAAGGTCGCGTAGCGTACAAAGGCCGTCTGAAAGAGATCGTTCACCAGCAGATGGGCGGCCTGCGTTCCTGCATGGGCCTGACCGGCTGTGGTACTATCGACCTGCTGCGCACCAAAGCAGAATTCGTACGTATCAGCGGCGCGGGCATCCAGGAAAGCCACGTTCATGACGTGACGATCACCAAAGAGTCCCCGAACTACCGTATGGGTTCTTAATCTTTATGCACCCGGCTTTATGCCGGGTGTTTTTGTTTTGTATCACTTGCCTCGGAATTAACGTCAATGACGGAAAACATTCATAAACATCGCATTTTGATCCTCGACTTCGGCTCTCAGTACACTCAGCTGGTGGCGCGCCGCGTCCGTGAGCTGGGCGTTTACTGCGAACTGTGGGCCTGGGATGTTACCGAAGCTCAAATTCGTGAGTTCAACCCAAGCGGCATCATCCTTTCCGGCGGCCCGGAAAGCACTACCGAAGCAAACAGCCCGCGTGCACCTGAGTACGTGTTCGAAGCCGGTGTGCCGGTGTTCGGCGTTTGCTACGGCATGCAGACCATGGCCATGCAGCTGGGCGGCCACGTTGAAAGCTCTACCGAGCGTGAATTCGGCTACGCGCAGGTAGAAGTGAAAACCGACAGCGCGCTGGTTCGCGGCATCGAAGACTCCCTGAGCGCAGCCGGTCAACCGCTGCTGGACGTCTGGATGAGCCACGGCGACAAAGTCACCGCCATCCCGTCTGACTTCGTGACCGTTGCCAGCACCGAAACCTGCCCGTTTGCCATTATGGCCAACGAAGAAAAACGCTTCTACGGCGTGCAGTTCCACCCGGAAGTGACCCACACCCGTCAGGGCCAGCGTCTGCTGGAGCGTTTTGTGCTGGAAATCTGCGGCTGTGAAGCGCTGTGGACCCCGGCAAAAATCATCGAAGATGCTATCGTTCGCATCCGCGAGCAGGTGGGTGATGACAAGGTTATCCTCGGCCTGTCCGGCGGCGTTGACTCCTCCGTGACCGCGATGCTGCTGCACCGCGCCATCGGCAAAAACCTGACCTGCGTGTTCGTGGACAACGGCCTGCTGCGCCTGAACGAAGCCCAGCAGGTGATGGACATGTTCGGCGACCACTTCGGCCTGAACATCGTTCACGTTGAAGGCGAAAACCGCTTCCTGAGCGCGCTGGCGGGCGAAAACGACCCGGAAGCCAAGCGTAAGATAATCGGCCGCGTGTTCGTGGAAGTGTTCGACGAAGAAGCGCTGAAGCTGGAAGACGTTAAATGGCTGGCGCAGGGCACCATCTACCCTGACGTTATCGAGTCTGCGGCCTCCGCGACCGGGAAAGCACACGTCATCAAATCTCACCACAACGTGGGCGGCCTGCCGAAAGAGATGAAGATGGGCCTGGTTGAGCCGCTGCGCGAGCTGTTCAAAGACGAAGTGCGTAAGATCGGTCTCGAGCTGGGCCTGCCGTACGACATGCTTTACCGCCACCCGTTCCCAGGCCCAGGCCTTGGCGTTCGCGTGCTGGGCGAAGTGAAGAAAGAGTACTGCGACCTGCTGCGCCGCGCCGACGCTATCTTCATCGAAGAGCTGCACAAAGCCGACCTGTACAACAAAGTGAGCCAGGCGTTCACCGTGTTCCTGCCGGTCCGTTCCGTGGGCGTAATGGGCGATGGCCGCAAGTACGACTGGGTTGTTTCCCTGCGTGCGGTAGAAACCATCGACTTCATGACCGCACACTGGGCGCACCTGCCGTATGACTTCCTCGGCCGCGTGTCCAACCGCATCATCAACGAAGTGAACGGCATCTCCCGCGTGGTTTACGATATCTCCGGCAAGCCGCCGGCGACGATTGAGTGGGAATGATCCCACGTCCGGTATAGACCGGCACCAAAGAGCATTAAAACACCCATAAGCCCGCGTAATTGCGGGCTTATTTCGTTCTTGGCATAGCACTGTCTGGCAAATTTTCGCATCGCCAAGCACCCCGTTTCTATGGCATGGTAGATGGTACGATTTGAACCCGATGCCATGTTCGGTACTCGATACCATGCCGCCTCTGATGGGGGGTTCATGGTATTGAATTTAGGTAACGCATTGTCCTTAAAGAAATTTTTTGAGGATTTGTGGGGCTTTTTGAGCATGGTATTTTTGAAAGGAAACCGAACCCGACCATGCTGACTGATACCAAGCTGCGCAACCTCAAGCCAAAGGACAAACTCTACAAAGTGAATGACCGTGACGGCCTCTACGTGGCCATCACGCCAGCGGGTTCGATTTCATTCCGCTACAACTACTCGATCCACGGCAGGCAGGAGACAATCACCTTCGGCCGCTACGGTGTCGGAGGGATCACGCTAGCGGAAGCACGCGAACGGCTGGGTGAAGCCAAGAAGATGATCGCCGCAGGGAAATCTCCAGCCAAGGAGAAGGCGCGGGACAAAGCACGCGTCAAGGATGCCGAGACATTCGGCGCGTGGGCCGAGAAGTGGCTGCGCGGCTATCAGATGGCAGAAAAGACTCGCGATATGCGTCGAGCCACGTTCGAGCGCGAGCTTAAGCCGAAGTTCGGCAACCAGAAACTGACAGAAATCACCCATGAAGATTTACGGGCGCTGGCTGATGCCATCGTGGAGCGCGGGGCACCGGCAACGGCCGTGCTTTGCCGCGAAATCGTGATGCAGGTCTTTCGGTGGGCCATCGAACGCGGCCAGAAGGTCGAAAACCCGGCCGATTTGGTGCGCCCCTCGACCATCGCCAAGTTCGAGCCGCGAGATCGAGCGCTGACGCCCGATGAAATCGCCTTGATGTACCAGTACATGGAGCGCATCGGCACCACACCTTCGATCCGTGCGGCCGCCAAGCTGCTGTTGCTGACGATGGTACGCAAGAGCGAACTGACCAACGCAACGTGGAGCGAAATCAATTTCACCGACGCGCTCTGGACAATCCCCAAGGAGCGGATGAAGCGCCGCAATCCCCATCTGGTGTTCCTGTCGAGGCAGACGCTGGACATTTTCATAGCCCTGAAAACGTTCGCGGGCGGCTCGGAGTACGTTCTGCCATCGCGCTATGACTCGGATTTGCCGATGAGCAGCGCCACGCTCAATCAGGTGCTCACGCTGACCTATCGTCTGGCGCAGAAAGAAGGGCAGTCGCTTGGCAAGTTCGGACCGCACGACTTGCGGCGTACGGCCAGCACGCTGCTGCATGAGGCGGGCTATAACACTGATTGGATTGAGAAGTGCCTCGCGCACGAACAGAAGGGCGTTCGCGCCGTCTACAACAAGGCCGAGTACCGAGATCAGCGCCGGGCGATGCTCCAAGATTGGGCGGACATGATAGACGAGTGGACGCTCAGGAAACGCGGGCCGATAGAGTGATCTCAATGTGATGTTTATTGGTTATTTCAGTTGACGTAGGAAATAGGATGGGAAGCCGCTACACGTCGGAAGTTCGCGGAACGGGTCGGGGATGGAGCTAAGAGCCTTTGATACGGCTTGGCGACTGACGCGCAGCATTCTAGAAATCTCAGACTGACTTACGCCATATCGCTGAAGCATCACTATTCGCTTTTTCTGATCCGTGAATTTCATGTCTGCCATCCGCCTTGCGTGATGGCGCAATTCTGCTTCGTCAGCTGGTTGAAGGCCGTATTTGCGGACATAGTGATAGATGTAGCTGTCTATCAGTGGATCGTCGGATTTTGCCAAAGGCGTTCGGAGATTCGCGGATTGAAGGCTGAGCCTTCTTAGTTCGAGATCGAACTGCGCCACGGATCGTTTCGCCTTGCTGTATGCTGGATTCCACGTTTTGCCATCCGGCAACAAGGGGCGGTGAGTCGCACAGTACAGGTTGCTCAGTCGTAGTTGATCATCTGCCCCACGCTTACCCTTCCCCTCTGCGAACGAAGCGAACTCAGCAAGATTGCCGCAAAATCTACAGTAGCTTTGTACGCGTTGATGATTCAGTCCGCGCACGTCTCTTTTTTTCGGTTGTTTGCGCTTACTTGCCCAAACCAACTCCATCATCGTTTCGAGCGTTGCGATAAATCGTTGGTCTCTTTCGGACTGTTTGTCCTCTGTCAGGACAAACGCTCGTAGCAACTGACGCTGTAATCGAACCATCGCGTCTGTCCCCACCAGTTTCATGATCTCGCTAAAGGGGACGCCCGTTCCTGCTCCGGGTATGTACCCAAGATAGCGCGAGGGAAGTGTTGCTGAATATGCGGCTACAGCCGGGTCAATGAGTTCCTCTATCAGTCGCGCAATTGGGTAACGCTTCGCTGATTCCGAGTAGGGCTGGCAGCGCTCCTGAAACCGTCCGATGGCGTCCGAGACTGTGGGGGCGCATCCCTCCCAGACGGTGATGATTGATCTATTTTTCATGTCAACCATTTTAGCCAACTATTCTATCGAAGCAATCTAATTTGACAGGCACGATCAGGCACAGATTTGAAAGTGACTGAGTGAGGCCGAAACATGCAAGCAACGAGGAGCAAGACGCTCATCAACAAGAAGACGCTGCTGGCGATGATCCCATTGTGTGAGCGCACGATTTACAACCTTGAGCAACGAGGAGAATTCCCCCGCCGCATCGCGCTCACCAGTCGAAATGTTGTGTGGGAATTGGCCGACGTCGAGGAATGGATTGAAGAACGTAAGTCGTCAGGCATCCAGGCTCGCCGCCCCGGAATGGGGGCCTGAATTGTGGTGACTGACTTACGGGCTGCGTTCAGGGGTCAACCGCCCGCACTGGACTTCACGCGGCATCGGCGGGGCCGCCCACATGAGTAGCCGAAATAGCGGTCTCAAGCCGATAGGCGCTGTAATAGGTGACTCTGGCGGACTGCTGGAACGCATCGAAAGTATCAGGAGGCGGAATGGTGAGAACACTACGGCCGCTGCTAACATCGTCGCGCCACAGATCGGCAAGCTGCTTAACGTAGCGGCCGACATTGCGTCTTTCCCGCCTGCGGACATAGTCTTTACCCATACCGTGCTGTGCCAAGTGGGGCTGCCCCGCGCCAAGGTCGAGGGACGCGAGTTCATGCGCCAGTCCGGGGCCGCGTGGGTGAACGTGCAGGCCGGTTATCTGGACGAAGGCAACGGGCCGGTGCTGCAACCGATCCCCTATGGTGTCATGCCCCGGCTTGCGCTGGCGTGGGTGTCTACCTTTGCCGTGCGCAACAAGGAGCGCGAAATCAGAATAGGCGACAGCGCGGCCGAGTTCTTGCGGTTGATGGGAATGGACGATGACGGCCGCCGCTATTCCACCCTGCGTCAACAGATGCACGCACTGGCCGCTTGCCGCCTGCAACTCGGCTTCAAGGGCCGCACCTACAACGGCCAGCCGGTCGAGCAGTTCGACGCATGGATAGCGAACCGGGACAACAAGCAACGGGCGCTGTGGCCGGGCACGATGGTGTTGTCCGAAGGATATTTCAACTCGCTGATCGACAGCGCCGTGCCGCTCGATAACCGCGCCTTGATGGCTCTGAAAGGCTCCGCGCTGGCGCTCGACGTCTACGCGTGGCTGGCCCACCGGCTGCACCGCATCGAGGGCAGGGGCGTTATTCTGCACTGGAAGTCGCTACGCGAGCAGTTCGCGCAGGAATACACCGGCAAGAATGCCAACAAGGACTTCAAGAAGAAGTTTGTTCCCGCCCTCAAGAAGGTGCTGGCCGTCTATCCGCAAGCCAAGGTGAAACAGGTCACGGGTGGCGTGCTGCTGGTCGGTTCCCCGCCGCCGATTCCTTACAAGGGCGGGCCAACCAAGTAGTGCTAACCCTTTGAGGTGTCCGGCAAACGTATTGTGAAATCGGCCCCCCTACATACCCCGGAGATTCCCGTGCAAAGCGTTGAGGTGCCGGTGTTTTTCTTTTTTGGAGTGTTCGCCAACCTGTCAGCTATGTGGATAGGAACCTATCTGGCCGGAACGGTGCACAACACTGTCGATAGCGGCACTTATCCACGTGAAATCGGGGGGGGGGGGGGGGGGGGGGGGGGGGGGGGGGGGGGGGGGGGGGGG
>NZ_JBCHWG010000024.1:0-321 GCF_059801165.1 Cedecea sp. Ae19-4 | reverse complement strand
GTGGCCGAGCTTTTGCTGCCGTCCTTCACCGTCAGGGTTGCCGCCAGTCCGGTACCCACCGTCCGGGCCACATACACCCCGGTGTACACCCCGGAGCCTGCCGCCGTCTCCGTCCATGCCGTGCCGGACTTCGCCTCTGCATTCGCCACCGTGACCATGCCCGCCAGCGTGTCGCTGCTGAGTCCGCTCACCGGGGCCGGCGTGGTGCTGCCGTCCTTCAGCGTCACCGTCACGGTGATGTCGCTGCCTGAGGTATAGCTGTCGCTGTCACGCGTGATGGTGGAGTTCGCCCGGGCCGCATCGCCCGCCGTGATGGCGTAG
>NZ_JBCHWG010000023.1:0-589 GCF_059801165.1 Cedecea sp. Ae19-4 | reverse complement strand
ATAACGGTGCGCCGTGGGGAGATACCACCGGGACCTGGACAGCACTGGAACTGTGGCTGATGCGCCAGAGTATCCGGGTGAGCCATTCCCGGCCTTACCACCCACAGACACAGGGCAAGCTGGAGCGTTTTCACCGCAGTCTGAAGGCGGAAGTGCTGCAGGGCCAGTGGTTTACGGACAGCCAGCAGTTGCAACGGGCCTTCGATCACTGGCGGACGGTGTATAACCTGGAGCGGCCCCACGAGGCCCTCGCGATGAAGGCACCGGCTTCGCGATATCAGCCATCGTCCCGGCAGTACAGTGCAGACGTTAAGCCACCGGAATACGATGAGGGAGTGGAGGTACGGAAGGTAGATATCAGCGGAAAGCTGAGCTTCAGGGGCAGCAGTCTGAAGGCAGGTAAAGCGTTCAGAGGAGAATATGTGGGACTGAAAGAGACGATGGAAGACGGGTGTTATGAAGTGTGGTGGTACAGCACGAAAGTGGGGGTGATCGACCTGAAGAATAAGTCGATCACCATGGGTAAAGGATGTTAAAAAGTGTTCACCATGTCTGCGAACACCTGTCTACCATGTCCCCGGACTGTACA
>NZ_JBCHWG010000022.1:0-617 GCF_059801165.1 Cedecea sp. Ae19-4 | reverse complement strand
ATCCTGTGGGCCGTCCGCTGGTACTGCAAATATGGCATCAGTTATCGTGAGCTGCAGGAGATGCTGGCTGAGCGAGGGGTAAATGTCGACCACACCACGATTTATCGCTGGGTTCAGCGTTATGCACCTGAGATGGAAAAGCGGCTGCGCTGGTACTGGCGGCAGCCTTCCGGTTTTGGCTCATGGCATCTCGATGAAACCTACGTGAAGGTCAACGGACGCTGGGCATATCTGTACCGCGCCGTTGACAGCAGGGGCTGCACCATTGACTTTTACCTGTATTCACGTCGTAACACCAAAGCCGCATATCGCTTTATGGGTAAACTTCTGAATAATACGAAGCGTCTGCAAATTCCAGGGTTGATCAACACAGATAAATCCCCGACGTATGGGCGGGCGCTGGCATTGCTGAAGCGGGAAGGTAAATGTCCGCAGCATGTGCAGCACCGGCAGATAAAGTACCGGAATAATATAATCGAGTGCGATCATGGCAAACTGAAGCGGATAATCAACGCCACGCTGGGCTTCAAATCAATGAAGACGGCCTCCGCCACAATCAAAGGGATTGAAGTGATGCGTGCGCTACGGAAAGGTCAGGCAGAATCATTTTATTTTGG
>NZ_JBCHWG010000021.1:0-644 GCF_059801165.1 Cedecea sp. Ae19-4 | reverse complement strand
CGGCAGGCCATAGCGTTCAAAGACATTAATCAGTTGGGTCTGCACGGTGACACGGCGTTCATCGGTACAGTGAGCCAGACAGAGTGAAAAGCGGGAATGGTCGTCCAGCAGCGTCAGCGGATGGCTGCGGCCACCGGCAAAGGAAAAGTGGCCCTTAAAATCCATCTGCCAGAGCTGGTTAGGCGCACTGTGTTCATAGCGGCCGGTAGCCGGGATGCCGGGAGGAACACCGGGCAGCAGACCGTGACGGGCCATCAGCTTATGAACGGTACTGAAGGCGGGCAACTGATGCCCGTGGTCTTCAAGCCAGCCCTTAATCTTGCGGGCACCCCAGCGTGGATGTGTGGCATGTGCCATCCGCAGCAGGTCGGTAATGCTGTCGTCGGTTCTTGCGGGGGAAAAGTGTGGTGCACGTGAACGGTCAGCAAGACCGGCAGTGCCGTCCTGTAACCAGCGATGAAGCCACTTGTAGCCAGTGGCAGGAGAAATGCCATAGCGACGGCACAGAAGACGAATGTTCGCCCCGTCCTGCGAGGCGAGCAGAACAAACTCAGAACGTAATGACATGGTATCTCTCGCATCCCACGGCATAAGCGGCTCCATAAACGGGTTCTTATGCCTTAGTTGTAAGTGTCTACCATGTC
>NZ_JBCHWG010000020.1:0-773 GCF_059801165.1 Cedecea sp. Ae19-4 | reverse complement strand
GCCTAAATTTCAAAAACTCTGCTCACCAGACGCATCTCGCCCAGGGGATGACCAAAGTAAAATGATTCGGCCTGACCTTTGCGCAGTGCACGCATTACTTCAATGCCCTTAATCGTGGCGTAAGCCGTATTCATGGATTTAAATCCCAGCGTGGCATTGATTATCCGTTTCAGCTTGCCGTGATCGCACTCAATCACGTTGTTCCGGTACTTTCTCTGTCGGTGCTCCACATCCGGCGGACATTTTCCTTCGTGCTTCAGCAACGCCAGTGCCCGCCCGTATGTCGGTGCTTTATCGGTATTAATCAGCCGTGGAATTTGCAAGCGCTTCGTATTATTCAGGAGTTTCCCCATAAAGCGGTAGGCGGCTTTACTGTTTCGGCGTGAGGAGAGATAAAAATCAATAGTACAGCCTCTGCTGTCGACTGCGCGGTACAGATAAGCCCATTTGCCGTTAACTTTGATATAAGTTTCATCCAGATGCCATGAGCTAAATCCGGAAGGCTGACGCCAGTACCAGCGGAGACGTTTCTCCATTTCAGGGGCATACCGCTGAACCCAGCGGTAAAGCGTGGTGTGGTCAACGCTGACACCGCGTTCGGTCAGCATCTCCTGTAGTTCGCGGTAGCTGATACCGTATTTACAATACCAGCGAACCGCCCACAGAATAATGTCACGACTAAAATGCCGGCCCTTGAATACATTCATGATTATCGTCACTGGTGATAATGGCAGCAAAGTGTATCAACGCTGCGATATTTGCAACAGTGCCCT